>NZ_JBVKDS010000024.1:0-90007 GCF_055633695.1 Kitasatospora sp. NPDC114501 | reverse complement strand
CCGAGGCCGGGGATGTCAACATATCTGGCGTTGACTTTTGGCACGCTGTTGAGTTCTCAAGGAACGGACGCTTCCTTCGGACTGCCTTCCAGCAGACCCTCGGGGCTTCGCTCTTTCGTGTTTCCAGCCTACCAGACGCTTTCCGCTCCGTTTACCGGGGCTTTTCGCATCTGAAATCTGGTGTTAACCGCGGAGTCGCGGCGACTCGACCAACCATAGCCGGTCGGCAGCCGGAGCGCGAATCGGGGCGCGCCGGGGACTCCCCCGGACGGCGGCATGATTTGTTGCTCTCGCGAGCATATACAGCAATGGTCCCGATTCGCCAAGATGCCTGTAGAGTGCGGCGCATCGGCCAAGAGGACTAGACCACTCGCGGGCCGGTGAGTCGCCGGCCGGTGAGGTGGGCGCGGGCGGGGCCTTCGCCCGAGAATGTCAGCAGATGTCCGAAGTTGACATGATTTAGGCTTCAGTTGATCGTCGTGCCGCTCCTCGCGGCCGCTCGCTGTACTGCGCACTTGGGAGGCACAACCATGACCACTGTGACGTCGCCGCTGACCGGCAAGATCGTGGGGCTCGCGGGCGTGCCCGACCCGGTGTTCTCGGGTGCGATGGTCGGCCCGGGCACCGCGATCGACCCCGTTCGCGAGCAGACCACGGCGGTCGCTCCGGTGGACGGTGTCGTCGTCTCCATGCACCCGCACGCGTTCGTCGTCGTGGATGCCGAGGGTCACGGCGTGCTGACCCACCTCGGGATCGACACCGTCCAGCTGAACGGCGAGGGCTTCGAGCTGCTCGTCAACAAGGGCGACACGGTGACCCGCGGTCAGGCCGTCATCAAGTGGAACCCGGCCGCCGTCGAGGCCGCCGGCAAGTCGCCGATCTCGCCGATCGTGGCGCTGGAGGCCACCGCCGAGTCGCTCGGTGACCTGCGGGAGGACGGCGACGCCAAGGCGGGCGAGCAGCTGTTCGGCTGGCACTGACCCCTTCCTTCCGACACCCGCCCCGGACGAGATGACGGGGCGGCCCCCACTCAGCGGTTCCCGGCGGGGCCGCTCATCTCAGCGGAGACAGGTGACATGGAGAAGACGCTGCGCGGCGTGGGCGTGAGCCACGGGGTCGCGATCGGCCAGGTGCGGCACATGGGGACGGCGGTGCTGGAGCCCCCGGCCACCCAGATCCCGACCGAGGACGCTCCGCGCGAGCAGGCCCGCGCCCAGGCCGCCGTCGAGGCGGTCGCCGCCGACCTCGTCGCGCGCGGCAACCTCGCGGGCGGCGAGGCCCAGGCCGTGCTGGAGGCCCAGGCGCTGATGGCGCAGGACCCGGAGCTGATGGCCGACGTGTCCCGCCGGATCGCCGTCGGCAGCAGTGCCGAGCGCGGTGTCTACGACGCGTTCGCGGCCTACCGGGCGCTGCTCGCCTCCGCCGGGGAGTACCTGGCCGGGCGGGTCGCCGACCTGGACGACGTGCGCAACCGGATCGTGGCCCGGCTGCTCGGTGTGCCGATGCCGGGCGTGCCGGACAGCGACGAGCCGTACGTGCTGTTCGCGCGGGACCTGGCGCCGGCCGACACCGCGCTGCTCGACCCGGCCCTGGTGCTCGGCTTCGTGACCGAGGAGGGCGGGCCGACCAGCCACAGCGCCATCCTGGCCCGGGCGATGGGCGTGCCGGCCGTCGTGGCGCTGCCGGGGGCGATCGACGTCGCCGAGGGCACCGTCGTCGCGGTGGACGGCAGCTCCGGCGACGTGCTGCTGGAGCCGTCGCAGGAGAAGCAGGACGAGCTGCGGGCGGCCGCCGCCGAGCGCAGGGCCGCGCTGGCCGCCTCCTCCGGCCCGGGGCAGACCTCGGACGGGCACCGGGTACCGCTGCTGGCCAACGTGGGCGGCCCGGCCGACGTGCCGGCCGCGCTGGAGAACGGCGCCGAGGGCGTCGGCCTGTTCCGCACCGAGTTCCTGTTCCTGGACGACTCGGCGAAGGCGCCCACCGCGGAGAAGCAGGTCGAGGCGTACCGCAAGGTGCTGGAGGCGTTCCCCGAGGGCCGGGTCGTGGTCCGGGTGCTGGACGCCGGCGCCGACAAGCCGCTGGACTTCCTGACGCCCGCCGACGAGCCGAACCCGGCGCTGGGCGTGCGCGGTCTGCGCACCCTGCTCGAACACCCCGAGGTGCTGCGGACCCAGCTCGAGGCACTGGCCGCGGCGGCCGAGGGCCTGCCGGTGCACCTCGAGGTGATGGCCCCGATGGTGGCCGACCGCAAGGACGCCAAGGACTTCGCGGCCGCGTGCCGTGAGGCCGGGCTGAACGCCAAGTTCGGTGCGATGGTGGAGATCCCCTCGGCCGCGCTGCGCGCCAGGGCGATCCTCCAGGAGGTCGAGTTCCTGTCGCTGGGGACCAACGACCTCGCGCAGTACACCTTCGCGGCCGACCGTCAGGTCGGTGCGCTGGCCCGGCTCCAGGACCCGTGGCAGCCGGCCCTGCTGGACCTGGTCGCCTCGGCGGCCGACGCCGCGCGGGCGAGCGGCAAGAGCTGCGGCGTCTGCGGCGAGGCGGCCTCCGACCCGCTGCTGGCCGTGGTGCTGACCGGTCTGGGCGTCACCAGCCTGTCGATGGGCGCGGCCTCGATCCCCTACGTGCGGACCACGCTCGCCAAGTACACCCTGGCGCAGTGCCGCCGGGCGGCCGAGGCGGCCCGGGCCGCGGACAGCGCCGAGGACGCGCGGGCCGCGGCGCAGCAGGTGCTCTCCGGCGAGTGACCGCGTAGCGACGCGAAGGGGCGCCCCCACTCGGGGGCGCCCCTTCCGTGTGCCTCGGGCCGGTCAGGCCTGGCGGTCGAGGCGGAGCTGCTCGAAGAAGCGCAGGTGCTCGATGCGGTCGACGGAGCCGGGGTTGACGGCCTGCTCCAGCGGGGTGCCGGAGAGGATGCGCTTGACCGGGACCTCGATCCGCTTTCCGGTGAGGGTGTGCGGGAGGCCGCGGACGGCGATGACCTCGTCCGGCACGTGGCGCGGGGAGAGCTCGGTGCGCAGTGCGGTGCGGATGCGGGCGATCACGTCGTCGTCCAGCTCCGCGCCGGGGGCGAGGACGACGAACAGCGGCATCCAGTAGCCTCCGTCGGGCTCCTCCAGGCCGATGACCAGGGACTCGGCGATCTCCGGGAGGCGCTCGACGACCTCGTAGATGTCCGAGGAGCCCATCCGGACGCCCTGGCGGTTGAGGGTGGAGTCGGAGCGGCCGTGGATGACGACGGTGCCCCGGGAGGTGACGGTGATCCAGTCGCCGTGGCGCCAGATGCCGGGGTACATGTCGAAGTAGCTGTCGTGGTACCGGGTGCCCTCGGGGTCGTTCCAGAAGCCGGTGGGCATCGACGGGATCGGCTTGGTGACGACGAGTTCGCCGACGGCGTCGGTGAGCGGCTCGCCCTGGACGTCCCAGGACTCGACGGCTGCGCCGAGGCAGGGGGCCTGGATCTCGCCGAGGTGGACGGGAAGGGTGGGGACGCCGCCGACGAAGCAGGAGCAGACGTCGGTGCCGCCGCTGACGGAGGCGAGCCAGACGTCCTCCTTGACCTCGTCGTAGATCCAGCGGAAGCCGTCGGGCGGGAGCGGGGAGCCGGTGGTGCCGATGCAGCGCACGGCGGAGAGGTCGAGGTCGCGGCCGGGGTGGAGGTCGGCCTTCCGGCTGGCGATCACGTAGGCGGCGGAGGTGCCGAGGACGGTGGCGCCGGTACGGGCGGCGACCGACCAGAGGGCGCCGGTGTCGGGGTGGCCGGGGCTGCCGTCGTAGGTGACGATCGTGGACCCGACGAGGAGGCCGGCCAGCAGGAAGTTCCACATCATCCAGCCGGTGGAGGTGTACCAGAGGAAGCGGTCCCGGGGGCCCAGGTCGAGGTGGAGGCCGGCCTGCTTGAGGTGTTCGAGCAGGATGCCGCCCTGGCTCTGGACGATGGCCTTGGGCAGGCCGGTGGTGCCGGAGGAGTAGAGGACCCAGAGCGGGTGGTCGAAGGGGACCGGCTCGAAGACGGGCTCGACCTCGTCGGCGACCAGGTCGTCCCAGTGCAGGGTGCCCTCGGGGGCGGGGGCACCGAGCAGCGGGACGTGCACGACGGTGTGCAGGCTGGGGAGTTCGCGGCGCAGTTCGGCGACGACGTCGCTGCGGTCGTGGTCCTTGCCGCCGTAGTGGTAGCCGTCGATGGCGAAGAGGACGGCGGGTTCGATCTGCTGGAGGCGGTCGAGGACGCTGCGGGCGCCGAAGTCGGGGGCGCAGCTGGTCCAGACGGCGCCGACGGCGGCGGTGGCGAGCAGGGCGACGGCGGCCTGCGGGACGTTGGGCAGGTAGGCGCTGACCCGGTCGCCGGGGCCGATGCCGCGGGCGCGCAGGGCGGCGGCCAGCGAGGCGACCTGGCGGCGGAGCTCGGTCCAGGTGAGCACGGCCGGCTGGTCGGTGGTCTCGTCGAGGTGGAGGATCGCGGGGCGGTCGGCGTTGGCCGGGTCCTCGGCGGCGCGCAGGGCGTGCTCGGCGTAGTTGAGACGGGCGCCGGGGAACCAGCGGGCGCCGGGCATGGCCGGGTCGGCGAGGACGGCTTCGGGGGCCCGGGTGAAGCGGACGTCGAACCACTGGGTGACCGCGGTCCAGAACCGGTCGAGGTCCTCGGTGGACCAGGCGTGCAGGTCGGCGTACCGCTGGGCGGCCTGCTGGTCGTCGGCGGCCGGGGCGAGCGGAGCGGCCGGGGCGCCGTGGTGTTCGGCGGCCCAGGCCTGGAAGGCCACCAGGGTGGTGGCGGCGGCGCGAGCGGGATTCGGGCGCCAGAGCGGCTGGTCCTGCGGTGGGGTGCTCACGGTGGTGGTCTCCCGGCCGGTGGTGGGGACGGGAGCGCTCGTGGCAGACCCGTCCGGTTGGGCTGTCGGTGCAGACCATGCCATGTGATCGCCCGCCGCGCCAGGGTCGGCCGACGGGTGGGCGGGAGCTCAGCGGGCGGTGAACTCGCCGCTGAACCAGCGGCGCAGGATGCCGTTGTGGAAGTCCCAGACCAGCGGGGTTTCGACGGTGGCGAGCAGCCAGCCGTCGGTCTCGTCGGTGGGGCGCGAGGGCGGGAGGTCGGCGAGCGGGCGCGCCGGGAGCAGTCCGCAGAGCATGACGAAGCGGCCGTTGGGGTCGGAGGCGGTGTGGATCAGGGTGACCTCGGCCGGGTCTGCGGAGATGCCGGTCTCCTCGTGCAGTTCCCGCACGCAGGCCTGCTGCCAGCTCTCGCCGTAGTCCATGTAGCCGCCGGGGAAGGCGAGTTCGCCGTAGCCGGGTTCGATGGTGCGGCGGATGACGACCAGGGCGGGGTCGGCGTCGGGGCGGGTGACGGGGAGGACGGTGACCGCGACGGGCAGCGGGTTGCGGTAGCTGATCTCGGCGCAGCCGGGGCAGGTGCGCGGCCAGAGTCGGGTGCCGGGCGGGTAGGGCGTGCCGCAGAAGTGGCAGTGGGAGAACGGCCGGTGGGCGGTCTGCTGCGCTTCCTCGAGGGGCGTCGTTTCGTCGGTGGTCATGGCCGGATGGTAGCCCGGGGCGCCGGCGGTGTTGCCGCGAGCGGCGGAACCTCAGGGGGTGCCGCTGTCGTCGGCCGTGCCGTCGCGGGTGGGACGGAGCAGCGCGGGGTGGAGCAGTCGGGCGTCGCCGGCGTGGTAGGTGCGGGCGCGGGGGCCGCCGCGGGCGCCGCCGCGCTCGGTGGTGGTGCCGGTGCTCTCGACGAAGCCGGGCACGGACAGCACCTTGCGGTGGAAGTTGCCGGGGTGGAGCTTCTCGTCCCAGACCGCCTCGTAGACGGCGCGGAGGTCGGGGATGGTGAAGTCGTACGGCAGGAAGGCGGTGGCCAGCGGGCTGTACTCGAGTTTGGCGCGCACCCGGTCGAGGCCGTCGGAGAGGATCCGGGCGTGGTCGAAGGCCAGCGTGAGCGGGCCTGGGCCGGTGCGCCCGTCGACGCCACCCCCGTGGGTGTCGGCGGGCGCACCGGCGGCTCGGGACCGGCCGTGGGGCCGGAGGTCCAGGTCGGAGACGGGGTGCCAGCCGGCGGCCGCGGCGTCCGTCCCCGCCCGGGGGTCGGGCAGGTCTGGGGCGAAGGCGAGGTAGGCGACGGAGACGACGTGCATCCGTGGATCCCGCTCGGGGGCGCCGTAGGTGCCGAGCTGTTCGAGGTGGAGGCGGCAGGGCCGGTTCTCGGCCTCGGAGGCGCTCCGCAGGCCCGTCTCCTCGGCGAGCTCGCGGGCGGCGGCCTCGTCCAGGCCTTCCTCGCCGGCCCGCAGGAAGCCGCCGGGCAGCGCCCAGCAGCCCTGGTAGGGCGGGGCGCCGCGTTCGACGAGCAGGACGTGCAGGCTGCCGTGGCGCAACGTCAGGGCGACCACGTCCACGGTGACGGCGATCGGGGCGTAGGCGCGCGGGTCGTACGCGGCGAGCCACTCCTGCTCGGCGCCGGGCCCGGTGGAGGGCGGCTGGTCGTCCGCTGCCATCGCCGGGCTCCTTTCCGTGCTCACCGTCACTGACCTGCCCCGCCGGTGCCGTGTCGTTCTTCTCGGACTGAGCACAACGTAGCGATTGCGTTCCCCTGCGGCAAACGGTTTTCCCGCTCGGCCGGGGCTTCCGCCTCTAGGCTGTGACCAGGAACTCTGCCAGAGGAGACCCACATGCCCACTGCTCCCCCGCCGGACTTCGCCGCCGCGCTGGCCGCCGGGCCGCTGGTGCTCGACGGTGGGATGTCGAACCAGTTGGCGGCGGCCGGGCACGACCTCTCGGACGGGCTGTGGTCGGCGCGGCTGCTGGCGGACGACCCGCAGGCGGTGGTGGCGGCGCACCGGGCGTACTTCGCGGCGGGCGCGGACGTCGCGATAACCGCGAGCTACCAGGCGAGTTTCGAGGGTTTCGCGCGCCGCGGGGTGGACCGGGCGCAGGCCGCGCGGCTGCTGGCGAGCAGCGTGGAGCTGGCCCGGGAGGCGGCGCGCCCGGAGCCGGGCGGGCGGCGGCGCTGGGTCGCGGCCTCGGTGGGCCCGTACGGGGCGGTGCTGGCGGACGGTTCGGAGTACCGGGGCCGGTACGGGCTGAGCGTCGCGGAGCTGGCGGACTTCCACCGGCCGCGGCTGGAGGTGCTGGCCGCGACCCGGCCGGACGTGCTGGCGCTGGAGACGGTGCCGGACGCGGACGAGGCCCGGGCGCTGCTGGGGCTGGTGCGCGGGCTCGGGGTGCCGGCCTGGCTGTCGTACAGCGTCGAGGGCGACCGGACCAGGGCCGGGCAGCCGCTGGCGGAGGCCTTCGCGCTGGCCGCCGACGTGGACGAGGTGGTCGCGGTGGGCGTCAACTGCTGTACGCCCCGGGACGCGGACCGGGCGGTGGCGGTGGCCGCCGAGGTGACCGGGAAGCCGGTGGTGGTCTACCCGAACAGCGGGGAGAGCTGGGACGCCGCCGGGCGGGGCTGGTGCGGCGAGCCGACCTTCCGCTCGGCCCGGGTGGGCGGCTGGCTCGCGGACGGGGCGCGGCTGGTGGGCGGCTGCTGCCGGGTCGGGACGGACGGGATAGCGGCGCTGGCGGCGGAGGTGGCGGTGCTCCGGGCGCAGCGGGCGGGCGCGGTGGGCACGCACGGCTGACGACGGACGGCTCACGTCACGGCCGGAGGCCAGCGGTCGGCGGCTTGTGGTCGGCGGCTTGTGGTCGGCGGTCGGCGGCGCGGACGCGCCGAGGCCGAACCGCAGGCCGCACCGTGGGTGAACAGGGGGCGGAGGGCGGGTTACCCGGGGGGAAGGTGCACGGAGTCAGCGCGGCCTGGCAGACTCGTCCCGTCACCACCGCGGTCGACAATGTCGACCGCCTGTCAGCGCGGAGGTTCCCATGCCCGGCCCGATCCAGTCGCTTTCCCGGGCCGCCGCGATCATGCGCCTGCTGGCCGGCGGCGAACGCCGGCTGGGCCTGTCCGAGGTCGCGACGGCGCTGGACCTCGCCAAGGGCACCGCGCACGGCATCCTGCGCACGCTGCAGCAGGAGGGGTTCGTCGAGCAGGATCCGGAGACCGGCAAGTACCAGCTGGGCGCCGAACTGCTGCGGCTGGGGCAGAGCTACCTCGACGTGCACGAGCTGCGGGCGCGGGCGCTGGTGTGGGCGGACGACCTGGCCCGGGCGTCCGGGGAGACGGTCTACCTGGGGGTGCTGCACCACCAGGGCGTGCTGATCGTGCACCACGTGTTCCGGCCGGACGACACCCGGCAGGTGCTGGAGGTCGGCTCGATGCAGCCCTTGCACAGCACCGCGCTGGGCAAGGTGCTGGTGGCCTACGACCCGGTCGCACGCGGGGAGTTGGGCGACGGGCCGTACGAGTCGTACACCGTGCGGACGCTGACCGGGGCGGCCGACGTGGACGCCGAGTGCGCGCTGATCCGGGAGCGCGGCTGGGCGGACTCGATCGAGGAGACCTGGGAGGGCGTGGCCTCGATCGGCGCGCTGATCCAGGACCGCCGGCGCAACCCGGTGGGCGCGGTGTGCCTCAGCGGCGCGGTCGAGCGGGTCTGCGAGGACGGGTTCGTGAAGCCCTCGCTGGTGGCCTCGGTGCGCAGCGCGGCGCGGGCGATCTCCCGCGACCTGGGCGCCGGGCGGTTCTGAGCACATCCACGGACGGCTCGCGGAGAGCCGTCGATTCGTCACGCTGAGGCGCGGACGGGCGGGAGGCCTGTCCGCGCCTCTGGCGTTTTGTCCCGTTTCGGGGCGCTCCGCTCGGTAACGTCGACGGACCCGCCGAGGTGAGGGTCACAGCTGCGTAACCCTGCCTTGACGTGGGGGCGACCTGGGGAGGAAGCTTCCGCATGACGGTCGACATTGTCGAACGATGGCCGGAGAGATCACTCCCACAGTGCGCTCACCCGCACAGTGATCGACCGGCCGCCCGCCCCCACCCCACCCTCCGGGCCATATGGACAAGGGAGTCTTTGTGTCCGCGTTCTCCAACGGCGACGTCTTCGTCGGCGAAACCCTCGGCACCGCCGCCCTGATACTTCTCGGCGGTGGCGTCTGCGCCGCCGTGACCCTCAAGAAGTCGAAGGCCGTCAACGCCGGCTGGCTGGCGATCACCTTCGGCTGGGGATTCGCGGTCCTCATCGCCGCCTACATGTCGGCTCCGAAGTCCGGCGCCCACCTGAACCCGGCCGTCACCCTCGCGCTCGCGGTCAAGAGCGGCGAGTGGGGCCAGGTGCCGCTCTACCTCGGTTCCCAGCTGCTCGGCGCGATCATCGGCGCCGTCCTGGTCTGGGCCACCTACCTGGGCCAGTTCAACGCGAACGAGGAGCCCACCCTCGGCATCTTCTCGACGGGCCCCGAGATCCGGAACCCGCTCCAGAACGTGCTCACCGAGGTCATCGGCACCTTCGTGCTCTGCTTCGCGATCCTCACCATCGGCACCAACTCCGGCCTCTCCCAGTCCGGCACCAGCACCCTGATGGTCGCCTTCACCGTGGTGGGCATCGGCCTCTCGCTGGGCGGCCCGACCGGCTACGCGATCAACCCGGCCCGCGACCTCGGCCCGCGCATCGCGCACACCCTGCTGCCGATCCCGAACAAGGGCGGCTCCGACTGGTCGTACGCCTGGATCCCGGTCGTCGGCCCGGTCCTGGGCGGCCTCGCGGCCGGCGGCGTCTACAACGCCATCTTCTAAAAGGACGGGTTCGCCCCCGCCGCACACGGGGACTGACCGAGCAGGCGTCAGGCCCACCCACCCCGTATCCCCCGAACCCGAGCCGAGGACCCTCCCCATGACCTCCACCGGTAACTACATCGCCGCGATCGACCAGGGCACCACCTCCAGCCGCTGCATCATCTTCGGCGCCGACGGCCGGATCGTCGCCGTCGACCAGCAGGAGCACCGGCAGATCTTCCCCCAGCCCGGCTATGTCGAGCACGACGCCGCCGAGATCTGGACCCGGGTGCAGTCGGTCGTCCGCGGCGCGCTGGAGAAGGCCGGCCTGACCAAGGACGACATCCGCGCGATCGGCATCACCAACCAGCGCGAGACCACCGTCCTGTGGGACAGGAACACCGGCGAGCCGGTGCACAACGCGCTGGTGTGGCAGGACACCCGTACCGAGGCGCTCTGCCGCGAGCTGGGCCGCAACGTCGGCCAGGACCGCTTCCGCCGCGAGACCGGCCTCCCGCTGGCCAGCTACTTCGCCGGCCCGAAGATCCGCTGGCTGCTGGACAACGTCGAGGGCCTGCGCGAGCGCGCCGAGGCCGGCGACATCCTGTTCGGCACCATGGACACCTGGGTGATCTGGAACCTCACCGGCGGTGTCAACGGCGGCAAGCACGTCACGGACGTCACCAACGCCAGCCGCACCATGCTGATGAACCTCAAGACGCTCGCCTGGGACGAGAGCATCGCCGAGTCGATGGGCGTGCCGATGGCCGTCCTGCCGGAGATCCGCTCCTCCGCCGAGGTCTACGGCGAGGCCGTCGGCGACCTGGCCGGCGTCCCGGTCGCCTCCGCGCTCGGCGACCAGCAGGCCGCGCTGTTCGGCCAGACCTGCTTCGACGAGGGCGAGGCCAAGTCCACCTACGGCACCGGCACCTTCCTGCTGCTGAACACCGGCGAGAAGATCGTCAACTCGTACCACGGCCTGCTGACCACCGTCGGCTACCGGATCGGCGACCAGGCCCCGGTGTACGCCCTGGAAGGCTCGATCGCCGTCACCGGCTCGCTCGTCCAGTGGCTGCGCGACCAGCTCGGCATCATCTCCACCGCCGCGGAGATCGAGACCCTCGCCAACACCGTCGAGGACAACGGCGGCGCCTACTTCGTCCCGGCGTTCTCCGGCCTGTTCGCCCCGTACTGGCGCTCCGACGCCCGCGGTGTGATCGCCGGTCTGACCCGGTACGTCACCAAGGGCCACCTGGCCCGGGCCGTCCTGGAGGCCACCGCCTGGCAGACCCGCGAGGTCGTCGACGCCATGCAGAAGGACTCCGGGGTCGAGCTCACCGCCCTCAAGGTCGACGGCGGCATGACCAGCAACAACCTGCTCATGCAGAACATCGCCGACGTCCTGGACGCCCCGGTCGAGCGCCCGTACGTGGCCGAGACCACCGCCCTCGGCGCCGCCTACGCGGCCGGACTCGCCGTCGGCTTCTGGAACGACCTCGACACCCTGCGGGCCAACTGGCACCGCGCCGCCGAGTGGACCCCGCGCATGGACGAGGCCACCCGGGAGCGCGAGTACAAGAAGTGGCTCAAGGCCGTGGAGCGCACCATGGACTGGGTGGAAGAGGAAGAGGAGAACTGATCGAACAGCCGGTCGGGGCCCCGTGCCCCGGCCGGCCGCCCGCTGTTCCGGCAGCGGGTGTCACCGTGTTTCACCGGCCCGCCGCACCGGGCCGACCGGCCTCTCCCGAGGGGCCGCACCGCACACGAGAGGAGTAACGGCGCCGCCGGACCCGCGCGCCGTACACAACCACCATGGCAACCATCCCGACCCTCGGCGCCGAGCGCACCGCCGGCCACACCGCCTCCCGCGCCGAGACCCGTGAACTGCTCGGCAAGGCCACCTACGACCTGCTGGTGATCGGGGGCGGCATCCTCGGCACGGCCGTCGCCTGGACCGCGTCCCAGGCCGGCCTGAAGGTCGCCATGGTCGACGCCGGCGACTTCGCCGGCGCCACCTCCAGCGCCTCCTCCAAGCTCGTCCACGGCGGTCTGCGCTACCTGCAGACCGGTGCGGTCAAGCTGGTCGCGGAGAACCACAAGGAGCGCCGCGCGCTCTCCACCGACGTGGCCCCGCACCTGGTCAACCCGCTGACCTTCTTCGTCCCGGTCTACAAGGGCGGCCCGCACGGCGCCGCCAAGCTCGGCGCCGGCGTCTTCCTGTACTCGGCGCTGTCCGCCTTCCGCGACGGCATGGGCCGGGTCTCCACCGCCGCTCACGCCGCCCAGCAGGTGCCCGCGCTGCGCACCGAGGGCCTGCGCTCGGTGGCCGTCTACGGCGACCACCAGATGAACGACTCGCGCGTCGCCGTGATGACCGTGCGCGCCGCGGTCGACGCCGGCGCCGTGGTGCTCAACCACGCCGAGGTCACCGGGCTGCGCTTCACCGGCGGCCGGGTCACCGGCGCCGAGCTGCGCGACCGCCTGGACGGCACCGAGTTCGGCGTCGACGCCCGCCTGGTGCTCAACGCCACCGGCCCGTGGGTGGACCACCTGCGCAAGATGGAGGACGCCGGCGCCGCGCCGTCGATCCGCCTCTCCAAGGGCGCGCACGTGGTCGTCAAGCGCCGCTCGCCGTGGCGCGCCGCGCTGACCATCCCGATCGACAAGTACCGCGTCTCCTTCGCCATCCCGTGGGAGGACCACGTCCTGCTCGGCACCACGGACGAGGAGTACACCGGCGACCCGAAGGACGTCCGGGCCACCGACGCGGACATCGACCAGATCATGGGCGAGGCCGCGCACGCGATCCGCGACGAGCACCTCGACCGCGACCTGATCACCTACTCCTTCGCCGGCCTGCGGGTGCTCCCGGGCGGCCCGGGCGACACCGCCGCCGCCAAGCGCGAGACGGTCGTCACCGAGGGCCGCGGCGGCATGCTGTCGGTCTCCGGCGGCAAGTGGACCACCTACCGGCACATCGGCCGGGCCGTGCTGGAGAAGCTGGCCCACGTGCCCGGCACCAGCCTCGGCGAGGACATGTCCCCGATCGCCCCGACCGTCCCGCTGCCGGGCGTCGGCGCGCCGAACGCGGTGGCGCACCGCCTGCTGATCGACCGCGAGCCGGGCTCGCGGATGGAGCCGCTGGTGGCCAAGCACCTGGCCAGCCACTACGGCACCCTGTCCTTCGACATCGCCCGCATGATCGACGAGAACCCGGAGCTCGGCCGGCCGATCCACGAGGACGGCCCGGACGTCTGGGCGCAGGTCGCGTACGCGGCGGACAACGAGTGGGCGTACACCGCGGACGACGTGCTGCGCCGCCGCACCACGATGACGGTGCGCGGGCTGGACACGCCGGAGATCAAGGCCGAGGTCGAGGCCTTCCTGGCGACGCGCAAGAAGTAGGACGTAGGTCGGACCGCTCGCGGAGGGCGGGCGTTCGGGGTCTCCCCCGGGCGCCCGCCCTCCGGCGTGCCGGGCGGCCGCCCGCCGGTTCGGGCGGGGATACGCCGAGGGGCGGCACCCGTACGGTACGGGTGCCGCCCCTCGGCGTTGCTGCTTCGTGCGTCGACTGCTTCGTGCGTCGACTGCTTCGTGCGTCGACTGCTACGCGCTAGATGACCAGGCTGAGCGGCAGGATCAGGGCGATGGCGACCACCGAGATCACCGTCTCCATCACCGACCAGGACTTCAGCGTCTGGCCGACGCTCATCCCGAAGTACTCCTTCACCAGCCAGAAGCCGGCGTCGTTGACGTGCGAGAGGAACAGCGAACCTGCGCCGATCGCGAGCACCAGCAGGGCCGCGTGGGTCGAGGACATGTTCGCGGCGAGCGGGGAGACGATGCCGGCCGCGGTGATCGTGGCGACCGTCGCCGAGCCGGTGGCCAGGCGGATCAGCACGGCGATCAGCCAGCCCAGCAGCAGCGCCGAGATGTGCCACTTGCCGGACCACTCGCTCACCGCGTTGCCGACGCCCACGTCGATCAGGGTCTGCTTGAAGCCGCCGCCCGCGCCGACGATGAACACGATGCCGGCGATCGGCCCGAGCGACTTGCCGACGGTGTCGGAGATCCGGGCCCTGTCGAATCCGGCCGCCCTGCCGAGGGTCACCATGCCGAGCAGGGTCGCGGCGAGCAGCGCGATCAGCGGGGAGCCGACGAAGTCGAACACCCGCTGGCCGATCGCCTTCGGGTCGTCGATCACCACGTCGGCCAGCGCCTTGCCGAGCATCAGCACGACCGGCAGCAGGATGGTGGCCAGCACCGCGGCGAAGGACGGGGTGCGGTCGTGCTTGGCCGTCTCCGCGGGGGCGGTGGGCGCCGGGAGCTCCAGCGGGCCGACCCAGCGCTCGGCCAGCCGCGCGAACAGCGGACCGGCGATGACCAGGGTCGGGACGGCGATCAGCAGGCCGAGCGCCAGGGTGATGCCGAGGTCGGCCTTCAGCGCGTCGACGGCGACCAGCGGGCCCGGGTGCGGGGGCACCAGGCCGTGCAGCACCGACAGTCCGGCCAGAGCCGGGATGCCGATCCGCATCAGCGGCACGTTGCCCCGGCGGGCGACCAGCAGCACGATCGGGATCAGCAGGACGACGCCGACCTCGAAGAACAGCGGCAGGCCGAGCACGGCCGCGATCAGCGCCATCGCCCAGGGCAGCGCCTTGTTGCCGGTGCGGGAGAGCACGGTGTCCGCGATGATGTTGGCGCCGCCGGAGTCCGCCAGCAGCTTGCCGAGCATCGCGCCGAGGCCGATCAGCAGGCCGACGCCGGCGACGGTGGAGCCGAAGCCCGTGGAGAAGCTGCTGAGCAGCTTGTCGAAGGGGGCGCCCGCGACGGCGGCCAGCAGACCGGAGCCGAGCGTGAGGGCGAGGAACGGGTGCAGCTTCAGCTTGGTGATCAGTACGACGATCGCACCGATGCTGAGCAGCACCGCGATCAGCAGCTGGGAGTCGCTGCCGGTGTGCGGCAGGGCCGGTGGGGCGGCCGCCAGCAGAGTGGGGGCAATGGTCACGCGAGGTCTCCATTGACGGGCCGCAGCAGCGCCACGGCCATCTCGACGAGTTCTTCGGGGGACGGGCCCACGTCCAGGACGGCCCCGCGCTCGTCCGCCTCCAGGGGTTCCAGGGCGGCGTACTGCGAGTCGAGCAGCGAGGACGGCATGAAGTGCCCGGTGCGGTGGTTGAGCCGGTCCTCGACCAGCTCGTGGCCACCGCTGAGGTGCAGGAAGAAGGCGCCCGGGCAGGCCGCGCGCAGGGTGTCGCGGTAGCGGTGCTTCAGCGCCGAGCAGGTGACCACACCGCCGCTGCCGGACTCGGTCCGCTCCGCGAGCCAGGCGCCGATGGCGCGCAGCCAGGGGGCGCGGTCCTGGTCGCCGAGCGGGATGCCGGCCGACATCTTGGCGATGTTGGCCGGGGGGTGGAAGTCGTCCGCCTCGGCGAAGGGGAGGGCGAGGCGGTCCGCCAGCAGACGGGCCAGGGTGGTCTTGCCGACGCCCGAGACGCCCATCACCACCACGGTGAGGGGGGCCTGGGGGAGGTCGTGGATCTCGACGCTGAGAGCCATGGGTGGTGCTCCTTCGTTGCCTGGCCGCCACTATCGCCTCAAAGATATGACGTATTCAAGTGACGGAAACCAAATCGTCATACTTTTGCGGTGTGGCCTGGATCGCAGGGCGGCGTCAGCGCCCGCAGGGCGGCATGAGGGCTCGGCGGGCCGGCGTCTAGGCTGGGCGGATGGAGATCCAGGGGCTGCCCGGGCGGCTGCTTGACGAACTCGGGCCGGCGATCGCGTCGGGGGAGATTCCCGAGGGGGCGGTGCTGCGCGGCGAGGAGCTGGAGGCCCGGTTCGGGGTGTCCCGGACGGTGGTCCGGGAGGCGGTGCGGATCCTGGAGGGGATGCGCCTGGTCGCCTCCCGGCGGCGGGTCGGGATCACCGTGCAGCCCAGGACGCTCTGGGACGTCTTCGACCCGATGGTGATCCGCTGGCGCCTGGCCGGCTCGGACCGGCCCGCCCAGCTGCGCTCCCTCGGCTCGCTGCGGATGGCCGTCGAACCGGCCGCGGCCGCGCTCGCCGCCACCCATGCGAGCGACGACGAGCGGCGCGAACTCAGCTCACTGGCCGTGGATCTGACGGTCACCGCACGGGCCGCCGACCTGACCGCCTTCCTCAGGCACGACATCGCCTTCCACTCCCTGGTGCTGCGGGCCTCCGGCAACGAGATGTTCGCCCACCTCGGGGACACCGTCGCGGCGGTGCTCACCGGCCGGACCGAGTACCATCTGATGCCCCATCAGCCGGAGCCGTACGCCATCCGGTTGCACCGCGAGGTCGCGGAGGCGATCTGCGCCGAGGACGCCGTCCACGCCGAGCAGGCGATGCGGACGATCGTGACCGGCGCGCTGGAGGAGCTCAACCTCCAGCTCGGCTGAGCCCTGGTCCACCCGACCGCCGGGCCCGCCCCTCGCGGCCTGCCGGGACTACCGGGACTGCCCGGATGGCACGTTTTGGCGGGAGTTCGACGGTTTCGGACGCATAGTCCCGGTTCGGCTGGGCAGAGTGAGGCGAAGGGGCGTGTTTCGTGTGCGCCCGTTCCGTATGCTTCACCGAACACGCGCCACGCGCCTGGGGGTCGCTCGATGTCCGTGCCACGCCGCCGTCGTCGTCGCCGCCTGCCCGACGAGGTGCGCGCCGCCGCAGTCCGGGCGGTGCTCTGCCTGTCCTTCACCCTGGTGGGTGTCGTGGTGGCGACCCTGGCCTCGTACGCGGGCAGTTGGCTGCTGACGCCCGCGCTGCTGGCGATGGGGCTCGGGGTGTTCGGCACCATGTGGTGCCTGCTGGAGATCCTGATCTCCCGCCAGATCGCGGCCCAGCGGATGCGGGCGCCGGGCTCCGGGTACCCGATGGCGGGCAGTCGGACGCCCTCCGCGCCGCCGGCCGCGCGGCCGCTCCCCCGGCCCGGCTCCTCCTCGGTGTACCGGCAGCCGTACGAGTCGGCCCAGCCGCAGCCCCAGCCGTACGGCCCCGGGCAGCAGCCGTACGCACCGGGGCAGCAGCCGTACGGGCCCGGGAAACAGCCGCCGCGCCAGGCCCGGGTTCGGCCCAACCACCCGTAGCGGCGGGCGGGTCGGGTCGGTCAGTCCCGCACCGGCAGCGCCCGGTAGTGGGTGGTGAGCCGGCGGTCCCCGTCCAGGACGTGGAAGGCCAGCATCGGCGGGTGGTCGAAGGCGATGTCGCTCCCGCTCTCGAAGGGCAGCGTGACGGTGGAGACCACGCCGGGCGCGACCAGCAGCGGCAGGCCGGCGAAGGTGGTGGCCGCGGCGGTGTGGGCGTGGCCGCAGAGCAGGGCGGCCACCCGGGGGTGCTCGCGCAGCACTCGCGCCAGCCGTTCCTCGCCGAACTGGCGGATCGGGTCGACGTACGGCAGGTGCAGCTCCACCGGCGGGTGGTGGAAGGCCACCAGCGCCGGCAACTCGGTACGCCCCTCGGTGAGTTGCGTGTCCAGCCAGTCAAGCGTCCGCTCGTCCAGCAGGCCGTCGTCCTGCCCGGGTATCGACGAGTCGAGCATCAGCACGTCGGCGCCCGGCAGTCGGTGCAGCCGGTTGACCGGCCCGTCCGCCGGCGCCTCCCCCGGTTCCTCGCCGAGCAGCACCTCCCGGTACGGCGCCCGGGAGTCGTGGTTGCCGGGGCAGATCAGCACCGGGTGCCGGGACTTCAGCACCTCGGCCACCTGCCGGTACTCCTCGGCCAGGCCCTGGTCGGCGAGGTCGCCGGTGACCAGCACCGCGTCCAGCGGGCCGGGCAGGGTGTCGAGGTACGCCATCACCTGCTCGGCCCGCCGCCGGGCCCGCTCGCCGCCGTCCCCGCGGTGGACCTGGCCGAGGTGGATGTCACTGAGGTGCGCGATCGTCAACATGACGATCACGCTATCCACTTCACGGCTGGGCGGGAACCTCCGCGGGGCGCTTGAACATCCGGGTGGCGGTGATCTCGCCGTGGATGGTCGGGCCGTCCGGGTCCGGCGCGGCGGGCAGGCCCGGACGCAGGTGCTCCTCGACCGAGATGTACTTGAGGCCGGCCCGCAGGTCGGCGTCGTTGCGCAGTCGGATCACCAGCGGGAACTCGGCGAGCGCGGTGGTGTCGAACAGGCCGGTGGTGTAGATCAGCTGGACGCCGAGCGCGTCGGCCACGGCCCGCTGGAGCTCCAGCAGGTAGGTGGCGTTGGCGCGGCCGATCGGGTTGTCCAGGAACAGCGTGCCCGCGTGCCGCAGCTGGGACTGGCCGCGGTCGTTGGCGCGCAGCGCGGCCATCGTGCAGTACAGCGCGATCGCCGCGGTGAGCAGCTGGCCGCCGGAGAAGACGTCGGACATCTGACCGACGCCGACCCGCTCGGCGCGCAGCACCGCGTCGGGCTTGAGGATCTCGACGCTGACGCCCTTGGGGCCGATCGCGGCGGCGACCCCGCGCAGCAGCAGGGACATGCCGTCGCGGCGCAGGTCGCTGTTCTTCCTGACGGCGGCGCGGGTGGCCTCGTCGATGACCTCGCCCAGGCGCTCGACCAGGGTGGCGTGGTCCGGGTCCTCGAAGCGGATCCGGAGGAACTCCTGGCCGGACCACTCCCCCAGGCCCTCGGGCAGCCGGGACAGCCGCTGGGCGGCGCGCAGCGTGGTGAGCGAGGACTCGACCAGGCCGCGCAGCCGGTCCACGATCGAGCCGCGGTTCTTCTCCAGCTGGGCGAGCTCGTCGGTGAGCACCCGCAGCCGGGGCGCGAAGGCGGCGGCCCAGGCGGCGGCGTGCTCGGGCAGCGCGGAGGCGGGCAGTTCGCGGATCTGCTGGCGGGCCGGGGTGCGGACGGCCTCGTAGCGGGCGGCGTTGGCGTGCCGGACCAGGGCGTCGGAGGCGTCGCGGACGGCCAGTTCGGCGGAGGACAGCTCGCCGGCGGCGGTGCGCAGGGCGCGGCGTGCCTCGGTGGCGCCGGTACGGGCCTCGGTCAGCGAGCCCAGGTACGGCTCGACCGGGTCCTCCGGGTCCTCCTGGTGGTCGCGCAGGCCGTCGCGCAGCTGGCCGGCCAGCTCGTCGAAGTCGGCGGCGGCGGCCTGGGCGGTGTCGAAGGTGCGCTGGAGGTCGGCGTGGGCGGTGCGGGCGGCGTCCAGGGCCTCGCGGCGCTCGGCGAGCCGGCTGGTGGCGGTGCGCAGCAGGGCCTGGGCGTGCTCCGGGTCGGTGGGGACGAGGTCCTCGGGCAGCTCGGTGTGCGCCTCGCCGTCGGCGGGGGCGGAGCGTTCGGCCTCGCCGCGCAGCCGGCCGAGCTGCTCGCTGGCAACGGCGGAGCGGGCCTCGATGGTGGCGACCAGCTCCTCGGCGCGGGCGGCGGCGGCCTGCCGGGCCGGGCCGTCGGCGCCGTCGGGGCTGCCGAGCAGTTCCTCGGCCCGGGTGCGCACCTTGTTGGTGAGGCGGTCGAGTTCGGCCGCGGCGGCGGCCTCGTCGCCCTCGGCGCGGGCCTGTTCGGCGCGCAGGTCGGCGCCGACGCCGACCTTCTCGTACAGCTGGGAGGCGGCGCGGTAGGCCTCGCGCAGGGCGGGCAGCGCGGCGGGGGCGGTCTCGGCGGGCTCGTCGGTGTGCTCGGCGGCGGGGATCTCGGCGCGTTCGGCGCGCAGCGCGCGGGCCGTACGGCGGGCGTCGTCGGCGGCGCGCTGGGCGGCGCGGCGGTCCTCGTCGCAGGTGCGGGCGCGCTCGGCGCACAGGGCCTGGCGGCGGTCGCACTCGGCGGCGTCCTCGGCGAGTTCGCGCTGGCGGCGGGCCCAGTTGCCGCGCTCGCGCAGCCGGAAGGCGAGGCCGGAGAGGGCGTCGGCGCGGCGGCGGGCGCGCTGGGCGGCCTCGCGGTGCTCCTCGTGGGCGGCGGCGGCCGCGGCGTGGTCGGTCTCGGCCTCGTCGTGGTCGGCGCGCAGGGTGGCCAGGGCGGCGGCGGCCTGCTCGGCGTGCTCGCGGGCGGCCTCGGCGGCGGCGGCGAGTTCGGCGAGGGTGCCGGGCGGGCAGCTGGCGTGCCAGGAGGCGAGGCGGGCGGCCAGGGCGCGGTCGGCGCCGAGGCGGCCGGCCAGTTCGCGGATGTGCTCCTCGCGGGCGCTCGCCCGGGCGCGCAGGTCGCGGCGCTCGCCGTCGGCGGCGGACTCGTCGTGCATGGCCGGGTTCGGCGGGACGAGGAAGAACGCGGGCTCGTCGGTGATCGGGGCGATCAGCGAGGCGGCGGCGCCGACGGCGACGGTGGAGCGCGGCAGCAGGGCGGCAGCCTGCAGGGCCTCGCGGGCGCGCTCCAGCGAGGCCGGGTCGGTGACGACCACGCCGTCGACCAGTTCGGGGCGGGCGGCGAGGATCGCGTCGTGGTCGGCCGGGTCGACGGACTGGGCGAGGTAGCGCCAGCCGGGCAGGGCCGGGATGCCGTGCTCGGCGAGGTACTCGACGGTGGCGAGCACGTCCGGGCCGGGCGGCAGCAGGCCGCCGTCGCCGAGGGCGGCGAGGATGCGGGAGTCGTCGGCGGCGGCCGTCCGGAGGTCGAACAGGGTGCGTTCGGCGGTGGCGATGGACTCGTCGAGGAGTTCGCGCAGGTACTCGGCGTTGCGGTCGAGCACGGTGGGGGTGAGGAAGCCCGCGTCCTCGTCGGCGCCGTCCTGGTAGGGGGTCAGGGAGAGCAGGTCGGCGAGGCGCTGTTCGGTGGCGAGCAGGGCGGCGGTGCGCTGCTCGGCGGCGAGGGCCCTGGCGGCGTCCTTGCGGGCGTCGCCGGCCCGCTCGGCGGCGAGTTCGGCGCGCGAGGTGGCGGCGGCGGCCTCGCGGAGCCGGGCGGCGGAGGCCTCTGCGGCGGCGCGGGCCTGGGCGAGCGCGGCGGCAGCGGCCTTCTCGACGTCGGCGGCGTGCAGCGCGGCGCGGGCCGGGTCCACGTCGCCGTCGGCGTCGATGAAGCCGGCCGAGACGGCGGCCTCGGTCTCCTGCTCGACCTCGGCGAGGCGCTGGCGCAGGTGCTCGGCCTCGCTGCGGGCCTTCTGGGCGGCGGTGGCGGCCTCGGTGGCGTCGGACTGCGCCTTGCCGCCGTCCTGCTGGAGTTCGCCCGCGCGCTCCTCCTCGGTGTCGGCGCGGGACTCGGCGGCCGCGGCGGCGGCCTCCAGGGCGCGGGCCAGGGCGGTCGCGGCGCGGGCGCGGGCGGCGAGCGCGGGGGCGGCGTCCAGTTCGGCCTCGCGGATCGCGGCGGCGACCCGGGCGACCCGGTCGGCGGCGGCGCGCTGGCGCAGCACCGCCTCGGCGGCCTGCCAGGCGGCGTGCAGGGTGCGGGCGTCGATGAGTTCGCGGCGCAGCGCGGCGGCCTCGGCGGTGGCGGCGGTGAGGCTCAACGTGGCGTGCCGGTGGGTGAGTTCGTCGGTGATCAGGCTGTGCCGGGTGCGGTCGGCCTCGGCCGCGGTGACGGCGCTCGCGGCGGCGGCGACCTCGATGGCGAGGTCCTGGGCGCGGTCGCGTTCCGCGGCCGCGCGCGAGGTGAGGGCGTGGGCGAGCCGGCGGGTGCGGCGCTCGGCGGTGCGGTGGGCCTCGCGGACGGTCTCGCGGGCCGTGGTGGCCTCGGCGATGCGCTCCAGCAGGTCCAACGACCCTGCGGTGAAGTCACGTTCGGCGGTGAGTTCGGCGCGGCGGCCGAGCTTGGCGGCGAAGCCGTGCACGAGGTCGGCGAGGCCGTCGGTGTCCCGGGTGTCGGTGACGGCGCGCAGCAGGAGGTCGGTGAAGTCGCTGTCGTGCTTGACCGCGAAGAGGCCGGCCGCCTCGCCCTCGTCGGCGTTCATCTCGCGCTGGTAGCGGAAGAGTTCGGGGTCGAGGCCGAGCTCGCCGAGGTGCTCGGTCCAGCGGTCGTGGCCGTCCTCGAAGACCAGGTCGAGGTGGGAGTGGGCCTTGCCGGCCTCGGTGAGGGCGTCGCGGAAGCCCTTCATGGTGCGCCGGCGGCCGCGGGCCTTCTGGTCGCCGGCCAGGCTGACCCGCTCGGCGACCGGCAGCGAGTCGAGGGTCAGGCCGGGGCCGGGGCGGAAGGAGTACCAGGTCTCGGCGAACTTGCGCGGGTCGGAGGAGACCTGGCGGCCGCGCCACTCGCTGACCTTGCCGACCACGATCAGCTCGCCGGTGACGGTGTGCTGCCACTCCAGGGCGACGTGGCCGCAGTCGTCGGCGAGCAGGAACTTGCGCAGCACGCCGGAGCTGGCGCCGCCGAGGGTGTTGCGGTGGCCGGGGAGCATGACCGAGAAGATCAGCTTGAGCAGGACGGACTTGCCGCCGCCGTTCTCCAGGAAGAGCACGCCGGCCGGGGCGGGGCGGCGGACCGGGCCGTCGGGGTCCTCGCCGAACAGGCCGATCTGCTGCGGGGCCGGGTCGGCGACCGGCTCGCCGACGCCGCGCAGGTCGAGCACCGTGTCGGCGTAGCGGGCGCCGGCCGGTCCGATCGAGTAGAGGCGGACCCGGTTGAGCTCGTACATGTGCGGCGGTTCTCCGTGGCTTGCGTGGCGTGAGGGATGGGCGGCGGGCCGGCGCGGGGCGGGTGGGCCGCGGCCGGCGCGGTGGGGGCTCGGGGCGGGTGGTCCCGGAGCCCCGGGCTCAGAGCGAGTGGAACGGCAGCCCCGCGTCGGCGACCAGTTCGTCGCCGGTGTCCGGCGGCAGCAGGCTGGCGGTGCCGTCGGAGACCGCGACGATGCCGAGGTCGAGCAGTTCGGCCATGGCGGCGCTGCCCGCCAGGTCGCGCACCTGGAGCTGGTAGCGGGCGGTGGTGCGGTAGGTGCCGCCGGAGTCGTCGGAGACCTTCTGCAGGAAGCCGGAGTCGACCAGGAACAGGACGGCCTTGGCGACGATGCCGATGGTGGAGCCGGAGAGCCGGCGGGCGTCCTTGGTGGCGCCGGTGGCGGTGCGCCGGGCCCACACCCGCCACGCCGCCTCCAGGCCGGGGGCGTCGGAGGCCGGGTCGGTGTTGGCGCCCTCGGCGTCGGCCTGCTCCTCCAGGCGGCGGCAGGCCTGGCGGACGAAGGAGTCGACGCCGTTGACGGTGATCCGGCCGAGGTAGCCGTCGTCGGCGAGGTCCTCGGGGCGGGGGAAGGCCATCGCGGCGACGGCCAGGTGGGCGAGGCCGTGCAGGAAGCGGTCGGTGGACTCGGAGGCGGCGCGGCGCGAGTAGTCGCCCATCCGGACGGCGAACAGCGAGTCCTCGGCGGCGGCCACGGCCATGCCGGCCCGCGGGGAGACCTCCAGGACGACCAGGCCCATGCCGGTGGCGATGGCGTCGGCGAGCCGGGCGAACGGCGGGTCCTCGCGGT
The DNA here is from genome assembly GCF_055633695.1 of Kitasatospora sp. NPDC114501. Lineage (NCBI taxonomy): Bacteria > Bacillati > Actinomycetota > Actinomycetes > Kitasatosporales > Streptomycetaceae > Kitasatospora > Kitasatospora sp. NPDC114501. The sequence continues at coordinate 67,048 of NZ_JBVKDS010000024.1, read as the reverse complement.
GGCGGCGCACCAGTTCGGCGTACTCGGCGTCCCGGGCGGGCAGCAGCTTGGCCTGGAGGCCGAAGGAGACCAGCCGGGCGGCGTCCGCGACGTCGGCCGGGGTGATCGGCGCGGGGGCCGCGGGTTCGCTCTCGGCCGCCCAGGACGTGTCGTGGTGGGTCGTCACGGGCGGTGCTCCTCGGGGGTGGCGCGGCGGTTACGGTTCGTCAAGGTGGGTTCCGGCAAGGTCTGGTCCCGGCGGGTGTGGTCCCGGTGTGTGCTTCCCGGCCGTCAGCCGGCGTCCTTGCGGTCGGCGGCCATGCCGACCGCGTCGAGCAGGGCGCTGCCGACGATCAGGTCGGCGCCGCCGAACTCCTGGTCGCGCAGCGGGGTGCCGTCGTCCACGGCGAACAGCAGCCGCTCCTCGCCCTGGCGGTAGGCGGTGCCGACCGGCGGGCTGGCCGCGTGCACGGCGAGCAGGGCGACCAGGTACGGCAGGTCGGGGTCCTGCTCGCGGGCGTCGGCGAGCAGGCCGGAGAGCCGGCGGGGGGCGTCCGGGGGCAGGTCGAGCAGGACCATCGCGGACTCCAGCTGGGCCTCGGAGAAGCGGCTGTCGTCCGGGGTGGCGACCAGGTCCGGGTCGGGCAGCTCGGCGCCGAGGTGCTCGCGTTCGACCGGCGGGGTGAGCAGCAGGTCGACCAGGTCGGCGACGCGGACCGAGACGGGGGTGCGCAGACCGGCGCCGCGGGCGAAGAACGCGCCGGTGGGGCGGACGGCCTGTTCCACCGGCAGCCGCAGCACGGGGGCGAGCAGCTGGCCGTAGAGGTCGATGCCGCTGCGGGCGCCGGGGGTGGCGAAGGCCTGCCGGTCCTGCTCGGCGCGGAACAGCGGGCCGGCCTCCAGCAGGCGGGTCTGGAGCTGGGTGTGGCGCCGGATGCAGTCCTTGACGATGTCGACCAGCTCGGCGGCGCGGCGCTTGTGCTCCGGCTCCTCGGCCTCGTCGCGGGCCTTGCGGATGTTGGTGAGAATCGCGTTCTCGTGCCGGTAGCGGTCCGCGATGTGGTCCAGCGCCTCCTCGATGAGGTCCGGAACGGCGCGCATCCAGTCGACCGCCCGCACGTTGCGGCGGGTGGCGTCCAGGGCGCGGCGCAGCGTCTCGGCGTACTGGACGGTGCGGTAGCGGGCCTGCTCGGCGGCGAGCTGGGCGTCGGCCAGGCGGCCGCGGCGGATCAGCACCTCCAGCTTGACCTCGGCGGCGATCTGGGCCGAGGTGACGTCCGTGTCGAGCGCGCCGACCAGGACGTTGACCGCCTCGTCGGTGGTGCGCAGGTAGACGCCGCCGTCGGGGCCGGGGACCTCCTCGATCAGCTTGAAGTCGTAGTCGCGGCGGACGTACTCGCCGTCCGCGCCGAAGGTGCCGTAGACGGCGCGGAAGCCGCGGTCCACGCTGCCGACGTTGATCAGCGACTCCAGCACCCAGCGGGCGACTCGCTCGTGCTCGGTGGCGGGGCGGCCGGCGGCCTGGGCGGCGACCCGGGGCAGCAGCCGGGCGAGCACTATCTCGCGGTCGGCCCCGGTGTCGAAGTCCATGTGCAGGGTGACCAGGTCGATCGCGGCGAGGCCCACCTCGGCCATCGCGTAGCCGCCGTACTCGCCGGCCAGGTTGACCTTGCGGTTGTCCAGGTCGTGCAGCGGGGCGGTGCAGGCCAGCGCCTTGAGCCGGCGGGCCAGGCCCTCGTCGGCGGCGGGGCCGGGCGCGGGGCGCGCGGCGGCCGGACCGGCGGGCGGTCGGAGGCCGGGCTCGGTGGGCGGGTCTGCGATGGCGGTCACGGAGGACAAGATTAGAGGTTCGCACCGACATCGACCGAAACGGACCTTGCGGGCGGGCGGAGCGGCAGGTGGGCGGCGGTGCGAGGGGCCGGTTCAGAACGTGGTTTCGACGGGATTCCGCCATTCCCGAACCCGCATTCGAGAAAACCGTGAGGGCTGCGCGTCGGTTCGGTGATGATCGACCCATGATCACCCGACTGGCCAAGGCGGGCCTCGCCGCAGCGCTGTCCGCGACCACCCTCGCCGCCGGCGCCGTCCTCGCCACCGGCGCCGCGGCCGCACCGGCCGCCCTGACAGGGACGTCCGCCGTGCAGACGTCGACGTCCGCCCAGCACGTGACCGTGTCGCAGAACGGGAACTACCCCGGCGGCTTCTTCACCTCCGGCAACATGTCGGCCGCGTGGGTGTCGGCCGGCACCGCGGACCTCACCGGCCCGACCCACTTCACCGTCGACCTGCCGCCCGGTGTCACCACCGGCGGCGCGATGTTCTACTCCACCCCGTACGACTACACCTTCACCGAGACGCTGTCGCCCGACGGCCGCCACCTGGAGGCCGTGCTCACCGGCACCCGGGTGGTCGGGAAGAGCGAGTTCATGAAGCTCAACCTGGCCACCACGCCGGGCGTGCCGATCACCGGCGTGATCACCGTGACGGCCGCCAACCCGAACGACACCGACCCGACCGGCCACATCTCCCGCTACGACCTCGGCAGCCGCAGCTACCTGCCGGCGACCGTCCAGGCCGCCCCGACCGTCACCGGCCTCGACACCGCCGGCGGCCCGGGCGCGGGCGGCACCGCCGTGACCGTCAGCGGCACCGACCTCGCCAACGGCATGGTGCTGGTCGGCGGCGTCCCGGCGCCCGGCACCTGCACCGACACGGCCTGCACGGTGACCACCCCGGGCGGCTCGGGCAGCGCCCCGGTCAGCGTGGTGACGCCCGGCGGCACGGCCGCGGCCCCGGCCGCCTTCGACTACACCGGCGCCCCGCCGCCGGCCCCGGCCGCACCGGTGGTCAGCAGCCTCTCCCCCACCTCCGGCCCGGCCGTGGGCGGGACCAGGGTGAACGTGATCGGCAGCAACCTGACGTACGGGACGGTGGCCTTCGGCGGGGTGCCGGCCACGCACGTCTCCTGCGGGCCGTCCTTCTGCACGGCCACGGCCCCGGCGGGCGCCCAGGCCGGACCGGTGGGCGTCACGGTCACCACGGCGGGCGGGACCAGCGCGCCGGTGACCTACACCTACACGGCGTAACGGCCGGACGCGGCGCAGCGGCCGCACGGGCGTACCGCCCGCCATCGGTGCCCGGGCTCCGCGGAGCCCGGGCACCGTCGCGTTGCGGGGCCGCCCGTCGCCGCCGGCCCGGCCGCGCCCGACCTCGGCCTCACCCCCTCGCCCGGCTTCGCCACAGCATGGAGTTGAACACGTTCAAAAGATAGGTCTAGAGTCGCTTCCGCGCAGGCGGGACAAGGCTCCGCCCGCACTTCGGCATGCTCGGCTTGGAGGTGTGCGAGATGGACGGCGACTCGGCGGTCATCCTTCGCAAGGTCCGACGGTGGCTCTGGTTCTTCCTGGTCTGCCTGGTGCTCAGCGGGCTGACCGCGTTCCCGCTGGAGACCGAGACCCGCTGGCTGGTCGACCTCGCCGCCGGCCCGGCCGCCCCGCTGAGCGACCGCCTCCCCGGCGCGACGGCCTGGCTCGAACGGGTCCACACCGGCATCGCCGAGACCAACGAGCGCCACCCCTTCCTGGCGTACGGCACCGACTGGCTGGCCTTCGCCCACCTGGTGATCGCCGCCGCCTTCTGGGGGCCGCTCAGGGACCCGGTCCGCAACGTCTGGGTGATCCGCTGGGCCGTGCTCGCCTGCGGGGCCGTCATCCCGCTGGCGCTGATCTGCGGGCCGCTGCGCGGGATTCCGCTGGCATGGCGATTCATCGACATGTCGTTCGGGGTCGTCGGCGTCATCCCGCTGCTGGTCGTGCTGCGGGCGCTGCGTCCGCTGGAGCGTTCCTGGCGCGAACCGGCGACGGCCGGCTGAGCCCGGCGCCGACGCGACCCGCCCACGGACCGGCACGGGCCCGGGCGGACCGGCACGGACCGCGCGGCGCCGCCCCGGGGCGCGCGGTCCCTGGCACACGCCGCGGCGCTCGCGGGGCGCCCCGGGTCACGGACAACGCCCTTCATCCGCAGGCCCTACCATCTGGCTCAACAGCTGCTGGGAGGCGGACGGGCGTGGCCGATGCGGTGATCGATCTCAATGCGGACCTCGGAGAGGGGTTCGGACGCTGGACCCTGACCGACGACGAGGCCCTGCTGTCCGTGGTGACCAGCGCCAACGTCGCCTGCGGGTTCCACGCCGGGGACCCGTCGACGATGCGCCGGGTCTGCGCGCTGGCGGCCGAGCGCGGTGTCCGGATCGGCGCCCAGGTCTCCTACCGCGACCTGGCCGGTTTCGGCCGCCGCGCGATGGACGTGCCCCCCGAGGAGCTCGCCGACGAGATCGCCTACCAGATCGGCGCGCTCCAGGTGTTCGCCCGCGCGGCCGGCTCCAGGGTCTCCTACGTCAAGCCGCACGGCGCCCTGTACAACCGGGTGGTCGGCGACTCCGAGCAGGCCGAGGCCGTGGTCGCCGGCGTGCTCCGGGCGGGCGCCGTCTGCGACGGGCCGCTGCCCGTGCTCGGCCTGCCGGGCTCCCTGCTGCTGGAGGTCGCCGAGGGCGTCGGGCTCCCGGTGGTCTCCGAGGCCTTCGCCGACCGCGCGTACGCCCGCACCGGCGCCCTCGTCCCGCGCCGCGAGCCGGACGCGGTGGTGCACGACCCCGAGTCGGTGATCACCCGCGCCGTCGGCATCGCCCGGGACCGCACGGTGGAGGCCGCCGGCGGCGAGCGGATCGCCGTCGAGGCCCGCTCGCTCTGCGTCCACGGCGACACCCCCGGCGCCGCCCAGCTCGCCTGGCGGATCCGCGGCGCCCTGGCCTCCGCCGGGGTCCGGGTGGAGGCCTTCACATGACGGGACCGCACCTGACGGCGGGAGCGGTGCACCCGGCCGCAGGGCCGCTGCACCCGACGGCGGGGACGGTCCGCCTGGTCGGTGACCGGGCGCTGCTGGTCGAGCTGCCCGGGACGGCCGAGGTGGCGGCGCTGTACGGCTGGCTGGCCGAGCGCCGGGAGGCGGGGGAACTCGGCGCGGTCGAGGAACTGGTGCCGGCCGCGCGCACCGTGCTGCTGGACGGCGTCGCGGACGTCGACGCGGTGGCGGCGCTGCTGCGCACCGCCCGTCCGACGGCGGCCGGAACGGCGCACGGGCCGCTGGTGGAGGTCCCCACCGTGTACGACGGCGCCGACCTGGCCGAGGTCGCCGCGCTGTGGGGGGTCTCCGAGGAGGCCGCCGTCCGGATCCACACCGAGCCCGGGTACGTCGTCGCGTTCTGCGGCTTCGCCCCCGGCTTCGGCTACCTCACCGGCCTCCCGGCCCGCTACGAGGTGCCGCGCCGGTCCACCCCGCGCAGCTCCGTCCCGGCCGGCTCGGTGGCCCTGGCCGGTCCGTACACCGGCGTCTACCCGCACCCCTCCCCCGGCGGCTGGCAGCTGATCGGCCGGACGGCGCTCCCCCTCTGGGACACCGACCGCGAGCCGCCGGCCCTGCTGGCCCCGGGCACCCGGGTCCGCTTCACGGCGGAACGGGGCTGAGGGGAGGCGGAGTTGAACGAGCTGGTGGTGGAGCGGCCGGGACCGCTGACCACGGTCCAGGACCTCGGCCGGCGCGGGGTCGCCCACCTCGGGGTGCCGAGGGCCGGGGCACTGGACGAGCCCGCGCTGCGGGCGGCCAACCGGCTGGTGGGCAACGAACCCGGGGCCGCCGGGCTGGAGACCACGCTCGGCGGGGTGGCGCTGCGGGCCGTCGGTCCGGTGCTGGTCGCCGTCACCGGCGCGCCCTCGCCCGTCCGGGTGGACGGCCGCCCGGCCGCCTGGGGCGCGCCGTTCGTGGTGCCGGCCGGATCGGTGGTCGACGTGGGGGCGGCGACGGCCGGGGTGCGCGGCTACCTGGCGGTGGCGGGCGGGATCGCCGTCCCGCCGGTGCTCGGCAGCCGCTCGACGGACCTGCTCGCCGGGCTCGGGCCGGCCCCGCTGACCGCCGGGGACCGGCTGCCGGTCGGCGCCCCGCCGCCGCACCGGCCCCGGCCCGAGCTGGTGCCACTGCCCGCTCCCCCGGCCGAGTTGGTGCTACGGCTGCGGCTCGGACCGCGCGCGGACTGGTTCACCCCGGAGGCGGTGGCCCGCCTCGGCCGCGACCGGTACCTGGTCTCGCCGACCGGGAACCGGGTCGGGCTGCGCACCGAGGGCCCGCCGGTCGCCCGCGCCCGGGAGGGCGAACTGCCCAGCGAGGGCATGGTGTTGGGCGCGGTGCAGATTCCTCCGGACGGGCAGCCGGTGGTGTTCCTGGCCGACCATCCGACCACCGGCGGCTATCCGGTGATCGGCGTCGTGCCGGTCGGCGACCTCGCGGCCGCCGCCCAGGCACGGCCGGGGACGCCGGTGCGCTTCACGCCCCTGCGAGAACGCTGAACGACGCGCGGGGTCCGTGCTCATCGCCCCAACAACAGCTCGGCGACGACGCGTTGGGCCGGGTCCAGCCGTGCCTCGCCCTCCTCGGCCGCCCAGACCGCGTTCTGCAGCACCCGGGCGAGCGTCCAGGCCGCCGCCACCTCGCGGTCCAGCTCCAGCGTCTCCGTCAGCAGGTCGAAGCGCCGCCGCAGCGACCGAGCGGGATCACCGGCGGCCACCACGTCCGCCCAGCGGTTGCGCAGCGCCGGGAGCAGCTCGAAGCCCGGGTGTCCGGCCAGCGGCTTGGGGTCGATGGCCAGCCAGGGCGCCCGGCCGCTGCCCGGGAGCGGGGCCAGTACGTTGCCGTAGTGCAGGTCCCAGTGCAGCAGGCGGTCGCCGGGCTCGGCGCGGACCGCGCTCAGGGCGGCCGCGCAGTCGGCGAGCAGGAGCCGCTCGGCCGGGTCGGCGAGGCAGGCGACGGCCGCCGGGAACCGCTCCAGCAGCCGGGCCGATCCGTCCGCCAGGGTCCGCAGCCCGGGCGGTGCCTGACGTAGCGTCAACTCCCTCAGCAGCTCCGCGATCACGCGCAGCGCCGCGAGGCCGTCGGGCAGGTCGAGCAGGGAGCGCCCGGGGTCCAGCCGCTCCAGCAGCAGGGAGCCGGTGGCCGGCTCGTGGTCGAGCAGCCGGACGGCGCCGCGGCCGTCCCAGCTCCGCAGGGCGAGCGGTTCGCCCACCGTCTCCTCGCCCACGGGCTGGAGCTTGAGCACCGCCGGTGCGCCGTCGGCCCGCAGGACGGGCAGCACCAGCCCGACCATGCCGTGCGCGACCGGACCGTCCGGACGCAGCTCCCATCGGTCCAGCAACTCGCCGGCCACGGTGGGCAGTCGGGCAGCCCAGTCCCGGCCCTCGGCGCCGAGGAACTCCTCCAGGGACGCGGCCAGCGCGGGCGGGACCTCGACGGGCATCGGGCGGGCTCCTCTCGGGCGGTCCGCCTCAGCCTACGGCGGGCCCGGAGCGGGTCGGCCGGGGCCTGTCCGGGTCGGGCCGGGCCGAAGCCGGGCCGCACTCACCCCCGTCCGAGCGCCTCCGCTGCGGCGGCCGCGAAGCCGTCGGGGTTGTCGAGCATGATGTTGTGCCCGCAGTCCGGCACCGCGACCACCCGTACGCCCGCGGCGCGGAGGGCGTCGGCGCCCGTCGGCTCGCCGTCCGCCTGCGGGTGGAGGAAGGTGCGCGGGAGGTCGAGGCCGAGCAGCGTCTCCCGCATCGTCGGGACGGTCGCCCGGGCGAGGTGGCGGGCGCTGCGGTAGACCGCCTCCGGGCCGGCCAGCCGCATGGTGGACCACCAGAACGGGCCGACCCGCTCGGCGACCTCGTCCCGGCCGCCGGCCAGGAACTCCTCCTCGGTGTGGGCCGCGATGCCGCTGCTGCCGGGGTTGCGCCGGTCGAGGTCGATCCGGTCCAGGTTGGCGTCCACCAGGAGCAGCCGCTCGACCAGGTCCGGGTGCCGCTGGGCGAGGACGATCGCGACCGCCCCGCCCATGCTGTGGCCGACCACCTCGACCCGGTCCGGCCCGGCGGCCGTCACCGCCGCCGCGACCGCGTCCGCGTGCTCCTCCAGCGTGTAGCCGAAGTCCGCCGGCCGGTCGCTGAGGCCGAAGCCGAGCAGGTCCAGCAGCAGCGACCGCCGCCCGGCGAGCAGGGGATGGGCGGCGGCGGCCGCGAAGTAGGCCGGCGAGCTGGCGCCGAGCCCGTGCAGGTAGAGCCGGACCGGCTCGGCGCCGGGCAGCTCGACCCAGCGGATCCGGTCGCCGTTCGGGGTGACGGGGGCCTCGCGCATTGCTCTCTCGCTCCTCTTCCAGGGGTGGCCGTTCCCGGTCGTCGGCTCCCGAAGGTCGAGGAAGCGGCTCCGGGGTTCCGGCGGACGACCAGGACAATACATCGGATTCGAGGTATCGCGGAAACGATATACCCACACCCCGAGGGAATGATCTGAGAGAGTGGCCCCATGCTGAAGCTCGCCATCCTCGGGTTCCTGTACGACCGCCCCCTGCACGGCTACGAGCTGCGCCGCCACCTCGCCGCGCTCACCGGCCACGTCCGCCCGATCAGCGACGGCACGCTCTACCCCGCGATCAAGCGCCTGGAGGCCGACGGCCTGCTGGTCCGCGAGACCGAACCGGGCAGCGCCGCCGCGCCCCGGCACACCCTGCACCTCACCGAAGCCGGCCGTGCCGCGCTGCTCGACCGGCTGCGCGGGCCCGAGCCGCTCGACGTCAGCGACGAGAACCGCTGGTTCACCCTGCTCGCCTTCCTGCGACACCTCGCCGACCCCGCCGCCCAGGCCGCCGTGCTCCGCCGCCGGCTGGCCTTCCTCGCCGAGCCGGCCAGCTTCTTCTACGAGGGCGACCGCCCCCTCGGCGCCGAGGAGTTCGCCGACCCGTTCCGGCGCGGCCTGCTGCTGGTCGCCCGCGCCACCACTGAGGCCGAACTCGCCTGGCTGCACGCGACCCTGGCCGACCTGGAGGACGGCCCGCGGTAGACCGCACCCGAGGATTCGCGCAACGGCGGGAACGCCGGACCGGCCCCGGCCCGACCCCCGGACGCGCCGCGGCCCGCGCCGACCGTCGAACGGTCGGTGCGGGCCGCAGGCGAAAGGGGGTCCGGCGCCTCGGGGCGGGATCAGTGCTGGTGGTAGGCGTGGACCACGGCGTGGCCGCGCCCCCGGCCGATCATCCACTTGTTGACCGGGACGGTCAGCACGAAGGCCAGGACCAGCGCGCCCGCCAGCGCCACCCAGAACAGCAGGTCCCCGAGGCCGGCGTCCATCGCCCCCGGGACGGTGACCATCACGGTGTTGTCGATCAGCTCCATCACCAGGATCGACACGGTGTCGGCGGCCAGCGCGACCTTGACCGCGGCGCCGACGTCGAGGCCGGCCCTCAGCACGCCGCGCATGGTCAGCGCGTAGCCGAAGACGAAGGCCAACAGGACCGAGAGCACCACGGTAGCGCCGTTGTGCAGACCGAAGGCGGTGCCGAGCACCAGGCCGAGGATCTCGCCGATGGCGCAGCCGGTGAGGCAGTGCAGGGTCGCCTGAGCGGCCGTCCGCCAGCCGGTGCCGCCCGCGCCCTGGCCCTGGTGGTGGCCGGCGTGCGCCCCGTGGCCGGCGCGGTCGTGCCCGTGGTGCTCGTGGCCACCGTGCTGCCCGTGGTGCCCGTGGTGCCCGTGACCGGCGTGCTGCTGGTCGGTGTGCTCGTGCTGCTCGTGCCGCGCGGGGTGCGCCATGTCGTCCTCCACTTGCCCCGGCGCCCCGTTCGGCGCCACTTCCCTCGTTCCGTCGCTGGTCGAACATATACCCCCATGGGGTATGTCGCAATCCCTCTCCGGCGCCCTCTTCCGCCGCGCACCCGTCCGTGTTCCGATGAGCGGCATGGCAGAGGAACGACGTGAGGGCTACGACGGAACGGGCGCGGGCGCGATCACCCCGGACGGCTGCGCCGTCGAGGTGTGGAGCCGCCTCCCCGCGGGCGAGGCACCGGACGTGATCGAGGCCGCGGTGCCGCCCGGCGCCCGCATCCTCGAACTCGGCTGCGGCGTCGGCCGGATGACGCACCCGCTGACCGACCGCGGCTTCACCGTGACCGCCGTGGACGAGTCCGCCGAGATGCTGGCCCGGGTCCGCGCGGACGTCCGTACGGTGCGCAGCCCGATCGAGGACCTGGACCTCGGCGAGCGCTTCGACGTCGTCGTGCTCGCCTCCTTCCTGGTGCACGCCGGTGACGAGACGGTCCGCCGGCGCCTGCTGGCGACCTGCCGCCGGCACGTCGCCGAGGACGGCTGCGTCCTGGTGCAGCGCGAGGGCGAGGACTGGCACCGGAACGTGCCGCGGGAGAGCTCGATCGGCCCGGACGCGCGGGCCCGGCTGGTCTCGGTCACACCGGTCGGCGACGGCGTCGACTCCGTGCGCTTCGAGTACGTCTTCCCGGACGGCACCTGGACGCAGACCTTCCTGTCCCGCCCGCTCGGTACCGAGGCGTTCGAGCAGGCGCTCGGGGAGGCCGACCTGGTGGTCGAGCGCTACCTGACCGCGGACCGCACCTGGGTCCGGGCGCGGCCGGCGCCGTAGCGCGCGTCCCGAAAGGGCTCCGGACCGAGGGGGACCCCGGCCGCGGAGCCGGAACAAAGGGTGAACGGAAAGCCGTCACCTTCACCCCGTACCATCAGCCGCGCGCCGGGCTCGCGCGCGGCCCGTGGGCCGGTCGGGTCACGGCGGTCCCGCACGCCCTTCCGACCCGCAAGGACCAGCCCATGCCGCCCCTGTTCCACGCCCGACGGATACCCCCGGCGGGTGCCCGGTGACCGAATGGTTCCACGGGGCCGTCCTCGGCCTGATCCAGGGACTCACCGAGTTCCTGCCGATCTCCTCCAGCGCCCACCTGCGGGTCTTCTCCGCCCTGTTCGGCTGGGCGGACCCGGGCGCGGCCTTCACGGCCGTCACCCAGCTCGGCACCGAGACGGCGGTGCTGATCTACTTCCGCAAGGACATCGCGTCGATCATCAGGACCTGGGCGCTGTCGCTGTTCCGGCCGGCACTGCGTTCGGACCCGGACGCGCGGATGGGCTGGTTCGTGATCATCGGCACCCTGCCGATCGGCATCCTGGGCAAGCTGTTCCAGGACACCATCGAGACCCACCTGCGCGACCTGCGGATCATCGGCACCACCCTGATCGTCTTCGGCCTGGTCCTGGCCTTCGCCGACCGCACCCGGGCCGTCCGGCACGCCCGCCCGATCACCGACCTGACGCTGCCGCACGCGGGCGTCTACGGCCTCGCCCAGGCGCTGGCGCTGATCCCCGGCGTGTCCCGCTCCGGCGGCACGATCAGCGCGGGCCTGCTGCTCGGCTACAGCCGGGAGGCGGCGGCCCGCTACTCGTTCCTGCTCGCCATCCCGGCGGTGCTCGCCTCGGGGGCGCTGGAGCTGTTCAAGATCGGTGAGGGCCCGGCCCCGGCCTGGGGGCCGACCATCCTGGCCACCGTGATCGCCTTCGTGGTCGGCTACGCGGCGATCGCCTGGTTCCTGAAGTACATCTCGTCCCACAGCTTCATGCCGTTCGTGGTCTACCGGGTGCTGCTCGGCGTTCTGATCATCGGTCTGGTCATCGGCGGCATCCTGACCCCGGACGCGGGCGCGGTGAAGTAGAACCGGGTTCCAGGAACGGGGACCCACGGACTGCGGGGACCGCGGAAGACGAGTGGGCCGGGACACCGACAGGGTGTCCCGGCCCACCGAACGTCGAGGCCCCGGGGCGGCTCTGACACGGCCCTAACGCCCGAACTCCCGGGCGGCGGTCAGTCGGCCGCGTACGGCGGCGTGGACCTCGGCCTCCTCGGCCGGGTCGGCGGCGAGCCTGCGCAACCGCTCCAGCACACGCGCGTCGCCCGTGGTGGCGACATGGCGCGCGGCGAGCTCACGCGTGGACTCCTCGCAGTCCCAGAGGCACTCGACGGCGGGCCCCTCCGGGAAGTGCACGTCGGTCGCGGCCAGCGCCTGGGCGGCGCGTCCGCGCAGTTCCGAGGAGGCGGCCTCCCCGTAGATGTGGCGCAGGACCGGTACGGCCTCGGCGGCGGCCAGCCGCCCCGCACCGTCCACCAGGGACCCGAGCCCGGTACCGCCGACCCCGCGCACCGAGACCCAGCGGCGCAGCCCGGCCACCACCAGCGGCGCGTCGGCCGGCTCCCCCGCGTCGGCGAGCAGCTGGACGGCGGCCTCGCCGAGCGCGCTGTCGGCGCCGCCGCTGGCCGGGTCGGCCCAGCGGCGGGCGTGCGCCAGCACCTCGGGGCCGCGCATCCGGCCGAGCAGTTCCAGGGCGGCGCGGACCATCCGGTCGTCCACGTCCGCGGCGGCGGCCTCGATCAGCTCGACGGCGGCCGGGTCGCGCTGGTCGACCAGGTGGCGCAGGGCGGCCCGGCGGGCGCCGGGCAGGCCGTCGCGGGCCGCCTCCAGCAGCAGCGGGCGGTCCTCCGGCCGGACGACGGCGGTCAGGCAGCGGGCGGCCGCGGCGGCGCGGCGGTCCACCGCGTCGGGGCCGGACGGCGGTTCGGTGCCGCGCGCGGGCTCCGGGCGGGTGTCCGGCCCGCCGAGGAAGGCGCCGGCGCCGAGGCCGCCGAGTTCGCCCTGGTCGGCCCAGGCCAGCACGTCGGCGGTGGACCAGCCGGGGGTGACGCCGCTGCGGTTGATCTGGCGTTGCCACAGGTCGAAGGGGGACTGTTCGCTGGCCGCCGCCACTCTGGGGTGGTAGGCCGCCCACAGCCGCCAGGGCCGGGGCTCGTACGCGTTGCGGATGAACTCGCGCAGCTCGGCGTCGCCCTCGGGGCCCGGCGCGAAGCGGTCCAGCACGGCGGTGCCGAGCAGCAGCAGGCCGCGGTCGTCGTCGCGCAGGGCGAGCTCGTCGAGGGCCCAGGACCAGTTGGCGCCGGTGGCGGCGTACTCGCGCAGCATCAGCAGCGCGTCGCGCCGGCCGTACGCGGCGAGGTGGCCCAGGACGGAAAGGGCGAGGCCGGTGCGGCTCTCGTCGTCGGTGACCAGGTCCTCGGCGGAGTGGAGGTGGTCCTCGATGCCGTCGAGGGGGGCTTCCAGCTCCATGTAGATGCGCGCGTAGTAGAGGGAGCGGCTCTCGACCTGCCAGTCGGCTCGCGGGTCCCTGGTGACACACTCCTCCAGCGCGGCGATGGCCTCGGCACGGTCGGCGGCCAGCGCGTGGAGCTGCCCGTCACCGCGGCCTCGCTGAAGGAGGCCTAGGAGGCTGGCACTGGGTGCTATCACTGGCTCGAACATGAGGTCAGCATCCGTTGCGGCGGTCGTAGTGGCAACGGGATTTCCGTCGCCGGGGTCTCTGGTCGGTACTGCGGTGGGCGCCCGGGCGCCGGAATCACCGAAGGTTACCGCCTCGGGCCCCCGTCCGCACACAGGGCGACGAACGCTCCGGCCACAGTGGCATATGCCAGAGGAATTTTGCCTGCGTTCTGTCCGAATCGCCCACAAGGATGACGACGCTGTGCGACAGTCTTCTCACTGTCCGAACGGTCCGCACCCCGCGGGCCGCACCCGAGCGATGGATCCGCCATGAACATGCCCTTAGGCGCCACCCGCCCTCCGGGAGCCGGCGCGGTGGACGGCGCCCCGACGGGCGGGAGCAGCGCGGCGGGCGCCGGGCGCGCCAGCCGCGGCACCACGGCCGACGCGCCGGGCACCGCGGGCGGGGCGGGCGCGGGCGACGCCGACGGCGGAACGGACGGCAGTGTGGACGGCACGGCGCGGGAGCCGTCCGGCCCCTCCCTCGGCGACACCGGCGACCACCACGGGGCCGGGGTCGACGACGGCCCGGTCGGCTCCGCCGAATGGGACCTGCTGACCGACGGGATCCTCTGGAGCCCGGAGACCTACCTCCTCCTCGGCTGCGACCCGGGACACGGCCCGCTCAGCCTCGACCGGCTGCCCGACCGCCTCCCCGAGGCGGACCGCCCGCTGCTGCGGCGGATGATGACCGACACCCTGGTGCACGGCCGCCACGCCGCCGGCACCCTGCGGGTCCGCCGGCCCGACGGGCGGCACGACGGCGTCGAGTGCGCGGGCGAGCCCGTCCTCGGCACGGACGGCACCGTCGTCGCACTGCGCATGCTGCTCCGCCCGGCCCCGCAGCTCTGAGCCGACGGCCCGGCCGGGGGCCGCACCCCGGGGACTCCTCAGGTCAGCCGGGGCCGGTTCTTGGCGTCCGCCGCCCGCAGCTGCCGGCCCAGCACCTCCCGCAGCTCGTCCACCGCCGGCAGCCCCCGGTACTGCGCGGTCAGCCGGTACATCTCGCGCAGCCGGTCCCAGGTCCGGTGCGAGGAGTTCTGGCCGATCAGGTTCATCACCATCTTGGCCTGGAACTGCGCCGCGTCCGGCTCACCGGTGAGCAGGTGCACCGAGGCCAGGGTGATCCGGTCGAACAGCGCCGAGCGCAGCTGCCCGGTGCCCTCCCGCAAGGTGATCACCCGCTCCGCGTGCCTGCGGGCGCCGGGCGCCGCCCCCGGGTCGTGCTCGGACAGCGTGCGCAGCACCAGGGCCTGCATGCCGCGCAGTTCGGCCTCGTCGAACACCTGCATCCACGAGGGCGGCGGCTCCGGCGCCTCCTCGCCGAACAGTTCCTCGGCCTCCCCGAGCAGCCGGTAGGTGTCCTGGGAGTGCCCGATCGAGGCGTGCGCCCAGGCCTCGACGGTGTTGAGCATGGCGCGGGTCCTGGGCATCAGCCGCCCGCCGGTCGCCTTGGCCGCCGACATCAGGTCGAGCGCGTCGTCGGCCCGGCCCAGGTGCACCATCTGCCGCGCGGCCCGGGAGATGGCCTCGCCGGCCCGCGGCCGGTCGCCGGCCTCCTTGGCCGCGTCCGCCGCGATCATGAAGTACTTCTGGGCGGTGGGCTCCAGGCCCACGTCGTGCGACATCCAGCCCGCCAGCACCGCCAGGTTGGCCGCGACCAGCCACAGCCGCCGCTCCACGGCGGGCGCGTGCCGGTGCGTCAACAGCCCGCCGACCTCGTTCAGTTGACCGACCACCGCCTTGCGCTGCAACCCGCCGCCGCGGGCCGCGTCCCAGGCCCGGAACACCTGCACCGAGTGCTCCAGCGACTCCACCTCGTCGAGCCCGACCGGGCCCGCGTCGTACACGTCCACCACCGGGTGCGCTCCGCCCCCGGTGACCACCTGTCGCGGCCCGGGGACGGAGGCCGCGTAGGCGACCGCGTCCCCGCTCAGCCAGCCCTTCAGCGAGTCGGCGATGACCGCCCCGGCCGTGAGCGCGGCTCCGGCGCCCACCAATCCACGTCGGTTCAGCATGAGGTCCATTCCCGTGAACTCGGTGAGGACCGCGGCTGTTCGATCCGGCGACCATGGCACTGCTGCGGGCGCTTCCGCTCCGGACCTGGTGGGCCGGTGTCGTTCCAGACCGAGGTCCTCAGTGGTGACGACACGTCCGAGCCGCTCCGTGAACACGGCCGCCAGCACCCTCGGCACCGGATCGCGCGGGATCTCCCCCTGCTCGATCCAACGCCGTACCCTCGAGGTGTCGGTGGACAGTTGCAGCTGTCCCATCGCGGCACCCCGACGGTTGACCAGCCGCGCCAGCTCGCCCTTCGACCATCCGGTCAGGACGAACAGATCGGCCAGTCGGGTGTTGGGTTCCCTGCTCAACGAAGCCCCCAGGTTCCTCGGCTGATCCGAGGCTAGAGGCTCGGGCAAGTGCCAGGCGAGCATTCGCCACCGTTCGCCAGGGCCCGCCAGACTACTAAGCCAGTGCCCGACGGGTGTGTTGTAGAGGTGCGCCACCTCGCCCCCCGGGTCGGGCGGCGTCCCACCAGCGTCGGGGCATGTCCCCCGACGGTGGCACGGGGCGCTCCCGGTCCTCACCCGAGGGGGTGGCGCGGCCGGGTGGCGCGGGAGCGCCGGGCACGGCCACGGCAGCCCGGCCGACCGCATTCCCCAGGGTGCGGACGGCCGGAGCACCGCCGAACAGGGGTTTCCTGACCCCGCGTCCGTGCCCGGCGCCCGTGCACCACCCACCGCACGAAGCACCGCATGACGTACCGCACCACCCGCAGGGCCGCCGTCACGCCAGGAAGCACACGGCACCGGCCCTCCCCCGCCCCCGCGGGGCAGCACCCGCCGACGGACCGGAAGGGACCACCCTCAGCCCATGTACTCCTCAGCGACGACCCCCACGCCCACCGCGACCCGCCCCGCGCTGCGCCCCCCCACCGCGGCCGTCGGCCGCACCGGCCCCCGGGCGGTGCCTCCGGCGGTGCGGCCCGCGGCGCCGCGCGGCGCGGAGGGCCGGGCCACGGACACCCGGGTCATCCCGACCGGCCGTACGGCGCTGGGCCCCGCCGGCCGTAGCGCGCTGGGGCTGCGCGGCCCCGAGACCGCCCTGCCGGCCGGTGGCCGGATGCCGCTCGCCCGGCAGGCCGACGGCCAGGTGCTGCGGGCCCGGCGGCCCGGCCAGCCCGGCGTCGGCGGCCCGGAGCGGATCGACCCGTCGGCGCTCCAGACCCCGGCGGTCCGGGCGGCGCTCGCCGGCGTCTCGCGGATATGTCCCGCGTTCACCCCGCGCCAGGTCCTGCGCGAGGGCAGCCGCCACATCCTGGTGGCGGGCACCATCGGGCGGGCTCCGGTGGTCGCCAAGTGCCTGGCGCCGCAGGCGGTGCGGAGTGAGTACTTCGAGCAGCTGGTGGCCGACTTCCACCACGAGGTGGCGGTGTACCGGGCGTTCGTCCGGCACCGTCCGCCGGTACGGCTGCCCCGCCTGGTGGCGGCCGACCACGACCGGTGCGTGCTGGTCATGGAGCGCGTGCCGGGGCGCCCGGCGGCCCGCGAGCGCCACCCGGTCAACGCGCCCACCCCGGGCGAGGTGCGGGCGCTGCTCAACTCGGTCCGTACGCTCAACCTGTGGCGGCCGCCGACCGACGTCTTCCGGCCGCGCCTGGACTACCAGTTGGAGATCTCCCGCTACCACTCGGTGGGCCAGCTCACCGACCGGGACGCGGGCGACCTGCGCGGCCTGCTGCACGGCCTCGGCCACATCCCGCTCCAGCTCTGCCACGGCGACGCCCTGCTCAGCAACATGCTGCTGGCGCCGTCCGGGCCGGTGCTGGTCGACTGGGAGCAGGCCGGCTGGTACCTGCCCGGCTACGACCTGGCGGTGCTCTGGAGCGTCCTGTCCGGGGACACCGCGGCGCGCCGCCAGATCAGCCAACTCGCCCAGAGCGGCGGCACACTGGCCCGGGACGCGTTCCTGGTGAACCTGGTGCTGGTGCTGATGCGGGAGATCCGGCTGTACGACGTGCCGGGCGCCGGCGAGGAGCAGCGGATCATGATCCGCCGGCTCTACGACGACGCGGCGCTCGCCCGCCGGGCCGTCCGCGCCGCCGTCGGGACGCGCTGACCGCGGGCGCGCTGCACCGCGGGTCCGACGGCAGGCCTACGGCCGGGCTCCCCGTTCGAGGGCGGCCCGGCCGGCGGCCTCCAGGACGGTCTCGTCCGGGGCCAGGTGCACCCGGCTGCTGAGCACGTCCCGCAGGTAGCGCTCCAGCGGGTGGCGCCGGCTCAGGCCGGGGTTGCCGGTGAGCGCGACGGCCTGCTGGACCACCGCCGTCGCGGCCCGGGTGGCCAGCAGGTGGGCCGGACCGGTCCGGGCGACGGCCTCCGGCTCGCCCCGGTCCACCCGGAGGGCCAGGCCCTCGACCAGTTCCTCGGCGCCGATCAGCTGGGCCTCGATCTCGCCGAGGGCGGTCCGGTAGCGGGGCAGGGCGCCGAGCGGCTCGGTCAGGTTGGCCGGGGTCCGCTGGTTGAGGAAGCGGATCAGCCACGCCTCGGCGGCCCGGGCGACGCCGATCGCCACCGCGGAGAGGGCCAGGTCGTGCCAGGCCAGCGAGAGTTCCGCCTCGGCGTCGGCATCCTGACGATCCGTCCGGCGACCGGCCGTCAGACCGAGCGCGAGGTCGGCCTGCACCCGGACCCCGTCCAGCACGACGTCGTGGCTGGCGCTGGCCCGCAGACCGAGCTGGTCCCAGGTCGGGTCGATCTCCAGGCCCTCGCTCTCGCCGCGGACCAGGAAGGTGCCGACCCGCGGTTCCTCCTCGTCGGTCCGCGCGGTCACCGCCATCCAGGCGAGCGCCTCGGCGCCGGTGCAGTACGTCTTGCGGCCCGTCAGCAGCCAACCGTCGCCGTCCCGTCGGGCGACCGTCCCGGGCAGCTCGCCCGCGACGGCGCCGGGCTCCGCCCGCAGCGTGTTGACCAGTGCCGGACCGCGCCGGGACTCGGTGAGCAGCCGCCGGTAGCCGGCCGTCGGCCAGTCGGCCCGGCGGGCCTGCTCGGCGTGCCGGAGCAGGGTGAAGGCGGTGACCACGGCCACCGAGGCGTCCCCGCGGCCGAGTTGGGACAGCACCCGGACGGTGTCGGCGAGCGTACCGCCCGGCCCGCCGTACCGCTCGGAGACGGTGAGGGTGAGCAGTCCGGCCTCGTGGACGGCCTCGATCCCCTGGTACGGGAAGGTCGCGTCGCGGTCGTGCTCCTCGGCCCGGGCGGCCAGCAGGTCGACCACCCGGGGCAGGCCGGCCAGGGCCGTCTCGACCGCGGTGCGGTCGGGGGCGGGGCTGGTGGGACCGGCGGGGGCGCCGGGCGTGGAACCGGGGCCGCGGGAACCGGTAGGCGTGGAACCGGTGGCTTCGAGATGGCCGGAATCCGACCGGCCGGAACCCGCCGACGGCGGAGCGGTCCGGGAACGGCGCCGGACGGCGGCCTCCTCGACCGGCGCGCTGTCGGCGGACGCGTTCTCGGGCGAACGATCGACGCTCGAACCACTGGCGGTCGAACGATCGGCGGTCGAACGGTTGGCGGTCGAACGGTTGGCGGCGCGGGTCGTCATGATGCGGTGCCTCCGGGCGGCAGCGTGGGCTCGGCGAATGCGGGCGGCACGCCGTACGGGCGCGCGGTTCCGATCGGCGGCCCCGGAGGTCGGTTCACGGCCCGCCCCCTGGTGTCGGCGCCGACCGGACACCCGGCCGACCACCCGCCGCCGGGGGACGGATCCCCCTCAGCGGCCCGGACACGCCGCGCTGGCGGTGCGCCGCAGATCCAGATGCCTGCGACGGGTCAGCAGCGGAAGACGGCACGGCATGTCCGCGACTGTACGAACCGTTGATCGATACCGTCAAGCAGCGTCCGGACCCCGGGCGGAACCGGTCGGCCTCGCCTGGATCCACCCCGCCGGGCTCAGCCCTGCTGGAACATGTCCGCCGGGAGCGGCTTCAGCAGCTGATACAGGTCGTCCGAAATCGGTCGGTCCCAGGACGCGATGGTGACCAGGACGCCGTCGCTGCGGCCGAACTGGGCGCAGAACACGCGTTCCTCGCTGACCTTGACCTTCTTCACGATCAGCAGGTCGTCCCCGAGCATCACCGGGAAGTCCTCGGCCGAGACGAACTCGACCGGCTCGTCGTTCTCCAGCGCCGCGAGCAGCTGCCGCACCTCGAAGGGCACCTCGTCGCCGGTCTCCCGGGCGGGCGAACCCTCGGGGAGGTTGCCGATGAACATCGCCGGGCCTCTGCCGCCGAACAGGTCGTAGCGCAGGAAAATCCCCTGGCAGGAGCCGTCCGGGCCGGTCATCATGGCCGCACCGAAGTCACCGGGCCAGTCGCCCGGGTCCATCGCGAGCACGTCGAAGTCCGGGCCGGCGGGCTGTCCGGAGCGACGGCGGAGAAAAGACATGGGAACATCGTACGTGTCCGGCACACCACGCTCGCGAGGTGGGTGGGGCGCCACCGGGGGACGAGCGGGAGATCGACGCTCAGAGACCAATGTTGACTCTGAGCAACCGTCCGGGCTACGTTCGGTTCAGCACGACAGCCGTTCTGGGTTTCACCCTTCGGGGGGACGGCATGTCGCAACGCGGCCCTACACGCGTTTCCCTCACTGTGCATTCGTCGTGCCGAACTGCCGAGCACCCAGCTTCGTCATCGCACACCGCACGAACACACAAGCCAACAGTTCCAATGCATCACAAGCCAGATCCGCGGGGCCCCGGCCCGTCGCTCCCGTGGATCTGCTCGGGACGCCGCCGCGTGGGGGCGTGCGGGTCCCGAGCGTCGGTGCCGTCGTCCGAGTCGCTCTCGGCTTCGGCACCAGCCTCCCGGCGACTGCCGGCCCCTTCGTGGGGCCGGGACCGGCCGACGCACCCCGGTGCGCAGGGGATGACTGGGAGGATGGCCTGGCAACACTGCCGGGCCGCACAGCAGGCGCCGTGTCTGGCCGCGTGGGGGCGGTGGGCACGGCGTCTGCCCGTGCTCATACTCTGAGCTGCGTTTGTCTAACAGTCAACAGAAATTCTGACGGGGCACGCTCAATAGATCATCAGTTGTGATGTTCGGACCCGAAAGACCACCTGCGGAGCGGACCCCCTTCGATCGGGGTCCGCTCCTGTGGTGACGGGCCCGGCGGGCCTGCTCAGCAGGCCTCTCTGCGGGCCTTCGCGGCGGGCCTTCCCGGCAGGCCTCAGGTGAGGTCGAACTCGCCGTCCCGGGCGCCGAGCACGAAGGCCCGCCACTCCGCCGGCGTGAAGACCAGGACCGGCCCGTCCTCCTGGCGGCCGTCCCGCATCCCGATGTAGCCGTCCACGAAGGCGATCTGCACGTCTCCGACGCCCTGGCTGCTGCACAGCCACTCCGCCCCGGTGAAGTCCACCTTGGGCTTCCCGTTCGGCGCCAGCTCCGGCTGTGCCCCGCCGACCTCCGTGTCCGTCCCGCTGTTGGATCCCACTGACCGATCTCCTCCCGACGGCGTTCCGGGGCCAGCCTAGCCACACCGCCCGGCCCCGGTCAGCGGGTTGACGAGGACTCCTCCAGGCGGGGACGGACACCGCCGGAGGAACGCTTGAGGCGTGTCCCGACCGGCGGGGGCGGCGGGCAGCTGCCAGAGTGCTGCCAGGACGCCGCCCGACCGCCTCCCCGGCCCGGGAGGCGTGGGAGGGCCCGGCGGCGCGGGAGGACGGGCCCGCCGGCCGTCCGGGAGTCCCCGGCGGGTCCGCATGGGTCCGCGTGGGCCCGGGCCGCTCGGTCCTGCTCCCTGACTGCTTCGCCCGTTCCGCCCGACCGCTCTGTCCGAACGATCCCCCACCGATCCGCTCAAGGGAGCAGCCGATGAGCCGCCGGGACGGCACCCGCGCCGATGTCATCCCCATCTCCGACGCCCCCTCGGCCCATCCCCCCGCACCCCGTACCCCTCCCTCGCCCACCCCGTTGCCCCGACCGACCCCCGCCCGGCCGGCCGCGCACGGGCGGGTCGGGATCGTTCTGGTCTCGCACAGCCAGGAACTGGCCACCGCCGTACGCTCCCTCGCGCTCGTGTTGACCGGATCCGACTCCCCCGCGCCGGTCGCCGCGACCGGTGGCGACCCGTCGGACGGACCGGGCATCAGCGCCGTCCTGGTGGCCGCCGCGACCCGCCGGGTGGACCAGGGCCACGGCGTGGTGGTGCTCGCCGACCTGGGCGGAGCGGTCAGCACCGTCCGCGCGCTGCTGTCCGAGGCGGACGAGCACGGGCTGCCGTTCCCGGTCCGGTTCGCCAACGCCCCGTTCGTCGAGGGCGCGGTGGCCGCCACCGCGACCGCCACGGCGGGCGGGGACCTGGCCGCGGTGCTGGACGCGGCGGAGGAGGCCTACCGGCAGCACAAGGGCTGACCCGGCTCGGGCGGGCCCTGGCGGGGCGCTGTGGCCTCCGGGGCGCTGTGTCCTCGGTGGGCGCTGTGGCGAGGTGGGCGGGGCGGGCGTACCGCCCGGGGTCAGGGGCGCTCCTTGCCCTCCCAGGTGAAGACCGCCGGGCCCTCGCACTCCAGCGCGTGCCGCAGCCGCTCGTGCTCGCTCTCGATCATCGGCGGCAGCTCGTCCAGCCCGAACCAGCCGACCTCCAGCGACTCGTCGTCGTTCACCCGCGCCTCGCCGCCGACCGCGCGGCAGCGGAAGGTCAGCACCAGGTACTGCGTCACATCGCCGTTCGGGTAGGTGATCTGCGGCGAGACCGTGACGGAGGCGAGCAGTTCGGGTACGACCACCACCCCGGTCTCCTCCTCGCACTCGCGCACCACGCCGTCGGCGGGCTGCTCGCCGGGGTCCAGGATGCCGCCGATCGGCGCCCACCGGCCGTCGTCCGTCCGCCGGGCGAGCAGCACCCGGTCGCGGTCGTCCAGGACGACGGCGACGACGGCGCTCAGCCAGAGCGGACGGGTGCCCACGAGGGCGCGGAGTTCGGCGAGGAAAGGGGGAATGGCCATGGGGCCGGAGCCTATCGGGGCGGTTCCGGGCCGGTCCGACGCGCGCGGCCGGTGTCGGGCCGCAGCAGGGCGAGCACGGTGAGCCCGAGGATGTGCAGGTCGAGCCCGAGCGAGCGGTGCTCGACGTACCAGAGGTCGAGCTCGGCCCACTCGGGCCGACTGAGCGGGCGGAGCGTCCGGCCACGGCTCACGGCGTGCAGCTGGGCCCACCCGGTGAGGCCGGGCCGTACGGCGAGCCGAGCGCGCTCGCGGCGGGAGTAGCGCACCACCTGGTCGGGGCCGACCGGCCGGGGTCCGATCACGCCCATCTCGCCGCGCGCCACGTTCCACAGCCGCGGCAGCTCGTCCAGGCCGGTGCGGCGCAGCAGGGCGGCGAGCCGGTCGTCCCCGCCGGTCCGGAAGCGGAGGAGCTGGAACTCGTGGCCGTGCCGGCCGGTCCGGGTCTGTCGTTGGAGGACCGGGCCGCCGGTGGTGCGGCGGAGCAGGACGGCGATCAGCAGGGCCAGCGGCAGTGCGACGACGGCGGCCAGGACGACGACGGCGAGGTCGCCGGCCCGTCTCATGAGGCGGCCACGGCACAATCCGGTCTACCGCCCATCGCTCCTCCTCCCCGGCGCTTCGAGCCGGAAGAACGCATTCACAGTAGAGGCGGGATGGAGCCTTCGTCCGGGAATGGTGAAAGAAGCGGGCCCAATATTGTCAGACTGGATGATATTCAGTCGATCTGACCAATTTCACTCGATCGGCGTTTCGAAATGCCGAGAGCGATCGACGTGACGGGTGGGGGGACCCTCCGGACGGAACCCGGCTTGCCGTACGGCTCGGCGGCCCTGCACACCGGCCGGGGGTGCCGTCAGAGCGCGGCGCGACGCCGGTCGCGGAACACGCCGAAGGCGATCCGGCCGAGCAGCAGGACGCCGGCGGCCAGGCAGCCGGCCACCGCCATCGCCCAGGCCGGCCCGTCACTGTCCGGAACGAACACGGCCACGACGATGCCGAGCGCCAGGCAGGCCAGGCCCACCACGGCCAGCGGGAGCTGGTGGGTGACCAGGGCTCCGCCACTGCACGCACGAGCCATCCGGGAGGCCCCGTGGAGGTGGAAGGGGTCACGGTCCGCATCTGCCATGAGCCCAAGGTACCCCGGGGCGGGACGGCGGGCAGCCCGCAGGGAGTGAAGGTTCGAGCACTCTGTGCGACCGGGGGATCCCAGCTGGTCAGGGGCTCGCGGGGGCCGCTCCGAGGTGTGTGTCCGAGACGTCCGCACGGGCATTCCGGCTCCACAATCAGTCCACGAAAAATCCTCGTCCCCCCGGTACAACCATCCGTCCGGTGCAGCGGTCTCAATGGCATTGAGTGATCCAGGAGCCGTTCGAGGGACGGGTGTGAACCCCCCACCGAGAACAGGAATATCCAGGAGCGGAGCCGCCGCCCCTGGAGTCGGAGGCCGGGCTCCGTCCTCCGGCGGTACCGCCACGCCGCTCGGCGAACGAGGGGGAACCGTGCCGCAGTCCCAGTCCAGTACATCGACCTCCATGGCCCGCGCGCGGCCGACACCCGGCGTGCGCGCGCTGCCGCCGCCGGGCGGGTGGCCGGCGGGCCGGCGCGACACCGGCCGGCCCGGCGACCGCCTGCGCGCCGACCGCCCGCACGGTGAGCGTCTGCGCGGTGAGCGCTTGCTCGGCGACCGCGTACACGACGAGCTCCTTCACGACGAGCGCCGACGTGACAAGCACCGACACGACGAGCACCGACACGACGAGCGCCGACATGGCGAGCACGGGCACGGCGAGCCCCACGGTACGCACCGGGGCGGCGGGGGCCGTCACCGGGCGGCCGTCGATACGGAACAGCAGGACGCTCGGGGCGAATGGCTGCGGTTCGCCCCCGTCCAGCCGCTGTTCCGCGCCCTGGCCGCCCAGCGGCTCGCGGTGCTCGCCTACCACGGGGTGACCGACCACCGTTCCTTCGGCGCCCAGCTCGACCGGCTCCAACGGCTCGCCACGCCCGTCTCGCTCGACGCGGTCCTCCAGGCCGTGGCCGAGCGGCGGCCGCTGCCGCCCCGGAGCGTCCTGGTCACCTTCGACGACGCCGACCGGAGCGTGCTCACCCACGCCCTGCCGGCCCTCGACGCCCGGGGCATTCCGGCCACCGCGTTCGTCATCTCGGAGCTCATCGGCACCGAGCGGCCGTTCTGGTGGCACGAGGCCGACTTCCTCGCCCGGCACGGGGGCCGGGCCCGGTCGCTCGACTGCGGACACCCGTCCCAGCTGCTCCCACGACTCAAGGCCATGCCGGACCCGGACCGTCGACGCAGTCTGCACGAGCTGCGGGTCAGCGCCGACCGCCGGCCGCCCCGTCAGGAGCAGCTGACGCCGGCCGACCTGCTCGCGCTGCGGGACGGGGGCGTCGCCATCGGCAACCACACCCAGGGGCACCCGTGCCTCGGGCGCTGCGACGACGACACCGTGCGCACCGAGATCACCGGCGCCCACGAGGCGCTCACCCGGTGGCTGGGCGAACCACCGATCGCGTTCGCCTACCCGGACGGCGGCCACGACGTCCGCGCCGAAGCCGTCCTCCAGGAACTCGGCTACCGCCTCGGCTTCCTCTCCGACCACCGCCTGGGGCCCCGGCTCCCCTCCCACCCCCTCCAGATCAGCCGCCTCCAGGTCGACTCCACCACCAGCACCCGCCGCTTCGACACCATCCTCTCCGGCCTGGAACCCGCCTACCGCCGCTGGCGCCGCCAAGCCGTCGCATAGCCGGAGGGCGCACGCCTCCCGGAGCCCAATTCCGCACCAGAAGTCGGCCAGGCCGACTTCTGGTGCGGCCAACATTCGAGCCACCAGGCCACCGGGCCACTGCGCGAGAAGTCGACCAGATCGACTTCTCGCGCACCCGGCCAGATCATTTCCAGCGCCAGAGAATTCAGAGAGCACCCATACCCTCCAACTCCCCGTCGATCTACGCGAGTAGAGGGACTCCTGCGGCACTCGGCCCGCACGCCCATCACCCCCGCACCAAAAGTCGACCCGGCCGACTTCCTGCACACCCGACCGACCCGAAGCTCCGCCCGGCGACGATTCTATGCGCGTAGACGCTACTGGGGCAGTCGATCGAGGAAGGAAGGGGCAGCACCTCCTGCCGCACCAGAAGTCGGCCGGCCCGACTTCTTGTGCGCCCCTGGGCCCGACGAAAGGGTTGCCAGGCCACCCCTGACCTCCACCGTGGCGACGACCAACGCAGTACAGGAAGTCGACTGCGACTTCCTACTGCGCGCCAGAGGGAGAGAGGGTCATCTATGCGCGTAGAACCAGACCGCCAGGCCCAAGACTGAGGCCGACCACTGCGCGAGAAGTCGACCTGGTCGACTTCTCGCGCGCCGCAACGCCCGACTGGCGACCGGCAGGCCTCGAAGGTGACCGCGTCCACGGGCGATGACGCCCGGGCCCCTGCGCAGGAAGTCGGGCTGATCGACTTCCTGCGCGCCGCGCGAGAAGTCGGGCGTTCGCCGACCTCGGGCGCGAACAGGAAGTTCGCGCGGTCGCTGCGCCGGAAGTCGGCCGGGCCGGCTTCTCGCGCAGTAGGAGTCCGCGCCGTGTACAGGGAGGCCGGGGCGGGTTGGCTACTGGCTCATGCCAAGCCCGCAGGGCTCGCACGTGAGAAGTCGGCCGGGTCGACTTCCCACGCGCGGAGCTTGGCTCGACCCTCGCGGACGCCATGGTTCTATGCGCGTAGATACGGAAGGTCGGGTGGGCCGACTTTCTGTGCGCCGGTAGACGGGTCAGGCGATGAGGGTGGCGAGGGTGGCGCCCTGGGGGTAGAGGGCGGCAGCCGGGGGGAGGGTGGCGGGGGCGCCGGCGTGGAGGACGGTGAGGGTTCCCGTGCCGGGGCGGGTGGGGTCGGCGACGCGGCGGAGGGCCTGGGCGGCGACGGCGCCGGCGGAGCCGAGCAGGGTGAGCGCCGGGGAGGCGGTCGGGGCGACGGCGGCGCGGATGCGGTCGTCGACGAGCTCGTAGTGGGTGCAGCCGAGCACGATGACGTCGGTGCCGGCCGGCGTCCGCGCGGCGGCGTCGGCGATGGCGGCCGTGACGGCCTCGTCGTCGCCGTGCTCGACCGCGTCGGCGAGGCCCGGGCAGGCGACCTCGGTGACGTCCGCCGAGCCGCCGAAGTCGCGGATCAGCCCGCGCTGGTAGGCGCTGCCGGTGGTGGCCGGAGTGGCCCAGATGGCGACCCGGCCGCCCCGGGCGGCGGCGGGCTTGATCGCCGGGACGGTGCCGATCACCGGCAGCCCGGGCTCCAGCTCGGCCCGCAGGGCGGCGAGCGCGTGGACGGACGCCGTGTTGCAGGCGATCACCAGCGCGTCGGGCTCGAGCGCGGCGGCGGCCCGGCAGCAGCCGAGGGCCAGCTCCGTGACCTCTTCCGGCGTACGCGGCCCCCACGGCATCGAGGCCGGGTTGGAAGAGAGCACCAGATCCACGTCCGGGCGCAGCTTCCGAAGGGCGGCGGCGGCAGCCAGCAGGCCGATTCCGGAGTCCATCAGTGCGATCTTCACGGGTCAAGACTTTAGTCGATCCGCCCACCCGGCCCGGTTCTGCGGCAGACTGCCGACGTGACCGTCCTGCTGTGGATCGCCGCGTTCTCCCTGCTGGTCTGGCTCTGGCTGGCGTGCTGCCACGGCTCGTTCTGGCGCACCGACGTACGGCTGCCGCCGCGTCGTCCGCCGGTTCGCTGGCCACGGGCGGCGATCGTGGTGCCGGCCCGGGACGAGGCGTCGGTGCTCCCGGTGAGCCTGCCGACGCTGCTCGCGCAGAAGTACCCGGGGCAGGCCCGGGTGATCCTGGTGGACGACCACAGTTCGGACGGCACCGGCGCGCTGGCGGCCGAGCTGCGGACGATCGACGGACTGGAGCTGACCGTCACCACTCCTCCCCCGCTGCCGCCGGGCTGGACCGGCAAGCTGTGGGCGCTGCGGCACGGCGTGGCGCTGGCCGGTCCGGACGTCGAGTACCTGCTGCTGACGGACGCCGACATCGCGCACGGCCCGGACTCGCTGGCCGAGCTGGTGGCCGCCGCCGAGAGCAACGGGCTGGACCTCGTGTCCCAGATGGCCCGGCTACGGGTGGAGACCGGCTGGGAGCGGCTGGTCGTGCCGGCCTTCGTGTACTTCTTCGCCCAGCTGTACCCGTTCCGCCGGAGCAACCGTCCGGGGGCCCGGACGGCGGCCGCGGCCGGCGGCTGCTCGCTGGTGCGGCGCGAGGCGCTGGAGCGGGCGGGCGGGGTGGCGGCGATCCGGGGCGCGGTGATCGACGACGTGTCGCTGGCCCGCGCGGTCAAGTCCACCGGCGGCCGGACCTGGCTGGGCCTGGCCGGCGAGGTGGACAGCGTGCGCCCGTACCCGCGGCTGGAGCAGCTGTGGCGGATGGTGTCGCGCAGCGCGTACGCCCAGCTCAGGCACTCGCCGCTGCTGCTGCTCGGGACGGTGCTGGGGCTGGGACTGGTGTACCTGGTGCCGCCGGTGGCGACGGTGGCCGGGCTGGTGGCGGGGGCGCCGGCGGTGGCGGCCGCGGGCGGGGCGGCGTGGGCGCTGATGGCGGGCACGTACCTGCCGATGGTCCGCTACTACGGGCAGCCGGCCGCGGCCGTCCTGCTGCTGCCGTTCACCGCGGGGCTGTACCTGTTGATGACGGTCGACTCGGCGGTGCAGCACTGGCGCGGCCGGGGCGCGGCGTGGAAGGGCCGGACGTACTCCGGGGCCTGAAAAACCCCCTGCGCGACGGGCCGACCGGATCCATACTGCTCGGATGGACCGTCAGCAGATCTCCCGCCTTGCCCATGCCCACCACCCGATCGCGGCTCCGCTGACGGACGAGGCGGTGGCCCGCCTGCTGGACCGCGCCACGGCCGGGACGGAGCAGGGCCGGGCCCTGGACCTCGGTTGCGGTGAGGGCGCCTGGCTGCTCCGGGCCCTGGCGGCCAACCCGGGCTGGCGTGCGGTGGGTGTGGACCTGGACGCGGCGGCGCTGACCAAGGCCCGGGAGGCGGCGACGGCGCTCGGTGTGGTCCGCCGGATCGGTCTGCACCACCTGGACGCACGGAAGTTCACCGCGCGCGAGCCCTTCGACCTGGTGCTGTGCGTCGGCGCCACCCACGCCTTCGGCGGTCTGCTGCCGACGCTCGCCGCGGCCCGCGAACACCTGGCCCCGGGCGGCCGGTTGCTGGTCGGCGAGGGTTTCTGGCAGCGCGAGCCCTCGCAGGCGGCGCTGGACGGGCTGGGCGGGACGGCGCGGGAGGACTACGCGGACCTGGCGACGACCACCGACCGGATCCAGGCGGACGGCTGGACGCCCGTGTTCGGGTACGTCAGCAGCGAACAGGAGTGGGACGACTACGAGTTCTCCTGGACGGGCTCGTTGGCCGAGTGGGCGCTGGAGCACCCGGACCACCCGGACGCGGCGGACGCCCGGGAGGCCGCGGACCGGCACCGCACCGAGTGGCTGCGCGGCTACCGGGGGACGTTCGGCTTCGTCACGTACCTGCTGCGCCGCGACTGAAATCGGCCGGACCGGGCGAACTCACCTTGTCGATCGGCTACTTAACGGCCCGAGCGAGGAAGTCGTCGATCAGCGGCGCGATTTCGGCCAGCTTCTCCTCCAGTGCGAAGTGCCCGGTGTCGAACAGGTGCAGCTCGGCCCCGGGCAGGTCGCGCAGGTAGGCACGGGCGCCGGCCTCGGTGAAGAACGGGTCGCCCACTCCCCAGAGCACCAGCGTGGGCGGCTGGTCGGCGCGCAGCCAGGCCTGCCAGTCGGGGTATAGCTCGACGTTGGAGAAGTAGTCGAGGGCGAGTTCGACCTGGATGTCCTTGCGGCCGGGCAGGTCGAGGAAGTGCTGGTCGAGCGTCCAGCCGTCGGGGGCGACCAGGCTCGGATCACCGGTTCCGCCCTCGTACTGGGCGCGGGTGACGTCCGGCGTGAGGATCGAGCGGGCGACCTGCTCGGCGCCCGGCACACCACGCCTGTTGGCGATGAACTCCCGCGCCTGGTCGGACAGCCCCTCCTCGTAGGCGTTGCCGTTCTGGACCACCAGGCCGGTGATCCACTCCGGGTGCCGGGTGGCCAGGCGCAGGCCGACGGGGGCGCCGAAGTCGAAGACGTACAGCGCGAAGCGGTCCAGGCCGAGGGTGAGGCAGAAGCCCTCGACCACGTCGGCGAGGGTCTCGAAGCGGTACGTGAAGGCGTCGGGCGCGGGGCTGTCGCTGTGGCCGAAGCCGGGATAGTCGGGGGCTATCAGGCGGTAGCGGGTGCCGAGCGCGTCGAGCAGCCGGGCGTACTGGTGGGAGGCGGACGGGAAGCCGTGCAGCAACAGGAGCACGGGGGCGTCGGCCGGGCCGGTTTCGCGGTAGAAGACGCGCAGGCCGTTGACGTCGACGTGGCGGTGGTGGACGTGCGGGATCGTCAGCTCGCTCATGCTAACCATTAAACAGCATCTGAACGGTTAGGCAAGGCATTTGCCGGACAACAGGCCTGCCCGGTGGGACACATGAGCGAGCTGATCCGCCGTCACCGCGAGCGCCGGAGCGCTCTCAGTGGTTCTTCGCCTGCTCCTGCCGCACCAGGTGGTCGAGCACCTCGGGCATCGCCTCGACCCCTCCGGCCTGGGTCGGCGAAGTGCGGTACTCGCCCTGGACGATGACCGTCGGCAGCTCGTTGATGCCGTAGCGGGTGAAGGCGGCGGCGGCGTCCTCGACCGACTGGGCCACCGCGGCGGAGCGGTACGTCCGGCCGAACGTCCGGGCGTCGACGCCGTGGCGCGCGGCCCACTTGGTGGCGGTGGCCTCGGTCGTGAGGTCGAGCCCCTCGTTGTGCACGGCGCGGAAGACGCCGGCCTGGAGGCGGTCGACCAGCCCGAGGCGCTCCAGCGTGTAGTACAGCCGGGCGTGGCCGCGCTGTACGGCCTCCTCCCGGCTGCCGGGCCAGATGGCCGGGATGCGGTGCAGCGCGACATCGGCGCGGTGCTTCTCCGCCCAGGCCTGCAAGGGCTGTTCGAGTGCCTGGGAGTGGCCGCAGTCGTACCAGAAGAACTCGACCGCCTCGGTCCGGGCGCTCTCGCGGACCGGTTGCGGATGGTCGAGCTTCACGAACTTGGCGCCCTCGGAGGGAACTTGGTGGGTCATCGCGCCAGCCTGGACGGGGGACGCGGCGATCCCGACGGTGACGGCGAGCAGAACGGTGGACCGCAGGAGAGACTTCGAGTTCACACCGGGCAGTGTGCTGGCGGCGGTTCGTTACCGACCGGTTGCCAACGCACGGCCGGGCCGGATTCGCCCGAACGGCGCAACCGGCCGCGCCCGCGGACGAGGCGGACCACCCCGGCGGGGTCGACGCGGTCAGTCGGCGCTCTCGGTGCCCGCCGTCCACACCTCGGTGACCAGTCGCTGCCAGGCGTCCACGACGGCGCCCACCTCGAAGTGCGCCAGCGCGTGCGCCCGGGCCGCCGCGCCGAGGCCCGCCCGGTTGACCGCGAGCACCTTGCCCAGCGCCTCCGCGAGGGCGAGCGGGTCCCCGGGGGCGACCAGCGCGCCGGTGGCGCCGTCCCGGACCACCTCGCGCACCCAGCCGACGTCGGTCGCCACGGCGGGCACCCCGGCCAGTGCCGCCTCGATCAGCGCTCCGGGCACGCCCTCGCTGTCGCTGGTCAGCAGCAGGGCGTCGGCGGCCCGGTAGAGCGGGGCCGGGTCGGGCAGCGGGCCGAGGAAGTGGGCCCGGGCGGCGGCCGGGTGGCGGGCCAGCGTCTCGCGCAGCGGCCCGTCCCCGGCCACGGCCAGCCGGACGTCGGGCAGCCGGTCGAGCACGTCGAGGGCGAGGTCGAGCCGCTTCTCCGGAGCTATCGCCCCGATCCAGGCGACCAGCAGCACATCGGCCGGCAGGCCCAGCGCGTGCCGTGCGGCTCGCCGGTCGTCCCGGCCGTCGGCGGGCGGATAGCTCTCGGCGGCACGGGAGTTGGGGATCACGTGGACCTTGCCGTCGGGCAGCCGGAACTGCTCCTCCAGGACGACGCGCGCCTCGTCGGTGAGCGTGGTGACGGCGGCCGCGCGATGCATCAGCGCGCCGCCGCGCACCCGGCGCAGCCGGTTGGCGGTCCAGTAGCGCGGGTGCCCGACCGAGACGTAGACGAAGGGCGTTCCGGTGCCGGCCAGGGCGAGGGCGCAGGCGGCCAGGGTGTCCGAGCCGTGGGCGAGCACCACGTCGGCGGCGCGCGCGGCGGAGCGCAGCGCCCGCAGGGTGCTCGGGTGAAGTCGGCCGGGGCCCAACACGGCGGCGGAGCGCAGCCCGGAGGCGGCCGAGCAGTCGGCAGGGGCCCGGCGCGCGGCCCCGGAATCGGGCCCCGGGGAATCCGCACCTGCGCAGCGCGGGCCCGTGGGAGCCGGCCCCTCGGGATCCGGGCCCGGGGAACCCAGGCCTGTGGAATCCGGGCCCACCCCGACGGGGCCGAACCGGACCGCCGGATGCGGGGCGAGGGCGCACAGCGCGGAGGGCTGCCCCCGGCGGCCCAGTTCCCGGTGGAGGTCACGGGCGAAGTTCTGTGCTCCGCCACGGCGTGAGTCGCTGATCAGATGCAGGACACGCGGACGGTTTCCGGCCGGATCGGCCGACAAATGGTCGGGCATGGACCGACCTTGGCACAGTGCTCCGTCCGGTACATCCCCTTCGCGCAACCTGATGGTGGCCCATCCGCCCGCGCCCGTACACCGGATGTGCGCCACCGGGCCGCCGTCGTGCGCCGGATGCGACCGCCACGCGCCCCGCCTCGCCCCCTGCCGCGCTCCGGTCCACCCCGTCGCGCCGGGTCGGCGCCGCTCCGGACCGGCGCATGCCGGTGTCAAGTGCGGTGTCACACCGTCGATTCGGGCCGTATGTTCGACCGCCGAAAGGCCGGTACGCGGAGCGCCCGCGCCACGCCCGGCCGCCGAGCGCCGGCGCCGGTGGCGGTTACCCGTGCGGGTGAACGCGGTTGGACCTCGGCCCCGGCCGCTCGGCAGGATGTCCGGCCGGGGCGGCACCCGCCGTGCCGCCCCATCTTCCCCTCCCCCGTACGGATTTGGAGTCACCCGGTGTTCAAGGGATTCCGCAGCTTCCTGCTGCGCGGCAACGTGGTGGACCTCGCGGTCGGCATCGTGATCGGCGCGGCCTTCACCGCCGTCGTCACCGGGTTCGTCAGCGCCTTCCTCACCCCGCTGGTCGGCGTCGCGTCCGGTGCCGTCGGCGACTTCAGCCAGAAGACCTTCGACGTGGCCGGCACCCGGTTCCCGTACGGCGTCTTCGTCAACGCGGCCATCGGCTTCGTGCTGACCGCCGCCGTCATCTACTTCGCCGTGGTGCTGCCGGTCGGCAAGCTCCAGTCCCGCTTCGAATCGGCCAAGCCCGTGCCGGCCGCGAAGGTGGACTGCCCGGAGTGCCTGAGCTCCATCCCGGCCGCCGCGACCCGGTGCTCCTTCTGCACCTCCGAGATCGGCAAGCCGGGCCTGCCCGCGCAGGCCCAGGCGCTGCAGTCGCACTGACCGCCGGCACCGGGCCGCCACCGGGCCGACGGCGCAGGTCACAGGCCTGAACGGAACGCCCGGAGAACTGACGGGAATTTTATTCCCGAAACATTCACGAGCCCCCGTCGCCTCCCCGGCGGGGGCTCGAATGCGCCCGCGCACGCCCGGCCGGGAAAAGTTTCTCCGCAAGGCCCCCGACCGTCCACCGACCGGACACCCCAAGGCCTTCCGGAGGCTCCGTCCGGCTGCTGTTCGATCACTGACGGAGCGCCAAGGTTGTCCGGAACCCGACGCCGGAATGTCCGTCTTTACTACTTTCGAAACCTTTGTGCGAGCGAAGACTGTGTAAACACTCGAACTGCTCCCCCTCCCGCTCTCCTCAGCAGGCGCGTTGTGGGCTTACCGTATGCCCCATGACCTCGCCCCGCTCCTACGACGGAGTCGGCTACCCCTCTCCGTCCTTCTCCTCCGGCACGCCGATTTACGACAGCCTCGTGGCTGAGCGCGGCGTCCCCCAGATCGCACCCATCAACGTTCCGGCCGCCCTGCCGCCGGCACTGTCGTCCGGTTACGGATCCGGCCTCGGCCAGTCCTACGAGAACCGCTACGGCAACGGGTACGAGAGTGCAGGCAGCAACCTCCCCGCGCTGCCGCCCGCCCGCCTCGCTCTGGGCCCCGGCCCGAGCAGCGGTCCGTCCGCCGGCCCCGCCACGGCGTACATCCCCGCGCAGCCCGCGCCGGCGTACGCCGCCCCCCAACCCTCGGTCCCCGGCTACGGCGCCCCCCAGCCGTACCAGCGACCGCAGCCCGGCACCCCGTCCTTCGCCCAGACCAACGGCGGCGGCTACCAGCCGTCCGGCGGCCAGAGCTTCGGCGGCCAGAACACCTTCATCGGCGCCCAGGGCGGCCAGCAGACCTTCGGCGCGCAGCCGGCCGGCGGCCCGGGCGGTTTCGGCCAGGGCCAGCCCACCGGTCCGCAGGGCTTCGGCGGCCAGCAGTCCTTCGGCGGTCCGACCGCCGCCGGCGGCCCCGGCTTCCAGGGCCAGGGCGGCGACCAGTCCTTCGGCGGCGCCCAGCTGCGCCCGGCCATGGCGCCGGTCGCACCGGTCCGCCCGACGCAGCCGCAGCGCCCGGGCCAGTACGGCGAACCCGGCCAGTTCCAGGGGGGCTACCAGCAGCAGGGCCAGGGCTACTGAGCCACCGTCACCCCGAGGCCGCCCCCCACGCGGCCCGCACCCGCACCACCTGAGCAGCACCCGGCGCCCCCCGTACGCCGGGCGAACGGAGAAACGGGTCATCCACGGACCGCCCGGCACGCCCCCCACGGCGTGCCGGGCGGTCCGTGCGCATCCGGGGGCCTGCCGGTGGGCCGGGGGCGGCTGGCAGGATGGGGGGATGCAGCTCACCGGACTCCATGTCTACCCCGTCAAGTCGATGTACCGCCTGAGCCCTGACTCCGCAGTGGTCCAACCCTGGGGTCTGGCCGGAGACCGCCGTTGGATGCTCGCCGACCCGACCGGCCGCTTCGTCAGCCAGCGGGAGAACCCGGCCCTCGGACAGATCCGGGCCGGGCTGCTGCCCGACGGCGTGCTCACCCTGACCGCCCCCGACGGCTCCCGGATCGAGGTCGCCGCCCCCGCCGTCGCGGCCGGCGACCCGCTCACCGACGTCGAGGTGTGGGGCACCCGCTTCCACGCAGCGGAGGCCGCCAAGGAAGCCCACCAGTGGATCGCCGAACACCTCGGCGACTACCGCCTGGTGCACCTGGACGACCCGCGCGCCCGACCGGTCGACCCCGACTACAGCGAGCCCGGCGACTCCGTCTCGATGGCCGACGGCTTCCCGCTGCTGCTCACCACCACCGCCTCGCTGGACCGGCTCAACGAGCTGATCGCCGCCGAGGATCCGGAGGAGCACGAGCCCCTGCCGATGGAGCGCTTCCGCCCGAGCGTGGTGGTCGGCGGGGCCGAGCCGTGGGCCGAGGACACCTGGCGCCGGATCCGGATCGGCTCGGTCATCTTCAAGGTGGTCAAGCCCTGCGGCCGTTGCGTGGTCACCACCCTCGACCCGGAGACCGGCGAGCGGCGCGGCAAGGAGCCGCTGCGGACCCTGGCCCGGCACCACCGGCTGCTGCGCAAGGCCGCGTTCGGGCAGAACCTGATCCCCGAGCGGCCGGTCGGCGTCGACGGCGACGCGCTCGGCACGCTGCGGCTGGGCGACGAGGTCGAGGTCCTGGAGGACGGGGCGCACTGGCCCGCCGACGGGCACTGATCGCTCGGGGCGGGGGCGAAGTACCGCACGTGCCGCCTCCCGCCCCGGCCGCAACCGCGCCGGTCGCCCCGCCGACGACTCGTGCCGGACGGCGGGGCGCACCGGCCCGCGGAGCCGCGCTCATCGCGTTCCGAGCGCTGGAACCGGCGCGTCCCGCACGGAACCACCGCTGTGCGCGCTCGTTGAAACAAGTGGTCGGAACCTGTGGCGGCGTTGAGCGCTACCGGTGTCCGCGCGACCGCGGGCGGCCGGACCACCCACGTGGGCGCGCTACGGTGGGCGGACGGCCCGCGCACCCCCGCGCGTTCGGCCCGATGATCGCCGGCTCGACGAAGGTGGGGACGACAGACCGTCATGGCTGAGCACAGGGTCCGGGTCACCCAGGACAGCGCATCCCGCTGGCGTCGCCGCGCGGGCGAGTACGACACGCTCGCGGAGGCCCTGGCCGCCGCCGAACCGGGCGACACCGTGACCGTGCGGCCGGGCACCTTCCGGGAGAACGTGCTGCTGGACAAGCCGGTGACGATCGTCCCGGCCCAGGGCCCGGGGACGGTCCGGATCGACCCGCCCTCCGGGGTGGCGCTCACCGTGACCGCCGCCGCGACCGTGCGCGACCTGGTGGTCGAGGGCGGCGACAGCTCCACCCCGGCCGTACTGATCACCGGGCCGGAGGCGGCACCCGCCTTCAGCGGCTGCCGGATCGAGACCCGCTCGGCCACCGGCGTCGAGGTCACCGGCGGCGCCCGGCCGACCCTGCGCGGCTGCGTGGTCACCAACCCGGGCGGGCTCGGACTGCGGCTGCGCGGCGCGGACACCGCCGCCGCCTTCGAGGACTGCGAGGTCGCCGCCGCCGGGCAGGCCGGACTGGCCGTCCTCGGCGGCGCCACCGCGGCCCTGGACCGCTGCCGCGTCCACCACGCCTCCGGCGCCGGCGTCCTGCTCTCCGACCCCGGCAGCGCGGCCGAACTGACGGGCTGCGAGATCTACGAGATCCGCGGCAGCGGCGTGCAGGCCGAGGCGCACGCGGGCGGGCGGCTGGTCGACTGCGACATCCACCGGGTCACCGGCAACGGGCTGACCCTGGACGGCGAGGCGGAGCTGGTGCTCACCGGCTGCCGGGTGCACGACCTGCCCGAGAACGGCGCCGACCTGCGCGGACGCGCCCGGCTGAGCCTGGTGCACAGCACCGTCCGGGACTTCGGGCGCGGGGCGCTGTCGGTCTGGGACCAGGGCACCGAGGCCGTCGCCGAGTCCTGCCAGATCCACGGGTCGACCGGCGAGTACCCGGCGCTGTGGGTCAGCGACGGCGCCCGGCTGACCCTCACCGACTGCTCGCTGCACGACCTGCCGGACGCCCTGTTCGTCCTCGACCGGGACTCCGCCGCCACCGCCGAGGGCTGCTCGTTCAGCCGGATCCGCAGCTCGGCGGTCTCGGTCAGCGGCGGGGCCACCGTCTCCCTCGCCTCCTGCCGGGTGCAGGAGGCGGGCACCGGGCTCTGGTTCCGCGACCACGGCAGCGGCGGGCTGCTCACCGACTGCGAGATCTCCGACGTGGCCACCGGCGTGATCGTCACCAAGGGCGCCGACCCGGTGCTGCGCGACTGCACCGTACGGGCCAGCACGGACGCCGGGGTGTACGTGTCAGCGCAGGGGCGGGGCACCTTCGAGGACTGCCGGGTCTCCCAGGGCAAGGGCTTCGGCTTCCACATCATCGACGGCTGCCGGACCCAGCTCACCCGGTGCCGGGCGGAGCACAACCAGCGGGCCGGGTTCGAGTTCTCCGAGCCGGGTCCGGTCACGGAGGGGTGCATCTCGGACGACGTCGCGGCCGCTCCGGCGCCGACCGCTCCCCCCGGTGGCGGGGCGGGGCCCGGGCTGGGGCCGGCGTCCGGGCGGCGCGGCCCGGGGCTGGGCTCCCCGTTCGGTCCCACCGACGTGCCTGCGCCGCGAGCGGCCCAACTGGCCTCCGCCGCCAAGGTGTTGGCACCTTCCGCGGCAACGTCCTCGGCGATCTCGCCGATCCCGGACTGCCGACCGGCCGACGAGGCGCTCGCCGAGCTGGACGCCCTGGTCGGGCTGGCCACGGTGAAGCAGGAGGTGCGCACGCTGATCGACCTGATCTCGGTCGGCCGGCGCCGCCGCCAGGCCGGGCTCAAGGCGCCCTCGCTGCGCCGGCACCTGGTCTTCACCGGGGCACCGGGCACCGGGAAGACCACCGTCGCCCGGCTCTACGGCGAGATCCTCGCCTCGCTCGGGGTGCTCCAGCGCGGACACCTCGTCGAGGTGGCCCGGGTGGACCTGGTCGGCGAGCACATCGGCTCCACCGCGATCCGTACCGCGGCCGCCTTCGACCGGGCCCGCGGCGGGGTGCTCTTCATCGACGAGGCGTACGCCCTCGCACCCGAGGACGGGGCGCGGGACTTCGGACGCGAGGCGATCGACACCCTGGTCAAGCTGATGGAGGACCACCGGGACGAGGTGGTCGTCATCGTGGCGGGCTACACCGCCGAGATGGAGCGCTTCCTCTCCGCCAACCCCGGTGTCTCGTCCCGCTTCTCACGCACCATCGGGTTCCCCGACTACTCGGCGGACGAGCTGCTGGAGATCGCCCGGGCGCAGTGCGCCGAGCACGAGTACGCGCTCTCCGCGGACGCCGAGCAGGCGCTGCTGGAGCACTTCGGCGGGCTGGAGCGCGGACCCAACTTCGGCAACGGGCGCACCGCGCGACAGGTCTTCGAGACCATGGTCGAGCGGCACGCCGTCCGGATCGCCCACCTCGCGGACCCGTCCACGGAGGAGCTTCAGCTGCTCGTCCCGGCCGACCTGCCGACGGTGCCGCTGCCGTAGGGCCGCCGGCCGGGGGACCCGGCTGCGGCGACGGGCCGTCGGGTCAGCCCGTCCAGGCGCCACCGGCCAAGAAGGACTCCAGCGCCGCCCGGTAGGGCGCGATGTCGATCCGCTCGCCCGCCAGCCAGTCGTCCGAGTAGTACTTGTCCAGGTAGCGGTCCCCCGGGTCGCAGATCAGGCCGACCACGCTGCCCGTCCGTCCGGCCTCCCGCATCTCGGCGACGATGCGCAGCGCGCTCCAGAGGCCCGTCCCGGTGGAGGCGCCCGCCTTCTTGCCGAGCACCCGCTCCAGCACCCGCACGGCGGCGATCGACGCGGCGTCCGGCACCTTCATCATCCGGTCGATCGCCCCCGGGACGAAGCTCGGCTCCATCCGCGGCCGTCCGATGCCCTCGATCCGCGAGCCGCTCTCGCAGACGGCCTCCGGGTCGTGGCGCACCCAGCCGTCGAAGAAGCAGGAGTTCTCCGGGTCCGCGACGCAGATCCGGGTGTCGTACTGCATGTAGCGGACGAACCGGGCGATGGTCGCCGAGGTGCCTCCGGTACCGGCGGTGGCCACGATCCAGGCCGGCTCCGGGTGCGGCTCCAGGCGCAGTTGGGCGAAGACCGACTCGGCGATGTTGTTGTTGCCGCGCCAGTCGGTGGCCCGCTCGGCGTAGGTGAACTGGTCCATGTAGTGCCCGCCGGTCTCCTCGGCGAGCCGGGCGGAGGCCTCGTACACCTCGTCCGAACGATCGACCAGGTGACACTCGCCGCCGTGGAACTGGATCAGGTCGATCTTGGCCTGGCTGGTGCTCTTGGCCATCACCGCGATGAAGGGCACGCCGATGAGCTGGGCGAAGTAGGCCTCGGAGACGGCGGTGGAGCCGCTGGAGGCCTCGATCACCGGCTTGCCGGGCCGGATCCAGCCGTTGCAGAGCCCGTAGAGGAAGAGCGAGCGGGCCAGACGGTGCTTGAGCGAGCCGGTCGGGTGGGTGGACTCGTCCTTGAGGTAGAGGTCGATCCCCCACTCCGCGGGCAGCGGGAAGCGCAGCAGGTGGGTGTCGGCGGAGCGGTTGGCGTCGGCCTGGACCCTGCGCACCGCCTCCTTGAGCCAGACGCGGTACTCCGGGTCGGAGCGGTCGACGTCAACGGTGGGCTCGATGCCGGGATGGGTGCTCATTGGTCGCTGTCTCCCTCGTGGTGGCCCCCGCTGCTCACTACGAGTGTATGAGAGTCACGATAAGTGACCGTTTCCGAAGCACCAGCTTCCGCTTATCCCCTCAGGGCAGCACCGGCACCGACTGCGGGTCCGCCAGGTACGGGCCCCAGCCCAGCTCGGCCGCACCCGCGAGCGCGCCGTGCGCCAGCTCCGCGCCGACGATCGGCACCCGGCCGCTGCGCCCCCACAGGCTGCGCTCGGCGACCACCGACCGCAGCCGGTCGGGCGCGGCCTCCAGCAGGTGGAGGTGCAGCCCGCTGAGGACCACCCGGTCGGGGTTGAGGATGTTGGCGACGCCCGCCAGGCCGAGCCCGAGCCGGTCGATGACGTGCTCCACCGCGGCCCGCGCCCGATCGTCCGTCGCGGCCGCCCGGCACAGCTCGCGCGCCTGGTCGAGCAGCGGGCGCCCCGGCTCCGGGGTGAGCCCGGCGGCGGCGAACAGCGCGTCGGGATCGGTCTCGGAGTTGAGGCAGCCCCGGTTTCCGCACATGCAGGGGCGGCCCTGCGGGTCGACGGTGAGGTGGCCGACCTCCAGGGCGAGGCCGGCGCTGCCGGTGTGCAGATGGCCGTCGATGACCAGGGCGCCGCCGACGCCGCGGTGGCCGGAGGTGACGAAGAGCAGGTGGCGGGCGCCGCGGCCGGCGCCGTGCCGGTACTCGGCGAGCGCGGCCAGGTTGGCGTCGTTGGCGATCGCGGTGGGCAGCGGGCGCAGCGCGTTCGGGCCGTGGTCGGCGCGGCCGACCTCGACGTCGTACAGGTCGGCGACCGGGGTGCCGCTGGGCCAGGCGAAGTGCAGAGCGGCGAGGGCGGTGCCGTCCGGCTCGGTGACCGGGTTGGGCAGCGCGAGCGCGGCGGCCAGGCAGCGGCGGTCGGTCGCACGGGCGAGCTCGGCACCGGCCACCGCGACGGCGCGCAGCATCCGGACCGGGTCGGTGGCGGCGGGCAGCGGCAGGTGGAGGGGCGGGTCGAGCAGCCCGCCGAGGCCGGCCAGGGTGACGCTCAGTCCGTCGGCGTGGATCTGCCCGGCGACCACGACCGGGCCCTGCGGGTCGATCGCGAGCCGGTGCGAGGGACGGCCGCGACCGCCGCCGGCCGGGCGCGAGTCGACGGTGATCAGACCGAGCGCCTCCAGCTCGGCGGTGACCGCGCCGGCGGTGGCCCGGGTGACGTCCAGCGCGCGGGTGAGCGCCGAGCGGGTCGGCGTCTGACCGGTGTGGATCAAGGAGAGCGCGGGACCGAGCAGCGTCCGGCCCCGGTCGGGAGCCGCGCGGCGGTGGCCGTCGCGCTGCGCGTCGGAGTCGTTCCCGGTACCGGGCCTCGGGCTTGATGGTGAGAGCTGCACGCCCCTATTGTGACTTTGTGCCGCTTCGAAACAAAATCGCTTCACGCACCCGCCCGCACCAACCCGCACCCCAGTCTCGCAGCACACCCCCGGCAACCGACAGCCCCTGGGGTCCTGCACGTGTCGCCCTCACCGCGTTCTTCGCCGTCGACGGCTTCCTCTTCGCCGCCTGGGTCGTCCGCATCCCGGACATCCGCCGTCAGGTCGACGCCTCGCACAGCGCCCTCGGGCTCGCCCTGCTCTGCCTGTCCGTCGGCGCCGTCCTCACCATGCCGGCGGTCGGCCGGCTCTGCCTGCGGTACGGCTCGCGCCCGGTGACCGTCGGCTCGCTCGCCCTGCTCAGCCTCGCCGTACTGCTGCCCGCGCACGCCCACTCGGTCACCGCGCTCGGCGGGGTGCTGCTGCTGTTCGGCGCGGGGTACGGCGGGGCCAACGTCGCGATGAACAGCGCCGCCGTCGACCTGGTCGCGCAACTGCGGCGGCCCGTGATGCCCAGCTTCCACGCCGGGTACAGCTTCGGCGGGCTGGCCGGCACCGGCGTCAGCGGCCTGCTCGCCGGTCCGCTGAGCACGGCGTGGGCGCTCGCGCTCAGCGCCGCTCTGGGCGCGGCGGTCACCGTCGGCGCGGGCGTCGTCCTGCTGCGCAGCCCGGCGGCGACGCCGGACGCGCCGGGGCGTGCGGGCGGTGCGGGTGTACCGGGGCGGGCCGACGGGACAGGTGCGCCGGGGCGGGCGGGCTCTTCGGGGCGTGCGGGCGGTGCGGGTGGTGCGGCCCGCCCGGTGGAGACGTCCGGCAGGGCGGGGGCGGACCCGGGCTCGGCCCGTCGTGCCCGCACCCGGCTGCTCGTCCTGCTGCTCGGCCTCACCGCGCTCTGCACCGCGTACGGCGAGGGCGCGATCGCCGACTGGACCACCCTGCACCTCACCGACGACGTCCATGCGAGTTCCGTGGTGGCAGCCGCCGGGTACGGCGCGTACGCGTTCGCGATGGCCGGCGGGCGGGTCGGCGGCACCTGGCTGTCCATCAGGCTCGGCCAGACCCGGCTGATGCTGCTGGGCGGGCTGACGGCGGCGGTCGGCATGCTGATCGCCGCCCTGGCACCGGCGGTACCGGTGGCGATCTGCGGGTTCGTCCTGGTCGGCCTCGGCCTGGCCAACCTCTTCCCGCTCGCCATCGCCCGGGCCGGCGCGGCCGGCGGACCCCAGGGCGTCGCGCTCGCCTCCTCGCTCGGGTACGGGGGGATGCTGATCGGCCCGGTGGTGATCGGCTTCCTCGCCGACGCGGCCGGACTGCCGCTGGCCCTCACCACGGTCGCGCTGGCGGCCACGGTCGCGGCGCTGCTGCCGCTGGCGGTCAGGGGCGGGACGGCGGACGACAGATGACGGACGACCGGTGACAGCCGACAGGTAACAGATGACAGCTAACAGATGATGAAATCTGTCATCTGTTAGCTGTCGTCCGTCCTCTGTCCTCCGTCGTGTGACAGGATGCGGGGCCATGACGACCAGCGAACGCTTCCAGGTACTGCGGGCGAGCGAGCGCCCGGCGACGGCGTGGCTCAACGGGGGCGGGGTGACCAGGGAGGTCGCCGGGTTCCCGGCCGGAGCCGGACTGGACGCCTTCGACTGGCGGGTCAGCCTCGCGGACGTCGCCTCGGCCGGGCCGTTCTCCCCGTTCCCCGGGATCGACCGGGTGATCACCCTGGTCGAGGGCGCCGGCATGGCGCTCATCGTCGACGGCGCCGAGCGGCTGGTGGACGCGCCGTTCCGGCCGTTCGCCTTCTCCGGCGACGCCACCACCGACTGCCGCCTGCTGGCCGGCCCGGTGGTCGACTTCAACGTGATGACCCGCCGCGGGCGGGTCGAGGCCACGGTGGACCTGGCCACCGCACCCACC
The DNA here is from genome assembly GCF_055633695.1 of Kitasatospora sp. NPDC114501. NCBI lineage: Bacteria > Bacillati > Actinomycetota > Actinomycetes > Kitasatosporales > Streptomycetaceae > Kitasatospora > Kitasatospora sp. NPDC114501. The sequence goes on along the minus strand of NZ_JBVKDS010000024.1, from coordinate 24,741 downwards.
ACGGTCGGCGTCCCGGACGGGAGCACCGCCCTCCTGGTCTGCCTGGCCGGCACCGCCACCCTCAACGGCGTCGAACTCACCCGCTACGACGCCGCGTTGATCGACGGCTCGGGCGCGTACGAGCTGCACCCGGACGGCACGACCGCCGTGGTCACCTTCCGCACCGCCGCCCACTGACAGCCGACAGACCGGCGCCCCGCCGAAGCCGACACATCGGCGCACCGACGCTCCGACGCACCGACACAGGACGGCGCTCCCGCCTCCCGGACCACCGGAGACGGGAGCGCCGTCACCGCATCAGCCGCAGAACACCGGCGTCGCGTGCGCCGGGTCCAGGGCGTTGGTCACCAGGTGCAGCGCCGTCGGCGAGAACGCGATCCCGACGTGTTCCACCAACGAGACCGGGCAGTGCTCCTGCACCACCTCGTTGTCCACGCCCGGGCCGCTGAGGAACTGGGTCCGCCACGGGGTGACGACCTCGTCGAGGACCGTCGAGACCACCGTGTAGCTCACGCCCGGCACGGTGTCCGGCCGGGAGGCCATCACCTTGTTGAAGTCGGAGCCCACCGCCTGGTCCCGGCAGGCCTGGCAGACCGTGAAGATCAGGTCCGCGACGCCCGGGAAGTAGGGCACCAGGTTGGTGATCCCGTCGAGCGTCGTGCCGTGGTTGGACGGCGCCAGCCCGACCAGCCTGCCGACCTTGGATCCACCGCCGAGGAACTTGAGGTAGTAGTTCGGCAGCATGCCGCCCTGCGAGTGCCCGACGATGTCGACCTTGGCAGCCCCGGTCGCGTTCCGCACCAGGTCCACGAACCAGGCGAGTCGGGCCGCCGACTCCGGGACCGGCCCGAGGCCGCCGATCGGCAGCAGGAGCCCGCTGCCGCTGGAGGTGACGCCGGGGACGGTCCCGTAGTCGAGGGCGAAGACGCAGTACCCGAGGCTCTTCAGCAACGGGGAGAGCGCCAGCCAGTTCTCGTAGCGGTTGGCGAAGGTGCCGTGCACCAGGACCACCGGGTCGGGGTGCGCAGCGCTCGGCCGGCAGGTCCAGTCGTTGGCGCCGGGCGGCGAGGCCACCGTGTCACCGTCGGGCGGCAGTTCGGCGGACACAGCGGACACGGAAGACACCGTGGACGCGGCGGACACGCCGGACACCGTGGACGCGGACGCGGCGGCGCCCGCCGGCGACACCGTCGCACCGAGCACCAGCGCCCCGGCCAGCAGCAGCACGCCCAGCGCGCCGCCGACCCTGCCGCGTACGGGAGTTGCGGAGAAGCGGAGAAGTGGGGTTCTCAACTGTTGCCTCCACAGCGGAAGTTTGTTACCAACAGGTAACCCGAGGGCTCCATCATGCGGTCGCCCCTCCGGCCCGGCCCTTGGGCGTCCCCCAGACCTGGACGGTGTTCTCTGTGACCGGTCACAACGCGCCCCACCCCACGCCCCCGACCCCCCACCGAACGGCTCCGACCGCCTCCCACCGGACGCCGGACTGGCGCGTCCCGGTGATCGGCGGCCTCCCCGCCGACCAGCGGCTGCTCGGCGGTGTACGGGAGTTGGCCGAGGCCGTGGTCGCCGCCCTGCTGGAGCGGGTGCCGGTCTACCACCGGCTCCCCCGCGAGCAGCTCACCGGCGAGCTGACCCGGGACACCGAGCGCCGCATCCGCGCCCTCGCCCACACCGTGAGAACCGGCCTCCCCGCCCCCGCCGAGGAGTTCGCCGCCGTCCGGGAGTCGGCCGCCCGGCGCGCCGAGGAGGGCCTGCCGCTGGACGCCGTCCTGCTCGCCCACCACCTCGGGCTGGAGGTCTGCTGGGAGTTCGCCACCCGGCACGCCGGGGACGGCGACGCCGCCGACCTGCTCGTCCTCAACCGGCTGCTGCTCGACCAGCTCCGTCAGGCCGCCACCGCCGCCGGGGCGGGCTACCTGGACGGACGGCGCCCGAGCGCCGACCGCCAGGGCGCGGCCCGGCGCTCGCTGCTCGGTGCACTGCTCGCGGGCACCCCCGCGGACGAGGCCGCCGACCGCGCCGGGCTCCGGCTGCCCACCGGGTACGCCGTGCTCTGCCTGTCCGTCTCCGACCACCCCGACGAGCACTCCCCCGGTGTCGACCCGGGCATCGCCGCCCGCCGCAAGCTCCGCCGCTTCGAGGCCGAACTCGGCCACCGCACCCGGCAGTCGACGCTCACCGCGCTCACCCCCACGGGCGGCCTGGTGCTGATCCCCTTCGGCCCTTCACCCCACCCGGACGAGGACGACACCGACGGGGCACCCTGGCCACTGCTCACCGCCACGCTCGCCGCGGCGGCCCGGGCATCCGGTGCGGCCGTACTGGCGGGGGCCGCCGCGGCCACCCCCGCCGAGGTGCCCGCGGCGGCCGCCCTCGCCTACGAAGTCCTGGAGGTGGCACGGTCGTTCGGCCGACCGCCGGGGCTGCACCGGCTGGACGACGTCCTGCTGGAGTACCAGCTCACCCGGCCCAGCCAGGCCCGGTCCCGGCTCGCCGCGCTCCTCGAACCGCTGGCCGACGCCGGGGAGTTGCTCATCACCCTGCGCACCCACCTGGCCGGAGGCCTGAACCGCCGGCACACCGCGAGTGCCCTGCACCTGCACCCGAACACCGTCGACTACCGGCTGCGCCGGATCGCCGCGCTGACCGGCCTGGATCCGACACGCCCCGCCGACATCCCCCGGATCACCGCCGCCATCGCCGCCCGCACCGCCGAGCAGACCTCCCTCGCCGGGTAGTCCAGGACACCTACGGATGCCGGGCGCGGCGGGCTTCGGGCGTCGCCCGTCGGGTGTCGGGCGTAGGCCGTCAGGCATCAGGCGTCAGGCGTCCGGCGTCGGCAACGAGGTCGTCGTGGTCGAGCGCGACGTCGCCGGCGGCGTCAGCCCTGCTCCCCCGGCAGCCGCAGGTCCCAGCCGACCAGGGCGCGCAGCTGCTCCGCGGTCACACCGTCCGGCACCGGCTGCGGAGCGTCGTGACGCAGCGGCGGCTGCCAGCCCTCGTCCTCGGTCCACCGGCGCACCACCTTGGCCGGCGCCCCGGCGACCACGCTGTGGTCCGGCACCTCACCGCGCACCACGGCGCCCGCCGCGACCACCACGTTCCGGCCGATCCGCGCCCCCGGCAGGATCACCGAGCCGGTGCCGATCCAGCTGCCCGCGCCGATCTCCACCGGCTCGTTGCGCGGCCACTGCTTGCCGATCGGCAGCTCGGTGTCCCGGTACTCGTGAGCCTGGTCGCTGATGTACACGCCGGGCCCGGTCCACACGTCGTCGCCGATGACGATCGACTGGTGGCCGACGATGTGGCTGTCCCGGCCGATCACGCAGCCACCACCGATCCGCACGATCGGATCGGGCCCGAGGTCGAGCCCGGGCAGGAACCCGGCGCTGATGGTGACCCGCTCGCCGATGATCGAGAACGGCCCGATGGTGATCCACTGCTCGTTGAACACCGCCCCGAGCGGGAAGCTGAGCGTCGTGCCGTCCCCCAGCTCGCCGAACCGGTACGGGCCGGGGTTGCGGTTGGTGACCGCACCGGTCCGCTGCACCCAGCGCCAACCCCGGTGAACGAGGCGCCCGGCGGCACGGCGGCCACCGGTCCGGACGGCTGAGACGAGGGAACGGGTTATCGGCATGCGCTCACGTTACCGGCCCGTAGCGTCCGCCCGTTCGCCGGGAGGCGTCCGGCGGAACGTCCGAAATCCGCGACCGACAGCCGACCGCGATGGAAGACTCCGCCTCATGGAGATCACCGAGCACATCGACGCGCTGCGCCGCGAGGGCACCCGGCTCGCCGAGGCCGCGGCCCGTACCGAACTGTCCGCCCCCGTACCGACCTGCCCGGAGTGGCAGCTGGCCGACCTGCTGCGACACACCGGCTCCGTCCACCGCTGGGCCACCGCCATCGTCTCCCGGGGCCTTCGGGCGCCGCTGGACGAGGCGGGCGAACAGGCAGCCATCGGGCCGCTGCCCCCGGACGCCGCGCTGCTCGACTGGTACCGCGAGGGCCATGCCGCCCTGGTGGACACGCTCACCGCGGCGCCCGCCGACCTCGAGTGCTGGAGCTTCCTGCCCTCGCCCGGCCCGCTGGCGTTCTGGGCCCGGCGCCAGGCGCACGAGACCACCATCCACCGCCATGACGCCGACGCGGCCGCCGGGGCGCCCGGTCCGGTCGTGGACACCGCGCTCGCCCTGGACGGCATCGACGAACTGGTGTGCGGCTTCCTGCCCCGCGGCCGGTCCGCGCTGCGCAGCGACCTGCCGCGTACCCTCCAGGTCCGGGCCACCGACGGTGCCGGGGCCGGAGCCGTAACGGGAGCCGCAGCCGCGGCGGACGCCGGCTCCTGGCGACTGACGATCACCCAGGAGCCGCCGACCGTCACCACCGGCGAGAGCCCCGAGCCGGCCGACCTGACCCTCACCGGCCCCGCCCACGAGCTCTACCCGCTGCTGTGGAACCGGCTCTCCCCCGAGCGGGCGGAGAAGGTCGAGGCAATCGGCGACCGGGACCTGCTCGGGCTCTGGAACGACGCGACGGCGGTCCGCTGACCGTCACACCCGCGAGGGCCCGAAGCACCCGCAAGGACCCGTGACACCCGTGACACCCATAACACCCGTGAGGACCTGAGGCGCCGACGAGGACCCGTGACACCGGCGAACGGTGGCGGCGTCCGAGCGGGCCCTGACGCCCGGGGACGGCGACGTCCCCGGGCGATCGGGCGCGGACACCCGGGAAGCCCCGCCGTCAGCGCACCCAGCGCGCGGGCCGCTTCTCCAGGAACGACCGCATGCCCTCCTGCGCCTCCTCCGAGCCGAAGAGCCGCGCCGACAGCTCCACCAGCTCGTCCGCGTCCCGCTCGAAGGAACGCACCACCTCCGCGTTGGCCAGCCGCTTCGACTCCGCCAGGCCCTGCGGGGAGCCCAGGCGCAGTGCGTCCAGCAGGCCCTTCAGCACCACGCCGGTGGACTCGGCGGAGTCGGTGGCGCTGGTGATCAGCCCGATCCGGGCCGCCTCGGCGGCGTCGAACACCTCACCGGTGAGGTAGTACCGGGAGGCGGCGCGCGGGTCCAGCTTCGGGCGCAGCGGCAGCGAGATGACGGCGGGCGCGAGACCGAGCCGCACCTCGGTGAAGGCGAAGGTCGAGGCGGGTCCGGCGACGGCGAGGTCCGCCGCGCCGACCAGGCCGAGGCCGCCGGCCCGGACGTGGCCGTCGATGACGGCGATCACCGGCTTCGCACAGTCCACGATCGCCCGCTGGAGCTCGACCAGACCGCGCGGGCCGACCGTCGGGTCCGCACCGGTCGCCTCGGAGAGGTCCGCGCCCGCGCAGAACACCTTGCCGGTGTGCCCGAGAACGACCGCGCGGACCTCGGGGTCGGCCGCGGCGGCGGCCAGCCCGGCGCGCAGCTCGGCCATCAGCCGGGTGGAGAGCGCGTTGCGGTTGTGCGGCGAGTCGAGGGTGAGCGTGGTGACGGCGTCGGCGGTGCTGACGTGGACGAGGGGCGCTGCGCTGGTCATCGGCGGGCCTGCCTTCCGGCTGAGGGTGGGTCGGACTGCGGGCGTCCGTCCGGAAGCTGCCCGGACGACGCCCGCACGACTCTGGCACGCCCACCCGCCCCTCGGCCAGAGCCGACCGCCCTGGTGGCCGGAGACGTTCCCCTCCTCCGGGCCGGGACCCGAGCCGTGAACCCGGGCTGGTAAATCCGGTGGTGGCGGTCCCCGCATCCACGGCAGCATCGTCGCCATGACCACCTCCGCCCCCGTCCTGCTGCTCGCGCCGCGCATCAACGAGACGGGCCTCCAGCTGCGCACCGCCGCCGGGCGCCGGGGCCTGCGGGCGTACACCGCGAGGTCCTGGCAGGCGCCGCCCGAGCTGCTCGACACGACGGTGCACCTCTACGGCGGACCGCTGTTCGGCGACGCCGTCGGGCGGGAGTTCGGCCTCGGCCTGCTGGAGCCGGCCGCCGACTGGCTGACCCGGCTGCCGCGCGGCCTGACCGGGCGGCGGGTCTCCTTCACCACGCTGGCCGAGGCACGCCGTCTGCGGCACCCGGCCTTCGTCAAGCCTCCGGTGGACAAGCTGTTCGCCGCCCGGGTCTACCCCGACGGCGGGGCGCTGCCGGGGCCCGCCGTCCTGGACGATGACACGCCGGCGCTGGTGAGCGAGGTGGTGCGGTTCGTGGCGGAGTACCGGCTGTTCGTACTGGACGGCGAGGTGCGGGCCGGCTCCCGGTACGCGGTCGACGGCGACCTGTCGGTGGCGCCGCTCGGACGGGAGCCCGGCGAGGCCGCCGACGCACTCGCGTTCACCGTCGACGTCCTGGCCGCGTCGGCGTCGGACGCGCCCTTGCCCAGTGCCGCCGTGGTCGACGTCGGGCGTACGGAGGAGGGCCGTTGGGCCGTGGTGGAGGCCAACGCGGCCTGGGCCAGCGGTGGGTACGCCGCCGATCCGGACGCCGTCCTGGACGTGGTGCTTCGTTCGGGTGGCCCGGCGACCCGGCTCCCCGCCGCTGACCGCCCGTTCCTGCGCGACCTGCCCGACGTGGTGCGCTGAGGGCGGCCCGCCACCGGGGCCGGGGCTTGCGGCCCCGGCGGATCGTGGCAGAGGATCCGCGCCATGACCACCTCCCACCTCACCCACATCACCGAGCCGCCCGGGGTTGCTCCGGGTACCGGCTACACCCAGGTCGTCACCGGCACCGGTCGGCTGGTCCTGGTCTCCGGCCAGGTCGCCTTCGACGAGCAGCGGAACCTGGTCGGCGAGGGAGACCCGAAGGCCCAGGCGCTACAGGTCTTCGAGAACCTGCGGCGCTGCCTGGCCGCCGCCGGGGCCGGGTTCGAGCACGTCGTGAAGCTCACGTACTTCATGACGGACATCGCCCACCTCCCGGCCATCCGTGAGGCCCGCGACGAGCACCTGGGTCCGCTTCCGGCGCCGGCCGCCTCCGCGATGCAGGTGGCGGCCCTGTTCCAGCCCGAGGTGCTGATCGAGATCGAGGCGTTCGCGATCGTCCCCGAGTAGTCGGCGCGGGCGGACAGCAGACAGGTAACAGCCGACCGATAACAGATAACAGATGACAGCTGACAGATTTCAACATCTGTCAGCTGTCATCTGTCATTCGTTCGCCCGCCCCACCCGACCTCACAGCCCGTCAATTCCCGAGTGGTACAGACCTGTTGACGCATTGGTCCAGTCCTCCTACAGTTCCCCTGCCTCGCCTCCCCACGGCGCAGGCATCGATCGCCCACGGATCAACCAAGGTTCTACGTCACCCTGTTCAACCCCCACAGCCACAGGGAGAACCATGTCCGCTCGATCCCGGGCCGGGCGCCCGCGCGTGCGCAGCAGACTGCTGGCACTGCTCTCCGTCCTGCTCCTGCCCCTCGCCGCGCTCACCGCGCTGGCCGTCCCGGCGAACGCCGCCGGAAAGCTCACCGCCACCTTCACCACCGCCGACAACGGCTCCTGGTGGCAGGGCACGTACATCGTCCGCAACGACAACGCGACCGCGGTGAGCGGCTGGACCCTGGAGTTCGACCTCCCGACCGGCGTCACCATCGGCAACAGCTACAACGGCACCGCCACCGTCAACGGCCGGCACGTCACCGCCACGGCCGCGTTCTACAACTCCACCGTCAACGCCCACAGCACCACCGAGCCGTACAGCTTCTGGTTCGTCGGCAACGGCCCGGTCTCGTCTCCGCTCAACTGCCGTGTAAACGGCGACAAGTGCGACGGCACGGCGGACGTCCCACCGTCCGCACCGGGCACCCCGACGGTCACCGAGTCCACCGCGCACACGCTCGCCCTGAGCTGGCCGGCCGCCACCGGCGGGGACTTCCCGGTCGCCTCCTACGACGTGCTGAGCGGCAGCACCGTGCTCGCCTCCGGCCCGTCCACCAGTGTGCTGGTCACCGGTCTCACCCCGGCCACCTCCTACACCCTGACCGTCCGGGCCAAGGACAGCCGCGGCAACACCGGCCCGCTCAGCGCGTCCGTCACCGCTTCCACCTTCGACCCGTCCACCGACACCTCGCCGCCCACCGCACCGGCCGACCTCCGCACGGCGGCGGTCGGTTCGTCGGAGGTGAAGCTCGCCTGGAACGCCGCCACCGACAACGTCCGGGTCGCCGCGTACGACGTCTACCGGGGCGACGCCCTAGCGGCCACGGTCACCGGCGGCACGCTCGGCGCGACCGTCGGCAGCCTCTCGCCGTCCACCACCTACACCTTCACCGTGAAGGCCCGGGACGCCGCCGACAACGCCTCGCCCGCCTCCGCCCCGCTCACCGTGACCACCTCGGACCTGGTCGGCGCCGGGAAGTACGCCCGGGTCGGCTACTTCGTCCAGTGGGGCATCTACGGCCGCCAGTACTTCGTCAAGAACCTGGACACCTCGGGCGCCGCGGCCAAGCTCGACGTCATCAACTACGCCTTCGAGAACATCGATCCGGTCAACCTGACCTGCCTGGCGGGCGTCACCAAGGGCACCAGCGGCAACCCGCAGGACCCGGACCAGGGCACCGGCGCCGGTGACGCCGACGCGGACTACGGCCGGGCGATGAGCGCCGCCCAGTCGGTGGACGGCGTGGCCGACGACGGCTGGGGCAAACTCCGCGGCAACTTCAACCAGTTGAAGAAGCTCAAGGCCAAGTACCCGAACCTGAAGGTGGTCGTCTCGCTCGGCGGCTGGACCTACTCCAAGTACTTCTCCGACGCCGCCGCCACCGACGCGTCCCGCCAGAAGTTCGTCAAGTCCTGCGTCGACACCTGGATCAAGGGCAACCTGCCGGTCTACAACGGTGCCGGCGGCGACGGCGTGGCCGCGGGGATCTTCGACGGCATCGACCTCGACTGGGAGTGGCCCGGTTCCGGCGACGGCCACCCGGGCAACCACTGGAGCGCCGACGACAAGGCCAACCTGACCCTGCTGCTGGCCGAATTCCGCAAGCAGCTGGACGCGTTGGGCGGCTCGCACAAGCTGCTCACCGCCTTCACCCCGGCCGACCCGGCGAAGGTCGCCGCCGGCTGGGACCTCTCGAAGATCTTCACCTCGCTGGACATCGCCAACGTCCAGGGCTACGACTTCCACGGCTCGGGCAGCGACAACTCCTGGGAGCCGAACCGCACCGGCCACGCCTCCAACCTCTACCCGGACCCGAACGACCCCTACACCACCCACTTCAGCGTGGACACGGCCGTCCAGACGTACCTGAACGCCGGGGTCAACCCGCGCAAGCTGACCATCGGCTTCCCGTTCTACGGGCGCGGCTGGCAGAGCGTCGCGGACGGCGGTGCGAACGGCGCCTGGCAGTCCGCGAACGGCGCCGCACCGGGCCAGTTCACCGACGAGGCCGGTACCCGCGGGTACCAGAACCTGATCACCAGCCTCTCCGGCCTCAAGGTCTACCACGACCCCAAGTCCATCGCGACGTACGGCTACACGGGAGCCGGCGGCCAGTGGTGGAGCTTCGACGACGCCTGGGCGATCTCGCAGAAGACCGCCTACCTGAAGTCGAAGAACCTGCTCGGCGGCATGATCTGGGAGATGTCCGGCGACACCCCGTCCGGCACCCTGATGTCCGCACTGGACACCGGGCTCAGGTAGTCGAAACGGGGCCGGCGCCCCTCCCCGCACTCGGGGGAGGGGCGCCGGCCCCGCGTCACGACCGCCGTCCTACCGCGAGGCCATCGACGTCAGCCGCCGCGCCGCCCGGTACTGCCGCAGCACCTGGGAGAAGGAGGTGTGCCCCTGGGTGGTCCGGGCGAAGGCCCGCCAGGCCGCCGGCACCAGGCAGACCGCCGCGTGGAACAGGTACGGCCGCCGCTCGAAGGCGCCCAGCAGCTGCTTGCCCGCGCGCATCTCCACGCCCAGCCCGGCCTTGACCGCGAACGCGTAGTTCAGCGCCTCGCGCCGCACCGCCGTCGCGTCGCCCGCCTCGGCGATCCTCACCGCCCACTCGCCGGCCAGCCGGCCCGAGCGCAGCGCGTACGAGATGCCCTCGCGGGTCCACGGCTCCAGCAGTCCGGCCGCGTCCCCGGCGACCAGCACCCGGCCGCGGGAGAGTGGCGAGTCCTCGGTCCGGCAGCGGGTCAGGTGCCCGGACTCGACCCGGGGGGTGAACCCGGACAGGCCCAGCCGGCGGATGTAGTCGGCGAGGTACTGCTTGGTCCGCTCACCGTCGCCACGGGCCGAGATGACCCCGACGGTCAGGCTGCTGGTCTCGGTCTTCGGGAACACCCAGCCGTAACTGCCGGGCAGCGGGCCCCAGTCGAGGTGGATCCGGCCCGACCAGTCGGCGGCGACCTGCGCCGGCACCGGGATCTCCGCCTCCAGGCCGAGGTCGATCTGGTCGAAGGTGACGCCGACGTGCCGGCCGATCCGGCTCGCGCTGCCGTCCGCGCCGACCACCGCGCGGGCCTCGAAGGTGCGCCCGTCCGCCGCCGTGACCAGCGCCGTCCGGTGCTCGCCGCCGCGCTGCTCGACACCGGTGACGGTCACTCCGGTGACCAGCACCGCTCCGGCCTGCTTGGCCGCCTGCACCAGGCGCAGGTCGAACTCGTCCCGGTTGACCAGGCCGAACAGCATCCGCTTGGACCGCCGGGTGCGGGTGTACCGCCCGTCGTAGGCGAAGGTGACGGCGTGCACCCGGTCCTGCAGCGGCAGCCGGAAGTCCGGCGGGAGGCTGTCCCGCGAGGGGCCGATGATGCCGCCGCCGCAGGTCTTGTACCGGGGGTGTTCGGCCTTGTCGAGCAGCAGTACCCGGCGGCCCTGGGCCGCGGCGGCGTGCGCGGCCGAGGAGCCGGCCGGTCCGGCGCCGACCACCACGACGTCCCAGACGCCGTCCAGCGGCCCGGCCGCGTCGTCGGTCGGACCGCCCTCGGCCGGGCTGTCGAGCGGGCTGCGGGAATCGGAGCTTCCGGAGTCAGTCACGTCGAGCAATCCTATGTGTCCGGCCGCGCCGGTCGAGCACGCCGCCCCCTTCACCGGCCGCCCGATTCCCCGCGGACCGGAAGGGGACCGCCGGCGTCCGACGGCGTCCGACAGGGTCCGGAAGGGTCCGCCCCGCACCCTCGGAACACCCCGTTCCGCTCCGCCTATGATCGGCATTACCGCAACCCGCCTGCTCCGCCCGCACACCACCCCTGGGCGGACCGTCTCCCCGGAGCCCCGATGTCACAGCCCCTGGCCGACGCCGTCCGGTCCCTGATGGACCGCGCCCGCACCGACCTCGCCGAACTGGTCGCCTTCCCGTCGGTCGCCGACCCGCGCCAGTTCCCGGTCGAGGAGTGCGAGAAGGCCGCGCGCTGGGTCGCCGACGCCTTCGCCGCCGAGGGCCTGACCGGCATCCGGCTGCTGGACACCCCGGACGGCACCCAGTCCGTCTACGGCGAGCTGCCCGGCCCCGAGGGCGCGCCGACCGTCCTGCTCTACTCCCACTACGACGTCCAGCCCCCGCTGGACGAGGACGCCTGGCTCAGCCCCGCGTTCGAGCTGACCGAGCGCGACGGCCGCTGGTACGGGCGCGGCGCCGCCGACTGCAAGGGCAACATCCTGATGCACCTGACCGCCCTGCGGGCGCTGCGTCAGGTCCACGGCGACGCCTACCCGGTCAGCCTGAAGATCATCGTCGAGGGCTCCGAGGAGCAGGGCACCGGCGGTCTGGAGCGCTACGCCGAGGCCCACCCCGAGCTGCTCGCCGCCGACGCCATCGTCATCGGCGACACCGGCAACTTCGCCCCCGGCCTGCCCACCGTGACCGCCTCGCTGCGCGGCATGACGATCGTCGAGGCCACGGTCACCACGCTGGCCGGCAACCTGCACTCCGGTGCCTTCGGCGGCGCCGCCCCGGACGCGCTGCAGTCCCTGGTCCGGATGCTGGCCTCGCTGCACGACGAGAACGGCGACGTCGCGGTGGCCGGTCTGACCGCCGACCAGACCTGGGAGGGCGTGCAGTACCCGGAGGAGCAGTTCCGCGCCGACGCCAAGGTGCTCGACGGCGTCGCCCTGACCGGCACCGGCACCATCGCGGACCGCCTCTGGGCCCGCCCGGCCGTCACCGTCCTCGGCATCGACGCCCCGCCGGTGATCGGCGCCACCTCCTCCGTCCAGTCCACCGCCAAGGCCCTGATCAGCCTGCGCGTCGCGCCGGGCACCGACCCGGGCGCCGCCCAGGACGCGCTGGTGGCCCACCTGGAGGCACAGGTCCCGCTCGGCGCCCACCTGACGATCGAGCGCCAGGGCAACGGCGCCCCGTTCCGCGCCGACACCAGCGGCCCGGCGTACGAGGCGATGGGCGAGGCGATGGCGGAGGCCTTCGGCACCGCGATGGTCGCCTCCGGCGAGGGCGGCTCGATCCCGCTCTGCAACACGCTGCGCTCGCTCTACCCGCAGGCCGAGATCGTGCTGATCGGCGTCGAGGAGCCGACCACCCAGATCCACGCGGTCAACGAGAGCGTCGACCCCCGGGAGCTGGAGCGGATGGCCCTCACCGAGGCGCTGTTCCTCCGCCGCTACGCCGAACTGCGCTCCGTCTGACGGACGTTCGGGGCGAGGTCCCGAGGGGCCTGCGAAGGGACGTCCGGCCGCCCGCCCCGCAACCGGCGGGCGGCCGCCAGCACCGCCGCGTAACCGACCGCGCCCACCGCGAGCCCGGCCCCGGCGCCGAAGCAGACCTCCGGCACCAGGTTCCGCCGCAGCGGGCCGAGCCGGTGCAGCACTCCGGCGGCCGTCGCCGCGCCCAGCACCGCGACGGCCGCCCGCCGGGCCCGGGGCGCGAGCCGCACGGCCGGCCGCACCGGCTCGACGGCCCGCACCGCACGCGCCCCCCAGCCGCCCAGCGCCGCCAGGGCGAGCGCCGAACTGCCGTACTGCAACGCCTCGTACAGCGGAACCCCGGCCACCTGCCGGTCCAGTACGGGCAGCAGCCGCGACCCCAGCCGGCCGCCGTGGGTGAACGCGTCCCAGCCGACGTGGGTGGCCGCGCCGATCGCCGCCGACACCGCGAACCACGCCGCACCGCCGGCCGCTCCGGTTCCTCCGAGGCCGTGGACGCCCCCGGCCCGCCGGGCGGTCAGCGCCTCGACGCCGCCCGCCCAGCGCTCGGGCAGCAGCGCCACCAGCGGCCCGCGCAGCAGCCCGTGCCAGCCGGCCACCAGCGCGCCGGCGATCGCCACGTCCAGCGTCGGCACCGCCCACCAGCGGTGCGTCAGCCCGCCGTGGCCGTACACGCCGGGCAGCAGGGACTCCGCGAAGAACGGCACGTCCGGCGCCATCGACCCGGCGACCAGCGCCGACGCCACCAGGCGCCCGCGCGCCCCGGCGGCACCCAGCAGGGGCAGGACGGCGGCGGGATGGCTCAGCGTGAACGGCATGCCTCCATCCTCCCGCCCGGGACCGCGGCGCCGCGCACCGGGAGGCGCACCACGGACCGCTCCGCCGCGACCGCCCCGAACCGGCCGCACCAGGCCGGCCACGCCGGCCGCGCCACCCGCCCGCTGCGAGCCCGCACCACCCGCCCGCTACGCGCCCGGGCCGCCCGCTACGCCGCGTCCGCCGTGCTCGCCAGCCCGACGGCCACCCGGCTCCCCGCCTCCAGGTACCGCAGCTCGCCGGTCCGCCGCGCGTCCAGCGCGGCCGCCAGCCGCCGGTACCGCCCCGGGGGCAGCAGTTCGCCGGCCTCGTCCAGGGTGACGAAGCGCCAGCTGCGCAGCTCCTCCTGCTGGAGCAGCAGGTTCTGCCGGCCCTCCGCGTCCAGCAGGCCGCCGTCGTACATCAGCCGCAGGCCGCCGCGGCGCGGGCCGGTGCGCGGCTCCCAGTCGACGGCGAGCAGGCGCAGCGTGGACGGGTCCAGACGCAGGCCCAGCTCCTCGGCGGTCTCGCGCAGGGCGGCGTCGGTCGGGGCCTCGCCGCGCTCGACCACGCCGCCGGGGAAGTCCCAGTCCGGCTTGTAGACCGGGTCGACCAGCAGCACGCGGTCCTGCTCGTCGAAGAACAGGACGGCGGAGGCCACGGTGTCCCCGGTCGGGTCCGGGGTCTGGACGATCGGACAGCGGGCGGCGCCGACCCGGACCAGTTCGGCGATCCGGTGCGCGGTCTCCCGGGGGGAGAGCTCGCTGGTGTCGATCATGCGGGCGTCGCCGACCAGCCAGCGGCGGGCGGCGCGGTACTGGGGCAGGTGTTCGAGGCACCAGGCGCGGACCCGCTCGCTGCCCTCCGGATCGCCCGGGCACTCCTCGCGGTGGGCGATGCGGTCACGCAGGATCGTTTCTTCAGGGTCCAGCACGAAGTGGTGCACCGTGATCCCGTGCGAGGCCAGGTCGCCGAAGATCTCGTCCCGGTAGTCCTCTCTCAGCAGGGTCATCGGGACCACCAGCGGGCCCCCGACCTCACCGAGCAGCGCCGCCGCCGTCTCGGGGACGAGCCGGCGCCAGGCCGCCAGGTCCTGGAAGTCGGACACCGTCGCCAACCGGTCGACCGGAAGCATCCGGCGCAGGCCGAAGCCCACCAGCTCGGGATCGAAGAGCACGCTCCCGGGCAGCAGTTCCACCAGCTCGCGGCAGGCGCTCGTCTTGCCCGCCCCGAATGTGCCATTGACCCAGACGATCACAACGTCCCCTGCCCTCGACTTCCCCCGATGCGGTTCGCACCGGGCAGCGCCCCCGTTGGTCGAACCAGCGCCACCCGTGGTGGTACCCGCGCCACGCCGCTCCCCATGCCTCGTCGGCGCGCCCGCCCGCACGCCCCGAGCTGCCCCGTGACAGCGGCATGTGCCCAGGTCAGGCGCCCGTGGTCTGAATATGCAGACCGGTCTACATCAAAATTGCACCCCTTCACTACCGCTAGGGCACAGGGCGCCTGACGGGCCGACCTACCGCGCACGCCCCGCTCGTACGCTCCGCACGCCCCCACCCGTACACCCCGTGCCCCCGTGTGCGCGCCCCGCACCGCCCCGCACTCGTCCCGTGCTCGCGCTGCGCCCGCCCGCCACCGCCCGACGGCTTGCGCCGCCCGCTCCCCGCCGCGTACAGAGGAGCGATGAAGCTGCTCCCCGTCGGTCGCGTGATCGTCATCGGCTCGGTCAACACGGACCGCGTCCTCCGCTGCCCCGTACTCCCCTCCCCCGGCGAGACCGTCCTGGCCACCGCCGCCACCCGGGGCTTCGGCGGCAAGGGGGCCAACCAGGCGGTGGCGGCGGCCCGGATGGGCGCGGCGACGCACCTGGTCGCCAAGGTCGGGCTGGACGCGGAGGGCGAGGCGGCGCGTGCCGATCTACACAGCGCGCAGGTCGAGACTGGCGCCGTGCTCACCCACCCGGACGCGCCCACCGGTCAAGCGATCGTCATGGTCGACCCGTCCGGGGAGAACAGCATCGTCGTCGTGCCCGGCGCCAATGCCCACCTCACCCCGGAGGAGGTCACCGCCGCCCTCGGCCGCCTCCGCCTGCTCCCCGTCGACGTGATCCTGACCAGCAATGAGGTCCCCGAGGAGTGCATCCGGGCGACCGCCGCCGCCCTGCCCGCCGCGGGCCCCTCCGGCGGCACCCTCTGGCTGCACGACACCGCTCCCGCCGGCGCCCTGCCGGAAGCCGGCCCCACCGGACGCCGTCCGTTGATCGTCGCGAACGCCGTCGAGGCCCGCCGGCTCACCGGAGCCCCCGACGTCACCGAGGCCGCCCGGGTCCTGGCCCTACGTGCCGAGGGCGCCGTGGTCACCCTGGGCGGTGAGGGCGCGCTGGTCGCCGTGGACGGGACGACGGCCCACCTGCCCGCCCCGGCCGTCCGGGTGGTCGACACCACCGGCGCCGGCGACGTCTTCTGCGGCGCCCTCGCCGCCGGGCTCGCCCGCGGCGCCGAGCTGCCCGACGCGGCCGCCACCGCCGTCGCGGCCGGCGCCTTCGCCGTCACCGGCCTCGCCGCCCGCGGCGCCCTGCCCCGCCCGACGGACCTCTGACCACACGTCGGCGGCACGACGCCCGTCAGGGACGCGCCCCTCGGAACGTCGAGGTACCCCCCGGAATGCCCGTCGGGGGCACCCGGCGGACCCGGTGCCCCCGACGGGCGGACGACGGCCCCGCTACGGACGCCCCATGAACGACGGGTAGTAGCCGCTGCTGATCGCCGAGGTCCGGACGTTGGTCCCGGGCCGCGCGGCCTCGACGTACCGGTTGCCGCCCAGGTAGATCGCCACGTGCTGGATGCCGCGCGCGGTCCCGTCCGGCGACCAGAACAGCAGGTCACCGCGGCGCAACTGGCTCGCGCTGACCGGCGTGGTCGCCGCGTACTGGTCGTTCGCCACGCGCGGCAGGTCGATCCCGCCGCGCCGGAAGGACTGCTGCACCAGGCCCGAGCAGTCGTAGCCGTCCGGCCCGTTGCCGGCCCGGCGGAACGGTACGCCCAGCTGGGAGAGCGCGAACTGCACGGCGGTCTCGACGTCCCGGTCCTCCGCGACCGAGTCCTCGGAGTGGCCCGAGCCCGCGGACCCCGAGGAGGAGCCGCCACCGGTTCGATCCAGGTAGACGTCGTAGTGCGAGGTCCAGCGCCACTCGCCCTTGCTGTTGCGGAACCAGTAGCGCGAGCCGTCCCAGCCCTGCTTGATCCCGCCGGAGGACCTGGTGCCGGCCTTGGCGGCGGACGCGGAGCCGCCCCCGGTCCGGGCCGCGTACACGTTGTAGTGCGAGGTCCAGCGCCACTGCCCCTGACTGTTCTTGAACCAGTACCGCGAGCCGTCCCACCCGGCGTGCGCCGGGGCGGGCTCGGCGGCCGCGGGGCTGACGCCGGTGCCGAGGCCGATCACGCCCGCGCCGGTCGCGATCACGGCCACCATGCCTATCCCCCGACGGAGCCGCGCGGGGCGGGACGGACGGGAGGAGCGGACGGCGGCAGCGTCCTGCTGCCCGGTCGGTTCGCCGGCGGCCTCCGGCGCGCCGGTGTTGACGGTGGTCATCGTGCTGACTTCCTTCACTGCTGCGGATCGCTGCGGACTGCAGCGGGTTCTGTGACCGGCCACGAATGGCCGTGCTTGTCGGCAGAGCCCCCGCCCGGCACGCTGCGGTTTCCGGTCCTGCGACCGGAAGCCGCGGCGTGTCGTCCGGGGGGTTCGGTTCTGCCTGCGTGTCACGTTAGGCACGCGTCCGCTCACCGCGCGCAGTGGAGTGCGCCAATGGAAGGGTCACGGGTGGTGAGCACCGACGGCGCATCAGGGTGAACACCCGTCATCCGAGGGGCCGTCCGGAGCCCCCGCCGTCAGCGGCCGCCGGCCTCCGCCAGCAACTGCTTCTTCAGCACCTTTCCCAGCGCGTTCCTGGGCAGTTCGGGCACCAGGACGACCCGGCGCGGCCGCTTGTGCACCGAGAGCCGCTCCGCCACGAAGGCCGTCAGCTGGTCCCCCGTCACGGCGCCGTCCGCGATGACGTACGCGACGATCGCCTGTCCGAGGTCCTCGTCCGGCACGCCGACCACGGCCGCGTCGGCGACCGCCGGGTGGTCGCGCAGCGCGGCCTCCACCTCGCCCGCGCCGATCCGGTAGCCGCCGCTCTTGATCAGGTCCACCGAGGCGCGGCCGACGATCCGGTGGAAGCCGTCCGCCCCGATCACCGCGACGTCGCCGGTGCGGAACCAGCCGTCCGCCGTCCACGCCTCGGCGTCCGCGTCCGGCCGGTTGAGGTAACCGCTGAACAGCGTCGGGCCGCAGACCTGGAGTTCGCCCACGCTCTGCCCGTCGCTCGGCACCGGCGCGCCGTCCTCGCCGACCAGCCGGGTACGGACCCCGTCCACCGGCAGCCCGACGCTGCCGGGGCGCCGCTCGCCGTCCGCCCGGGTGCTGACGGTGATCAGCGACTCGGTCATCCCGTACCGCTCGATCGGGGCGTGCCCGGTGAGCGCCGCCAGCTTCTCGAACACCGGGACGGGCAGCGGCGCGCTGCCGGAGACCAGCAGCCGGGCCGGGGCGAGCCGGGCCGCCGCCTCCGGGTCCGCCGCCAGCCGGGACCAGACGGTGGGCACCCCGAAGTACAGGCTGCCGCCCGCCGCCGCGTACCCCTCCGGGGTGGGCCGCCCGGTGTGCACCAGGGCGCTGCCGGTGCGCAGGGCGCCGAGCACCCCGAGCAGCAGCCCGTGCACGTGGAACAGCGGCAGGCCGTGCACCAGGGTGTCCTCGGCGGTCCACTGCCAGGCGGCGGCCAGGGCGTCCAGGTCGGCGGCGACCGCCTCGCGCCGGATCACCACGCCCTTGGGCGCGCCGGTGGTGCCGGAGGTGTAGAGCACGAAGCCGGTCGACCCGGGGGCCGGCTCGGCGAAGGTGGTGGCTGAGCGCTGCGCGGGGTCGACCGGCAGCCCCGCCACCTGGGTGTCCGGCGGCGCCTCCCCGACGGCGTGCGCGAGCAGCGCCGCGCCCGAGTCGCGCAGGATGTGCTCGCGCTCCTTGGACCCCGAGTCGGGCGGCAGCGGCACCACCGGGACGCCCGCCAGCAGGCCGCCGACCACGGCGGTGACGGTCTCGACGGTGGGCCGGGCGAGCACCGCGAGCGCCGGGGCACCGGCCACCCGGTCGGCGACGGCGGTCGCCGCGCCCAGCAGGTCCTCCCGGGAGAGCGTCCGACCGTCGATCCGCAGCGCGTCCGCCGCGTCGCCGAAACCGCCCTGAAGTGCCGTCAGCAGTGCCATGCCACCGTCCTCGCCTCGTCCCACGCCACCGCGCCCGGTCGTCCCGGAGCGCGCTCGCCTCACGCGTCCGCCTCCGCGTCACGCGTCGGCGCCGACTCTACGGGCCGCCGCCCCGCCCGCCGCGTCCCGGGAACGACGGGCCGGGCCGCGGAGGAGGGCGAACCACCGGGTACGCCGGAGGGCGTGGCACCGAGTCCCCCTCGGTGCCACGCCCTCCGTCGTCGTCCGGAGATCAGGCCTTGCGGGCCTTCACCTCGGCGGTGAGCTGCGGCAGCACCTGGAAGAGGTCGCCGACCACGCCGTAGTCGACCAGTTCGAAGATCGGGGCCTCGGGGTCCTTGTTGACGGCCACGATGGTCTTCGAGGTCTGCATGCCGGCCCGGTGCTGGATCGCACCGGAGATGCCCGCCGCGACGTAGAGCTGCGGGGAGACCTGCTTGCCGGTCTGGCCGACCTGGCTGCTGTGCGGGTACCAGCCGGCGTCCACGGCGGCGCGCGAGGCGCCGACGGCCGCGCCGAGCGCGTCCGCGAGCTCCTCGACCACGCCGAAGCCCTCGGCGGCACCGACACCGCGGCCGCCGGAGACCACGATGGCGGCCTCGGTCAGCTCGGGACGGCCGGAGGACACCCGCGGGGTGCGGGAGGTGACCTTGGCGGCGTTGCCGGTGAACTCGACGGCGACGTTCTCCACGGCGCCGGCGGCCGGAGCGGCCTCCGGGGCGACGGCGTTCGGCTTGACGGTGATGACCGGCGCGCCCTTGGTGACCTTGGACTTCACCTGGAAGGACGCGGCGAACACCGACTGGGTGGCGACCGGACCGCCGTCGCCGGCCTCCAGGTCGACGGCGTCGGTGATGATGCCGGAGCCGATCCGCAGCGCGACGCGGGCGGCGACCTCCTTGCCCTCGCCGGAGGAGGTGACCAGCACGGCGGCGGCGTCGCTGGCCTTGGCGATCTGGGCCAGGGCGTCCACCTTGGGGACGACCAGCTGGTCGGTGAACTCGGCGCCGTCGGCGACGTACACCTTCGCCGCGCCGAACTCGCCGGCCTTGGCGGCGATGTCGGCCGCGGCCGCACCGGCGCCCAGGACGACGGCGGACGGCTCGCCGATGCGGCGGGCCAGGGTCAGCAGCTCCAGGGCCGGCTTGCGGACCACACCGTCGGCGTGGTCCACCAGAACCAGGATCTCAGCCATGATTCGTTGCTCCTGATCGATCGTTGGATGCGCGAACGGGTGGGACTAGATGAACTTCTGGTCGGCGAGGAAGGTCGCGAGCGCCTTGCCGCCCTCGCCCTCGTCCTTGACGACCGTGCCCGCGGTGCGCGCCGGGCGCGCCGCCACCGACTCGACCGCCGTCCACGAACCCGCCAGGCCGACCTCGTCCGCCTCGATGCCCAGGTCGTCCAGGTCCAGCGACTGCACCGGCTTCTTCTTCGCCGCCATGATCCCCTTGAACGACGGGTAGCGGGCCTCGCCCGACTGGTCCGTCACCGAGACCACGGCCGGCAGCGGAGCCTCCACCAGCTCGGTCGCCGCGTCACCGTCACGACGGCCCCTCACCACGCCGCCCTCGACCGACACCTCCGACAGCAGCGTCACCTGCGGCACGCCCAGACGCTCCGCCAGCAGCGCCGGCAGCACACCCATCGTGCCGTCCGTCGACGCCATACCACCGATCACCAGGTCGAACCCGGTCCGCTCCAGCGCCTTCGCCAGGATCGCCGACGTCCCGATCACATCGGAGCCGTGGATGTCGTCGTCGTTCACGTGCACGGCCTTGTCCGCACCCATCGACAGCGCCTTGCGCAGCGCGTCCTTGGCGTCGTCCGGCCCGACCGTCAGCACCGTGACCTCGGCACCCTCGTTCGCCTCCGCGATCCGCAGCGCCTGCTCCACGCCGTACTCGTCGAGCTCCGACAGGAGGCCGTCCACACCCTCCCGGTCGGTGGTGTGGTCGTCCGCGAAACGACGGTCACCCGTCGCGTCCGGCACGTACTTCACACAGACAACGATCCTCAAGCTCACGGCCTTGTCTCCTGTACTGGTCTCGTCCGGCGGCTGCGGCGGTGCAAGCGGGCGCGAACACGGCACGCACCCGCTCCGGGCAGCGAATTCCCGTGCCGGTCCGGAACTTCCTGGCAGCATACTCGCCATAGCGCAGTGGTCACTACTGGCCAGTAGCTTATGCCGTACGGCTGCTCCCGCCGCCTGCGCCCATCCTGCCCCAGCCGGGGGCCGACTCCACCCGACGGGGCGCAACACGTGCGGCCGGACCGCTCACACCGCGGCCCTCACCACGCCTCACACCACGCGGCCGAGCGCCGCGATCACGTCCACCCTGCGCGGCTGACCCGCCGCCCGCCGCACCACCCGGCCCGACCCGTCCAGCACCAGGACGGTCGGCGTGCGCCGCACCTCCAGCCGACGGACCAGCTCCAGCCGCTCCTCGGCGTCCACCTCGACGTGCTCGACCCCGTCGACCATCCCGGCCACCTCGGAGAGCACCCGCCGGGTGGCCCGGCAGGGCTGGCAGAACGCCGTCGAGAACTGCACCAGCGTCGCCCGCGCGCCGAGCGGCCCGCCCAGCTCGGCCTCCGACAGCCGTACCGCCCCGTCCTCGCTGCTCAACCCCGACCCTCCTGTCGCTCCCGGCCCACGTCCGGCCGGTCCCGGCCGCCGTCGAGCCACCACAACGCACGCCGCGGGCCGGGTCATCCCTCCAGTCTGCGGCAGCGCCGGCGGGGCCCGAAACCCGGTCGACCACCGGGGCAGGGCCGCGTACGATCGGCCGGTGGACTCCGACTGTCGCCCAACGCCGCTTCCGGTCCGCCGACGCGTCCTCGGCCCGGCCCGGGCCACCGTCCACCGACGACGCTGACGCCCCACCGCTGCCGCTGTCCGTCGCGACCCCCCGGAGCCCCCGTTGCAGACCGATACTCGCGGCCCCCGCTTAGCCGCAGCGCTCAGCTCGATCGTCCTCGCCGTCGTCCTGCGCACCGGCAACTGCCCCCTGCTGGCCGCCCAGACACTGGTCTTCGCGCTCGGCGCGTTCGGCGGCCTGCGCCTGGCCCCCTACGTCCGGCTGTTCCAACTGCTGGTGCTCCCCCGGCTCGCGCCGCCCTCCGCGACCGAGGACGAACGCCCGCTCCGCTTCGACCAGGGCGTCCTCGCGGTGTTCGCCGCGGTCGGCGCCCTCGGCTACTACGCCGACGTGACCTGGCTCGGTGTGCTGGCCGGCTCGGCCGCCCTCGCCGCCGCCTTCGCCAACGCGGCGTTCGGCTACTGCGTGGGCTGCGAGCTCTACCCCCTGGTCCGGCGCGCCCAGGGCCGCCTCACCGCCGGCGCCTGATGCGCGGCACGGAAAAAGTTCCCGTGGGAATTCATCACGGACATCACACCGCCAAAATTCGCTTGACCGCACGCCTCAGGTGACAGCGGGCACTCGTTCGGGGGATCATCTCCGTGAATCACCCGTGACCGCCGCGGCGTGCCGTGCTCCGGTCGGCACCGCCCGCGCAACGGAGCGGGTACCCGCCGAACCGGGCTCCGGCCCGTGGAAGTCAGGACTGACCGTGGCAGAGTTCGTGTATCCGCCGGTGATCGGCGCCGCACTCACCGCCTTCCGCGCGCTCGACGTGCGGATCAAGATCGTGGGCGCCGAACACATCCCCGCCAGGGGGGGAGCAGTACTGGTCAGCAACCACATCAGCTACCTGGACTTCCTCTTCGCGGGCCTCGGCGCGTACCGCGGCGGCAAGCGCAAGACCCGCTTCATGGCCAAGGACGACGTCTTCAAGCACCGGATCTCCGGCCCGCTGATGCGCGGCATGAAGCACATCCCGGTGGACCGCACCGACGGCCAGCCCGCGTACGAGGCCGCCGTGCGCGCCCTCAAGGCCGGCGAGGTGGTCGGGGTGTTCCCCGAGGCGACCATCAGCCGCTCGTTCATGCTGAAGAAGTTCAAGACCGGCGCCGCCCGGATGGCCGCCGACTCCGGCACCCCGCTGCTGCCCGTGGTCCTCTGGGGCACCCAGCAGCTCTGGACCAAGGGCCGCCCGAAGACCCTCACCAAGCGGCACGTCCCGGTCACCATCATGATCGGCGAACCGATCCACCTCGGGCCGGACGACAAGCCCGTGATGGTCACCCGGCGGCTGCGCGCCGCCATGAGCGAGATGCTCGACAAGGCCCAGCGCGAGTACCCCGGCAAGCCCTCCGGCCCGGACGACAGCTGGTGGCTGCCCGCCCAGCTCGGCGGCACCGCGCCCACCCTGGAGGTCGCCGAGGCCGAGGAGGAGGCGGAGGCCCTCGCCAAGGCCGAGCGCCGCGCCGCCCGGGACTGACTCCTCCTCTCCGCCCGCCACGCCTACTCCGTGCGATCGAGCGAGCGCGCTCCGTCGCGTGTCGCCCGGCCGCCGACGCTCCCCGTCTGACACAGTGACAGCTCCTTTCAGGGGCCTTCGTCCTGAATCCGCGGCGGGGGCACACGTCGGAGTGGTCGAAGGCTCGGAGGCGGAGATGGCACCTATCACCACCGGAACACGGCAGTCACCAACGGGCAGGGCCCGCACCCGCGCGAGCGCCGGTGCGGGCCTTCTGCTCCTGGGCACCCTGCTCACCGGCTGCGGAGCCGAACCCGGGGAGATCCCGCTCTCGGAGATCCGGCCGGAGATCCCCAGCGCCACCCCCGAGGCGACAGCCGCAAGCCCCGGAGCGATCCCCGGGGTGATCGGCGCGGCCGACGGAGTTCCCGCGGCCGCCGTGCACAACGGTCTGATCGTCAGCCGCGCCTACACCGACGCCTCCCGCACCAGCAGCGCGATCGTCACCTTCTCCCCCGACGGCACCGGCCAGCACCAGGTCACCCAGCCGCCGGCCCGCGCCCTCGACGACCGCCCGGACTGGTCCCCCGACGGCGCCACCATCGCCTTCGACCGCACCGACCCGCAGACCGGTGCTGCCCGGCTCTGGACCGTCCCCGCCACCGGCGGCACCGAGCACCAGGTCAGCCCGCTGTGCGAGAGCGGCACCGCCGACTGCGCCAACGAGGACGAGCGCGCCCCCGCCTTCTCCCCGAACGGCAAGCAGGTCGCCTTCAGCCGTTCGTGGGGCGCCGTGGACGCGGCCGGCAGCCACCAGATCCAGTACTCGGACCTCTACCTGATGAGCCCCGAGGGCACCGACGTCCAGCGGCTCACCTTCCTCACCAACGACAAGCCCTACTCCGGCGCGGTCAGCAACCCCAGCTGGTCCCCCGACGGCAAGCAGCTCACCTTCGAGTACCGGACCAGCGCCACCGGGCAGCCCGCCAACAGCCGCGCCATCTACGTCGTCAGCGCGGACGGCACCGGCCTGCGCCAGCTCACCCCCTGGGAACTGCGCGCCGGCGACCGGGCGGACTGGTCCCCCGACGGCACCCAGATCCTCTTCACCACCTACCCGGCCGGCCCCGACAACGCCCCCGGCGGCGGCATCTACACCGTCCACCCCGACGGCAGCGCCATCGGCGCCCTGACCCCCGCGCCCTCGGACGTCTTCTACGGCACGGCCGCCTACGCGCCCGACGGCAAGTCCATCGTCTTCGCCCAGGCCCCCGCGGGCGCCGGGGCCGACCTCTACAGCATGCGAGCGGACGGTACGGGCGTCGTCCGCCTCACCAACAGCGCGGACAAGTGGCTCAGCCGGCCGGCCTGGGGGACGGCGGACGGCTCGGCCGCTCCTGCCGAACAGGCTCAGGCAACGGGCCAGGCGTCGGCCCGCCCCTCGGATCGGCCTTCCGACCAGCCCTCGGGTCAGGCTTCGAGCCAGGCGTCCGAAGCACCCCAGGCGCCCCGGCCCGGTGCCCAGCAGCCCGCGCAGGCCCAGGGACAGGGGGCCACCGAACAGCCGCGGCCCGGGACGGAATCCGAGTCCGAGTCCGATTCCGGAGCCGATTCCGGAGCCGGCTCCGAGTCCGACGAATAGATCGTCCGGCTCCGGAAACGCGAAGAACCCCCATCCGGAAACCGGATGGGGGTTCTTCAGCAATGATTGTTCGGCGGCGTCCTACTCTCCCACAGGGTCCCCCCTG
>NZ_JBVKDS010000023.1:0-90817 GCF_055633695.1 Kitasatospora sp. NPDC114501 | reverse complement strand
CAGATACGACAAACGCGGCTACGTCTACCTCGGCACCGTCACCGCAGCAGCCCTCGTCATCTGGCTCCACACCTGATCGACCGGACAAGTCCTAGCCGGGCGTACCGGGCGTACCGGGCGCGGGACACGGGCCGGCGGTGTCCGGGTGGGCTACGCCGGGTACGGCGCCTTGCCCAGGACGTGCTCGCGCCCCCAGTCCCCCAGCGGCCCCAGCGCCGTGTTGAGGCGGTGGCCCGCCTCGGTCAGCGCGTACTCGACCCGCGGCGGCACCTCGTCGTACGCCCGCCGGTGCACGATGCCGTGCGCCTCCATCTCGCGCAGGTGCGCGGCCAGCACTTTCTCGGTGATCCCCGGCAGCAGCCGGCGCAGCTCGCCGAAGCGGCAGTGCGGGCGCTCGCCGAGGGCCCAGAGGATCGACACCTTCCACTTGCCGCCGATCACGTCCATCGCGGCGTCGGTCCCGCAGATGTACGCCCCCGGCCTCGGCACGATCGCCATGCCCACCCCTTCCGGCCCCTCCGAGCTCGATGCTCACCCCAGGGTAACCACCCACTTCCAAGTGCGTACTTGATCGTTTCCGGGGCCGAACCGAGGCTGGACGCCATGGCAACCAACCCCGTCGAGAACGTGACCAAGACCCCCCTCACCCTGCTCGGCCTCGGTGCGATGGGCACCGCGCTGGCCGACGCCTGGCTCGCCGCCGGGTACCCGCTGACCGTCTGGAACCGCACCGCCGCCCGCGCCGACGGGCTCGCCGCCCGTGGAGCCGCCGTCGCCGCCACCGTCGAGGAGGCCGTCGCGGCCAACCGGCTGGTCGTCGTCTGCCTGCTCGACGACGCCTCCGTGCCGGAGGCGCTGGACGGCGTCGACCTGACCGGCAAGGACCTGGTCAACCTGGTCACCAGCACCCCCGGGCAGGCCCGCACCCGCGCCGCCTGGGCCGAGCGGCGCGGCGCCCGCTACCTG
This sequence comes from Kitasatospora sp. NPDC114501, assembly GCF_055633695.1. Taxonomy (NCBI): domain Bacteria; kingdom Bacillati; phylum Actinomycetota; class Actinomycetes; order Kitasatosporales; family Streptomycetaceae; genus Kitasatospora; species Kitasatospora sp. NPDC114501. The sequence goes on along the minus strand of NZ_JBVKDS010000023.1, from coordinate 89,851 downwards.
GACGGCGGGATCATGGCCGTCCCGCCGATGATCGGGGTCCCGGCGGCCGGGGCGTACGTGTTCTACAGCGGGTCCGCCGAGTTGTTCGCCGAGCACGGGGACACCCTCGCCGCCCCGGCCGGCACCCGGTACGTGGGCGAGGACGCCGGGTTCGCGGCGCTGCACGACGTGGCGCTGCTCAGCGGGATGTACGGGATGTTCGCCGGGATCGCGCACGCCTTCGCGCTGATCCGGGGCGAGGCCGTGGCGCCGAGCGAGCTGGCGCCGCTGCTGGGCGGCTGGCTCGGCGCGATGTCCGGGTCGGTGGCCAGGACGGCGGAGCAGTTGGAGGCCGGGGACTACAAGCTGGACGTGGTGTCCAACCTGGCCATGCAGGTGGCCGGCAAGGGGACGCTGCTGCGCACCGCCGAGGAGCAGCGGGTGAGCACCGAACTGCTGGAGCCGTACTTCCGGTTGATGGAGCGTCGACTGGAGCTCGGCGACGGCGAGGAGGACCTGACCGGGGTCGTCGACCTGCTGCGACGGTGAGTCCCGGCCGGTAACGTACCGGCATGGCTGACCTCGAAGAACGCGCCACCGTCGTCGCGTCCGACTCACGACCGGCCGGGGCTGGGGTGGTGGTCCGACCGCGCCGCGCCGACGACCTCGCCGACTGCGTCCGGGTGCTGGGCGACGTCCACGCCGCCGACGGCTACCCTGCCGACTGGCCCGACCGCCCCGCCGCCTGGCTGACCCCGGACGGCCTGCTCGCCGCCTGGATCGCCGAGGCGGACGGCCGGCTCGCCGGGCACGTCGGCCTCGCCCGCAGTGCCCCGGGCGACCTCGCCCCCGTGCTGTGGGGCCACCGCACCGGCGGCCCTCCGGAGCTCACCGCGGTGATCGGCCGCCTCTACGTCGCCCCCGGGGCGCGCGGCCACCTCATCGGCGCCCGGCTGCTGGACTGCGCCGTGGCGCACGCGCGGGCGCTCGGCCTGCACCCGGTGCTCGACGTCCTCGCCACCGACGCGGCCGCCGTGACCCTCTACCGCCGCCTCGGCTGGACCCACCTCGGCAGCGGCGACCAGCGCTGGGCCTCCGGACGTACCGTCACCGTCCACTGCTTCGCCGCCCCGAGGGGCTGAACCACCGCCCCGCCCGGCCGCCGCGCCTGGACGGGTTCCCTCGGGCGGGGGAGCCGGATCACCGCGGCGGGGGAGGAGCGGTGCGGGCGGGGCGGGCGAGCCTGGGGGCATGAGGGAGAACGGGTGGGCGGTGACCGGCTGGGGCCTCGGGTACGCCGGGTTCGGGCTGGGGTGCGCGCTGAGCGGGACGGAGCTGTTCGGCGCGGGCTGGCCGGGGTGGGCGGTCGCCGGAACGGGGGCGGTCGCGGCCGCGGCCGGGGTGGCGGTTGGGTACCGGAAGCCGGTGCGCCGGCTGCTGTGGCTGTTGTGCGGGTCGGCCGCGGTGGGGGCCTGGAGCCTGCTGATGGACCTGGTCACGCTGCTGTTCGGCCAGCGGGTGGACAGCGTCCCCGACGCGGTGGAGCGCGCCCTGGCGGCGGTGGGGGCGGTGCTGCTCGCGAGGACCGCCCTGGGCCTGCGGCCCACTGCCCGAGTCGGCACCGGCGGCCCGGGCGGTACCGGAGACCCGGGTGGCCGGGCGGAGCGGGCCGCGCCGGCTCCCGCCGCGGCGCCGCCGATCGTCCAACTCGCCGCCTGCGCGGGGAGCCTGGCGTTCGTCCCGTACGTGCTGATGAAGCTGGTCTGGGCGGTCGGCGGCAGCTTCGCCGGGATCAGCGGCGACCAGATGTACGCGAGCTACGTGCACAACGGCTCCTCCGGGCTGTGGCTGGCCCTGGAGCGCTGGGGGCTGGACGGCACCATGCTGCTGGCACTGCTCGGGGTGTTCCTGCTCTGGGGGCTGGTCCGCCCCTGGGGGCAGGTCTTCCCGCGCTGGACCGCGCCGCTGCGCGGCCGCCCAGTGCCGCGCTGGCTGCCGCTGACCCCGGCCCTGCTGGGCGCGGCCACGCTGGCGCCGTACGGGGTGGTCGGGATCGGCTACCTGACGCTGTGCACCGCCGGGGTGACGCGGATCCGGCTGGGCGAGTTGGCCAGTGAGCAGAGCGCGTTGGAGATCGCCTGGGTCGGGATGTGCGGGTTCGCCGGGTACGGGGTCGCGCTGGTGGTGGCCGCCTGGTCGTACTGGCGGCGGACGGGGGCGCGAACCGCGGGGGCCCGCTGAGGCCCGGATGGAGGTCCGCCAGGTCGGGGTTTGCTGAGGCGGCAACAAAGCTTGCCGATCCGGTGAAGCGGGGCGCAGCCTGGCGGTGGAGGTGAGCGCCATGGGCGACACGACAGGGACGACCGGAACGACCGGAACCACCGGAACGACCGGAACCACGGGGACGGCCGGGACGAGGCGGAGCGAGCGCTACGACGCGGTGGTGGTCGGCGGCGGAGCGGCGGGACTGAACGCCGCACTGGTGCTGGGCCGGGCCCGGCGCCGGGTCGCGGTGGTGGACGCCGGCGAGCCGCGCAACGCACCCGCCGCCCACCTGCACGGCTACCTGAGCCGGGACGGCATGCCCCCGGCCGCGCTGCTGGCGGTCGGGCGGGAGGAGGTCGCCCGGTACGGGGTGGACCTGATCGACGCCCGGGTCGAGCACATCGAGTCGGACGGGTCCGACCGGCCCCGCTTCGCGGTCCACCTGGCCGGCGGACCGGTGCTGCACGCGCGCCGGGTGGTCGTCGCCACCGGGCTGCGGGACGGGCTGCCGGAGCTGCCGGGCCTGACCGAGCGGTGGGGCCGCGACGTGCTGCACTGCCCGTACTGCCACGGCTGGGAGGTCCGCGACCGCCCGCTCGGGGTGCTCGGCACCGGCCCGGGGTCGGTCGGCCAGGCGCTGCTGCTGCGGCAGTGGTCGGCGGACGTGGTGCTGCTCGCGCACACCCTGGTGCCGACCGACGCCGACCGGGAACGGCTCGCCGCCCGGGACGTCCGGGTGGTCGAGGGCCGGATCGTCCGCCTGGTGTCCGACGACGGGCGGCTGCGCGGCGTCGAGCTCGCCGACGGACGGGTGGTGCCGCGCGAGGCGGTGTTCGTCCTCCCGCGGCCGGTCCCCCGGGACGCGCTGCTCCTCGGCCTCGACTGCGCCCGGGACGACGACGGCTGGGTCACCACCGACCGGACCGGCCGCACCAGCCTGCCCGGCGTCTGGGCGGTCGGCAACGTCGCCGACCCGCGCGCCCAGGTGGTCACCGCCGCCGGGGCCGGCGCGGCGGCCGCCTTCGCGCTCGACCACGACCTCGCGGCGGAGGAGCTCGACCGGGCGGTCGAGCGGTACCGCGCGTCCGGCGCCGCCCTGCCCGTCTGAGGCCCGCCCGGCGAGGAAGCTTTCGTCAACCCACGATCGGAGAATCCGGATGTCAGCGCACCAGTCCCAGTCCCAGCCTCAGCACCACGCCCACGGGCCCTCCCACGGCCACGGCCACTCCCACTCCCACGGCCACGTCCCCGCCGCCGACTTCGACTGGGACGCGCTCGCCGCGCACCTGGAGCTGGAGGCCGACCTGCGGGCCGATGCCGTCACCGAGGCCGGGCGGTGGCTGCTCGGCCTGCACGGGGACGGCGCGGTCCGGCGGGTCCTCGACGTGGGCAGCGGGCCCGGAGTGATCGCCGGGCTGCTGGCGGAGGTCTTCCCGGCGGCCGAGGTGGTGGCGGTCGACCAGTCGACCGCCCTGCTGGAGCGAGCCCGGACCCGCTCCGGTGGCCGGCTCGGCATCCAACAGGCCGAGCTGCCCGCCGAGTTCGACAAGCTCGGCGAGGCCGACCTGATCTGGTCCGGCAACGCCGTCCACCACCTGGGCGACCAGCAGGCCGCGCTCACCTCGCTCGCCGGGGCGCTGCGGCCCGGCGGTCTGCTGGCCGTCGCCGAGAGCGGCCTGCCGCCGCGCTACCTGCCGCGCGACTTCGGCCTGGGCCGGCCCGGCTTCCAGGCCCGGATGGACGCCGCCCAGGAGGACGGCTTCAGCACCATGCGGGCCGAACTGCCCGGCAGCACCGCGGAGATCGAGGACTGGCCGGCCATGCTCGGGCGGGCCGGGCTGACCCCGACCGGCACCCGCACCTTCCTGGTCGACCACCCCGCCCCGCTCGCCGACTCCGTCCGCGGCTACCTGCACACCCAGCTGGCCCGGCGGCGCGACCAGCTCGCCGAGCAGCTCGACGCCGAGGACCGGGCCACCCTGGACGCCCTGCTCGCCGAGGACGCCCCCACCGGCATCCTGCACCGCCCGGACGCCTTCTACCTCTCCGCGATGACCGTCCACACGGCCCGCCGGGACTGACCCGGCCGTGGGCCCGGGGCGCACCGCCCGCGGCCCGTCCGTCAGCGGGTGAGGAAGGCGGTCACCGAAACGGGGCCCACCGAAGGGGATTCGCCGACCGGCCCCGGCCCCGGGCTACCGTCGGGGCATGACAGCGAGCGAGCAGCGCTTCGTCGTGGTGACCACCACCCACGAGAGCGAGGAGCAGGCCCGGGCCCTGGCGTCCGCCGTGGTGCGGGAGCGGCTGGCGGCCTGCGCCCAGGTGTACCCCGTACGGTCGGTGTACCGGTGGGACGGCGAGGTGCAGGACGCCGGGGAGTGGCGGATCGACCTCAAGACCAGGGCCGAACTCGTGGACCGGCTGGGCGCGTTCGTGGCCGGGCGGCACTCCTACGAAACGCCCGAGCTGATCGCCGTACCCGTGGTGGGTGGCAGCCCGGGCTACCTCGGCTGGGTGGCCGAGGAGACGACGGACCCGGCGGGGAAGGCCGAGTAGCGCGGAGCGGGACGGCGACGGGGCCCGGAGGCCGCTCCGGGCCCCGCGCGTCTCGCCGTTCAGGCCGCCAGGCGGCCACCCGGTCAGGCCGCCGAGCCGCCGAAGCGCGCCGTCCAGGCCGCCAGGTCCTCGTCCGTGATCTTGGCGAACAGCACCGGCGGCACCGTGAACGCCGTCCCGGCCGGCACCAGGTCCAGCGCCCGCGCCTCCGCCGGGGAGATCCAGCCGCGGGTGGCGGCCGGCGAGTCCTCGGGCAGGGTGAAGGCCCCGCGCATGGCCGCCGCCGCGGCCGGGATGAACGGCTCGGAGACCACCGCGTACAGGTGGATCAGGTTCATCGCGGTGCGCAGGGTCAGCGCCGCCGCCTCCGGGTCGGTCTTCACCTGCTGCCAGGGCGCCTTCCCGTCCAGGTACGTGTTGCCCGCGCTCCACAGCGTGCGCAGGGCCTGCGCCGCCTTGCGGAAGTTGAGCGCGTCCAGCTGGGCCTCGTACTCGGTGAGCAGGCCGGCGACCTGTTCGCCGAGGCGCTGCTCGGCCTCGCCTGCCGGGTGACCGCCCGGGACGTCCCCGCCGAAGCGCCTGCGGCTGAAGGAGAGCACCCGGTTGACGAAGTTGCCGAGGGTGTCGGCGAGGTCCTTGTTGACCACCGCGGCGAACAGGTCCCAGGTGAAGCTGGAGTCGTCCGACTCGGGCGCGTGCGCCATCAGGAAGTAGCGCCAGTAGTCGGCGGGCAGCAGCTCCAGCGCGACGTCGGTGAAGACGCCGCGCTTCTGGCTGGTGGAGAACTTCCCGCCGTAGTACGTCAGCCAGTTGAAGGCCTTGACGTAGTCGACCTTCTTCCACGGGCGGCGCGAGCCGAGCAGGGTGGCCGGGAACATCACGGTGTGGAAGGGGACGTTGTCCTTGGCCATGAACTCGGTGTAGCGGACGCTCTCGTCGGCCTCGTACCACCAGGACCTCCAGTCCCGCAGCTGCCCGGCCGGGGCCGCGTCCGCCCACTCCTTGGTGGCGCCGATGTACTCGATCGGGGCGTCGAACCAGACGTAGAACACCTTTCCCTCGGCGGCCAGTTCGGGCCACACGTCGGACGGCACCGGGACGCCCCACTCCAGGTCGCGGGTGATCGAGCGGTCCTGGAGGCCCTCGGTCAGCCACTTGCGGGCGATCGAGGAGGCCAGCACCGGCCAGTCGTCGGCGTGGGTGGCGATCCAGTCCTCGACCTCCTCGGTGAGCTTGGACTGGAGCAGGAACAGGTGGCGGGTCTCCCGGACCTCCAGGTCGGAGCTGCCGCTGACGGCCGAGCGCGGCTCCAGCAGGTCGGTGGGGTCCAGCACCCGGGTGCAGTTCTCGCACTGGTCGCCGCGGGCCTTGTCGTAGCCGCAGTGCGGGCAGGTGCCGACGATGTAGCGGTCCGGCAGGAAGCGCTCGTCGGCCACCGAGTACACCTGGCGGATCGCGCGCTCCTCGATGAAGCCGTTGCGCTGGAGCTCGCGGGCGATCTCCTGGGTGATCTCCCGGTTCTGCGGAGAGGAACTGCGGCCGAAGTGGTCGAAGGAGAGCCCGAAGCCCTCGTACACCGCCCGCTGCGCCCCGTGCGCCCGGGCGCAGAACTCGGCGACCGGCAACCCGGCTTCCTGGGCGGCCAGTTCGGCGGGAGTGCCGTGCTCGTCGGTGGCGCAGACGAACAGCACCTCGTGCCCCCGTCGGCGCAGGTAGCGGGAGTAGACGTCCGCCGGGAGCATGGACCCGACCATGTTGCCCAGGTGCTTGATCCCGTTGATGTACGGAAGGGCGCTGGTGATCAGGTGCCGAGCCATCCTCGGATGCTCCGATTTCTCCCGCACGCGCACCCCACCCGGAGTGCCGTGCCAGGCGCAGGGGTCCACTGTGGGCTGTAAGCCTAGACCCCGGCGGTCGCGGCGGGCCGGAGGCTCACGGCCGGGTGAAGTCGCCGTAGCGGTCGAACTCCCCCGACTTCACCCCGCGGACGAAGGCGGCCCACTTGCGAGGCGTGGTCCGCACGACGACCTCGGGCCGGTCCGACTCGCGGATCTCCACCAGGTCCCCGGTGGATCTGACCTCGACGCAGTCGGTGCTCTCTCCGCTCGCCGACGCCTTGCGCCAGGTACTCATGCGAAGTCTTTCAGCAAGGCCCGGATGAAGTCCCGGGACTCGTCCGGCCCGAGCGCGATCGCCGCGGTCTCCTCCTTGATCCGCCGGTAGGAGGCCAGTTCGGCCTGGGTGTGCACGAATTTCGGCCCGTGGGAGAGATCGATCTGGACGGTGTCGAGCTCCGGAACCGGCCCGCGGGCGAGGTACAGGCTCTCTCCGGAGCCGGTGTAGGTGGGCACGCTGAACGGAATCACCCGGATCTCCACCCCGGGCCGTTCGGAATTCTCCAGCAGGTTCCGCAACTGGTCGCGCAGCACTTCCGGACCGCCGAACTGCATGCGCAGGGCGGACTCGTGCAGGAACGCGCTGTACGGCTTGGGGTGGTCGACGAAGATCTGCTGGCGCCGGATCCGGAACGCCTTCCGGACGTCCGCCTCCTGCCGGTACTGCGGGGGGAGCCGCTCGAACACCGCGGCGGCGTATTCCGGGGTCTGCAGCAGGCCGGGGATGAAGGTGCTGTTCAGGATGGAGAGGGAGGCCGCGTGGTGCTCCATCTCCGCGATGTCGATGATCGCGTTCGGCAGCCGGCCGCGGTAGGCGTCCCACCAGTACTTGCGCCGGTCCTGAGTCATCGTCAACAGCGCGTCCAGGTAAGGTCCGTCCTCGCAGCCGCAGGTGCGCGCCCAGATCCGGAGCCGCTCGGCGCTGATGCCCGACTTCCCGTTCTCCATCTGGGAGATCTTGGGCAGGTCGGTACCGATGGTGGCGGCCAGGCTCTTGGGCGTGACGCCCACGCGTTCGCGGATCCTGCGCAACTCGATCCCGAGGCGCTGCTGGCGCACGGTCGGCGACAAGCGGGGTGGCATGACTCTCTTCTCCGGGTCGCGGCTGGCGTCGATGCTTCCGGTGAAGTGTGCCGTGCACACCCGGCCCTAGCTACCGAATCGGGGGATACCCCACGATGGAGTGAACGTCCCCCCGCTCGGTAGCAACTCTGGCACCCTAACCCTATGGTCGTCCGTGTCACTCACTGACTTGTTGTCGACTAAACAGTCATCAAGCAGTCGTCTATCAGCCGTAATGACACACCAGACGCATGGTCGCGGCACCCGAAATCACTGACCGGAGACAGCCATGCCCCTCCCCTCGCCACTCGGCCTCCCCCACCGGCCCCACCCTCACCAGCGCTTTTCCGTATCCCGGTGAATGCGCTTCTCGTCGCCGGCCTGTCGGCGCTCCTGCTCGCCGTCCTGTTCGTCGGCTGGCTGGTCTGGCTGGTGAGCATCCAGACCTGTCTACCCCGCCCGGTGAAGCGCGAGTTCGCGGCCCGCCGTTCCGCCCCCGGCGAGCGGAAATAGCCGTCGCGCCCGTCGCGCCCCGCCGGTCCGGTGGCTCAGCCCCGTGAAAGCCGTTCCGTCAGACGGGACTTGGCCGCCGGCCACTCGTCGGCGAGCATCGAGAAGTAGGCGCTGTCCCGCCAACTGCCGTCGGGGCGCAGGCGGTGGCGGCGCAGCGTCCCCTCGTACCGGGCGCCGAGGCGCAGGACCGCCGCGCGGGAGCGCTCGTTGCGGGCGTCGGTCTTCCAGAAGACGCGGCCCATGCCGAGGTCCTCGAAGGCGTGCGCGAGGAGCAGCAGCTTGGCCTCGGTGTTGACCGCCGTGCGCCAGACCGAGCGGGCGTACCAGGTGCCGCCGATCTCCACGGACTCGTCCTGCTCGCTGAAGTCGTGGTAGCCGGTGACGCCGACGGCCCGGCCGCTCGCGAGGTCGACGGCGGCGAAGTTCACCGACTCGCCCGCGGCCGCCTCCGCGACGCGGTCGTCGAGGATCGCGCCGAACTCCTCCTCCGAGCCGGGCGGCAGGGACATGGTCCAGCGCCAGACCTCGGGGTCGGAGCCGACGGCGGTCCAGAGGTCGGTCAGGTGGCGGCGCTCCAGCGGCTCCAGGCGGATGTGGCGGCCGGTGAGGACGACGGGTGTGGGCAGCTTCGCGGTCATGATCCGAACGTAGCGGCGCGCTGCACTAGATGCAATAGGACTCTGCACTAGTGCAAATCAGGGGTCCAGTGCAGAGCGAAGGCCCCGCGGGACGGATCCCACGGGGCCCTCGAAGCGATCGGCCGGTGATCAGGCTCCGGCGATCAGGCTCTGGCGTTCAGGCTCAGATGAACGAGTTGATCTCGATCGTCTCGTCGCGGCCCGGGCCGACGCCGATGGCCGAGATCGGCGCGCCGGACATCTCCTCCAGCGCCTTCACGTACGCCTGGGCGTTCTTCGGCAGCTCGGCGAAGGTCTTCGCCTTGCTGATGTCCTCGGTCCAGCCCGGCAGGGTCTCGTAGACGGGCTTGGCGTGGTGGAAGTCCGACTGGTTGTAGGGGAGTTCCTCGACGCGCTTGCCGTCGATCTCGTACGCGACGCAGACCGGGATCTGCTCCCAGCCGGTCAGCACGTCCAGCTTGGTGAGGAAGAAGTCGGTCAGGCCGTTGACCCGGGTCGCGTAGCGCGCGATGACGGCGTCGAACCAGCCGCAGCGGCGGTCACGGCCGGTGGTGACACCGCGCTCGCCGCCGATCCGGCGCAGCGCCTCGCCGTCCGCGTCGAACAGCTCGGTCGGGAACGGGCCGGAGCCGACGCGGGTGGTGTAGGCCTTGAGGATGCCGATGACCCGGTCGATCTTGGTCGGGCCGATGCCGGCGCCGGTGCAGGCGCCGCCCGCGGTCGGGTTCGACGAGGTCACGAAGGGGTACGTGCCGTGGTCGACGTCGAGCAGGGTGCCCTGGCCACCCTCCAGCAGGACGACCTTGTTCGCCTTCAGCGCCTCGTCCAGGACGAGGGTGGTGTCGGCGAGGAAGGGCTTGATCTTCTCCGCGTAGCCCAGGTACTCCTCGACCACCAGGTCGGCCGGGATGGTGCGGCGGTTGTACAGCTTGACCAGGATCTGGTTCTTGTCGTGCAGCGCCGCCTCGATCTTCTGGCGCAGGATCGACTCGTCGAACAGGTCCTGGACCCGGATGCCGACGCGGTTGATCTTGTCCGCGTAGGTCGGGCCGATGCCGCGGCCGGTGGTGCCGATCCGGCGCTTGCCGAGGAAGCGCTCGGTGACCTTGTCCAGGGTGCGGTGGTACGGCGTGATCAGGTGGGCGTTGCCCGAGACCAGCAGCTTGGAGGTGTCGATGCCGCGCTCGTTCAGGCCGGCCAGCTCGGAGAGCAGCACGGCCGGGTCGATCACGACGCCGTTGCCGATCACCGGCGTCACGTTCGGGCTGAGGATGCCGGAAGGGAGCAGGTGCAGGGCGTACTTCTGGTCGCCGATGACCACCGTGTGACCGGCGTTGTTGCCGCCCTGGTAGCGGACCACGTAGTCGACGGAACCGCCGAGGAGGTCGGTGGCCTTCCCCTTGCCCTCGTCTCCCCACTGAGCGCCAACGAGCACGAGTGCCGGCACAGGCGTACACCCCTTCCGGTTGGGGCATCCTGCGTAGGCCGCAGTCTGCCCCGAGATAGACGAAGCCCCTGGCGCAATGGCGCAAGGGGCTCTTGCACCGAGAGATTACCTGAGGAAGGACCGGTCGTGTCGTCCCTGTCCACGCCTGCTTCCGGCGGCCCGGAGCCGCTCCTGCTGCTCCTCGACCCGGTGGCCCGGCAGACCGACGGCGAGTCGGTGCGGATCGCGAAGGACGTGCTCTGCGGGGGTGCGGACGTCAAGGTGGTCTTTCCGGAGAGCCCTTCCGAGCTCGACCGGGTGCTTTCGCACCGGGGTCGGCGGCGACCGGTGGTGATCGGTTCCGACCTCGCGCTGCAGCGGGTGCTCCAGGCCCTGCATCGCCAGCGTGAGCTGGGCACCGAACCGGTGGGGATGGTTCCGGTCGGCCGCTCGGAGGAGCTCCTGGCGGCCCGCGCGCTCGGCGTGCCGGGCGAGCCGGTCCGGGCCGCGCGGGCGGTGCTGTCGGGCGCGCCGCGACGACTCGACCTGCTGGTGGACGACGGAGGCGGGGTGGCCCTGGGAGGGGTGCGGATCACCGGCGGCGCCACCCGTCGCCCGGTGGGCCGTACGGGTGGCTGGCGTTCGCTATGGGCGAAACTGGCTGCGGCCGAGCAGGCGAACGCACTCACCCCGGACGGCGTCGACCACGGTTCCCGGGTCCGGGTCGAGGCCGACGGCCGGCTGCTCGCGGACGTCCACCGGCCGGTCCGGCTGGTGCAGGTGACGCTCCCGTCCGGCGCCTCGGACGGCACGGGCGAGATGGACGTGGTGGTCGCCGCCTCCGGCGCCCTGGTGCGGGCCCGGGCGGCGAGCGTCTCGGTGGTCGGGCGCGGCTTCGGCTACGAGGCGGACGGCCACCCGGTCGGCCCGGTCCGGGCCCGGACCTGGACGGTGCACCGGGGGGCCTGGGGCCTGCTGCTGCCGGCCGCCTGACCGGAGACCGACCGACGGCCCGATCCGGGCGGAACCGGCCGGTCGGCCGGGGAGCGACCGGCGGGTGGCCGGGGGAGGAACCCCGGGTGAGCAGGCTCACGTTCGTCCGCGCCGGGACGGCCGCCGCTCCGCACCCGGAACTCCCCAACAGGCGCGAACCGCAAGGCCAACCGCTACCCGGCGGAATTCCCCCCACCCGAAATCCCGGGCCGGTAAGGGGTTTTGTCTACGCGCGTTAACTCGTGATCACCGGACAAACCCGCAGTCCCGGGGTCCGGAAGCCGGAGCCGACTGCCCTAGACTCGAAGGCGTGCCACGTGGTGACGGAAGACTCAACCACGATCTTCTTCCCGGTGAGAAAGGCCCCCAGGACGCGTGTGGCGTCTTCGGTGTCTGGGCTCCCGGCGAGGAGGTCGCCAAGCTCACGTTCTTCGGCCTTTACGCCCTGCAGCACCGCGGTCAGGAATCCGCGGGCATCGCAGTGAGCAACGGCTCCCAGATTCTCGTCTTCAAGGACATGGGGCTCGTCTCCCAGGTCTTCGACGAGGCCTCGCTGGGGTCGTTGCACGGGCATATCGCCGTCGGACACGCCCGCTACTCGACCACCGGTTCCTCGGTCTGGGAGAACGCCCAGCCGACCTTCCGGGCGACCGTTCACGGTTCGCTGGCCCTCGGGCACAACGGAAACCTGGTGAACACCGCCGAACTGGCGGCCATGGTCGCCGAACTGCCCGGCGAGGAGCACGTCTCGCGCTCCGGCCGGTCCGCCGCGACCAACGACACCGACCTGGTGACGGCCCTGCTCGCCGGCCACCCGGACCTCTCCATCGAGGAGACGGCCAAGGTCGTGCTGCCCAAGGTCAAGGGCGCCTTCTCGCTCGTCTTCATGGACGAGCACACCCTCTACGCCGCCCGCGACCCGCAGGGCATCCGCCCGCTGGTGCTCGGCCGGCTGGAGCGCGGCTGGGTGGTCGCCTCCGAGACGGCGGCGCTGGACATCTGCGGCGCCTCCTTCATCCGCGAGGTCGAGCCCGGCGAGCTCATCGCCATCGACGAGAACGGCATGCGCAGCTCCCGGTTCGCCGAGGCCAAGCCCAAGGGCTGCGTGTTCGAGTACGTCTACCTGGCCCGCCCCGACACCTCCATCGCCGGCCGCAACGTGCACCTCTCCCGCGTGGAGATGGGCCGCCGGCTGGCGAAGGAGGCCCCCGTCGAGGCCGACCTGGTGATAGCGACGCCCGAGTCCGGCACCCCCGCCGCGATCGGCTACGCCGAGGCCAGCGGCATCCCGTACGGCTCCGGCCTGGTGAAGAACGCCTACGTGGGCCGCACCTTCATCCAGCCCAGCCAGACCATCCGCCAGCTCGGCATCCGGCTCAAGCTGAACCCGCTGCGCGAGGTCATCCAGGGCAAGCGCCTGGTGGTCGTGGACGACTCGATCGTCCGCGGCAACACCCAGCGCGCGCTGGTGAAGATGCTGCGCGAGGCCGGGGCGGCCGAGGTCCACATCCGGATCTCCTCCCCGCCGGTGAAGTGGCCCTGCTTCTTCGGCATCGACTTCGCCACCCGCGCGGAGCTGATCGCCAACGGAATGACCATCGAGGAGATCGGCCGCACCCTCGGTGCGGACTCGCTCTCCTACATCTCGATCGACGGCATGATCGAGGCCACCAAGCAGCCCAAGGACCGGCTCTGCCGGGCCTGCTTCGACGGCGAGTACCCGATGGAGCTGCCGGACCCGGCGCTGCTCGGCAAGCTCCTGCTGGAGGCCGAGATCAAGGGCGGCCAGCAGCCTCCGGCCGTCCGCGGCAAGCCGACCAGCGGCAGCGACCTGGACGGCGTCCAGTCGCTGCTCGGCGGGGCGGGCGCGGCCGACGCGCTGCGCCGGCCGTAACGAATCGACGGTGGGGTCCCGAGAACCGGGGCCCCACCGCTGTTCCACCCCCCACGCTGTTCCCGAACCACCCCCCTGACCCGAAAGGGCCGCACCGCAGTGACCAGCAACCAGAACGGCGCCACCTACGCCGCCGCCGGTGTCGACATCGAGGCGGGCGACCGCGCCGTCGAGCTCATGAAGCAGTGGGTGAAGAAGGCCAACCGCCCCGAGGTGGTCGGCGGTCTCGGCGGCTTCGCCGGCCTCTTCGACGCGTCCGCCTTCAAGAACTACGAGCGGCCGCTGCTGGCCTCGGCCACCGACGGCGTGGGGACCAAGGTGGCCATCGCCGCCGCCATGGACAAGCACGACACCATCGGCCACGACCTGGTCGGCATGGTCGTCGACGACCTGGTGGTGTGCGGCGCCGAGCCGCTGTTCATGACCGACTACATCTGCGTCGGCAAGGTCGTCCCGGAGCGGGTCGCCGCGATCGTCAAGGGCATCGCCGAGGGCTGCGCGCTGGCAGGCTGCGCCCTGGTCGGCGGCGAGACCGCCGAGCACCCGGGCCTGCTGGGCCCGGACGAGTACGACGTCGCGGGCGCCGGCACCGGCGTGGTGGAGGCCGACGCGCTGCTCGGCGCGGACCGGGTCCGGGCCGGCGACGTGGTGATCGCGATGGCCGCCTCCGGCCTGCACTCCAACGGCTACTCGCTGGTCCGCCACGTGCTGCTGAACGAGGCCGGCTGGAAGCTGGACCGCAAGGTCGAGGAGTTCGGCCGCACCCTCGGCGAGGAGCTGCTGGAGCCGACCCGGATCTACTCGCTGGACTGCCTGGCGCTCGCCCGCGCCACCGAGGTGCACGCCTTCTCGCACGTCACCGGCGGCGGCCTGGCGGCCAACCTGGCCCGGGTCATCCCGGACGGCCTGCACGCCCGCCTGGACCGCGGCACCTGGACCCCGCTGCCGGTCTTCCAGACCGTGGCCGAGGTCGGCAAGGTGGCCACCCTGGAGATCGAGAAGACGCTGAACATGGGCGTCGGCATGGTCGCGGTCGTCCCGCCGCACTCGGTGGACGTCGTGCTGTCGATCCTGGAGGACCGCGGCGTGGAGTCCTGGCTGCTCGGCGACATCGTCGAGCGCACCGACGAGCACGAGGGCGGCGCGACCCTCTACAACGCCTACGAGGGCTTCCGGGCGAGCTGACCCGGCCCCCGACGACGGAAGGGCCCCTCCGGAACTCCGGAGGGGCCCTTCCGCATGCCTGGAGGCCCCGAAGGCCGGTGCGGCGCAACGCCGTACGGGCCGGACTGCGGGCCGCCGCTACGAGGGGCCGCCGTGCGAGGGGACGCCGAAGACCGGCCCGGCGCCCTGGGCGCCGGGCCGGTCGGCGGGACTGCTGTGCTACGAGCGGCGGCGGGAGGCCTGCGACGTCCCGGTGCCCGGCTCGTTGTCGTCCTCGTCGTCGAGGTCGGCGTACCGGGCTGCGTACTCCGCGTACGGGTCGTCGTCGTCCTCCTCCTCGATCGGCTCGGGGTCGATCGAAGCGGTGGACGGCGATACGCCCAGCTCGTTGGACAGACGGTTAGCGTCGAACCCGCCGCTGTTGTACTTCAGCTCGCGGGCGACCTTCGTCTGCTTGGCCTTGGCCCGGCCGCGCCCCATGGGTCGACCCCCTCAACGATGGGGCTCACGGCCCCGAGTCTGACACGTGTTCATGATCAGGAGCGGCCTGCCCGAATGGGAGGACCGTCCCTTGGAGCATTAACGGTACCTGTTTCCGCCGCTGGACGGTACGTCGTCAGTGTGACGTGGCGCGTACCGACTGCACCCGAGACCAGGTCTTCCCAGGTCAGGGGAGGTTTTGCGGCGGTTTGCACGCTGTCCGGAGGTGGTTCGGGTCCGTCGTTCCAGGACCGATTATCCCCCCAAGGGGGGCTTTGGATCACCCGATCGGGCGCAGAAGTGAGAATCCGGTTCCACATCGTGATGCGCGAGGGGCCGTGGGGACGGCCCCCCGCGCGTCGCGGGGTCGGGTACCGGCCCGATCAGGAGCGGCGGGCGCCGGGCAGCAGCACCGTGCGCAGGGCGCTGATCTCGCGCATCCGCTTCTCGGCCAGGCGGTCCGCGGCGACCGCCGGCGGGACGCCGTCGGCGGTCGCCCGGGTGAAGATCTCCAGGGTGGTGTCGAAGATCTTCGTGGCCTTGTTCTTGGCCCGCTCGAAGTTGAAGCCCTCGATCTCGTCGGCGACCTGGATGACGCCGCCGGAGTTCACCAGGTAGTCCGGCGCGTAGAGGATGCCGCGGTCGGCCAGGTCCTTCTCGACGCCGGCGTGGGCCAGCTGGTTGTTGGCCGCGCCGCAGACGATCGAGGTGCCGAACTGGCCCAGCGCGGCGACCACGGAGTCGGTCAGCGCGCCGCCGAGGGCGCAGGGGGCGTAGACGTCCAGCTCGGCCTGGAGCAGGGCGGTGGTGTCGGCCACCACCTCCACCTCGGGGTGGGCCGCGCGGACGCGGTTGACCGCGGCCTCGAAGGGGTCGGTGACGACGACGGTGGCGCCGTCCGCGACCAGGTGGCCGACCAGGTAGTGGCCGACCTTGCCGACACCGGCGACGCCGACCCGCTTGCCGCGCAGGGTCGGCTGGCCCCAGCGGGCCTGGGCGGTGGCGCGCATGCCCTGGAAGACGCCGAAGGCGGTCAGGATGGACGAGTCGCCGGCGCCGCCGTGCTCGGGCGAGCGGCCGGTCACGAACTCGGTCTCGCGGGCGACGACGTCCATGTCCTGGACGTAGGTGCCCACGTCGCAGGCGGTGATGTAGCGGCCGCGCAGGGACTCGACGAAGCGGCCGTAGGCCCGGAGCATCGCCTCGTTCTTGTCCTTGTTCGGGTCGCCGATGATGACGGCCTTGCCGCCGCCGAGGTCCAGTCCGGCCAGCGCGTTCTTGTAGGACATTCCGCGGGACAGGTTCAGCGCGTCCTCCAGCGCCGCCTCCTCGGAGGCGTACGGGAAGAAGCGGGTGCCGCCGAGGGCCGGGCCCAGGGCGGTCGAGTGGATGGCGATGATCGCCTTCAGACCCGAGCTGCGGTCGTGGCAGAGGACGACCTGCTCGTGACCGTCGCCGGGGGCGCCGTCCTGTTCGGTACGGAAGATCCTGCTGAGCACGCCGGGTGCGGGGTGCGTGGCGGGGGTCTGTACGTCGGTCACTGTGGTGACTCCAGTAATGAAGGCCCGCTGCTGTGGTGCGGGCGCCTAAGGCGAAGCGTAGCCGCGTGCGCGCCGCCGATCGGCCGTCTTGTCCGACCTGGGGCCGGTCGTCCGAGGAGTGAGATGGAACGGGGCGCGGGGTACGGGCGCGAACCGTTCCGGGGCGCGCTCTCCCGGGGCCGCGCGACCCGTGCGACCATGCAGAACGTGACCGTCGTGCGTACGTCCGTACAGCCGCCCTACGCCGCCCACCTGCGGGTCTACGAGCCGCTGGCCGCCTACCCGGAGCCCGAGCGGGCGCACTGGCAGGCCTACGCGGCGGAGCACGGGCCGGACGCCGCGGAGCCGGGCCGGGCGGTGGCGGCGGCGGTGCTGGAGGAGCAGCGGGAGGCGCTCGCCGGACTGGCCGCCCGCACCCCCCGGGCGCTGCCCGAGCGGGAGAGCGGGCGGGCGTACCTGCGGGTGGTGGACGGCGTACTGTACGTCTGCCCGTGGGCGACCAGGCTGCGCAGCTGGCAGGCGCTGGAGGAGCTGCGGGCCGGGCTGCCGGTGGCGCTGCTGGACACCGCGCTGCCGCCGGTGACCCGGGCGGCCGCCGAGGCGGACCGGGAGCGCTGGCGGGCCGAGCACCCGGACGCCCGGCCGTGGATCGTGACCAGCCGGTGGGAGGTGCCGGTGCGCTGGTTCCTGCCGTTCGGGGACGAGGACCGCTGCTTCGTACCGGGCGGGGAGCCGCGGGAGGAGGGGGAGGAACAACGGGACCGGCCGGCGGCGCTGTTCTACCTGGTGCCGATGGCGCAGGCGCGCCGGCGGGTGGCGCGGGCCTTCCGGGCGCTGCGCGAGGCGGTGCCGGAAGGGGAGCTGGTGCGGGGGGCGGAGCGGGTCGGGCGCTGGCTGGAGGAGTTCCATCCGCGCTCGCTGGTGGAACTGGACTACGGGGGCCTGGTGCATCTGCTGGGCCCGGAGCGGTTGTTGGCGGACCGTTCGGCGGGGGAGCTGGAGGAGGGGTTGCGCGCGCTGCGGGCGGGGGACACCGCCGAGGCGCTGCGGGTGTACGGGGAGCTGACGCTGCGGTGGCGCCGGGTGCTGGCGCTGCGGCACGCGAACTGACGTCCGACCCCGCGTGTATGACTGTAAGAGTCCTAAGGACCGCGCGTCCGATGACCAAGGTCCTGGTTCGGGTCAATAGCTGTCGAACGTGACACTACTCACCGTTGACGCGAACTTACCCCTATGTGCAAAAATGGGACAACCAGCCCAACTTCACGTGAGCGTGCCCACTTTTGGGTGGTTCTGGAGTCGATGCGTGCTTTGCGGGGAAACGGAGGGTCTGGTCCCCTCGTAACCGGATGTCATGGCTTTGTGACTGTCCGTTATGGGGTGGTCCATCGCCATCCGTCGGCCTTGAACCCGTGAGGGGTCAATTTTGGCGGTTTGGTCGATAGGGCTGGACGGATGGTGTAGTTGTAGACACCAGGACAAGCCGTTCGTCCTATAACCGACTCGGCCCGTCTATGCCATTTCGGGCATCGCGGGCCAAGGTGCAGAATTTGAAGGATAGAACCGCCCTGGTTCGGTTCTCCCGAGGAGGCCGCTCATGACCGCTCGTACCCCTGATGCTGAGCCGCTGCTGACGCCGGCAGAGGTTGCCACCATGTTCCGCGTGGACCCGAAGACGGTCACCCGCTGGGCCAAGGCAGGCAAGCTGACGTCGATCCGCACGCTCGGAGGTCACCGCCGTTACCGTGAGGCGGAGGTGCGCGCTCTGCTGGCCGGGATTCCCGCCCAGCGCACTGAGGCCTGATAGGCCAAAGGCTCTTTAAAGGGGCCGCTTACCGGACTCCGCCGGGTCCGGTAAGCGGCCCCTTTGTCGTGCCCGCCCGAGGGTGTTCCGGGCCGGCCGAGTGGTCGGAATGTTGAACTCCGGATAACGATTTGATGCGCGTGGGGTGGGGGGGATTTACAGTGAATAGCTGTACAATTTTACATATTAAATTAGCGGGGTTCCGGAGGGGGTTTCACGGTGCCGGTTCCGGAGGGGGGTGCGTGACGCCCGTCACACGATCTGTCACTTGTGGTCCAGACCTGGCCGGGCTAAAGGGCCGAACGGTCAAAAGCGAGAGGCCCGGAACCTGACGGTTCCGGGCCTCTCGCGCTGCGGCGATCCCGACGGGACTTGAACCCGCGACCTCCACCTTGACAGGGTGGCGAGCTAACCAACTGCTCCACGGGACCAGGGTTTCCTGATCTCGTTCACTCGCTTGCCGCGCTGCGAACAAGACAGACTGTAGCCCATGGTGGGCCCCCAGGTCGAACTGACTCCTGAAGGCCCACCCGCAGCTCACGGCGCCGCCCGGGCCGGTCACGGCCGCACCCGGGTCAGAGCGTCGCCCGCGCCGCCTCCATCGCCTTCATGATCCGCTTCTCCGACACCGGGCTCGGCGTGCCCAGCGACTGGGCGAAGAAGCTGACCCGCAGCTCCTCGATCATCCAGCGGATCGCCCGCACCTCCGCGGACGGCTGCCGCCCGGCCGGCACCGCCGCCAGCAGCTCCCCGTACGCCTGCTGCACCTGCTGCACCTTCAGCAGCTGCTGGGCGTCCCGCTGCGGGTGGTTGGGCAGCGCCTCCAGGCGGCGGTCCACCGCCAGCAGGTAGCGCTTGAGGTCCGGCAGCCGCTGCCAGCCGGTGGCCGTCACGAAGCCCGGGTGCACCAGCGAGGCCAGGTGCAGCCGGACGTCGTTCACCGCGTTCAGCAGCACCGGGCTGCTCACCGACTTCAGCCGGGTCGACGCCTTGTGGAAGGCGATCAGCGCGGTGGCCGTCTTCAGCGTGGTGTCCGCGGACAGGTCGTACAGGTCCGCGCGCACCTTGTCGTGCAGCTTGCCGAAGGCCGCCTCGTCCCAGGCCGGGCCGCCGTTCAGGGCCATCAGCCGGTCCGTCGCGGCCGACACGACGTCCTCGAACAGGGCGCCGATCGAGCCGTGCGGGCTGTGCGAGAGCGCCAGCTTCGCCTGGTTGCCCAGCCGGCCCTGGATCGACTTGGCCGGGGACGTGGTGGTCAGCATCAGCAGCCGCCGGGTGCCCTCCCACATCGCCTGGGCCTGCGCCTCCGGGGTGTCGAACAGCCGGACGCCGACCGACTGGCCCTCGTCCACCAGGGCCGGGTAGGCGCGCATCGAGTGGCCGCGCGAGCGCTGCTCGAAGGTGCGCTGGAGCACCGGCAGCGAGGCCGGCCAGGCGGTCAGCCCGGTCTGCTCGATGCCCTGGCCGGAGGCGGCCGAGGAGAGCGTCTCGTTGAGCTTGGGCTTGAGCTTCAGCCGCAGCTCCTCCAGGTCCTTGGACTCGGCGAGCCGGCGGCGCCCGTCCACCACCCGGAAGGTCACCTTGAGGTGCTCGGGGACCCGCTCGTCGTCCCAGGCCTCCGGGGGCACGGTGACCGCCGTCAGGCGCTTCAGGGCGTGCTCCAGGGCCGGGAGCAGGGGCTCCTGGCGGTCCTTCACCGCGCGCAGCGCCGCCTTGGCGAAGTCCGGCGCCGGGACGAAGTTGCGCCGGATCGCCTTCGGCAGCGACTTGATGTACGCGGTGACCAGCTCCTCCCGCAGACCGGGGATCTGCCAGTCGAAGCCCTCCGAGGTGACCTGGTTGAGCACCGGCAGCGGGATGTGCACGGTCACGCCGTCCGCGTCGCTGCCCGGCTCGAACTGGTAGGTCAGCTTGAAGCGGAGCTTGCCCTGCTGCCAGTGGTCCGGGTAGTCGGCCTCGGTGACGCCGTCCGCGGCGTCGTTGATCAGCATCGACTTCTCGAAGTTCAGCAGGTCCGGCTGGTCGTGCCGGGCCTTCTTCCACCAGGAGTCGAAGTGCCGGGTGGAGACGACGTCGTCGGGCAGCCGGGCGTCGTAGAACTCGAACAGGGTCTGGTCGTCCACCAGGATGTCCCGGCGACGGGCCCGGTTCTCCAGCTCCTCGACCTCGCCGAGCAGCCTGCGGTTCTCCGCGAAGAACCGGTGGTGGGTCTCCCAGTCGCCCTCGACCAGGGCGTTGCGGATGAACAGCTCGCGACAGAGCTCCGGGTCGATCCGGCCGTAGTTGACCTTGCGCTGGGCGACGACCGGCATCCCGTAGAGGGTCACCTTCTCGTACGCCATGACGGCGCCGGCCTTCTTCTCCCAGTGCGGCTCGCTGTAGCTGCGCTTGATCAGGTGGCCGGCCAGCGGCTCGACCCACTCCGGCTCGATCTTGGCGTTGATCCGGGCCCAGAGCCGGGAGGTCTCCACCAGCTCGGCCGACATCACCCAGCGCGGCGGCTTCTTGAACAGGCCGGAGCCGGGGAAGACCGCGAAGCGGGCGCCGCGCGCGCCGCCGTACTCGCGCTTCTCCACGTCGAACAGGCCGATGTGGGAGAGCAGACCGGCCAGCAGGGACTGGTGGATCCGGTCGGCGTCCGGCTCGGCGTCGGGGTGCGGCTCCTCGATCGTCACGCCCAACTGCTTGGCGACGGTGCGCAGCTGGGTGTAGATGTCCTGCCACTCCCGTATCCGCAGGTAGTTGAGGAACTCCGCCTTGCACATCCGGCGGAAGGCCGAGGAGGAGAGCTCCTTCTGCTGCTCGCGGACGTAGCGCCACATCGCCAGGTAGGAGAGGAAGTCGGAGGTCTCCGAGTTGAACCGGCGGTGCCGGTCGTCGGCGGCCTGGCGCTTCTCGGCCGGGCGCTCGCGCGGGTCCTGGATGGAGAGCGCGGCGGCGATCACCATGACGTCGCGGACGCAGCCGTTGCGGTCCGCCTCCAGCACCATGCGGGCCATCCGCGGGTCCACCGGGAGCTGGGCGAGCTTGCGGCCCAGCTGGGTCAGGCGCTTGCGCGGGTCCTTCTCGTCCGGGTCGAGCGCGCCCAGCTCGTGCAGCAGGTGGACGCCGTCCTTGATGTTGCGCGAGTCCGGCGGGTCCAGGAACGGGAAGGCGGCGATGTCGCCGAGGCCGGCCGCGGTCATCTGGAGGATCACCGAGGCCAGGTTGGTGCGCAGGATCTCGGCGTCGGTGAACTCGGGGCGGGAGAGGAAGTCCTCCTCCGAGTAGAGCCGGATGCAGATGCCGTCCGACGTGCGGCCGCAGCGGCCCTTGCGCTGGTTGGCGCTGGCCTGGCTGATCGCCTCGATCGGCAGCCGCTGCACCTTGGTGCGGTGGCTGTAGCGGGAGATCCGGGCGGTGCCCGGGTCGATCACGTACTTGATGCCGGGGACGGTCAGCGAGGTCTCGGCCACGTTGGTGGCCAGCACGATCCGGCGGCTGCGGGAGCGCTGGAAGACCCTGTGCTGCTCGGCCGAGCTGAGCCGGGCGTACAGCGGCAGGACCTCGGTGTTCTTCAGTTTCAGCCGGCCGAGGGCGTCCGCGGTGTCGCGGATCTCGCGCTCGCCGGAGAGGAAGACCAGGATGTCGCCCGGGCCCTCGGCCTGGAGCTCCTCGGCGGCGTCGCAGATCGCCTGGACCTGGTCCCGGTCGCGGTCGGCCTCGTCGGCCTCGTCGGCGCCGTCCTCGACGATCGGCCGGTACCGGACCTCCACGGGGTAGGTGCGGCCGGAGACCTCGACGATCGGGGCGTCGCCGAAGTGCCGGGCGAAGCGCTCCGGGTCGATGGTCGCGGAGGTGATCACGACCTTGAGGTCCGGGCGGCGGGGGAGCAGCTGCTTGACGTAGCCGAGGATGAAGTCGATGTTGAGGCTGCGTTCGTGCGCCTCGTCGATGATCAGGGTGTCGTACTGGTGCAGGTCGCGGTCGGTCTGGATCTCCGCGAGCAGGATGCCGTCCGTCATCAGCTTGACCAGGGTGTCCTGGCCGACCTGGTCGGTGAACCGGACCTTCCAGCCGACCGCCTCGCCGAGCGGGCTGTCCAGCTCCTCCGCGACCCGCTCGGCCACCGTGCGGGCGGCGATCCGGCGCGGCTGGGTGTGGCCGACCAGACCGCGCACGCCGCGGCCGAGCTCCAGGCAGATCTTCGGGATCTGGGTGGTCTTGCCGGAGCCGGTCTCACCCGCGACGATCACCACCTGGTGGTCCCGGATCGCCGCCAGGATCTCGTCCTTCTTCTGGCTGACCGGCAGCTCGGCGGGATAGCTGATCGCCGGGACCGCGCCGCGGCGCCGCTCGACCAGCAGCTCGGCGCGGGCGATGTCGGCGGCGATCTCGTCGGCGATCTTCTGCCGGGCCTCCGGCTTGCGGACCCGACGGGCCCCCTCCAGCCGGCGACCGATCCGCACCTGGTCGCGCAGGGTCAGCTCGGGCAGACGGGCGGCCAGCTCCCCGATCCCGGGCCCCTCGGCGGGTACGGTGGCGGACTGGACTGCGGGAGAACTCACTGCGGGCATCCCTCTAGGTTCGCAAGGAGGCACGGCGGAGCGCACCTCGGTTTTCGAGCCCCTCCAGTGTCACAGCCGTCGGCGGCGAATCGCGAACGACGGGCAACGGTCCGCGGCCGTCCTGGGCTCCGGGGGTGTGAGGAGGTGCTCATGGGAGCCCACAAGACCGCCCGGGACGAGGAGTTCCGGACGTTCGTCGGCGGTGCGTGGTCACGGCTGTTCAGGACGGCGTACCTGCTCGCGGGGGACCGGCACGGTGCCGAGGACCTGGTCCAGCAGGCGCTGGAACGGGCGTACGCGGCCTGGAACCGGGTGCGCGCGGCGGACGACCCGTACGCCTACGTGCGCCGGATCGTGATCAACGAGCACGCCAGGAAGTTCCGCCGGCGGCTGGTCGAGTACCCGGTCACCGCGTTCCCGGACCGCCCCGCGCCGGACGGCGCCGACCCGGACGACCGGGCCGTGCTGCTCGCCGCGCTCGGCGACCTGCCGCCGCGCCAGCGCCAGGCCGTGGTGCTGCGGTACTGGGAGGACCTCAGCGAGACCCAGACCGCGGCGGCGATGGGCTGCTCGGTCGGGACGGTGAAGAGCCAGGCGGCCAGAGGCCTGGCCAAGCTCCGGGGCGCCTCCTCACTCATCGGACTGACGAGCATCGGAGGGACAAGATGAGCAACGAGTTCCGGTTCGGGGAGGCGGTGGACGGCGACGAGCCGGCCACCGTACGGGCCCTGGGCGAACTGGCCGGGAGCGTCGACGCCGGAGCGGCCCCGTACGACCGGCTGGTCGCCGGGGGCCGGCGGCGGCTGCGGCGCCGGCGGCTGCTGACCGCCGCGGTGGCGGCCGCGCTGGTCGCGGGCGTCGCCGGCGGGACGGCGGTGCTCGGCGAACGCGGCCGTACCGCCGACCCGACCGTGGTGGTGGCGGCCGCCGGCCCGTCCACCGCACCGAGCGCGACCGCTGCCGCCCGGGACCCGTTCAACCCCGTGCGGGTCAAGGTCGCCGAGGGCACGGCGAACGGCCACGCCTGGCAGGCCTGGGCCGCGCTGTGGCCGACCACCCCCGACAAGGGGGACTACGCCCGGCAGGCCCGGCTGATCCAGGCGGAGCGCCACCAGGCCGACCCGAAGGTGAAGCCGGTCAGCCAGAAGGACATCGACGACAACTGGGACACGCGCCTCGACTGGGTGAACTACTACTACACCGTGGACGGCAAGCGGCAGAAGGACGACTCCCTGCACGCGGCCTCCGCCCCGGGCGGGTTCCCGGCCGCCGTCGGCGGGGCGTCGCTCGGCGTCCACGACGAGTCGGGCGTCCCGCCGGTGGTGATCCAGGGGGTCGAGGCCGCGGTCGCGAAGGTCGTGATCGCCTGGAAGAGCGGTGGCACCACCGAGGCGGTGCCGGTCGCGGTCGGGGACTCCCCGTTCCGCTACTTCTCCGTCATCGCGAAGCCGGGCACGGACCCGGGGACCGTCACCTACTACGCGGCCGACGGGTCGGTGGTGCGCAGCTTCGACCAGTGGCTACGGACCTCCTGAGCCGGAGGCCTTCGGGGGCGGCGGGGCCGTCGGGGGTGGCAGGACCGTCGGGGCGGGGGGCCGGGGCGGCCGTCACGGGTTGAGCGCGGCCTGGTCGGCGTCCGGGAGCCAGTCGCGGGCCGGGTCGTACTCCAGCCAGCGGTTGCGGGCCGCCTCGGTGGTGAACGCCCTCAGCAGGTCGTCGAGCCGGGGGTGCGGGTCGGTGTCCGGGCCGGTGCGCCAGAGGAGCGACCAGGCGTAGAGCGGGGTCGGGTCCACCAGCGGGACGGTGCGGACGCCCGGGCGGGCGGGGAGCGGGCCGTCGGCGGGGACGAGGGAGAAGCAGTCCGG
Organism: Kitasatospora sp. NPDC114501; assembly: GCF_055633695.1. Taxonomy (NCBI): domain Bacteria; kingdom Bacillati; phylum Actinomycetota; class Actinomycetes; order Kitasatosporales; family Streptomycetaceae; genus Kitasatospora; species Kitasatospora sp. NPDC114501. Next base: position 65,229 of record NZ_JBVKDS010000023.1, on the reverse strand, counting down.
GTCGGCGCGGACCTGGTCCACGAAGTGCTCCAGGCCCAGGTTGGTCGAGCCGACCCGGCGGGAGATCCCGAACCGGGCGGCGAAGCGGGTGAGGAAGTCCAGCCGGTCCACCGCCGCCGGGTAGCGCAGCACACCGCCCCGCAGGTCGTCCGGGCGCAGGACGTCCCGGCCGGCCAGCGGATGGTCGGTGCTCAGCAGCGCGTCCACCGGCTCGAGCCGGACCAGTCGGTGCGTCAACTCGCCGTCTCCCGAGGAGAGTCGGTGCACCCGTCCGAAGCCGGCGTCCGACTCCCCGCGCAGCACGGCCGCCGCGACGGACGGCAGGTCCCGGCCGGGCGCCGGCTCCACCTGCAACCCCGGCGCGGCGTCCACCGCCTGCGCGAGCGTACGCATCGGGGCGTACAGGTGCCCCCACACGTCGATCCGCAGCGGTCGCGCGGCGCACCCCACGGCGGCCACCGCCCGCTCCCCCTGCGCCAGCACCCGCCGGGCCGGCTCCAGGAACCGCCGCCCGGCCCCGGTCAGCCCCACCCCGCGCGCGTCCCGCTCCAGCAGCCGCACCCCCAGCACCGCCTCCAGCCGGGCCACCCGCTTCGACAGCCCCTGCTGGCTGATCCCCAACCGCCCGGCCGCCCGCCCGAAGTGCGACTCCTCGGCGGCGACGACGAACGCCCGCACCTGCGCCAGATCCAGATCCACCCGGGCACCCTAGCCGGGGGCCTCCGGTGGGGCGCCGCCCCGCCGGAGCCGTGCCCGGGCTGCGACTCCTCGCCGCTTCGCGCCGCGGCGCCGTGCCCGCCGGCACGTCCGCCCTCGCCGGGCTGCCGTACCGCTCCCCGCGTCACCCCGCACCCCCCCCGCAGCACAACCCTTGGTTGTCGTCGGCCCCCACCGGTTGTTGGACCGGCCGGTGCGGCGCGGGGTGAGGTGTGGGGGTGGCCGACGAAGGAGCGGGGATGAAGGCGCTGGTGGCGACGGGGCGGACGGTGGAGCCGGTGCGGTTCGCGGAGGTGGAGCAGCCGCGGCCGGGGCCGGGGGAGGCGCTGGTGAAGGTGGAGGCGTTCTCGGTGAACCGGGGCGAGACCTTCCAGCTGGAGGCGCCCCGGGCCGGATGGCGGCCGGGCAAGGACGTGGCCGGGCTGGTGGTGCAGGCTGCCGCCGACGGGTCGGGGCCGGCGGCGTGCCGCCGGGTGGTGGGGCACCCGCCGGCCGGGGGATGGGCCGAGTACGTGTGCGTCCCGACGTCCTCCCTCGCCGAACTGCCCGACGGCCTGGACGCCGTCCGGGCCGCCGCGCTGCCGCTGGCCGGCCTCACCGCGCTGCGGCTGCTCCGGGCCGCGGGCCCGCTGGCCGGGCGGCGGGTGCTGCTGACCGGGGCCTCCGGGGGCGTCGGGCACTACGTCACCGAACTGGCCGCCGCGGCCGGGGCCGAGCTGACCGCCGTCACCGCCTCCCCGGAGCGCGGCCGGCGGCTGGTCGAGCTGGGGGCGGCCGAGGTGGTCCACGAGCCGGGCGCGGCCCGCGGGCCGTACGACCTGGTGCTGGAGTCCACCGGCGGCGCCGCGCTGCCGGTCGCGCTGGCCCGGCTGGCCCGGCGCGGCACCCTGATCTGGTTCGGCCAGGCCTCCCGGACGCCCGTCACGCTCGACTTCTTCGACTTCTTCAAGGGCCCGGAGTCGGCGGTCGTCCGGCACTTCCACTACGCGGACTCGGACGTCTCCGACGGCGCCGACCTGGCCACCTTGGTGCGCCTCACCCGGGAGGGCCGGCTGACCCCGGAGCTCGGCCGGGTCGCGCCCTGGGCGGAGACCGCCGCCGTGCTCACCGACCTGCGCGAGCGCCGGATCCGTGGCAAGGCCGTGCTGACCCTCGCCTGACACCGGCTGCGAACAACCCGATGACCCGACGACCCGACGACCCGACGACCCGACGACCCAATGTCCCGATGTCCCGCTGTCCCGAAGGGAACCCCCGCCGTGCCCGACCTCTCCTTCCTCGACACCCCCGGTCTGCTGACCGCCTTCGTCGAGGAGAACCGCCCGCGCGCCCACGGCGCCGGTCTGGACCCGTACGAGTACGCCCGGGTGACCGCCCCGCTGACCTCGCCGCGCGACTGGCCGGCCGCCTGCCGGGCCGCGGGCCGCCGGTACGCCGCGACGGCGGAGCGGGCCGCCGCCGAGGGCCGTGCCGTCACCGCCGGTGAGGCGTACCGGAGCGCCGCCCGCTGGTACCACTTCGCCGGGCTGCTCCCGCACCCGGACCGGGCCGCCGCGGCCGAGGCCGCGACCGAGGCCGACGAGGCGATGCGGCGGGCGCTGGCGCTGCTCGACCCGGGAGCGGAGCGGGTCGAGGGCGAGGGCTTCGCGGGCTGGCTGCGCCGCCCGGCGGCCGACGGGGGAGCGGCCCCGGTGGTCGTGGTGGTGCCGGGGATGGACTCGGGCAAGGAGGAGTTCCACGCGGTGGCCGAGGCGCTGCTCGCCCGGGGCGTCGCGGTGCTCGCCGTCGACGGGCCCGGACAGGGCGTGCTGGCCGCCTTCGGCGCGCCGGAGCCGGAGTACCACCGGGTGGTCGGCCGTGCCCTCGACGCGCTGGCCGGCCGCCCGGGGCTGGACCTCGCCCGGGCCGCCGTGATCGGCCTCAGCCTGGGCGGCTACTACGCGGCCGAGTCCGCCGCCCGCGAGCCGCGGCTGTGCGCCGCCGCCGTGGTCAGCGGCCCGTACCGGCTGGACTGGGACGGCCTGGTCCCGTTCGTCACCGCGACCCTGGCCCAGCGCTGCGGCGGGTACGCGGCGGCCCGCGCCTTCGCCGACCGGGTCGACCTGACCGCCCTCGCGCCGGGGATCACCGTCCCGCTGCTGGTGGTCGAGGGCGGCGAGGACCGCATCCCGGGCGTCACCCCCGCCACCGCCCTGGCCGAGCGCGTCCCGGACGCCGAACTGCTGCTCGTGCCGCACGGCAACCACCTGCTCGGCACCGCCGTGCCGGACTGGCTCCCCGCCACCGCCGACTGGCTCACGGAGAAGCTGACCGGCTGACCGGCCGACCGGCTCACCGCGCGACTGCCCGGCCGAGCGCCCGGTGGCCGAGCGAGGCGACCGCGAACAGCAGGCCGCCGACCAGGAAGAACGGCTCGTAGCCGAAGGTCGCGAACCGGGCCATCGCGTCCGACTCGGCACCCGAGCGACCGCCGCCGGCCAGCGCGATCCAGTCCGGCACGGAGGGCGCCGCGTGCAGCAACAGCAGCGCGGTGGTGCCCCACAGCGCGAAGCCCAGGAGCCGGGCCGGCACCCGCGCACCCCACCGCCGCAGCGGCGCCGGCGCCACCGCCGCAGCCACCGCGCACAGCGGGATCGCGATCACGTCGATCACCAGCAGCGGCGTGCTGCTCCAGACCGACCGCCCTTCCGGCAGCCCCAGCCGCCCGTCCGCCAGCCAGTACGAGTGCACCAGCGCGAAGGTCACCGCCCACCCCGCCGCCGCGTACCCCGCGCCCAGCGCCACCCGGTTCCAGCCCGTGTCCCGTGTCGTCCCCATACCGCCCACGGTCCCGCGCCGCTCCACCCCGCCGGATCGTCCCACGGGCGGAACCCCCTCCCCCTCCAGCGGGAACCGGTGGCGGCGGCGTCTCGCCGTACGCGACGTCCTCACGCCGGTGGTACCCGGGGGGCGTCCGGCCTGCTGAAGAGGGTGACGGTCTTCTCCCGGGCGTCGATCAGGAGGTGCAGCGGGATGGCCGTCAGCGGATGGTCGCGCAGCTTCCCGACCCAGTCGTTCTCGGGGTCGGAGGGCGAGACCGGCTCGACCGCGATCGCGGCCAGCTCGGCGGGCACGACGAGGCCCCCGTAGCGAATTCGCTACGGGGGCTTCCCGGTTGTGGCCAGGGCCGGGGATCGAACCGGCGACCTTCCGCTTTTCAGGCCAAGCCGGGGCGTCGGGATGCCCCGGCTTGAACGCTTCTGCTGTCCAGGGACGGCCATTGTCGAGCGCCACCGTTCGAGCCGGTTGGCGTCAGTGCTGGCGTCAACCGGTGGTGGGCAGTGCGAGCAGGCGTGGGTCAGTACGGCAGTAGGTCGCTCGTGATCAGGTCGAAGCCGAACGGCTCGGGGATGTGCAGCGTCTCACCGAACTCGATGTCCTCGCGGCGGTGGTACTTCGTACCGTCGGGCCGGCTGAACAGGGTGACGGTCTTCTGCCTGGCGTCGACCAGCAGGTACAGCGGGATGCCCATCAACGGGTAGTCGCGGACCTTCCCCACCCAGTCGTTCTCCGGGTTCGAGGGGGAGACGAGCTCGACGGCGACAGCGGCGAACTCGGACGGGACCTGGTTGTCGGACGTCTCCAGCACCTCGCTCGGAAGGTACGTCAGGTCCGGGTTACGGCTCTTGCCGACGTTGGGTGACACCAGGTCGGTGTTCTCGCTCGGCAGCAGATCGACCGGGGCGTACCTGTCGAACTGGCGGCGGACCAGCAGCAGGTTTCGCTGGTGGATCCCCGAGGGGCTGACCATCATGACGATGGTGTCGCCCGAGATTTCCACCTTGAACCCGTCGGGCAGGCTCCGTCGGGCTTCTTGGAGGAGTGCGAAGTGCTCCGGGTTCATGAGGGGTGTCTCCTGGAATGTGCCGGGCAACACCCTCAGAGTAGTCCGGCGCCTGGGCCGACAGCGCTCGTGCGCGGTGCTTGCCGCGGCACCCGTTCTCCGGCCCCTCACGGGACCTCGATCGCTCCGGCGGCCGACCGTCCGCTGTGCGGTTGGCGTCAACCGGCACGAAAATGCCCCCGAAGCGAGCTGCTTCGAGGGCATCGTGCCTGGTCAGGCTATGTGGCCAGGGCCGGGGTCGAACCGGCGACCTTCCGCTTTTCAGGCGGACGCTCGTACCAACTGAGCTACCTGGCCGTACTGCACCGCCTCTTGCGAGACGAGCGATCCCGACGGGACTTGAACCCGCGACCTCCACCTTGACAGGGTGGCGAGCTAACCAACTGCTCCACGGGACCTAGAAGTGGCGAACCACTCAGGGTCTTGCGGTCTTGCGTACTGCACTTTACTACGGTACTGCGTGCCCCCAACGGGATTCGAACCCGTGCTACCGCCTTGAAAGGGCGGCGTCCTGGGCCACTAGACGATGAGGGCTTGTGGCCTGTCCCGCTGTTTCCCAGCGTTCGGGGACGTCGAGAAGCATATGGGATGCGGGGCGGATCGCCAAAACGGGTTCCGGCCGGGTGGGGGTGGGGCGGGTCGGAGCGGGGTCCGGGGGTCAGGACCAGCCGAGCTCGTCGAGCTCGTGGTCGTCGAAGCCGAAGTGGTGGGCGACCTCGTGGATGACCGTGGTGCGGACCTCCTCGACCACCTGCTCGCGGGTGTCGCAGTGGCGCAGGGTGGGGCCGCGGTAGATCAGGATGCGGTCGGGCAGGACGCCCGCGTACCACTCGCCGCGCTCGGTGAGCGGGGTGCCCTCGTAGAGGCCGAGGAGTTCGGGGTCGCTCGGATCGGGTTCGTCCTCGACGAAGATCGCGACGTTGTCCATCATGGCCGCGAGCTGCGGGGGGATCTGGTCGAGGGCGTCGGCGACCAGCGTCTCGAACTCTTCCCGGGTCATCTCCACCGGATCATTGTCCGGTGTCGGATGACGGTGTGCCAGGTGGCGGAGGCCGGTGTTTGATGGGGCTATGACGACCTCGGAGGACGCGGTGGACGGCACCGCGGCGGGCGGTGCGGCCCGGACACCGCCGCCGCCGGTCGCGGCGCCGGCCCGGAGCCGGCCGCCGGTGCTGCGCGGGCAGGGGCCCGCGGTGGCGGTGGTCGCGGCGGGCGGGGCGATCGGGGCGACCGCGCGGTACGCGGCCGGGCTCGGCTGGCAGACCGGGCCGACGGCCTTCCCGTGGACGACGCTGCTGGTCAACGTGGTCGGCTGTGCGGTGATCGGGGTGTTCCTGGTGGTGCTCACCGAGGGGCGCCAGGCGCATCCGCTGGTGCGGCCGTTCTTCGGCACCGGCGTGCTGGGCGGGTTCACCACCTTCTCGACGTACGCGGTGGACGTCCGCCGCCTGCTGGAGGGCGGCCGGCCCGGACCGGCCGTGGCGTACCTCGGGCTGACGCTGCTGGGCGCGCTGCTCGCGGTGTGGGCGGCGGCCGGGCTGACCCGGCGTCTGATCCACCGGGCCGGGGGTGCGCGGTGAGCCGGCTGGGCGGGCCGGCGCTGCGGCTGACCGTGCTGATCGGGGAGGGCGACCGGTGGCACCACCGGCCGCTGTACAGCGAGATCGTGCACCGGGCCCGGGCGGCCGGGCTGGCCGGGGCGAGCGTGTTCCGGGGGATCGAGGGGTTCGGGGCCTCGTCGCTGGTGCACACCACGCGGCTGCTGTCGCTGAGCGAGGACCTGCCGGTGGCGGTGGTGATCGTGGACGAGGAGGAGCGGGTGCGGGCGTTCCTGCCGCAGCTGGACGGGATGGTGGCGGGGGGCCTGGTGCTGCTGGACCGCTGCGAGGTCGTGACCTACGCGGGCCGGGAGCAGGAGCACGGGCAGGGGCAGGGGCCGGGCCGGGGGGAGACGGCGGAGTGAACTGGCTGCTGGTGGCGGCGGGCGCGGTGGTCGGCGCGCCGCTGCGGTACCTGACCGACCGGGCGGTGCAGTCCCGGCACGACTCGGTGTTCCCGTGGGGCACCTTCACGGTGAACGTGGTCGGCTGCCTGGTCCTCGGACTGGTGACCGGTGCGGTGGCGGCGGGAGCGGCCTCCTCGAAGGTCCAGCTGCTGCTGGGGACGGGGCTCTGCGGGGCGCTGACCACCTACTCGACCTTCTCGTACGAGACCCTGCGGCTGGCCGAGACCGGCGCCGGGCGGTACGCGCTGGCCAACGCGGCCGGCAGCGTGCTGGCCGGGCTGGCCGCGGTGTACGCGGGCGCGGAGCTCGCCGCGGCGCTCTGGGGCTGAGCGGGCGCCAGCGCGCCCTCCCCCGCCCCCGCCGCCGCCCCCGCCGGGCGAGCTTGGGCGCTGCCCGTGTCCCGCCGGGCCGGGCGCGCGTTGGGCACCGAAAGCGGCCGCGCGCGAGTGGGCGGCCCGGGTGGGGCGGTAGAGAGGGACCTCAGTGGCTTCGGTACGGGCGGCACGGACGGTGCGGGCGGTACGGGCGGTGCGGGTGCGGCTGGCCGCGGCCCGTACGGCTCCGGGGCGGGCGGCGGCGGTCCCGCCCTCGCGCGCGGTACGGGCGGCGGCGCTGCTGACGGTGGCCGGGCTCGGGCTGACCGGGTGCATGTCGGTCGGTCCGGCGGCGGAGGAGAAGCACGGCGTGGCGCCGGTCGGGCAGGCCGGCCCGGCGGTCCGGCCGGGGGCGACCGGTGGGCCCTCGGCCTCGCCGGGCTCGGGACACCCGGGCGGGGCCTCGGGGCGCCCGGAGCGGTCGGGGGGCCTCCAGGGCGACGGCGGGTCGGGCGGTGTCGCCACGCAGCCCGGTGGGGCGGCCCCGGGGGCGAACGGCGCGGTGGCCGGGGTGGTGCCGGTTCCCGGGTCGGGCGCGCCGGACGGCGGTCCGGGCGGTGGTTCGGCGGGCGGTGCGAACACAAGTCCCGTTCCGCACCCGGGCGGAGGCACCGGCGGGTCCGGCGGCACGACGGGCTCCGGAGGTACCGGCGGCACCGGGGAGGGCCGCTCCGGCGGTACGGCCGGGACGCCCTCGGCCACCCCGAGCAGCCGCCCGTCGAGCAGCCCCGCGCCCGAGCACAGCTCGCCCGCCGCGACCGTCCCGCCGGCCCCGGATCCGTCCGCCGGCAGTTCCGGTTCCTCGGCCGCCACTCCCCGCACGGCCGGGCAATAACGGATTGAGCAGGGCATTTGCCTCCGATCCTCAGGTTCGTCTATGGTGGTAGATCGTTCGTTTGATCCATTTGACTGGCGCCCTGTTCCCATCGGCGCCCTTGGCGCGTTCCGGCGATCCGTGGCTGACCGCATAGAGGCGGTTGTGAAACAGAACCCCGGACTTTGGCGCGTGCCACTTCCGGAAGGTTTTGCATGTCTCTCGTTGACGACGCCCGCTTCGCCATGCCCGCGAACGAGGCCGCCGCCGATGTCACCGACACCATCGACACCAACGACACCGCCGTGGACGAGGTGATCGCCGAGGCCGTGGAGGCCACCGAGGAGGCGGCCGCCGAGCCCACCATCACGTTCGGCGACCTGGGCCTGCACGACGACGTCGTGCGCGCCCTCGCCAAGCGCGGCGTCACCACCCCGTTCCCGATCCAGGCCGCGACCATCCCGGACGCCCTGGCCGGCAAGGACGTGCTGGGCCGTGGCCGCACCGGCTCCGGCAAGACCCTCAGCTTCGGCCTGCCGCTGCTGACCCGCCTCGCCGACGGCGAGCGCACCAAGCCCAAGCACCCGCGCGGCCTGATCCTGGTCCCGACCCGTGAGCTGGCCATGCAGGTGGCCGACGCCCTGGAGCCGTTCGGCTCGGTGCTCGGCCTGCGCCTCAAGGTGGTCTGCGGCGGCACCTCGATGTCGAACCAGATCTACGCGCTGGAGCGCGGCGTCGACGTCCTGGTCGCCACCCCCGGCCGTCTGCGCGACCTGCTGAACCGCGGCTCCGCCAAGCTGGCCGACGTCCAGACCGTCGTGCTCGACGAGGCCGACCAGATGGCCGACATGGGCTTCCTGCCCGAGGTCACCGAGATCCTCGACCAGGTGCCGGCCGGCGGCCAGCGCCTGCTGTTCTCCGCCACCCTGGAGAACGAGATCGACACCCTGGTCAAGCGCTACCTGAAGAACCCGGTCACCCACGAGGTCGACCCGTCGGCCGGCGCGGTCACCACCATGACCCACCACATCCTCGTGGTGAAGCCCAAGGACAAGGCGCCGATCACCAACGCGATCGCCGCCCGCAAGGGCCGCACGATCATCTTCGTCCGCACCCAGATGGGCGCCGACCGCGTCGCCGAGCAGCTGATCGAGGCCGGTGTGAAGGCCGACGCGCTGCACGGCGGCATGACCCAGGGCGCCCGTACCCGCGTCCTCGGCGACTTCAAGGACGGCTACACCAACGTCGTCGTCGCCACCGACGTCGCCGCCCGCGGCATCCACGTCGACGGCATCGACCTGGTCCTGAACGTGGACCCGGCCGGCGACCACAAGGACTACCTGCACCGCTCCGGCCGCACCGCCCGGGCCGGCCGCTCCGGCGCCGTCGTCACCCTGGTGCTGCCGCACCAGCGCCGTGGCGTCTTCCGCCTGATGGAGGACGCGGGCGTCGACGCCTCGCGCCACATCCTGGACCACGCCTTCGACGCCGAGGTCGCCAAGATCACCGGCGCCCGCTCGCTGACCGAGGTCCAGGCGGAGAGCGCCGCCAACATCGCCGGTGCCGCCGAGCGCGAGCTCGCCGACATGACCCGCCAGCTGGAGCGCGCGCAGCGCCGCGCCGCCGAGCTGCGCGAGGAGGCCGACCGTCTGGCCGCCCGTGCGGCGCGCGAGCGGGCCGACCTGGGCATCGTGGACGAGGAGCCGGCCGCCGAGGCCGAGTCCGACGAGTCGGCCGCGACCGAGGCCGCTCCGGCCGTCGCCGAGGCCGCCGCGCCGCAGACCGAGGAGCGCGCCCCGTCCTACCGCGAGGCCCGCAACGAGCGTCCGGCCTTCGGTGGCAACCGTGACCGCGACGACCGTCGCTCGGGTGGTTTCGACCGTGACCGCGGTGGCGACCGTGGTGGCTTCAACCGTGACCGCGACGACCGCCGTTCGGGTGGTTTCGGTGGCAACCGTGACCGCGACGACCGCCGCTCGGGTGGTTTCGACCGTGACCGCGGTGGCGAGCGCGGTGGCTTCAACCGTGACCGCGACGACCGTCGCTCGGGTGGCTTCGGTGGCAACCGTGACCGCGACGACCGCCGTTCGGGCGGCTTCGGCGGCGACCGTGGCGGCGAGCGCGGTGGCTTCAACCGTGACCGTGGCGGCTTCGGTGGCAACCGTGACCGCGACGACCGTCGCTCGGGCGGCTTCGGCGGCGACCGTGGCGGCGAGCGCGGTGGCTTCAACCGTGACCGCGACGACCGCGGTGGCCGCTCCTTCGGCGACCGTCCGGCCCGTTCCTTCGGCGACCGCCCGTCCTTCGGCCGGGACCGCGACGAGCGCGGCGGCAGCAGCCGTCCGTTCTCGCGCCGCGACGACCACCGCTCCGGCGGCCGTCCGCAGTCCGACCGCGGTGGCTTCAACCGTGACCGTGGCGGCTTCGGTGGCAACCGTGACCGCGACGACCGCCGTTCGGGTGGCTTCGGCGGCGACGACCGCAAGCCGCGCTGGAAGAACTGACGCCGTACCGGCGGTAGTCGACCGCCGGCCGCGCTGAACGAACGAAGGGCCCGCTCCGTCCCCCGGAGCGGGCCCTTCGCGTTCCCCCGAACACCTCGCCGTTGCCCCCCGAGGTGTTGTTCTGGGAGTGAGAATAACCTGTGGCGCGCGGGCGCGGTAGTCCCGTAGCGTCGCGGCCATGAGCAGCAGACTGCGCGACATGGCACGGGTGAACGAGGAGATCGCCGCGCGGGGGAGCTACCGGACGGCCGGGGGCGAACTCGTGCTGGTGGGGGAGGAGTTGGCGGCGGCTAAGGCCGGCACGGTGTCGTACGCGCCGGACGGCCCGGCCGCGCTGCCGGCCGCCGGCGGCCGCGGGCCGGGGCCGGCGGACGGGCGGATCGAGGTGACGGCCGAGGGGAGCGTCCAGGCCGCCCGCCGGCTGGTCGAGGCCGGGGCCGGGCCGGTCGGGGTGCTGAACTTCGCCTCCGCGCGCAACCCCGGCGGCGGCTACCTGCGCGGCGCCCGCGCCCAGGAGGAGGACCTGTGCCGCAGCGCGCTACTGTACAGCTGCTTGCTGGAGGCGCCGGACTACTACGAGGCGCACCGGGCCTCCACCGACCTCCGGTACAGCCACCGGGTGATCGTCTCGCCCGCGGTACCGGTGATCCGGGACGGGCGCGGCGAGCTGCTCGCGCAGCCGTACCCGGTCACCTTCCTGACCTCGCCCGCGCCCAACGCCGGTCAGCTGGAACGGCGTTCCTCCGGGGCGGACGTCCGGGGCGTGCTCGCCGAGCGGGCCGTACGGGTGCTCGCGGCGGCCGCCCGGCACGAGGTGCGCACGCTGGTGCTCGGCGCCTGGGGCTGCGGGGTGTTCCGCAACGACCCGGCGCAGGTCGCCGAGGCCTTCGAGGGGGCGCTGGCCCGGTACGGGGCGGCCTTCGACAGGGTGGTCTTCGCGGTCTGGGACCGCTCGCCGGTCTCGGCGAACCGGGCCGCCTTCGAGGCCCGGTTCGGCGCGAGGTGATCGTCCGGAAGCGGGTCGTCCGGTAGCGGGGCGCCCCCGGGCGGCGGGCTACCTCCGGCGGGCGGAGAGCGCCGTCGCCGCCGTGGAGGCCGCCGCGACCACGGCGGTCACGGCGAAGACGGACGGCCAGGCGCCGATCCGCTTCGCCAACGGGTGCGAGCCGCCGAAGGCCGCCACGTACAGGCCGGTCAGCGCCGCCGCGGTGCCCGTACCCGAGCCGCGGCGCCACTGCGCGGCCGCCCCGGCGCCGGCCACCGCCAGCACCGCGCCGCCCAGTTCGCGCCGACCGCTCCAGCGGGCGACGCCGTAACCGCCGACCAGACCGCTCGCCGCGGTCAGCGCGGCGGGCGCGGCGGCCGCGAGCACGTTGGGGACCTTCGCCATCGTCGACTCCACTCGTAGGCGCGTTGGGCTGTGCCGGTCTCCGACCCTAACCCGCCGAACGGGCGGAATCCCCGGGGCCTCCCGGCGGAACGCCTCCGGAGCCCGACGAACGCCTCCGGGCGTCCTACCGGAACGCCTCGGCGGGCGTCTGCCCCGGCACCGTGGCGGCCAGCAGCCGCGCCGCCTCCGCCGGGTCGAGCACCCGCTCCAGCCGCAGGTCGCCCGGGACCTCCTGGATGAACCGCCCGGCCGACCAGCTCCGCTCGTACGGCAGCGGCTCCAGGACCAGGGTGCGCACGCCGTCCACCACCGGGATGTCGCTGGGCGTCCCCTCGTTCCAGATCCACGAGCCGTCCGGCGCGACCAGGTTGAAGGCGCCGGTGGCGATCACCCGCCGGCCGTCCAGGTAGGCGGTCCGGGCCAGCGCCACCACCTCGCGGTCCTGCGGGGTGCCGGGCAGGTGGCCGCCGCCGATCAGCACGTCGGCGAGCAGGGTGTGCAGCTGGAAGGTGTCGCTCAGGCCGCTCATCCGCAGCAGGTAGCCGGTGCCGGTGGGGCGGTCGAGCACCAGCAGCGGCTCGTCGTCCAGCATCAGCGCCAGGTGGACCAGGCCCTTGAAGTCGTGCTGCTCGCCCTGGTAGCGGTCGAAGAGCTCCAGGATCACCTCGGTCACGCCCGAGGAGCGGGCCTCGGTCCGGACCTCCGCGTGGGTGTACACCGCCCAGGCGGCCTGCTGCCACAGGTGCAGGGTCCACCAGGCGACCACGGCCAGGTGGGCGTGCCAGTCGTCCAGGTGCGCCGGGTCGGCGATCCGGTCGTGCGCCTCGGCCGGATCGTCCTCCTCCGCGCTGGGCAGCGGCCCGCCGCCGGTGGCGGCCCAGCGCCGCACCAGCAGCTGGGCGCCGGTCAGCGCCCCGCGCAGGCCGGCCAGCACCGGGCCGGAGCAGGCGACCGGGTCGGCGCCGTGCTCCACGCAGGCGCCCACCACCATGGCCAGGTGCGCGCGGGGGAACGGCGGGGCGTCCGGCAGCAGCGCCGCCAGCCGGGGGCCGGCGGCCGCCCGCTCGGCCGGGTCGGCCGCGCCGAACAGTCCGCCGACCAGCCCGAGGGCGGGCCCGAACTGCTCCTCGTCCCCGGCCGCGACCACGGCCTCCAGGGCGGCCACGGCTTCGGCGAAGGTGGGCTGTTGACGGTGCGGCGGTATCTGCTCGGTGGACATTCGCCGCAGCATAAGGGGCGGGGCCGGTCCGGCGGAAACTCCTCCGCGCCCCCCCCGCCCCGCCCCGGTCGGGCGCGGGGCCTGTCGGTGCCCGGTGGCAGACTTCGACCGTGACAGACTCCGCGATCACCGACGGCAGTTACCTCGTCCGCAACGTCGGAAGCGGCCTGCTGCTGCGGGTCGCCGACGCCTCCCGGCGCCTCGGCGCCCGGATCGTCCTCGGCCCGGACGACGGCGGTGACGCCGGGCTCTGGCGCCTCACCGCCGTCCACCCGGGCGGCGCGCTGTTCCACATCGAGAACGTCGGCAGCGGCAAGCGCCTGGACGTCACCGGTGCCTCGACGGAGGACGGCGTCCGGATCCAGCAGTGGTCCGCCAACGCCTTCGGCGCCCAGGAGTGGCTGCTGGAGGCCCACACCGACGTGCCGGGCACCTACACGGTGACCAGCTTCGTCAGTGGCAAGCCCCTGACGGCGGGCGACACCCCGGAGGCCGACGTCCACCAGCGCGAGGACGCCGACGTCCCGGCCCAGTGGTGGCGCTTCGAGCGCCGGGCGGGCTGAGGCCCGGTCAGTCCGAGAGGTGGGCGCGGACGGCGTCGAGCTCGGCGTCCGTCGCGCCGTGGTGCCGGAGGTAGCCGGGGACCGTGCCGTGGTTGTCGTGGATCCAGGCCAGGGAGGAGGCCAGGAGTTCGGCGCCGACCGGGCGGGAGAGGCGTTCGGCACCGGTCTCGTCGAAGTACGGGACGGGGCCCCTGTCGAGGCCGAGCCCGATGTTGGAGAGCAGGAAGTCGGCGGTGATCTCGTCCTCCGAGGCGCCCAGCAGGGACTGGAGGACGGCGACGGTGAGCCCGGTGCGGTCCTTGCCGACGGCGCAGTGGACGACGGCGGCCAGCGAATCCGGGGCGGCGAGCCGGCGCACCACGGCGGCGAGCGAGGGGCCCGCCGTCTCGGCCATGAAGGGGTAGAGGGCGGCCTGGTCCTCTGGCCAGGGCCGCCCGGCGCCCTGGCGGTCGGCGGGCAGGACCGGCAGGTTGAACGCCTCGTGGTCGAGACCGTGCCGCTGGTCCGGCCAGACCTCCAGCTCGACCGCGCTGCGCAGGTCGAAGACCGTCCGCAGGCCGAGGGCCTTGAGCCGCCGGGCGCCGTCCTCGGTGAGGGTGTGGAAGGACCCGGAGCGGTACAGCACGCCCCGGCGGAGGGCGCCGATCCCGCCCGCGTCGCGGAAGTTGCGCACACCGGGGATGTCGATGAAGGCGTCGGTCATGGCCACCACCGTACGGGCGGGGGCGGGCGGGCGGAAGGAAACCGCAGGGGGCCGCCCGGTGGCGGGACGACGTCGGCCGAAACCGGCCGCCGCCGGTGCCCGACCGGCCGCTCAGCGCCCGCCGGAGACCTCCAGGAACGCCCCGGTGGTGTACGAGGCGGCCGGGGAGAGCAGGAAGAGGATCGCCTCGGCGACCTCCTCCGGCCGCCCGCCGCGCCGCATCGGCAGGCCGGGCGCGACCCGGTCGACCCGGCCGGGCTCGCCGCCGAGCGCGTGGATCCCGGTGTGGATCAGCCCCGGCCGCACCGCGTTGACCCGGACGCCCTCGGCGGCGACCTCCAGGGCCAGGCCGCGGGTCATCGAGTCCACCGCGCCCTTGGCGGCCGCGTAGTCGACGTACTCGTTCGGCGAGCCGATCCGGGAGGCGGCCGAGCCGACGTTGACGATGGCGCCGCCGCGCCCGCCGTACCGGGTGGACATCCGGCGGACGGCCTGGGCCGCGCACAGGAACGGGCCGGTGATGTTGGCGGCCCAGATCCGGTTCAGCCGGTCCTCGTCGATCTCCTCCAGCCGGCACTGCCGCTCCAGCGTGCCGGCGTTGTTCACCAGCCCGGTGAGCGGGCCGAGTTCGTCGTCCACGGTGCCGAACAGCCGTTCCACCTCGGCGGTGCGGGTGACGTCGGCGCGGACCGCGAGGGCGGTGCCGCCCTCGGCGCGGATCGCGTCCACGACGGCGGCCGCCGAGGCCTCGTCCGTACGGTAGTTGACGCAGACCCGGTGGCCGCGGCGGGCGGCCAGCAGGGCGGTGGCGGCACCGATGCCGCGGCTCGCGCCGGTGACGATCAGGACCTCGTCGGTCGGGGTGGTCGGCATGGCCCGTACGCTACCCGGCGGCCCGGCCGGGGACATCCGCGGCGGCCGTCGGGGGCCGTCGGGGCGACGGCGGTGCTTCGGGGGCCCCGTATCGGTGGCCGGGCCGGGCCGGGCCGACCCCGGACCGGAATTCGCTCGCCCGGCGCGGCCCGCTCCGGCGAGGATGCCCGGACGAGGATGCGGTGTCCGCCCGTCCGTCCGAGAGGAATCCGCCGATGTCCGCCGTTCCCACCCTTTCCGCCGTGCCCGGCGCGCCCGCCGTGCCCGGCGCGGTCCTGCTCTCGGGCATCGTCGGCTCCACCGCGTACGGCTTCGCCCACGCCGGCTCCGACCTCGACCGGCTGGGCCTGTTCGCCACCCCCACCGAGGAGTTGCACGGCCTGCACCGCCCGGCCGAGTCCCACGTCGGCACCGCGCCCGACGTCACCCTGCACGAGGCCGCCAAGTGGTGCCGGCTGGCGCTGAGCTGCAACCCGACCGCCTCCGAACTGGTCTGGCTGCCGGACGAGCTGTACGAGGTCCGCACTCCGCTCGGCGACGAACTGGTCGGCCTGCGCGCGGCGTTCCTCAGCGCACCGGCCGTGCGCAAGGCCTACCTCGGCTACGCCGACCAGCAGTTCCGCAAGCTGCTGACCCGCGACACCACCGACCCGGCCACCCGCCGCCGGGCAGCCAAGCACGCCCGGCACCTGGTCCGGCTGGTCGAGCAGGCCGTCCGCCTGCACGGGACCGGCCACAACCTGATCCGGCTGCCCGACCCCGAACGCATCCGCGAACTGGGCGAACGCATCGCCGACCGCCCCGCCCTCGCGGAGGGCCTGCTCGCCGACGCCGCCGAGCGCCTCGCCGGCCCCGGCGTGCTGCCCGCCGCCGCCGACCCGCGCCCCGTCGAGGCCTGGCTCCGCCGCGTCCGCGCAGCCCACTACGCCCCGCCTCAGGAGCCGCTCAACGAGCCCGGCACGCCCGCGCAATCCACTGGCGGAGCCGTGGGCCCCACCGGGTAGGATCGCCGTGGTCCCTCCATCCGGTATCGCCGGGCGCACGGGGGCCGCGGGGCCACTAGCTCAATTGGCAGAGCTGCGGACTTTTAATCCGTAGGTTCAGGGTTCGAGCCCCTGGTGGCCCACCGCACCGAGGCCGGATCGGGCGATCGCCGATCCGGCCTCCGTCGTCTCCCGGCGCGGGTGCGTCCCGCCGCCCGGGCCGCGCACCGCCACCGCCACCGCCACCGCCATCGCCACCGCCACTGCTCCGCCACCGCCACCGCCCGGTCGGGGGCGGGCTGCCGGTGCCCGGGTGCTCAACTCCGGTGTCCGCAACGGCGTCGGGGGTGGTGTCCGGTGGTCGAGCGTCCCGGGACCGTCCGTGGACGGTGCGGGCACCGTCGTCGGCCCTGACGTCCACGGCGTCCCACGAGCCGTGCCGGTGGCCGGATCTCGGCGTCGGTGCGGCGCCGGTGAAGTGGCATGGATCACGTCGGAATCAGGCGTTTTCGACTGTTCTGCGGGGGTGTTGCCCGCCGGTCGGCGGGGTTGTCCGAGGGCCGAGGGTCGGTGATCGTGTCGGGCCTAAATATGATCGGAAGCCACGATCGTCGGTTAGTGATGACGGTCGTATGTGCAACCTGGGAACGGTCCGGACCGTCTCTCTGTGTGCGGTGCGCCGGATCGTCAGGGGCGTCGCTTCCGTCGGTGAAAGGTACGCGCATGTCAGGTCAGTGGGGCGAGGGCCCGGCTCGCGGCGAGGACGCGCCCGGCGCGCTCACGACCGAGGGCGCGGAGGGCAGCGGCGCCGTGCCGTCCCCGCGTGCCGGTGGCCGGGCGGAGGCCCGCCGTGCGGCCCAGGGCAAGGGCGGACGCGGCGGTGGCGGTGGTGGCGGCGGCAAGGCGGAGGCCGCGTCGGCGGCCGGCGGCCGGGCGGCGGCGCGCAAGAGCGCCAAGCCCAAGAAGAACGTGAAGAAGATCGTCGCCTGGTCGACGGCGGGCGTGCTGGTGGTCGTGGCCGGTGTCGGCGGCGCGATCTACCTCAAGCTGAACGCCAACATCAAGTCCTTCGACGCCGACGCGATAGCCCGCAACCGCCCCCCGGAGGCGAAGGCCGACGCGGACGGCAACAAGCCGGTCAACGTGCTGCTGATCGGTTCGGACAGCCGCGGCAAGAACAACTCCGACCTCGGCGGCGGCGCCGAGGACGGCGGCGCCCGCTCGGACACCACGATCCTGCTGCACGTCTACGCCGACCACAAGCACGCCGTGGGCATCTCGATCCCGCGCAACGCCCTGGTCACGCTCCCCTCCTGCAAGCTCCCCAACGGCAAGTGGACCAAGGAGCGGAGCAACGCCCTCTTCAACGAGGCCTTCGCCACCGGTGGCACCGAGGACGGCAACCCGGCCTGCGCGCAGAACACCGTGGAGAAGCTGACCGGCATCCGGGTCGACCACACCCTCGTGGTCGACTTCAACGGCTTCTCCTCGATGACCCAGGCCGTGAACGGCGTGGACATCTGCCTGCCGAAGCCGATCTACGAGGGCGACATCAACCCCAATCTGAAGAAGAGGGGCGACCTCGTCCTCCCGCAGGGCAAGCAGAAGGTGGAGGGCCAGAAGGCGCTCGACTACGTCCGGCTGCGGCACGGCATCGGCGACGGCTCGGACATCGGCCGGATGAAGCGCCAGCAGGCCTTCCTCGGCTCGCTCGCCAGCAAGATCAAGAAGGACGGGATGAACCCCACCACCCTCTTTCCGCTGGCCGACGCCGCCACCAAGTCCCTGGTCGTCGACCCGGGCCTGGACTCGGCCGACAAGCTGCTGTCCTTCGGGCTGTCGCTGAAGAACATCGACATGCACGACCTCAAGTTCGTGACGACGCCCTGGCGCTACCACGGCGCCGACATCGACCTGATCCAGCCGGACACCAACAAGCTCTGGGAGACCCTCAAGGCCGACCAGACCATCGACGGGCAGAACGCCACCGGCCAGCAGCCGGACGCCCCCGCCGACGGCACCGGCCCGGCTCCGCAGCAGCCCGCGGCGCCCACCACCCCGCCCGCCCCGGTCGTGGACACCGCCAACTCCGCGATCAGGGTGGCGGTCTACAACGGAACGGTCGTCAACGGCCTGGCCGGCAAGGCGACCGAGCAGCTCAAGGGCGCCAAGTTCACCGCCAGCACGGCGGGCCAGGCGGCGAGCACCAAGTACAAGACCACCACGATCGAGTACGGCTCCGGGCAGAAGGCGAACGCCGAGAAGGTCGCCCTGCTGTTCCCGGGCGCCAGCCTGGAGCCCAGCAGCGCCCGGGGCATCTCGGTGATCGCCGGCCAGGACTTCGCCGCCGCGATGGGGATGACCACGGGCGCGCCCGCCGGCGCCGCGCCGACCACCGCACCGGGCACCCCGGCGCCCCCGGCCCCGCTGCCCACCACCGTCACCAACGACGCCCGCTCGGCGGACGACGACATCTGCGCCAACACCACGTACGGCAGCGGCGGCTGACCGCGGCCACCGGAACACGGGAGCGCGGGGACGACCCCCGGGCCGGCGCCCTCCGGGGCGCGCGGGTCCGGGGGTCGTGCCATGGTGGGCCCGTGGCCCCCGGCGGGGCCGCGCGGTCACCGAAAGGCGGACCCCCATGCCCGAGATCGCCCTCCAGCTCGACATCGCCGCGCCCCGGGCCGTGGTGCTCGCCGCGCTCACCACGCACGACGGGCTGACCGCCTGGTGGACCACCGGCGTGGACCGTGACGGCGACGTGCTGCTGTTCGACTTCCCGGACGTCCCCGAGCCGTTCCGGCTGCGGGTGGAGCGGGCCGACCGGGACCGGGTGGTGTGGACCAACGCCGGCTCCTTCCCGCCGCACTGGGCCGGCACCTGGATCAGCTGGGAGCTGGCCGACCGGCCGGACCGGCCGGATCGCGCCGGCACGCCCGATGAGCCCGCCCGTCCCGACGAGCCCGCCGCCCCCGAGCGCACCCGGCTGCTGTTCCGGCACGGCGGCTGGCAGCCGGGCAGCGAGGAGGGCGTCCCGGCGGTGGCCGGCACCTGGGCCGAACTGCTGGTCCGGCTCAAGGACTACGCGCAGAGCGGCAAGGTGCAGCCGTACTTCGTCACCGCGCACCGCCACGACGCCCCGTGAACACCGGGTGGGAGCGCCGTGACGATTCGGCGGCCGGTCGCCCGCCAGGGCGCCGTCCGGTGGCGGGATCGCGGCGGCGGGCCGATGGTGGCGGTGTACCGCCGTCGTCCCGGCCGGGCCGTACCCCCGCCCGGCGCGACCGCCCCGACGGCCCGACCGTCCCGCCCACCACAGCCGCCCACCACCGCCTCCGGGAGGCCCCGCGATGCCCGTAGTCACCGATCCGTACAAGCCCGGCACCCCGTGCTGGGTCGACCTGATGGCGAGCGACCAGCAGGCCGCGCTCGACTTCTACCGCGACCTGTTCGGCTGGCAGGGCGAGGTCGGCCCGGCCGAGTTCGGCGGCTACGCCGTGTGCACGCTCAACGACAGGCCGGTCGCCGGGATCATGGCGCAGATGGTGCCCGAGGGGCAGCCGGCGCCGCCCGTCGCCTGGACCACCTACCTCGCCTCCGACGACGCCGACGCGGCCCGGGCGGCCATCGTCGAGGCCGGCGGCACGGTCCTGTACGACCCGATGGACGTCGGCACGATCGGCCGGATGCTGGTCGCCGCCGACCCGACCGGCGCGGTGTTCGGGGTCTGGCAGGCGATGGACTTCATCGGCGCGGGTGTGGTCAACGAGCCCGGCGCCCTGGTCTGGAACGAGCTCAACACCGCCGACACCGGCGCGGCCGGCCGCTTCTACCAGCCGGCCCTCGGGCTGCGCCCGGCCACCATCCAGGGCATGGACGGCTACTTCTCGCTCAACGTCGGCGACCGCACGGTGGGCGGCATGCAGGCGATGCCCGACTACCTGTCGCCCGGCACGCCCTCGCACTGGATGACCTACTTCTCGGTGGACAGCGCCGATTCCACGGTGGACGCCCTGGTCAAGGCCGGCGGCTCGGTGATCCAGCCGGCCTTCGACATGCAGTCCGGCCGGATGGCGGTGGTCCAGGACCCGCAGGGAGCGGTCTTCGCGGTCGTCGAGGCGCCCGAGGCGCAGATGCCCGACTCGCCGTAACGGCCGGATCGCCGTGCCGGTCGGCCCAGCCCCGGCCCGGGTAACCGGAAGCCGCCCTTCCCGCGACGCGCCGCCGGGAAATGGGCGGCTTCCCCCCGTTCCCGGGTAAGACTGCACCCATGCTGGGGCTACCGGACGACATCCGTGCTTTCCTCTTCGACCTCGACGGGGTGCTCACCCAGACCGCGAAGGTGCACGCCGCGGCCTGGAAGGACACCTTCGACGCCTTCCTGCGCGCCGAAGCCGCCCGCACCGGCGGCCCGTTCGTCCCCTTCGACTCCGTCACCGACTACGACACCTACGTGGACGGCCGCCCGCGGCTGGACGGCACCCGCGCCTTCCTGCTCAGCCGGGGCGTCGAACTGCCCGAGGGCACCCCGGAGGACCCGCCCAACTCCCGTACCGTGCAAGGGATCAGCCGGGCCAAGAACGACACCGTGCTGCGGCTGATCCGGGAGCAGGGCGTCCAGCCGTACCAGGGATCGGTCGACTACGTGCACCGGCTGCGGGCGGCCGGGCTGCCCAGCGCCGTGGTCTCCTCCAGCGCCAACTGCCGTGACGTGCTGCGGGCGGCCGGCATCGAGGAGCTGTTCGAGGTGATCGTGGACGGCAACGTCGCCAAGGCCGAGGGCCTGCCCGGCAAGCCCGCCCCCGACACCTACCTGTACGCCGCCCGCGCCCTCGGCGTCGAACCCGCCCACGCCGCGGTCTTCGAGGACGCGCTCGCCGGGGTCGCCTCCGGCCGGGCCGGCGGCTTCGGCGCGGTGGTCGGCGTGGACCGCACCGGCCAGGCCGCCGAACTGCGCCGGGACGGCGCCACCGTGGTCGTCCAGGACCTCTCCGAGCTGCTGGGGAGGGAAGTGCATGAGTGAGCGCAGCGAGCTCGTCATCGGAGGGTGCGTGTGGGCGAATGCCCCTGCCGAGTGCGGCGAGGTGGGCGCATGAGTGAGCGCAGCGAGCTCGTCATCGGAAGGTGCGTGTGGGCGAATGCCCCTGCCGAGCGCGGCGAGGTGGGAGCATGAGTCCGGCGGACAACTTCGCGATCGACCCCTGGCAGATCACCGAACAGGGCCTGGACCTGGCCTCGATGGCCCGCGCCGAGTCCGTCTTCGCGCTCTCCAACGGCCACATCGGCCTGCGCGCCAACCTGGACGAGGGCGAGCCGCACGGCCTGCCCGGCACCTACCTCAACGGCGTGTTCGAGCTGCGCCCGCTGCCGTACGGCGAGGGCGGCTACGGCTACCCGGAGTCCAGCCAGAGCGTCATCAACGTGACCAACGGCAAGATCATCCGGCTGCTGGTGGACGACGAGCCCTTCGACCTGCGCTACGGCCAACTGATCAGCCACAAGCGCTGGTTGGACTTCCGCGAGGGCCTGCTGCACCGGGAGGCCGAGTGGACCTCCCCGGCCGGGCGGACGATCCGGGTGCGCTCCTCCCGGCTGGTCTCGCTCACCCAGCGCGCCGTCGCCGCCGTCGAGTACAGCGTCGAGGCGGTGGACGGTCCGGTGCGGATGGTGCTCCAGTCCGAGCTGGTCGCCAACGAGCAGCTGCCCGGCGGCCCCGAGGGCGACCCGCGGGCCGCCGCCGTGCTGGAGGCGCCGCTGCACCCCGAGGCGCACCATGCCAGCGGCACCAAGGCCGTCCTGGTGCACCGCACCCGCTACAGCGGCATCCGGGTCGCGGCCGGGATGGACCACGTCATCGAGGGCCCGGAGGAGTCCGACACCGTCGCCGAGTCCGAGGCCGACCACTGCCGGATCAGCGTCACCACCGTGCTCCACGCCGGGCAGCGGCTGCGGCTGACCAAGTTCATGGCCTACGGCTGGTCCGGCACCCGCTCGCTGCCCGCCGTCCGGGACCAGGTGGAGGCCGCGCTGACCGCCGCCCGGTACACCGGCTGGGACGGACTGGTCGCCGAACAGGCCGAATTCCTCCGGGAGTTCTGGGAGACCAGCGACATCGAGATCGAGGGCGACGTCGAACTCCAGCAGGCCGTCCGGTTCGCCGTCTTCCACGTCCTTCAGGCCGGCGCCCGCAGCGAGGAGCGGGCGATCCCCGCCAAGGGGCTGACCGGGCCCGGCTACGACGGGCACAGCTTCTGGGACACCGAGACCTTCGTCCTGCCGGTGCTCACCTACTGCCTGCCCAACGCCGTCAACCAGGCCCTGCGCTGGCGGCACACCACCCTGCCGCTGGCCCGCGAGCGGGCGGTCCAACTCGGCCTGTCCGGCGCGGTGTTCCCGTGGCGGACGATCCGTGGCGAGGAGTGCTCCGGGTACTGGCCGGCCGGCACCGCGGCCTTCCACATCGGCGCCGACATCGCCGCAGCCGTCGCCCGCTACGTCCGGGCCACCGGGGACGCGGACTTCGAGCGCGAGTACGGGCTCGAACTGCTCGTCGAGACCGCCCGGATGTGGCGCTCGCTCGGCCACCACGACGTGGCCGGGAGGTTCCGCATCGAGGGCGTCACCGGCCCCGACGAGTACAGCGCCATCGCGGACAACAACGTCTTCACCAACCTGATGGCGCAGAGCAACCTGCGCGCCGCCGCCGAGGCCGCCGTCCGCCACCCGCACGAGGCCTCGCTGCTCGGGGTGGACACCGAGGAGACCGCCGCCTGGCGCGACGCCGCCGCCGCGATGTACGTCCCGTACGACGCGGACCTCGGCATCCACCCCCAGGCCGACGACTTCACCCACCACCAGGTCTGGGACTTCGAGCACACCCCGCCGGAGAACTACCCGCTGCTGCTGCACTACCCGTACTTCGACCTGTACCGCAAGCAGGTGGTCAAGCAGGCCGACCTGGTGCTCGCCATGCAGGTCCGTGGCGACGCCTTCACCGACGAGCAGAAGGCCCGCAACTTCGCCTACTACGAGCGGCTGACCGTCCGGGACTCCTCGCTCTCCGCATGCACCCAGGCGGTCATCGCCGCCGAGGTCGGCCAGCTCGACCTCGCCTACGACTACACCGCCGAAGCCGCCCTGATGGACCTGCACGACCTCGGCGGCAACACCCGTGACGGCCTGCACATGGCGTCGCTCGCCGGGGCCTGCATCGCCCTGGTGGCGGGCTTCGGCGGGCTGCGCGACCACACCGAGACGCTCTCGTTCCGGCCCCGGCTGCCGTCCGGGCTGATGCGGCTGAGCTTCTCGCTGCTGGTGCGCGGGCACCTGCTCAAGGTCGACATCGCCCACGCGCGGACGACGTACACGCTGCGCCGCGGCGAGGTCCTCCACCTGTGGCACGACGGCGAGGCGGTGCAGGTCAAGGCCGGTGCCCCGGTCACCGTGCCGACCACCGCCCCGCCCGCCCAGGAGCGGGTCTCCCAGCCCCCGGGCCGTGAACCCGCCCGCCGCCAGCCCCAGGCCGGCCTCGCGGCGGGCAAGCTCGGCCAGCAGGACCACCTTCCGGCGGAGTAGCCCGCACCCGCCCGCCCCCTGCCCCGCGCCCCCGCCCACCCGTCCGGCCCACCCCGGCTGCGCCCGGCGCCGCCCCGACGGAGGGTGCAGGTGTCCCGTGGCGACCGAAGGAGCGCAGCCGTGCCGACCGTGGCCGAACAGATGGTGGAGGTGCTCCGGCAGGCCGGGGTGGAGCGGGTCTACGGCGTGGTCGGCGACAGCCTCAACCCCGTCGTGGACGCGATCCGCCGGGCCGACGGCATCAGCTGGGTGCACGTGCGCAACGAGGAGGCCGGCGCCTTCGCGGCCGCCGCCGAGGCCGAGCTCTCCGGCCGGCTCGCGGTCTGCGCCGGCTCCTGCGGCCCCGGCAACACCCACCTCATCCAGGGCCTCTACGACGCCCAGCGCAGCGGCCTGCCGGTGCTCGCGCTCGCCTCGCACATCCCGTCCGGGCAGATCGGCACCGGCTTCTTCCAGGAGACCCACCCCGAGCGGGTGTTCACCGACTGCAGCAACTGGTGCGAGATGCTCTCCACCCCCGCCCAGCTGCCCCGGCTGCTGCGGGTCGCCGTCCAGCACGCGCTCGGCTCGCACGGCGTCTCGGTGCTCGCCTTCCCCGGGGACGTCGCCGCGCTCCCCGCCGCCGCGCCCACCGGCACCAGCCACTTCCTCACCGAGCAGGCCGTCGCCGCGCCGCCCTGGTCGCAGGTGCAGGAGCTGGCCCGGCTGCTCAACGCGGCCCGCAAGGTGGTCCTGTTCTGCGGTGCCGGGGTGCGCGCGGCGCACGCCGAGGTGATGGCGGCCGCGCAGGCCCTTGCCGCGCCGATCGGCCACTCCCTGCGCGGCAAGGAGTGGATCCAGTTCGACAACCCGTACGACGTCGGCATGAGCGGCCTGCTCGGCTACGGGGCCTGCCACGAGGCGCTGCACTCCGCCGACCTGGTGCTGCTGCTCGGCACCGACTTCCCGTACGACTCCTTCCTGCCGCAGGCGCACACCGTCCAGGTCGACCACGACGCCACCCGGCTCGGCCGCCGCACCGCCCTCGAGCTGGCCGTCCACGGCGACGTGGCCGCCACCCTGCGGGCCGTGCTGCCGCTGCTGGACGCCAAGTCCGACCGCGCCTTCCTGGACGGCATGCTGCGCAAGCACTGCCGGGCGCTGGAGGACGTGGTCGGCGCGTACACCCGGGACATCGAGAAGCACCTGCCGATCCACCCCGAGTACGTCGCCTCGGTGCTGGACGAGGTGGCCGCCGAGGACGCGGTGTTCACCGTGGACACCGGCATGAACAACGTCTGGGCCGCCCGCTACCTCCAGCCCAACGGCCGCCGCCGGGTGATCGGCTCCTTCCTGCACGGCTCGATGGCCAACGCCCTCCCGCACGCGATCGGCGCCCAGCTCGCCTGCCCCGGGCGGCAGGTGGTCGCGATGGCGGGCGACGGCGGGATCGGCATGCTGCTCGGCGAGCTGCTCACGGTGGTCAGGCACCGGCTGCCGGTGAAGACGGTGGTCTTCAACAACGGCGCGCTCGGCATGATCAAGCTGGAGATGCTGGTCTCCGGCTACCCGGAGTCCGAGATCGACAACGGGGACGTGGACTACGCCGGGATCGCCCGGGCGATGGGCATCCCGGCCAAGCGGGTGACCGAGCCGGCCCGGGTCCGGGAGGTGCTGGCGGAGGCGCTGGAGCGGCCGGGCCCGGCCCTGGTGGACGTGGTCACCGACCCCAACGCGCTGTCCATCCCGCCGCACATCACCGCCGCGCAGCTGAAGGGCTTCGCGCTGGCGGCGGGCCGGACGGTGCTCTCGGGCGGGGTCGGACGGATGATCGACCTGGCCCGGAGCAACCTGCGGAACATCCCGCGGCCGTGAGCGGGCCCCCAGGGCTTGCCTCTGAGGCAAATTCCTTGCCCGTACGGCACGGCGGGTGTCCACTGGACACATGACCAGCAGCTCCACCGGTGCCGCGGCCGGCGGCGAACAGCCCGACGACCAGGAGGTCGCCGGCCTCGCCGCCCGTCTCCGTGAGCACCGGCTCAGCAGCAGGCTCACCCTGGAGGTGGCCGCCGGGCGGGTCGGGCTCTCCCCAGCCTATCTGTCCCGGCTGGAGACCGGCCGCCGGCAGCCCTCGCTGCCCGTGCTGCTCGGCCTCGCCCGCGCGTACGGGACCTCGGTCTCCGGGCTGCTCGGCGAGACCCTGGCCGAGCCGGACCCGATCGTCCGCGGCGGCGCCATCGAGCCCGGCCGGGCCGGTGGCTGGGGCTACCGCCGGGCCGGCGCCCCCGGCCGCGCCATGCAGGCGCTGCGGGTGCACGTCCCGCCGGGCGTGCAGGACGCGGTGGTCCGGGTGCACCCGGGCGAGGAGTGGCTGTACGTCCTGAGGGGCGCCCTCCGGGTCACCCTCGGCGACCGTGTCCACCACCTCGGGGTGGGCGACTCCGCCCACTACGACTCGCTGACCCCGCACTGCATCGCCGCGGAGTCGGACAGCGGCGTCGAACTGCTCTTCGTCCACACCCTGTTGCAGAGCCCCGGCGGCGAACTCTGCCTCGGCGGCGGCCCCGCCGCCGTCCACTGACCTGCCGTCAGAACACCCCGGAGGAGATCACCATGGCCGATCCCACCACCACCGTCGCCCCCGACACCGCCGCGGGCCCGAAGACCATGGACGCCGGCAAGTGGGCCAACAAGCGGATCTACCTCCGCCTGCTGATCTACACCGTCGGATGCCACGCCTTCGCGGGCTTCATCATCCTCCTGTTCTCCCTCGGCAGCCGCAACAAGTAGTCCGCACCCCCGATCGTCCGCCCGCCCCCACCCCCGAGGAGGCGGGCGGACCGCTGTTCCCAGGGCGTGCCAGACACGCCCTAAGCCCCGCGCAGCAGTTCGCAGAGGGCCCGTACGGCCCCCGGGAAGGCGTGCTCCGGCGGGGTGCCGTAGCCGATCACCAGGGCGGGCGGGGCTTCGGCGGCGGTCGGGGCGGCGCGGTTCCAGGCGAGGCCGCCGAGGGCGAGCCCGGCCTGCCGGGCGCGGGCGAGGAGTTCGGCTTCGGGGGTGGAACCGGGCGGCAGCTGGAGGACGGCGTGCAGACCGGCCGCGATGCCGGTGACCCGGACCCGCGGGGCGTGTTCGGCGAGCGCCGCCACCAGGTGGTCGCGCCGGCGCCGGTAGTGCAGCCGGCAGCGCCGTACGTGCCGGTCGTACGTGCCGGAGGTGATCAGCTCCGCCAGCGTCAGCTGGTCCAGCACCGGGGACATCGTGTCGGCCAGCGCCTTCAGCCGGGCGACCGGCTCGACCAGCGCGTCCGGCAGGGCCAGCCAGGCCAGCCGCAGGCCCGGCGCCAGGCTCTTGGCGGCCGTCCCGGCGTACACCACCCGCTCCGGATCGAGCGCCTGCATCGCGCCCAGCGGCTGCCGGTCGTAGCGGAACTCGCCGTCGTAGTCGTCCTCGACGACGTACCGGTCCTGCTCCCGCGCCCACCGCACCGCCTCCGCCCGCCGGTCGGCGGCCAGTGCCGCGCCGGTGGGGTACTGGTGGGCCGGGGTGAGCAGGACGGCGCCGGCCCGGCCGTCGAGCCGGTCGACCAGGGCGCCGTCGGAGTCCAGCGGCACCGGGGTGACGGTGAGCCCGGCGGCCCGGGCGACCGCGTGCTGCGGCGGCAGCCCGTATTCCTCGACGGCCAGCGCGCGGGCCCCGCGCTCCCGCAGGGCGGCGCAGAGCAGGCCGAGGCCCTGGGTGACGCCGGTGCAGACGAGCAGGTGGTCGGGATCGGTGCGGACGCCGCGGACCCGGGCCAGGTAGTGGGTGAGCGCCTGCCGCAGTTCGATCCGGCCGAGCGGGCTGCCGTAGTCGAGGGCCTCGTGCGGCGCGGTGGCGAGGGCGCGGCGGGCGGCGGCGAGCCAGGCGGTGCGGGGGAAGAGCGAGAGGTCGGGCCGACCGGGCATCAGGTCGTAGCGGGCGGGCTCCCGCCGCGGTGCCGGCCGGTCGGCGGGCCGTCGGGTCCGGACCGGCTCGGGCACCGCTCGCCGGGCGACGGTGGTGCCGGAGCCCTGCCGGGAGCTGAGCCAGCCTTCGGCGGTGAGCTGGCCGTACGCCTCGACCACGGTGTTGCGGGCGATGCCGAGGTCCTCGCCGAGCGCCCGGGAGGACGGCAGACGGGTGCCGGGGGCGAGCCGGCCGTCCTGGACGGCCTCGCGCAGCGCGTCCTCCAGGGCTGCCCGCAGTCCGGCGCCGGCTGCCCGCCGCCCGGTGAGGTCGAGGTGCAGGTCGCCGCCGAAGGTGGTCCAGGAGGTGCTCACGGCCCCATTCTCGCCCTCGGGCGGGGGTCACCAGGTGGTGCCGGCGGGCTCCTCGATGGTGGTGTTGATGCGGTTGAAGAGGTTGGTCAGTCCGATCATCAGGATGATCGCGGAGAGCTGTTCCTCGGTGAAGTGGTCGGCGGCGGCGTCCCAGACGTCGTCCGGGACGGCCCGGCCCGAGCGGTCGGCGATCCGGGTGGCGGCCTCGGTGAGGGCGAGGGCGGCGCGCTCCTCGTCGGTGAAGAACGGCGCCTCGCGCCAGGCGGCCACCGCGTGCAGCCGCTCGTCGGTCTCGCCGTGCTTCCGCGCGCCCTGGACGCCGGCGAACACGCAGGCACTGCAACCGTTGATCTGACTGGCCCGCAGGTGCACCAGCTCCAGGACCTTGGGGTCGGCGCCGCCCTGGTACACGGCCTGGTAGACGGCCTGGATGCCCTTCATGGCGTCCGGCAGGACGGTGGCGGGGTTCTTCATGCGGGCGGTGTGGGCGGTGCTCATCGTGTTCTCCTCGTCGGCTAGCGTCCGTCACCGGACCGACGGATCCCGATGCGAGGATGTGACAGGGTGAGCGAGCAAATCCCTCCGGCCAGTTCGACCGAGCTCCAACCGGCCGAACTGGCCCGGCGTTTCGAGGCGGAGCGGCCCCAGCTGCGGTCGGTGGCCTACCGGATGCTCGGGTCGATCGCCGAGGCCGAGGACGCCGTCCAGGAGGCCTGGCTGAAGCTGAGCCGCAGCGACGTGGGCGGGGTGCGCAACCTCGGGGCCTGGCTCACCACCGTCGTCGGCCGGGTCTGCCTGGACCAGCTGCGCTCGCGCACCACCCGCCGGGAGGAGCCGCTGCCCGAGCAGGACGGCCAGGTGCGGCTGCCGGACCCGGTGGTCAGCGGTCTGTCGGCGCTGGACCCGGTGCACGAGATCCTGGTCGCGGACTCGGTCGGGATCGCGCTGATGGTGGTCCTGGACACGCTCTCCCCGGCGGAGCGGGTGGCCTTCGTGCTGCACGACATGTTCGAGGTGCCCTTCGACGGGATCGCCGAGGTGCTCGGCCGCACCTCAGCCTCCACCCGGCAGCTGGCCAGCCGGGCCCGCCGCCGGGTCCAGGGCGCCACCCCGGCCGCGGACTCCGACAACGCCCGCAAGCGCGAGGTGGTGGAGGCCTTCCTGTCCGCCGCCCGGGGCGGTGACTTCGACGCCCTGCTGACCGTGCTCGACCCGGACGTGGTGGCCCGTTCGGACGGCGGCACGCTGGTGCCGAGCGCGCTGCGCCGCGGTGCGGCGGACGTCGCCGCACAGGCGATCACCTTCGCCCGCTTCGCCGCCGACGGACGGCTGGTGCTGGTCAACGGCTCGCCGGGCGTGGTGTCCTTCGCCGGGGGCCGCCCGCTGTCGGTCATGTCGTTCACCATCCACGGGGGCCGTGTCACCGCGCTGGACATCCTCACCGACCCGACCCGGCTGGCCGCCCTGGGCCTCACGGTCTGACCGTCCCGCGGCCCCCTGGCCGGTCGGCGACCCGGCCGGCCAGGGGGAGCGTTCGGGCCGGGCCGCCGGTGGCGACGTCCGTCCCGCCGGTGAGCGGGCCCGGCCCGCTCGGTGCCTTCAGCACGTCTCGTCCACGTGCTGTTTCCCGCTGTTTCCCGGGCCGCCCGGGCGGCCACGCGCTACCGTGCCGCCCATGGCGAACTTTGTACTGGTGGCGGGTGCCTGGCTCGGTGCCTGGGCATGGGACGGGGTCGTGGCGGAGCTGGCCGCGGCCGGGCACGGAGCGTACCCGGTGACGCTCTCCGGGCTCGCGGAGAGGCGCGGGACGCCCGCCGGGCAGCAGACCCACGTGGCGGACGTCGTCGCCGAGGTGGAGCGGCTGGACCTGCGCGACGTGGTGCTGGTCGGGCACAGCTATTCGGGGATCCCGGTGGGCCAGGCCGCCGAACGGATCGGCGGGCGGCTGGCCGGGCTGGTCCTGGTGGACGCCAACGTGCCGGTGGCGGGGGAGTCGTTCGCCGACCAGATGCCGGAGCCGGCCGCGCTGCGGGCGGACCTCGCCGCGCACGACGGCTGGTGGCCGCCGCTGCCGCCGGCCGAGTTCGCCGAACAGGGGCTGACGGTCGAGCAGATCACCCGGATCGCCACCGGGGCGACCCCGCACCCGGGCCGCTCGCTGACCGAACCCGCTGTCCTGGAGGGCTCGTTGAGCGCGCTCCCGGCGGTGTACGTGAAGTGCCTGCTGGACTGGCCGGAGCCGCCGCCGGTGGTCGCCCGGCTGGTCGCGGACGGCCACTGGCGGCTGGTGGAAATGGACACCGGGCACTGGCCGATGTTCTCCCGGCCGGCCGAACTCGCCCGGGTCCTGGCCGGGGCGGCGCGGCCGGCCAGGACCGACGGGTAGGCCGGTTCACCGACCGTACGGCTGCGGGACGCCCGGGCCGAGGTGCCCGATCAGCGATGCCGCCACGGCGACCAGCACGGTGGCGGACGGGACGGCCCGGTGCGCCGCGTCGCAGAGCAGCACCACGGCGGTCACCGCGGCCGGGGCGGCCACCAGCGGCAGGGCGACGGTCAGCACCGCGAGCAGGCGGCGGGGGCGGGGCGGGGCGTCCGGGCGGGTCACGACGGGTCTCCTTCGGGCTCGACCCGCGCCACGATGCCGCCTCCCGCAGCGTCAGGTTCAAGTCCTTTTCCGCCGCCGCCAGATCCTCGGGCCGCCGTCGTTCAGCGCGCGGCCACCCGGCGCCACCCCGGCCCGTCCGCGGCCACCGGCGCGGCCGCGAAGTCGTAGCGCAGCAGCTCCGGTCCGAGCGCGAGCAGCGAGATCGACGAGGAGCCCCAGATCCGCCCGTCGCCGAAGTCCCGCCGCTGGATCAGCGCGGCGTCCGCGTCCGGCGCCAGCCCGTCCCCGGCGACGATCGGCAGCCATCCGCCCCAGGCCGCCGCGGCCGGCCCCGCGGCGGTCGGCTCGGGCCGGGGCTCGGCGGTGAACCGGGCCCGGAAGTGGGCGGCCCGCGCGGCCATCAGCGCGCGGATCCGTTCGGAGGCGGTCCGCCCTGTCGCCAGGCCTTCCAGCCCGTCGTTGAGCACCACGCTCAGGCCGGACGGCAGTTCCCGCTCCTCCAGCCGCCCGCCGTCCCAGCTGGACACCCGGGCGCCGTCGGCCCGGACCAGGACGAGGTGGAACGGGTCGTACGGGGTGAGGTCGAGGTGGCCGAGCCCGCCCTCCCGGACGGCGGTGAGCGGCAGCCGGCCGCGGCTGAGCCGGGTGTCGGCGGGGGCGAGCGGGCCGAAGCCGTTGAGCAGGCAGGCGGCGGTGCGCCGGCCGGGGTCGACGGCCAGCCAGGTGCCGCCGGCCGCGAGGTCCAGTCCGCCGAGCAGTTCGGGCCGGTCCGGCCAGTGGTGGTCCGGCGGCAGCCAGGCGCGGCCCAGGTACTCGTCCCGGACGGACAGCAGCAGCACCGGGACGGCCGCTCCCGGTTCGATGCTGACGAACGCCGTGCACACGGCCTGCCCCCTGACCTCGTCCTGTCGGCGATCTCCTGCCAGCGATCCTCGCACGGGCGTTCGCACGCCGGAAGTGGCCCAAGGAACGGGTGGCCGAACGCACCAGGGCGGCAGGCCATCGCGCCCCTAGGCTGGCGGCCATGACGACGAACGTGACGACCGCGACCGACGGCGCCCCGGTGCCCGCCCCCGAGCAGCGCCTGAGGATGGACAAGCTCGCCCCCGCCTTCTACCAGGCGATGGTCGCCGTGGACCGGGCCGCCCGGGAGGGTCTCGACCCGGTGCTCGCCGAGCTGGTCAAGGTGCACGCCTCGATGATCAACGGCTGCGCCTTCTGCATCGACATGCACGCCACCGACGCCCG
This sequence comes from Kitasatospora sp. NPDC114501, assembly GCF_055633695.1. NCBI lineage: Bacteria > Bacillati > Actinomycetota > Actinomycetes > Kitasatosporales > Streptomycetaceae > Kitasatospora > Kitasatospora sp. NPDC114501. The sequence continues at coordinate 33,487 of NZ_JBVKDS010000023.1, read as the reverse complement.
CGGGCACGGTGAGCGGGACCACCGGCTGCTCGCCCTGCCGGCCTGGCGCGAGACCCCCTTCTTCACCGCCCGCGAGCGCGCCGCCCTGGCCCTCACCGAGTCCGTCACCCTGCTGACCCAGGGCCACGTGCCGGACGCCGTGTACGCGGAGGCCGCCGCACGGTTCGACGAGACCGAGCTGGCCCAGCTGATCGCGCTGATCACCACCATCAACGCCTGGAACCGGATCGGCGTGTCCACCCGCATGAGCCCGGCCGCCAGGTGAGCGCCACCGACCTCGCCGTCCGGCGGGAGAAGGCCCGGCTGCTGCGGGAGCTGCACCGCCCGGGCGGGCCGCTGGTGCTGGCGAACGTCTGGGACGTGCCGAGCGCCCGGCTGGTGGCCGCCGCCGGGGCGCGGGCGGTCGCGACGGCCAGCGCGAGCGTGTCCTGGTCGCTCGGCAGCGCGGACGGCGGCGGCGCCGACCGCGAGCAGGTGCTGGCCCGGACCGCCCAGGTGGTCCGCGCGGTCGACCTGCCGGTCACCGCGGACCTGGAGGCCGGCTACGCGGACACCGCCGCCGGGGTCGGCGAGACGGTCGCCGCGCTGCTCGCCACCGGCGCCGTCGGGGTGAACCTGGAGGACGAGGGCCGACCGACGGAGGAGGCCGCCGAGCGGATCGCGGCCGCCCGGGCCGCGGCGGACGCGGCCGGCGTGCCGCTCTTCGTCAACGCCCGTACTGACGTGTTCCTGCGCGGGATCGGCGCCCCGGAGGGCCGGTTCGACGACGCGGTGGGGCGGCTGCGGGCGTACGTCGCGGCGGGCGCCGACGGGGTGTTCGTCCCCGGGGTGTCGGACCCGGAGACCATCGCCGCCCTGGTCGCGGCCGTTCCGGCGCCGCTGAACGTGCTGGCCGGCCCCGGCGCCCCGGCGGTCGCCGAGCTGGCGGGGCTCGGCGTGGCCCGGATCAGCCTGGGCCCGGGCCTGGCCGAGGTGGCGTACGCGGCGGTCCGCCGGGCCGCCGAGGAGGTGTACGGGCACGGCACGTTCACCGCGCTCGCCGAGGGGTTGAGCTACCCGGAGCTCAACCGGCTCGCCGCGGGCTGAGTGCCGCGGACCGGACCCTGCGGATCGAACCCCACGGATCGAACCCCGCGGGCTCGGTACCGCCGGCCGGACGCCGTGGCCGGCCGGCCGTACGGGGGTCGGCCGGCCGGCCACGGGAGGCTCACCCGGCCCGGCGGTCGCCGGACCGGCGGGTCAGTTCAGGACCTGCCCGCTGAGCCCCGGGTGGCTCATCTGGTTGGTCCCGAGCGCCTCGACCTGGTCGGCGGCCTTGCCGACGACCGGGAGCTTGCCCACGGTCCGCAGGGCGAGGTCGGCGGGGGCGACTTCCAGCCCGTCGGTGAGCCCGCCGGAGAGGTCCGGCGAGGAGGCGGTCTGGGTGGTGGCGGAGGCCGCCGGGACGGCGAGGGCGAGGCCCGCCATGGTGAGGGCGGCCAGGGTGGCGAGTTTCTTCATGCCCTGCCGAACGACCGGACCGCCCTCAGGTCACCGGATCGCTCAGACCGTCACCCACAGGGTGCGCACGCTGTTGCTGACGAACGAGGCGATCGGCTCGTCGGTCCGGCCCTCCGCCAGGGCCAGCCCGGGGAACCGGGTGAACAGGTGCCGCAGCGCCGTCTCGGCCTCCAGCCGGGCGAGCCCGGAGCCGAGGCAGAAGTGCGGCCCGTGGCCGAGCGACAGGTGCTTGGCGGGCTGCCGGGTGAGGTCGAAGCGGTCCGCGTCCGGGTGGTGCCCGGAGTCCCGCCCGGCCGCCGCGTACGAGGCCAGCATGGCCTCGCCGCGCCGGATCACCACGTCGCCGACCTCGATGTCCTCGATCGCGTAGCGCAGCGGGAACTGCCCGACCGGGGAGTCGTAGCGCAGCGTCTCCTCGACCACCGCCGACCACGGCCGCTCCCCGTCCAGGACGAGCCGCAGCTGGTCCGGGTGCGCGAGCAGGGCGCGGACGGCGTTGGTGATCAGGTTGAGCGTGGTCTCGTGCCCGGCGACCAGCATCAGCAGCAGGGTGCCGACCAGCTCGGCCTCGCTGAGCCGCTGCCGGTCGAGGTGGTGGCCGGCGTCGTGGGCGGCGATCAGGTCGGTGGTCAGGTCGTCGCCGGGCTCGGCCCGCTTGGCCGCCACCACCGAGGCCAGCAGCGCGTTCAGGCCCCGCTGCGCGGCCAGGGCCGCGGCCGGGGTGGCCGAGCTGGAGACCATGGTGTCGGACAGCTCGTGCAGCTCGTCCTGCTGCTCCAGCGCCAGGCCGAGCAGTTCGCCGATCACCTGCATCGGCAGCGGGTAGGCGAAGTGCCGCCGCAGGTCGAACTCGCCCTCCAGCTTCGCGACCCCGTCCAGCAGCGCGATCGTCCGGGCCTCGATCGCGGGCGCCAGGTCGGCGATCCGGCGCGGGGTGAAGGCCTGCGAGACCAGCCCGCGCAGCCGCCGGTGGTCGTCGCCGTCGGCGGTGACCATGCCGGGGACGACCACGAAGTTGAGCAGCGGCCAGCCCTCCGGCAGCCGTCCCTCCCGGAAGGTCGTCCAGTGCCGGGCGTCCTTGCCGACCCGGGGGTCGGCCAGCAGCGACTGGAGGGTGTCGTGGTGGGTTATCGCCCAGACCACCACCCCGCCAGGGAGCTCCACCAGGACCGCGGGGCCGGCCGCGCGGAGCCGGGCGTTCTCGCCGTGCTGGTCGCGGCCGAAGGGGTCGAGTCTGACGGGCTCGGCGCGGTTTCCGGCGTCGATGGTGTCCATGCGGGCCTCTCGGGGGCTGGCGGGCGGGGCGGGGTGAAGGCGCTGTAGAGCACCGGCAGGGCGGTCAGGGCCCGTGACCACGGGGACGGGCGCCAGGTCAACTCTCCCGGTGGTACGGCCAGTTGGAGATCGGGAAGACGGTGCAGCAGGGTCTCGACGGCGGTCTCGACGATGATCCGGGCCGGGTGCTGGGCCGGGCAGACGTGCCGGCCGGCGCCCCACGCGAGGTGCGCCCGGTTGCCGCCGAGCGAGCCCTGGGCGGCGGCCGAGACGCCCTGCGCGGCCGGGTCGGCGTTGGCCGCGGCGAGGCCGAGGACGAGCATGTCGCCGGCGCTGATGTACTGGCCGCCGAGCACGGTGTCGCCGGTGGCCCAGCGGCCGGGGAAGTTCTGCGTCGGCGGGTCGCGCCAGAGCACCTCCTCCAGCGCGTCGGAGACGGTCAGCCGCCCGCCGGTGAGGGTGGCCCGGAAGCGCCGGTCGGTGAGCAGCAGCCGCAGGGTGTTCCCGGTCCAGTTGATCGAGGTCTCGTTGCCCGCGACCAGCAGCACCACCAGGTGGTGCACCGCCTCCTCGTCGGTCAGCCCGGCCGGGTGGGCGAGCAGCCAGGAGGTGAGGTCCGCGCCCGGGGTGGCCCGGCGGCTGCGCACCAGGTCGACCAGCAGCGTCTGGAACTCCGCACCGGCGCGCTGCGACTGCGCGCTGCTGTCCACGAAGTGGCTGATCAGCTGGACCAGCCGGGGCCCGCTCTCCACCGGCAGCCCGACCAGCTGGGTGAAGACCAGCAGCGGCAGGATGCGGGCGTACTGGGCGATCAGGTCGGCGGTGCCGTCCGGGCCCCAGCTGTCGATCAGCCCGTTGGCGGCGGCCTCGGTGGTCCCGCGCAGCTGGCGGTGGTCAATCTGGGCCAGGGTGTCCGAGACGGCCGAGCGCAGCCGCTGGTGCTCGGCGCCGTCCAGGTTGAGCAGGGTGGGCCGCCAGGAGGTCATCGGCAGCAGCCGGGAGTCGGCGGCCAGCCGGCCCTCGGCGGGCACCCGCCAGCGACGCGAGTCCTTGGAGAACAGCGCTTCGTTGCGGGTGAGTTCGAGCAGTTCGGGGTAGCCGAGGACGAGCCAGGCCTCGACCCCGGGCTCCAGCTCGATCGGCGCGACCGGCCCGTAGCGCTCGCGCAGCCGGGCGTACAGGCCGTGCGGGTCGTCCGCGACGGCCGGGCCGTACAGCGGGGTCAGCGGCACGCCCACGGGCAGCCCGCCGGGCCGGCCGCCGCCGTGGGCGACGGGGCACCCGGGGGGCCCGGGCGGTTCGGGGGCGGTCATCCCTGGAGCTCCAGGACCGAGCTGCGGTGCAGGTGGTCGACGAAGTCGATCAGCAGGTCGTAGGACTGCCGGCGGTCGCGCGCGTCGCAGTAGAGGATCGGCACCTCCGGCAGCAGGTCCAGCGCCGACCGCAGCTCCTCCTCCGGGTAACTCGGCGTGTCCGGGAAGGTGTTGACGGCGACCGCGAACGGGATGCGCTGTTCCTCCAGCCGGCCGAGCACGTCGAAGCTCTCGTCCGGGCGGCGCAGGTCGACCATGGCGATGGCGCCGAGCGCACCGCGCGACAGGTCGTCCCAGAGCGGCCAGAACCGCTGCTGCCCGGGCGTGCCGAACAGGTACAGCGCGAGCCGCGAGTTGAGCGTGATCCGGCCGAAGTCCAGCGCCACGGTGGTGGTGCTCTTCCCGGCGAGCCCGGTGAGGTCGTCGACGCCGGCGCTGGCGGCGGTCATCGTCTCCTCGGTGCGCAGCGGGGTGATCTCGCTCAACGAGCCGACCAGGGTGGTCTTGCCGACCCCGAACGGACCGGTGACCAGGATCTTGACCGCGCCCTGCACCGAGGAGGGCAGGTACTGCGGCCCGTCGGCGGACCCGGCGGCCCCGGGGGCGGCTTCAGCGGAGTTGGCGGAGGCCAACGAGCACCTCTTCCAGAAGGGTTGCGGGCAGGCGTTCGGCCTGCGGGACGGGCGGGAGCACCTGCACGGCGCCGAGGTCCCACAGGTCCCCGACCAGTACCTTGACGACGCCGAGCGGCAGCCCCAGGTGGGCCGCCACCTCGGCGATGGACAGCAGGCTGTGACAGAGGGCGAGGATGCGCCGGTGCTCGCGGTTCAGCAGTTCGTGTTCGGGCAGGTCCGGCGCCTCCGGTAACGCGCTGACCAGGCTCTCCACGGCGAGCTCGGTCCGGGTGGGGCGGCTGCGCCCGCCGGTGATGACGTACGGCCGGACCGGGCCGCTCACCGGTGGCCCCCCGCCGCGTGGTCGACGCGCGGCGGGCTGGTGAGGTGGGCGCCGATCCGTTCGACCAGGACCTGCATCTGGTAGGCGACCAGGCCGGCGTCGACCGCCTCGCTGGTCACCACGGCCAGGTGGGCGCCGGCCCCGGCGGCGACGACGAAGAGGTAGCCGCCGCCGTACTCGATGATGATCTGGCGGGTGGCGCTGCCGGGGCCGCCGAAGCCCGTCGCCACGCCCCGGGCCAGCGACTGGAGTCCGGAGCAGGCGGCGGCGAGCCGTTCGGCGTCGTCGCGCGCGATGCCCGCGCTGCGGCCGATCTCCAGGCCGTCGTTGGAGACGACGACGGCGTGCTGGACCTGCGGGACGGCGATGATGTCGGCGAGCAGCCAGCCGAGATCAGGGGTGGTGGTCATGGAACTCTCCGGAGCGCTGGGGAAGTCGGGGGGAAGCGGGCTGGGGACGGTCGGACTGGGCCTGGGCCCGGACGGCGGAACGGCCGCTGGCGGTCCCGGCCTGGAACATCGCCATGAACGCCTGCGCGTCCCGGGCCGAGCGGTAGGGCGGCGCGGGCGGCGGTGGGGGAGCGGCGTGCTGGGCGGGGCGGCCCGTGCGGCCGCGCCGGTGGCTCCGGCGGGGCAGCGGGGGAGGGGTGTCACCGGTGGCGGCGTGCCGGCCGGGGGGCGGGGTCTCCACCATGGGGTGACCGGCGGGAGAGGCCGGTCGGGGACCGGGGGTGAACGCCCGGTCGTCCGGCCCGAGGCCGGGGACGGTGGGCGGCAGCGGCTCGGTGAGCAGCGCGTTCGGCAGCAGCAGGACGACGCGCACGCCGCCGTACGGCGAGGGCGCCGAGCTGAGCGTGACCCGGAAGCCGTACTGCTCGGCGAGCCGGCCGACCGCGGCCAGGCCCAGCTGCGGCACCTCGCCCAGCCGGGAGACCTCCAGGGTGCTGCCGCCGGCCAGTGCGGCGGCGGCCTTGGCGACGGCCTGTTCCGGCATGCCGACGCCGCCGTCGTCGATCTCGATGACGGCGCCGTTGTGCACCGGCATCAGGGTGACGAACACCTGGGTGCTGGGCGGGGAGTAGCGGGTGGCGTTGTCCAGCAGCTCGGCGATCGCGTGGATCAGCGCCTCGGCGGCGGCGCCGACCACCGCGGTCTCGGTCCGGCTGCGCACCACCACCCGCTGGAACGGCAGGATGCGGGACTGGGCGCCGCGGACGACGTCCTCCAGGGAGACGGGTTCCGGCCAGTGCCGGCCGGCCCGCGCGCCGCACAGCACGGCCAGGGTCTGGGCCAGCCGGGCCTGTTGGGCGGCCGCGTGGTCGGCCTTGAGCAGGCCCTCCAGCAGCGCGGGGTCGTCGTGGGTGCGCTCCATCTCGTCCAGCAGCGCCTGCTGGTCGTGGGCCATCACCAGGATCCGGCGGGCGACGCTGAGGAAGGCCCGCTGGGTGGAGGCGGTGTGCTCCTGCTCCTGCTGGACGGCGGCGAGTTCGGCGCCGCGGCGGGAGAGTTCGACGGCCAGCTGGTCCTGGAGGGCGAGGAGTTCCCCGTGCAGCCGGTCGGCGCGGCGGCGCTGGGTGACGGATACGGCGCGGTACCGCGCGGCGGCCACGAGGGCGAGGACGGCGAGCACGCCGGTTGCCGTTACGGACCACTGAGTCATCGTCACGCGGCGAATTCTAGGGTGATGATCCTACGAAGGTGTGAACGGATCTCGCCAAGTGACCGGATCTCGTCAATATCGAGTCAATTCGGCGTCAATCGCCAGTCGTTCGACCCCGATCCCACCGCCTGACGGGGCCTCCCATCGGCCTGACCGGCCCCGGAGGCCGCCCTCGGAATCGAGCCGGTCGGCCGGATCGCGCCCTGCGATGTGTGGGGCCTGTGTGCAGGGTGTTGCGGAAGTGGCGCCGCCCGGTGCAGGGGCGGTACCGCGTCCCCTGGCGACTGGCAGGAGGAGCGGGCCTCAGACGGGCCAGCCGCGCAGGCCGGTGGTGAGGGTGCTGATGAGGCGGTCGTGGGTGGTGGTGAGGTCCTCGGCGAGCTGGAAGGCGCCGGCGGTGGAGAGGGAGGCGAAGCCGTGGGCGAGGGAGCGGACGGTGCGGGCGGCGTGGATCGCCTCGGCGCCGTCGAGGCCGTACTCCCGCAGCACGGCGATGATCACGCCGACCAGCCGGGCGGCCGCCCGGGTCAGGTCGTCGTCGGGCTGCGGCGCCTGGGGGAGGGCCTGGTAGCGGTGCGGGTGCTCGGTGGCGTACGCGTGGTAGGCGCGCAGGACGGCGGCGACGGCGTTGTCCCCGCTGCGCCCGACGGCCGCCTCGGCCAGCCGGTCGGCCAGGTCGCCGGTGACCCGGACGGCGATCATCCGCCGCAGTTCGGCCAGGCCGCCGCTGACGTGCTTGTACAGCGAGGGGGTGGCGACCCCGGCCCGGGCGGCGACCGAGGCCAGCGTGAGGGCCTCGGCGCCCTGCTCGTCGATGAGGGCGAGGGCGTGGTCGACGACCTGGCCGGGGGTCAGTCCTACACGGGGCATGGGTTCGGGCTCTCCGTACGGGTGGCGTCGGGTCGGGGGCGGGCGGGCTCAGCCGAGCTCGGCGAGGAACGGCAGCAGGGCGTCCGCGGTGGCCGCCGGGTTGTCGGCCATCGGGTAGTGCCCGGACCCCTCGATCATCACCTTCCGCGCGCCCAGGGCGGCGGCCTGCCGGTCGGCGACGAGCTCCGGCTTCGGGAAGTCGGGGTCCTTGCTGCCCATGACCACCAGCGCCGGGCAGCGCACCGCGGCCGTCCAGCCGGCGGGCGCCGAGTCGCCGTGGACGTACCCGCGGGTGGCGGCCTTCCGGCCCGGGGTGCGCAGCGCGGCGACCAGCCCGTCCACGTACGCGTCGAAGTCGGCGGGCTTGGCGCCGGGGAAGGCCATCTTGCGCAGGTAGAAGCCCCAGAAGGCCGGCCAGTGGACGAGGGCCGCGCTCATCAGGCCCATGACGCCGCGCATCAGGAGGCCCGGCGGCGGGCTCTCGACGAAGGCGTCGAGCAGGACGATCCCGGCGACCCGCTCGGGCGCGTCCCCGGCGGCCCTGACGACGGTCGCCCCGGTGTAGGAGTTCCCGGCGAGGACGGCGCGCTCGATGCCGAGGTGGTCGAGCAGGGCGAGGACGTCGCCGGCGAGGGCGGCCGGGCCGTAGTCGTCCCAGGCGATGGAGGACTCGCCGAAGCCCCGCAGGTCCATGGTGACGACCCGGTGGCCGGCGGCGACGAGCAGCGGGCGCAGGTGCCGGTAGGTCGTCCTGCTGTCGAGCATGCCCGGCAGCAGGACGACGGGGGTGCCGCCGCCCTGCCGGGTGTCGTCGAAGGCGATCCGGCCGCCGGGAACGGTCAGGTACTGGGTGCTCGGGGTGGTGCTGCCGTTCATGGTGGTCCTCCTCGGGCCGCCGGTGCGGGGCATCGGCGGTGCCGCCGATAGCCATAAAGCTAAGGCTAATAGCCTTAGCCGTCAAGCGGTCGACGGCCGAGCCGGGGAAGGGGGTGGTCAGATGCCCTCCACCTTGAACGGGTCGTGCTCGCTGAGCAGCTTCTCCAGCCGGGCCTGTTCCACCCGGGTGACCATCTCGCTGGACTCCTGGCGGTCCCGGATCACCTTCGCCAGCGTGAACGCGGAGGTGACGGTGTAGAGGAGGCCGATCCCCAGGAAGGCCCGGGTCCACCCGCCGACCGGCAGGTAGGCGATCCCGGCCGCGAGGGCGGTGCCCGAGACGGCGAAGGAGAGGACGGCCTGGATGTAGTAGGCGGCCGTGGTGCGGCTCTGCATCGGTGCGCTCATGGCGTCAGGATGCGGCCGCCCGGTCGGGCCGCACATGAGTAGGCGTACTCAGATGGGGCCGTGCATGAGGGGCCGTTCGTTGACGTCCGATCACCTGGACGTAAGCTGCTCGGAACGGATGGCTTGGAATCAGAGCCTCCTAGGATTAACGTTTGATAACGCAGCGCGGTTGTCAACGCCGTACCCAGACGGCACCGTGCGCCGTCGCCTAATCCCACCGACCGGCCCCCGGGCAGGTCAGGGAGCCGGGGAACCACGTTCCCTGGGGTGAATCGGCGGGGCCCCGGCCCGGCCGTAGGAGACCTTCCTGCTCCGAACCCGTCAGCTAACCCGGTAGGCGCGAAGGAAGGAAAGGAGCGCGCCTCCGTGGCGTCGACGCACACCCCGGCACACCCCGGCCCCGCAGCCGGCACCCAGCTTCTCGACCACCCCGGCACGGACGGCCCCGAGGCCTTCGGCCCGGAGGCCGAGACCAACCGCCACCGGATGCCGCGTCAGACCCGTGGAGCCTCCCCGCTGCTCGGCGTCACCGCCGTCGCGGCCACCCTGGGCGCCACCGGCTTCGCCTCGGCGACCCCGGCCGCCGCCCCCGCCGTCGAGGCCCCGGACGAGACCCCGGTCGCCCTCTCCGCCGACCCCGGCCTCGCGCTCGCCGCCCGCATCCAGCACCAGGCCGACAGCCAGCGCACCGCCGCCGAGGAGACCGCCCGGCTCCAGGCCGCGCAGGAGGCGGAGGCCAAGGCCGCCGCCAAGGAGGCCGAGGCCAAGCGCGCCGCCGAGGAGGCCGAGCGGGCCAAGGCCGCCGCCCTCACCCTCCCGGTGAAGGAGTACCGGCTCTCCGCCCACTACGGCCAGAGCGCCCGCTACTGGGCCCACCTGCACACCGGCCTGGACTTCGCCGCCGACACCGGCACCCCGGTCTACGCGCTCGGCCAGGGCACCATCACCTCGGCCGGCTGGGCCGGCTCGTACGGCTACCGGATCGTCGAGACCCTGCCCGACGGCACCGAGATCTGGTACTGCCACCTCTCCTCGATCACCAAGGGCTCCGGCCAGGTCGTCTCCGGCCAGCAGATCGGCAAGGTCGGCGCGACCGGCAACGTCACCGGCCCGCACCTGCACATGGAGGTCCGCCCCGGCGGCGGCGCCCCGGTCGACCCCGAGCCCTGGCTCGAGCAGCGCGGCCTCACCCTCTGACGCACCCGCGAAGGCCCCGGCCCCGGAACGGCAGCACCGGGGCCGGGGCCTTCGCGCGCCGGCTCACTCCTCGGCGGGCAGCTGCGCCAGGTACGCCTCGATCTCCTCCTGGCCCGGCTCCGGCGCCAGCTCCGGGAACTCCGTCACCAGCAGCCGCGGCAGCCCCGGCACCGTCCACCCGCCGAACAGGTCGAGCGCCGCGTCGGCCGCCGCCTCCTCGAACCGCCCGAAGTCCCCGGCCAGTTCGTCCGGCATCGGCCGCCCCAGCGAGGTCAGCTCGGCCAGGTTGCGGTAGCTGCGCCGCATCAGGCCCTGCTCCAGCAGCAGCCGCGCGCCGTCCGTGGCCATGCCGACCGCCAGCACCCGGCCCGGGCCCCAGCCCTGCTCGTCCGGCTCGTCCAGCCAGCCGGCCGGCACCAGCGCCTCGTACGCGGCCAGCCGCTCCTCCTCCGACAGCTCCGCGAAGCCGGCCAGCCAGTCCCGCACCGCCGCTCCGTCCGTGACGTCCACCCCGTGCGCGTGCAGCAGCAGCGCGTACAGCCGGGGCCAGGTCACCAGGTCGGCGCGGCGCAGCAGCCCGGCCGCGACCTCGCCCTGCCACTCGGCCTCCGCGTGCAGCCGCTCCTGGCGCTTGGCGTTCAGCCGCCGGGCCGCCCGCTGGTGGTCGATCAGCAGCCGGACGGCGTCCCCGTAGGCCAGCGGGTCCTCCTCGGGCGCGGGCTGGACGTACAGGTGGAGCCGCTCGTACAGCAGGTGCTCCACCGCGTCGGAGGTCAGTTCGGGCCAGCCGTCGTGCATCCTGCCCTCGCCCAGCTCCAGCAGCGCCAGCACCGCGCGCAGCGGCCCCTCGGCCACCGGCGCGCGGCCCTGCTCGGCCGCCCAGGCGAGCAGGTCGGCGGCCTTGGTGCGCGGGGCGAGCCGCAGGTCTTCGTCGTTCATAGTCCGAACGGTAGCCGCCGGGCGGGGATAGGGTCGGCAGCCATGGTCCCCGTACGACTCGCCGGCCCGCGACTGGCCGTCCGCGAGTACCACCACACCGAGCGCGACGTGGACGCGCTGCACGCGCTGTTCGGCGACCCGGAGGTCACCCGCCACCTGCCCTTCGGGCCGAGCGACCGGGAGGAGTGCGCCGACCAGGTCGAGCTCTACCTGGAGGAGGCGATGGCCGCGGAACGGGACACCTACCGGCTCGCCGTCACCAGGCTCGCCGACGCCGGGGAGCCGGCGGACGCGACGCCGATCGGGCAGGCCTCGCTCACCCTCGACGGCTACCGCGCCGCCCAGCTCGGATGCGTGCTGGCCCGCGGGGCCTGGGGCCGCGGCTACGCGGGCGAGACCGTCGGCCTGCTCTGCGACCTCGCCTTCGGGGCCCTGGACCTGCACCGGGTGGCCGCGCGGGTCTCGGTGGCCAACGAGGCCTCCGTCCGGGTGCTCACCCGGCTGGGCTTCCGGCGGGAGGGGAGGCTGCGGCACGACGGGTTCAAGGACGGCGCCTGGACCGACTCGTACCTCTACTCGCTGCTCGCCGACGAGTGGCCCGGCCCGGCCGTCCGGACGCAGGGGGGTTAACCCCACCCCGGATCCGCCAGGCCCCCGGATCCCGTCCGACCACCGCGTCCACCAGACTGGACACCGTCAGCGGGACGAACGACCGACAGCACGAGGGGCCGGGGGCCGGGATCATGAGCAGCAGCCGCAGCACGGAGGACCGGGAGTGGGACGTCCTGGGCGGTCACGGTGACGACCGGCGCCCCGCCGGGGCCCGCCGGACCGAGCGGCGGCCGGCCCTGTGGCGGGCGCCGTTCTCGGCGTACTACTACCGCGAGGTCGGCTACGCGCTCAGCGGCCTGCCGGTGGCGATCGCCGGGTTCGCCGTCTCGGTCACCATGTTCTGCCTCGGCCTCGGCACCTTCGTCACCGTCCTCGGCCTGCCCGTGCTGGGCGCCCTGACCAGCCTCGCCCGCGGCTTCGGCCGGCTGGAGCGGGCCCGGGTGCGCGGCATGCTGGCCCTGGACGTCCCCGGCCCGGAGCCGGTGCGCCAGGTCCGCCCCGGCGGCTGGGGAGCGATCACCGCGCGGCTGGGGGACGGGGCCGGCTGGAAGGCCGTGCTGTACCAGGTGGTGATGTTCCCCTGGGCGGTGTTCAGCTTCGCGACGACGCTGGTGTTCCTGGTGCTCGGCTGGGCCCTGGCGCTCTACCCGCTGTACCACTGGGTCTTCCCGACCTACACCTCCTGGAAGGGGTACCGGGTGTTCGACTTCCGTGACAGCGACGGCATCCGGCACCTGTACGAGATCCAGTCGCCCTGGCAGATCGCCGCGCTCTCGGGCGTCGGGCTGCTGCTGGTCTTCCTCACCACCCAGCTGGTCCGCGGCCTGACCAACGTCAACCGGGCCGCCGCCCTGGGCCTGCTCGGCCGCTGACCCCTCCCGCCGGGCGCCTCCCGCCGACCCCCGCCGACGGGCGGACCGGCACCCGGGAATGTAATGGTCACTCCGGCTGAGTGCCCCTATACTCGCCCGCATGACCGAGACCACGATCCGGCACGCCGACGAGACCGACGCCGACCGGCTCACCGCGCTCGTCCAGGCCTCCGGCGCCTACCGCGGTGCGTACTTCGCGATGATCGACGGCTACCGGGTGACCCCCGACTACATCGCCCGGCACCTGGTCCGGATGGCCGTGGACGCCGCCGACGACCGCCTGCTCGGCTTCTACGGCCTGATCCGCGAACCGGCCGAGCTGGACCTGATGTTCGTCGCCGACGAGACGCAAGGGCTGGGCGTCGGGCGGCGGTTGATCGCCGACATGCTCGACCGCGCGCGGGCGGCCGGGATCGCCTCGGTCAAGGTCGTGTCCCACCCGCCCGCCGAGCGCTTCTACCTGCGGGTCGGCGCCGTACGCACCGGCACCCGGCCCCCGCAGCCCAGGACGCCCTGGGAGCAGCCCGAACTGCGCTTCACCGTCTAGGAGTTCCCGCCGGCCGACGGCGGTCCCGGCTGGGCCGGCACCGCCGGGAAGGGCTGCGGGGCGGGCGGCCCGGTCCGCGCCGGCACGAGGACCGGCACCTGGATCCGGGACAGGATCTTCTCCGCCAGCCAGCTGCGGTCCGACCCGTACGGGATCCCCCGCGGGTCGGCCAGCTGCGTCGCCACCGCGTCCCGCACCCGCTGCGCTTCGGCGGCGGGCAGCCGGGAGAGCAGCCCCCGGGCGGCCAGCAGCGCGTGGTACTGCTCGAAGCCCGAGCGCGGGTGCTCGACCGCGTCCAGCACGCTCGGCAGGTCCGCCAGCGCCGGATCGCCCTGCATCAGCGCGAGGGCCTGGATCCGCCGGCCCTCGGAGCCGTCCGCGAAGAGGTCCCGCACCTGGTCGGCGGTCAGCGCCGAACGCCGCGCGGTCGAACGGACCTCGGCGACCACGCCCTCCGGCCCGGCCGGCGATCCGGAGGAGGGCGGCAGCTGCCCGGCCAGGGCGGCCGGGCGCTCCGCGCTGCCGCCCAGCAGTCCGAGCTGCTGCATCGCGCGGACCCGCAGGTCGTCCGCGCCCACCTTGTCGCCGTGCCGGTCGTGGTCCTGCCCGGCGAGGAAGAGGTCCAGCGCCTGGTCGGTCTCGGTCAGCGCCTGCGGCAGCGCCAGCCGGGTCACCAGCCAGCCGGCCAGGAAGCCGGAGACCAGGAAGTACAGCACCAGCGCCGCCGCGAACGGCGCCACCCCCTCGCCCCCGCCGAGCGCGGGCGCCAGCGCCGCACCGAGGTCGTGCAGCCGCTCGCCGAGCGAGCCGAGCTGGGTCAGCCCGACGCCCAGCAGCACCTTGGTCAGCCAGTCCGAGACCTGCTCCAGATTGGTGTTCGGCGCGTACGAGCCGGGCGGCTCACCGGCGCCGGCAGCACCGCGGACCCGGGGCACCCCGAACAGGAAGCCCAGTCCGCCGCCCAGCACCACCGAGGCGCCGACCACCACCAGCCCGCCGCCGAGCGCCTGCCAGGCGTGCTCCCGGCCGAGCGCGAACAGCACCAGCCCGAGCAGCCCCGTCCCGGCCAACACGCCGGCGGCACCCCACTGCACCGTCCGCAGCGCGACCCCGCCGCCCGGCCGCCGTGCCCTCGCCATCGCCCACCCCCTGTGTCCGCGCCGCTCCGCTCCGGAACCCGCGCAGACTCTAGCGCCGCGGACCGTCCCGGAAACGCCACGGGGAGCCTCCGGACCGTGCCGGAAGCTCCCCGGGAACGCAGACGGCCCGCGGGCTGCTCCTGCGACGCCGGCCCGTGCACTGGCCAGGCGCCGAGGCACCGGGGATGTACCGGTGAGCCCGCGGGCCGGGTGACTGCTGTGGATTTCGCCTGCCGGAGGCCTGAAGCCTCACCCCGCGCAGGCAGGGGCGGCTCTAGCGAGCAGCCACCTCACGCATCCTGATGTAACTCAACTCAGGATCACCTCCCTTCAGTGTGCTGCCAGCCTAGGCAGCGCACCGGGGCGGAGGCAACGGATTATTCTCGCGGTGCCCGCGTCCGCCGCTCAGGCGGTCTTGAGCTGGTCCTGGAACTTGGTGAAGTCGATCGTGTTGTCGGCCGACGGGGCCTGGATGGTCAGCGGCTTGTCGAACTCGCTGAAGTCGATCTTGCCGTTGCCGTCCTTGGCGCCGGAGTGCACGAACCGCACCGGGTAGGGCTTGCCCTCGGTGGCGACGTCGAGGGTCGTGACCTCGCCCTCGGCGTCGGTGACCTTCAGGCTGAAGGTCTTCACGCCGTTGACGGTGCCGGCGGAGCCCTTCTCGATCTTGTCGCTGCCGCTCTTGTCCTCGGTGATCTTCTTGCTGAAGTCGGCCAGATTGCAGACGCTGGTGAGGGAGCCCATCGACGGGTCGTTCTCGAAGCCGGTCAGGTAACGGCCCTTGAACAGCTCGGCGGCCTTGGCGCCGTTCGGGCCGCCCATGGTGGTCCAGAAGGTGGCGTCCGGCTTGACGTACGAGGTCTTGCCGTCGCTGATGATCTCGAACTTGCCCATGCCCGGCATCGCCATGGTGCCGGTGCACTGGCTCTTGTTGTCCAGCGACAGGTTGAGTTCCATGGCGCCCTCGTCGGTGCCGATGGTGCCGGCCATCTTGAGCGAGGTCGCGGAGGCCAGGGCGTCCTTGGCCTGCTTCGAGATGTCCTGGGCGCTGAGCTTGTCGGTGTCGAGCTTCTGCGTGGCGGCGCCCGCCTTGGCGTCGCCGCCCGTCCCGTCGCTCTTGGTGCTGCCGCACGCGGCGGTACCGGCCGCCAGGACGAGGCAGAGTGCGGCGGTGCTGAGCAGTCGCTTCGACATCATGTGGTGCTTCCTGTCCGGGGTGCCCGAACAGGACCCCAAATCGGATGAATTTTTCCTCAGTATGGTTCAGGCCCCTGACAGGTGATCGCGGGACCGGCCACCGTTACGGCTTCGTGGCAGGACCGTGTTCTGCCCGTACCCGGACATGCGAAAGGCCCGGAGGACGATGTCCTCCGGGCCTTTCCGCTACTGAGTAGCGGGGACAGGATTTGAACCTGCGACCTCTGGGTTATGAGCCCAGCGAGCTACCGAGCTGCTCCACCCCGCGTCGGTGAACACAACGATACGTGGAAGTCGCCGGGATGGGAAATCGGTTCCTCAGGGCACCCTGGCGACCCGCGCTCGGCCGGGCGCCGCGTGCCGGGCGGACCGGCATCTCGCCCAGGCCGCGAAGCAGACCAGCGCGGCGAAGCAGGGCACCATCAGCGCCGCGTACACCACCAGGAAGCCGTCCGTGCCGAGGTCGGCGGCGGCGTTCCAGGTGCCGTGCAGGGCCATCGCCAGCAGCAGGCCGGCCGGCAGCGCCAGTCGGGCCAGCCAGCGGCGGCCGGTGGTGAGGGCGACGGCCAGGCCGATCCCGGTGAGCGCGGTGAACAGCGGGTGGGCGAAGGGGGAGAGCAGGGCGCGCAGCACGAAGGTCTGCACGGTGCTGTCGAAGTCGCGCAGGCTGGGCGGGTCGCCGAGGCCGATGCTGTCCAGCCGCTGCCGCTGGTCGCTGGTGAAGGCCCGGCCCAGGTAGAGGGCGTTCTCGGTGAACGCGAAGCCGCAGGCGGCCGTCCCGCCGAGCACCACCCCGGCGGCCAGGGTGCGCGGCCGGGAGCGCTGGTGCGGCGGCGGGGCCGGGCGCAGGTAGGGCAGCGGTCGCAGGTGCGGGCGCAGCCGGGGCCGGCCACGGGCGGGCGGCCCGACCGGGCGGCGCGGGTACGGGCGGGGGCTCCGGGGCACGGGCGACCGGCGCAGCAGCGGCGCGCAGGGGCGCCCGGTGCGGCGGCCGTGGCAGCGCAGCCGCCGGCCGAACGGGAGCAGGAGCACCAGCAGGGCGGTGGCCTTGGCGGTCTCCTCGATCACCGGGGTGGCGATCCCGGCGCCGAGCAGTTCCCCGAACGGGCCCCGGTGCCGGGTCAGGTAGCTCGCCGTCCAGTTGTTGGCCAGGATGGCGACGGTGGTGGCCGCGCAGGCGCCCCAGCCGAGGCAGAACACGGTGTGCCGCAGCGGCACCCGGGCGGTGAGGTTGAGCCAGGCCAGGCCGCCGAGCACGAACGGCAGCGGCACCACCGCCAAGCCCAGGCCGACCAGCAGCCCGGCCGTGCCGGTCTGACGCTGGACCAGGTGCAGGATCAGCACCCCGCAGCCGATCAGGGTCAGCACGGCGGTCGTGGTGCCCGGGGAGATCGCCACCGAGCGGCTGCGGCCGGGGCGGGCGCCGGGGGCTGCGGCCGGGGCCGGCCCGGCGGGGGCGGTACCCGGCCGGGGCAGCGGGCGCCGGGCCCGGTGCCTCCGGGGCCCCGGGATGGTCCGGGTGCCGCCGGTGCTCGGGACCGTCTCCGGTGCGTCGGCGGCGGCCCGGACCGTCGTCCGACCGTTCGTCCGGAACCCGCCGCCGGACGGGCTGCCCATGCGGCACAGGGTAGGCCACGGCGGCGGCCGGTCGGGAGGACTCGGGACGAACCGTCCGTCCCGGGCACGCCCGTACGGCCGCCGCGCGGCCGCCGGTTCGAACGCCGCCGGTGGGTCAGCGGCGGCGGAACAGCAGGTCGTGGACGACGTGGCCCTTGGCGATCCCGGCCCGTTCGAACTTGGTGACCGGGCGCCAGTCCGGCCTCGGGGCGTAGCCGGGGATGCTGCCGTCCGGGTGGTCCGCGGGCTCCAGCCAGCCGGTCCCGTCACCCTCGGGGTGCAGGTTCTCCAGCTCCGGCGAGGCGGACAGCACGTCCAGCATCTGCTCCGCGTACGGCTCCCAGTCGGTGGCGCAGTGCACCAGGGCGCCGGGGGCGAGCCGGGGCAGCACCAGGTCGAGGAAGGCGGGCTGGACCAGCCGGCGCTTGTGGTGCTTCGGCTTGGGCCACGGGTCGGCGAAGTAGACCCGCAGACCGGCCAGCGAGGCGTCCGGGAGCATGTCGCGCAGCAGGATCACCGCGTCGCCGGCGGCCGTCCGGACGTTCCGGGAGCCGTCGCGCTCCAGCAGGCCGAGCAGGTTGCCGTGGCCGGGGGTGTGCACGTCGGCGGCGAGGATGCCCATGGCCGGGTCGGCGGCGGCCATCGCGGCGGTGGTCTCGCCCATGCCGAAGCCGATCTCCAGCGTCACCGGCAGTCCGCCGAACAGCTCCGGCAGGTCCAGCGGGGTGCCGTCGATGGGGATGCCGTAGGTCTCCCAGCTCCGGTCCAGGGCGCTCGCCTGGGCGTTGGTCATCCGGCCCCGGCGCGGCTGGAAGCTGCGGATGCGACGCTCGCGGTGCTGGGCCTCGGTGGCCTTGTGCGGGTACATCGGCGCGGGGTAGGCGGCCGGCGCGGCGGACAGCCGGGCGGACGGCGAGGGCTGGGGGATCGGGGCGGTGGCAGTCACAATCAACCGAGTCTACGGGGCTGTCCGGGCCCGCCGGCCGGGGCTGTGACCGGGCTCATCCGCCCGATCGCCGCCCGTCCCGCCGGCCCGCCCGCCGCCCGGTCCGCCCGCCGGCCGCCGGCGGAACAGGGGAACGGAAGGGGGAGGAGCCACACCCCCGTGATGGCTCCTCCCCCTTCCTCGCCCGGCCGACGCGGGCTCCGCTACCCCTCCCAGGGCCAGTGGGCGTTCGCCCCGGACTCCAGGAGGGGGATCAGCCGGAAGGCCGCGTCGCTCAGGCCGCCGAAGGTGTGCCGGTGGGCGCCGCCACCGGGGCCGTGGCCCGGGGCGTACCCGGCCAGGTTCCAGGTGTAGACGGGCACGTGGGCCGGGACCGCGGCGAGGGGATCGCCGCCCCGGTGGCCCGGGCCGGTCTGCTCGTCGGTGACGATCACCACCCGGTCGTGGCCGCGGTAGTGGGCGCGGACGGCGTCGGCGGTGTTGGTGCCGCCGAGGTTGGAGAAACGTTCCAGCACCCGTAGCACCACCTCACCCCGGCCGACCTCGACCACCCGGCTGGTGGTGCCGAACTCGACCAGGTCCGCCTCCGCGGCCCGGACCTTCAGCGCCGTGCCGAAGATCGCCGCCGAGTCCGCCCGGTTGAGCTCGGTCGGCCCGCCGGAGCGGTCGAACATCGAACCGGAGCGGTCCACCAGGACCAGCGTCCGACCGGGGAGTTCCGGCACGTTGGCCAGCGAGTGGCCGAGCGCCGTCTCCAGCGCGTGCCCCCAGCGCAGCGAGGGCGCGTTGCGGTACGCGGCCAGGTAGCGGAACGGGAACTGGCGCGAGCGCCGTACCTCGCCCCTGTCGGAGATCCGCCGGGCGACCTCGGCCGCGACGGTGTCCGAGACGCCGGCCCGGTCGAAGTTGCGCAGGTTCCGCACCAGCGCCATCGGGCCCATCGACGGGATGACCGCCTCCCAGACGGCCGCGTCCAGCGGCCCCCGCAGCCAGCCCGCCAGCGCCTCCCAGGTCAGCCCGGCGGCGGCCAGCCGCTCGGCGCCGCCCTCGGCGGTCACCGCCGCCCGGCGCTCCTCGGCGGGCAGCGCCAGCAGCTCGCGGTTGGCGGTCAGCATCCGGTCCGCGGCCGGCGGGACGGCCTCCTCCGGCCGGTGCCGGCGGTCCAGCGCGTACGCGAACAGCGCGCCCTGCCAGGGCCGGTCCGGGGCCGGCGAGGGGTGGGTCAGCTCGATCACGTCGCCGAACCGGTAGCCCTTGCCCGCGGTGTCGTACTTCAGCAGCGAACGGGCGTCGTACAGGCGCTGGACGGCGTCCGCGACGCCGCGCTTGAGCGGCTTGGGCAGCGCCCGGCCGTAGCGCGAGGTCCAGTAGGCGAGCAGCTCGCCGGGCTCGTCGGCGCGCCGCAGCACCGCCGCGACGGCCTGCCGGGAGTGGCCGTGGGCGCCGGCGTCCAGCCGGGCGCGGGTGAACTCGGCGGCGCCGACCAGGGCGGCGGTGCGCATCTGGGCGCCGTGGCGCAGCCAGCGCAGCAGTCCGAGGGTCCACTCCGGCTCGGCGACGGCGAGTTCGCGCACCAGCGCGGTGTAGCGGTCGTCGCGCGCGCCGCCGCGCTCGTGGAAGGTGTCCTGGCCGACCATGTTGGCGATCGCGAGCAGGAACAGCTCGGACCTGGCGTCCCGGACGTGGCCGACGCCGCCGTTGTGGTTGCGGGTGAGCTGCCCGGTGGTGGCCACCGGCGAACTCGGACTCGCCTTGGCCCCGCGGAAGTTGAACCTGGACATGCGACAGCCCCCCTCGGCTTGGTGGTGTCAGTGGGAAGGGAGGCATGCTGCGGTACGGCGTGCCCGAGATCGTGCCGACCGTGGGACGGCCGACGTCGGCGGAGGTGTATGCCTTGTGCTCTACCGGATTGAGCTACCGGCCGCGCTCGCGCACGGCCGCCCGGGATTCGAACCCGGAACCGCAAGATCCGAAGTAACCCCCGCCTGCGCACCGGGCACTCCGAAGCGCACTGCCTCCCGAGATCAGGATGGCGGCGGTGTTTCGCGGGCTCGAACCGCTACGCCGGAGAACCGGCGTCTACCAGAAGTAACCGCTGCCGTCGCACCGGGAGGTGCGGAAGAACTATTCAGGTATGGGTGTCCAGAGATCGAAGGCGGCTGAGGTGACGAAGCTGCTCTACCGACTGAGCTACACCGGCCCGAAGAGCCGGTGACGGGACTCGAACCCGTGACACGCCCATTAACAGTGGAAGTAACCTCTGCCTGCGCACCTGGACGAGAGAGACCTTAGCCAGGCCGCTCTCGCGCGTGCACCTCATTTACCGTCAACTCCGGCGGACCCACCGCTCATGCCGGAGCGACGATCACCGCCCGGGCCCGCTCGGTCAACTCCCGTACCCGGCGTTCACCCTGGAAGGGCTCCAGCCGCCGCAGCATCTCCACCACGTACTCCCGGCTGCGCTGCGAGGAGATCCGGCCGGCCACCTCGACGGCGCGCTCGCCGGCGGCGACCGCGGCGTCCAGGTCGCCCGCCTCCGCCTCGGCCATCGCCGAGACCACCAGCCGCAGGCCGTGCGAGCGGACGAAGCCCTCGGTGGGGGTGGCCAGCGCCTCGCGGGTGAACTGCCGGACCTTGGAGGGCACTCCGAGGTCGCGGAAGCACTCGGCGGCGTCGGCGGCCAGCCGGTCGTAGGCGTAGAAGTCCATCCACGCCGGATCGGGATCCCCGGCGCGCGCCCGTTCGAGTGCGCTCTCCGCCGCGCCGAGCGCCGTCGCACACGCCGCGGCGTTGCGGGCCTTGGCCTGGGCCCGGGCCTCCACGAGGTGGAAGAAGCTCATGGTGCGGGCGGTGGCCAGGCCCCGGTTGCGCTCCAGCGCGGCCTGGGCGAGGTCGACCGCCTCCTCGGCGAAGCCCCGGTAGCCCGCCTGGAGGCTCATCGAGGCCAGGACGTAGCCGCCGAGCGGCACGTCGGCGGCGGCCCGGGCGAGCCGCAGCGCCTGGATGTAGTAGCGCTGGGCGGCCTCGTGCTGCCCGGTGTCGAAGGCCATCCAGCCGGCCAGCCTGGTCAGTTCGGCGGTCGCGCCGAACAGCGCCCGGCCGACCGCGTCGCTGTACGAGGCGAGCAGCAGCGGCGCCGCCTCCACCCGCAGGCACTCCGGCACCATCGACGAACGCCAGTCCCCGCCGCCGTACTTGGAGTCCCAGCGGCGGGCCTCCTGGGCGGCCTCGCGGAGCTTGGCGGCGTCCGAGTGGCCGACCCGGTAGGAGGAGGTGTCGGTGGGCGAGCGGGGCACCTCGCGGGCCACCGAGCCGTCCGCGGGGGTGATCAGCCAGCGGGAGACCGGGGTCGCGTAGGCGGCGACCGAGAAGGTTCCCGCCAGGCTGTCGCTCCAGCGGCCGCCGCCGGGGCCCCGGCGCAGGTCGAGGTCGACCCGCCACAGGTCGGTCGCCGAGCGGACCGCGTCGGCGACCTCGCGCGGGAAGGCCAGGCCGAGTTCGGGCGCCGGGTCGGTGTCGCCCAGGCCGATCTCCTCCAGCGGGACGGGTCGGCCGAGCTTGCCGCCGATCGCGGTGGCGATCAGGTGCGGGACGGGCCCCTGCGGCACCATGCCCTTGCTGACCCAGCGGGCCACCGAGGTCTTGTCGTACCGCAGGGTCAGCCCGCGCTGGGCACCGAGGTCGTTGACCCGGCGGGCCAGTCCGGCGTTGCTGATCTGGGCGAGGGTCAGGAGCGTGCCGAGCCGTTCGTTCGGTCCACGTGGGCTGACGGTCATGGTGGCGGCGGCACCTCCTGCGGCCTTGTGCGCGGGGCCCGGGCGGCACCGGGCCGTAGCTGCTGTACCTAGCGTAGTCGGACGCGTTCCGACGGTTAAGAGGTCGCATTCCGGATGGCGGGATCGCGCACTCGGCGGTGCCGCACCGGAGTTGGTCCGGACCGCTCGGATCCGGCCGACCGCACCGCGCGCCGGAGCGTCGTGCTCCGGTCCCGTGTTCACGTGCGCCCGGCCGTGCCCCCTGGCCCGACCGGCTGGTCGGCGATTCGCTGGTGGTCGTGGGTCGGCCTGCCGTCGAGGACCCGGCAGGCCGGGGGATGCCGCCGCCTCAATCCCCGCGGGCGGCGGTGAAGTCCGGGAGGGCATGCGGATGCCCTCCCGGGCTGGGCGACGCCTTTCGGCCATCTCGCGATGCCCATGTCAAGGCGTTTGCCGGTGGTCCGGGCCGGGGAGGGGGCGGCCCGGCCCGCCCACCCCGCCGGAGTGGCGGGGTGATCGAACTCCCTTCAGGCGTACGGAACTTGCCCGCCAGAGCGATCGGGCGTCGGAGCGACCCCGGGCCCGGCCTCCCGGCCCGTGGGCGCACCCGTGCCGGCCCGGACGCCCGTACCCGGCCGTCGAACGGCCGGTCCGAACGGAAGCGGAACCCGGAACACCGGCCACGGCGACGTCCCGCGGTGGCACGATGTCTCCTGACGGCGCGTCGAGCTGCGGGGGCACGCCGGGACGCGTACGGGCCGCCACGGCAGACCACCCGGCGGCCCGGCGGGCGGCGGACGCGCCCACGGATGCAGGTCCTCGTCCGGTGGAGGCGCGATGCGGTGGCTGACGGGCTGGTGCACGGGCGTACCGAGCGCGGGCACCCCGGCGCACGAGGCACTCGGCAGGGTCGAGCCGATCGCCGCGCGCCCCCTGTGGACCGGGCCCGACCCGCTCTGGGCCGTGGGCGACTGGCGCCCCGGGGAGATCCGCCTGGTCACCCTCCGCCCCGGCGCCCCCGCCGTGGTCAGCACCGGCCCCACCGCCCCCGACCAGGTCGAGGACACCCCCGCCACCTCCCGGCTCGCCGTCCTCGGCCACTGCGGCGCCACCGACGCCGAACTCGCCGCCGGCCTCGCCGCCGCCCGCGGCGGCGCCGTCCGCCACCTGACCGCCTGGCCCGGCAGCTACACCGTCGTACTGCGCTCCGGCACCCGCTCCACCCTGCTGCTCACCGACCTCGCAGGCGCCCAACCCGTCTTCCACACCCCGTGGGCCGGCGGCACCGCGTACGCCACCGCCGCCCTGCCGCTCGCCGACCTGGTCGGCGCCCCGCTGGACACCGGCCACCTCGCCGCCCGGCTCGCCTGCCCCGAGTCCCCCGAGGCGCTCGGCACCGGCACCCCGTACCTGGGCGTCCAACGGGTGCCGCCCGGCCACGTGCTCGGCATCCGCGGCGGCCGCCCGTACCTGTCCGGCTACGACGACCCGGGCGGCGCCGAGCAGCCGCGGGGCGAGGCGCCCGCCGTCCGCGAACTCACCCGCGCCCTGCTGGAGTCCGTCCGCTCCCGGGTCCGCACCACCGGCCCGGCGCTCGACCCGGCCGGGCGGCCCCGGCTCGGCGTCGACCTCTCGTACGGGACGGCCTCCGCGACCGTCGCGCTGCTCGCCGCCGCCGTCCCGCTGCCGCCGGTGCCCACGGCCACCGCGGCGGCCCGGGCGGCCACCGCCGGGGCCAGGAGCGGCGCGGTCAAGGGCTCCTGGGCCCGTGCCGCCGCCGTCCGGGAACCCGCCGCCCCCGAACGGCTGGCCGCCGTCACGCTCGGCGAGACCGGGCCCCCGGCCGGCCTCGCGCTCGCCCCCGACACCCCGCGGCTGCGGCACACCGTGCTCGACCCGGCCCCGGACACCCTTCCGTACGCCGGGCCGGGCGCCGACCCGCAGACCGGCCGGCTCACCGACGAGCCCGGACCCGAACTCGTCGCCGCCGCCCGGGCCGAGGCGCGCTTCGACGCGGGCGGCACCGACCACCTCACCGGCTACGGCGCCCGCCAGGTGCTGGACGGGCACCCGGCTCGGCTCGCCGACCTCATCCGGGCCGGCCGGCCGCGCGAACTGCTGTCCCCCGTCGCCGCACTGGCCGGCGCCGACCGGGCGGCCGCGGGCGTCCTCACCGGCGCGCTGCGCACCCCGCTCACCGTGGTCCGGGCCGCCCACCGGCTCTCCCGGGTCCGCTACGCCGAGGCGCTGGACGAGGCGGCCGCCAGACTGACCGCCCGCCACGTCCCGGACGACGCCGGCACGGCGGGGGCCCGCTCCGCCGTCGACCTCGCCTGGTGCGTGCCCGGCCCGGCCGCCCGCTGGCTCTCCGACGAGGCGCTCTCCTCGGTCGCGCTGCGGCTCCGCCTGGCGGCGCGCAAATCGGCGCCGGAGGAACACCCCGGCGCGCACCGGGCCCGGCACGCTCTCTACCGGCAGGCGCGCTCCTTCCGCACGCTCGTGCACGCCGCCGAACAGCCCGGACAGCGGCTGCACGCACCCTTCCTCGACAACCAGGTGGTGCGCGCCGCCCGGCTGCTGCCCGACGACGTCCGCCTCCAGCCCGGTGCCCGGCACGCCCTCCTGCACGCCGTCCTCACCGGCGCCGGCCGCACCGACCTGCCCCCCGACTGGGGCCGCGGCCCCCGCCCCGACCGCACCGCCCCCGCCCGCGCCGGACTGCGCCTCGCCGCCGACGGCCTCGCCGAACTCTTCGACGCCCCGCTGCTCGCCGAAGCCGGCCTCATCGACCTCGCCGCCGTCCGCGCCGACCTCGCCCGCGCCGCCGACCCCGTCACCCCGCTCTCCGCCGCCGCCCTGGCCGGCCTCGCCGACCTCGTCTCCACCGAACTCTGGCTCCGCCGCATCCGCGCCCGCCGTCACGGCGCCTGCTGGACCGGCCTGCCCGGCCCCCGCCAGCCCGCCCTCGCCCCCTGACCGCCTGACCGCCGCCCCCTGGGCCCCCTCCCCGCCCCGCTGGCCCATCCCCCGGGCCCGCGCGGCCCTCGGCCCCGCCGGGCTCACCCGGCCCGGCCGGCCCCCGGCTTGCAGGCCAGCGGCCCACCCGGCCGCTGGCCTGCCCCGCCTGCCCCCTCACCTCCTGGCCGTCGGCTCTCCCTCCCCCGCCCCGCCCTGCGGCGCGGTTGCCGGGCCCGGGTCCCCGGGGCGGTGATGATGGCGGGGGTGTGGATCCGGGGTGAGGAGGGTGTGCGGTGGCCGGTGGCAGCGCGGGGCGGGAGGTGCCGGTCGTGCTGTCGGTGCTCGGGCGTCCGCCGGCGGGGCGGACGCCGGGGGTGCTGGCGGCGTGCGACGGGTCGGACGGGTCGCTCTGGGCGCTGGACCGGGCGATGACGGAGGCCGAGCTGTTCGGACTGCCGCTGTACGTGCTCGCCGTGGTCAACCCGGCGCCGGCCGGCTACCCCCCGGGGATGGCGGAGCTGGTGCAGGAGAGCGTGGAGACGCTGGTGGAGAGCATGGCGGACGGGCTGCGCCGCTCGGTGGCCGCCGTGCAGCGCCAGCGCCCCGCGCCGTACGCGGGGGAGCTGTCGCTGCACGTGGTGCTGGGCAACGTGATCGAGGTGCTGCTGGAGGCGGCGACCCGGCAGCACACGCTGGTGATCGGCACCCGGGGCAACGGCGGCTTCGCCCGGCTGCTGATGGGCTCGGTGAGTTCGGCGGTGGTGCACCACGCGGCCTGCCCGGTGCTGGTGGTCCCGGCGCCGCCCGCGACCTGACCGGCGGGGCGGCCGCCCTCGGGGTGCCGGCCGGAGTGCCGGGAATGTACCGAGATGGTTCATCGTTCACCTATCTCGTACCGTCTGAACCCCACGCCCCTGGAGCCCCGCATGAAGGTCGAGATCTGGAGCGACATCGCTTGT
This sequence comes from Kitasatospora sp. NPDC114501, assembly GCF_055633695.1. NCBI lineage: Bacteria > Bacillati > Actinomycetota > Actinomycetes > Kitasatosporales > Streptomycetaceae > Kitasatospora > Kitasatospora sp. NPDC114501. Next base: position 7,891 of record NZ_JBVKDS010000023.1, on the reverse strand, counting down.
CCCTGGTGCTACATCGGCAAGCGCCGCTTCGAGGAGGCCCTGGCGGACTTCCCGGGCAAGGACCAGGTCGAGGTCGTCTACCGTCCGTACCAGCTGGTCCCGGACGCCCCCGAGACCGCGAGCCCGCACCGCGCCTGGCTGGCCGAGCGCTACGGCCCGCAGTCGGTGGCGATGGACGCGCGGGTGGCCGAGCTGGGCCTCGCCGAGGGCATCACGTACGACTTCGACGCCGCGCTGCACGCCAACACCTTCCTGGGCCACCGCCTGCTGCACCTCGCCGAGGCCGAGTACGGCCCGGCCGTCCAGGGGCGGCTGAAGGAGGCCCTGCTGAAGGCGCACTTCACCGACGGCGTCGACGTCGGCGACCGCGTCGCGCTGACCGACGTCGCCGTCTCGGCCGGGCTGGACCGGGACCGGGTGACCGCCTACCTGGCGGGCGACGAGGGCACCGCCGAGGTCGACGCCCAGCTGGCCGAGGGCCGGGAACTCGGCATCACCGCCGTGCCGACCTTCGTCTTCGAGGGCAGGTGGGCCGTCCAGGGCGGCCAGGACGCCGCGACCTTCGGCAAGGTGCTGGAGCAGGTCGCCGCCGAGATCGGCGAGCACCGCCCCGCCCCGGTGCAGGTCGCCCCGGCCGGGGAGGCCTGCGCGGACGGCTCCTGCGCCATCTGACCGCGCGATCCGACCGCGCCATCCGACGGTCCGCCGCGCACCCGGCAGGCCCCGCGGCACCACGGACGAGGCCCGCTCCAGGACTCCTGGAGCGGGCCTCCGTCACGACCGCCCGGGGCGCGCGCCGGTCACGAGCACCGGAAGCGGGCCTGGGCCCAGTCCGCGACGTTCAGCGCCGACCAGATCCCGTTCACCGGTGTGACCACCAGCTTGACCGACTTCTGCCCGGCCAGCGGCACGTGCACCGGCACCGCGCCGTCGCCGGCGGCCAGCGGGCGGGAGCGCCACAGGGTGGTGCCGTCGCCGCCCTGGACGGAGAAGACGACCCCGCCCGGCGAGACCGTGGCGTCGTCCACCCCGGCCACCGCGTCGAAGGACGTGCAGCTGCGGTTGAGGTCGATCAGGGTGGTCGCCGGGGCGTGCACGGTGATCGCGTGCGGGTGGTAGTCGCCGCCGATCCAGCCGCCGTCGCGCTGCCGGAACTTGTCGCTGCCCTTCTGCCGGATGCTCGGCCCGGGCGGCGGCACCCGGTTGTTGCCGGGCTTGAGCACGGGCAGCGAGTTGCCCCAGAAGTCGCTGAGCACGGGCGGCGAGGGCGTGGGGACGGTCGGGGTCGGCACCGGCGGCAGGGTCGGCGTCGGGACGACCGGCACGTCGGGCGTGGGCACCGGCGGCAGGGTCGGCACGGTCACCACCGGGGGAGTGAAGGTCGGCTTCGGCACCTTCGGACTGCTGGGCGCCGGCGTGACGGGCTCCGGCGCCCGGGTGGTGGCGGGCGGCGGAGTCGGCGTGGGCCTGGCGGCCGGCTTGGCGTCGGGGGTCGCCACGGGCGTCTCGGGGGCCGGAGCGGCGGCGGCCGGCGTCGGGGCCGATGCCGGTGCCGCGGCGGGCGGGGCCACCGGCCGGGTCGGGGAGGCCGCGGCCGGGGCGCTGGGGGCCGGGGGAGCGGCCGCCGGGGGCTTCGGCTCGGGCGAGCCGGTGAGCGCGTACGCGGCGACGGCGGCCGCGGCCACCGCGATGGCGGCGGCGATCCCGGCCTTGGCCGCGGTGCCCAGGCCCTCGCCGGCCGCGGCGGCGCCGGCCCCGCCGGAGCCTGCACCGGTCGAGCCGGCGGCGGCCGCACCGGCCGCGGCCCCCGAGGACCCGGCGGTCGCGGCGGCCGTCCCGGCCGCTGCCGCACCGCCGACGGCGGCGGCACCGCCCACGGCGGCCGCGGCGGCGCCGAACCCGCCGACGCCGATCCAGACGAGCACACCGCCGGGCAGCAGGGCGCGCAGCCCGGTGTTGATCTCGGTCAGTTCCAGGCAGGCGGCCGTGCAGCGGTCGCACTCCTGGAGGTGCCGGCCGACCTCCGCCGAGGCCCGCTTGCGCAGCGAGCCGCGCGCGTACGCCCCGAGCCGGTTGGCGTACGCCTCGCACGAGCTGTCCTGGCTGCCCGAGACGTGCGCCTGGAGGAACCCGGCGGCGAGCCGGTCGCGGGCCCGGTGGGCCTGGACGGCGGTGGCGTTGGCGGTCTTGCCGAGCATCACCGCGACGGTCTTCGGGGACTCCCGCTCGACCTCGGTGTGCCAGAGCACCACCCGGTCGTCCTCGGGGAGTTCGGCGTAGGCCTGCATGACCATCCGCTGGTCGGCCATCGCCATCGCCCAGGCGTCGGCGCCCGGGTCGGCGAGGTCGAAGTCGACGACGGCGGCCGAGGTCTGCGCGAACACGGCGAAGTCGTCCACGAGTTGCTCGCGCCGCTCGCTGCGGTGCCAGGCGGCGGCGACGTTGCGCACGGCGGTGAGCAGGTACGCGCGGACGGCGAACTCGGGGCCCTTGCCCGCCCGCAGCGCCTGCAGGGTGCGGGCGAACACCTCGCCCGCGAGGTCCTCGGCGGTGAAGCTGTCCCGGCAGCAGGTGCGCGCGTAGCGGCGCACCGAGTCGGCGTGCCGGCGGTAGATCTCCTCGTACGCGGTGTCGTCGCCGGCCCGTACCCGGGCGGTCAACTCGGCGTCGGAGGCGGGGCGCTCGCCGTCCACCGGGTCGGCGGGGGCGGGGACGGTCGGCCGGGCGGTCCGGCCGTCACCGGGGAACGGGTCGCCGACGAACGCCTCGGGGGCGACGCCGCCCCGGCCCGCCGGGGCCTGCCCGGGCACCCGGCCCGGGGGCAGTGCGGCGGCGGAGGCGGAGAGCGTCTCGCGGCTGGGCATCCCGGCCTGGTCGGGGACCTGCCCGGCGGCCGAATCCGCTGCGGCGCCCGGCACTTGGGCCGTCCCGCCGGTGCTGCCGAGACTGCGGGGGCCTGCGGCGGACCCCTCGGAGGCCTCACCGGAGAAGCCTCCGAAGTCGAGGCCGTACCCGTAGTCGTTCTGTTCCTCGGCGCTCACAACGGACCCCAGATTCCACGACAGCCCCCGTAGTGTGGCAGGGCGCGCGGGAGTGCGTAGGCGCACGGTTCCCCGGCGTACGGCGCCGATGGCGCGCGAACGGCGCGCATCGGGACATTGGCTCCAACCACGGGCAAAGGATGGCATAGCGCAGGGAACGGCGGTAGCCGGACCGGCCGCCTTCCACCCCTCCGAGGGGCCGTCGCGAAGGTGTTCGCCCAGCGTGCGGCGGTGGGGTGTGCGACTCCCACACCCGGCGCGCGCACTCGGGCCGCGCGCCGGTCCTCCCTCCAACTCCCGTGCCCGCCGGGCGTGGCGGACCGGGCGGCCGACGGACGTCAGCGCGCCCGCAGGCCGTCCAGCAGGATCTGCAGCAGCCGGTCCGAGGGCCCGGAGACCGCCTGGCCGTCCGGCTGCGGCGAAATCGGCGAGAAACCGCCGGCCGCCGGTACGGAGACCGACGGACGGGCCGCGTGCACCGGCACCGAGGCGGTCAGCACAAGCACCACGTCCGAGACCGTGACGCCCGGACGCAGTTCGCCCGCCGCACCGGCCCGCGCCACCAGGGCGGCCAGCAGCTGCAGCAGCAGCCGCGGATCGGCGTCGGCCGCCGACGGCTCGACCACCCCGCCCGAGCGGGCCTCCTCGCCGCGCAGGTCGAAGCGGACCGCCGCGGGCGGTTCGGGCGCGCGCTGCTCGGGCACCCGGCCCAGCTCCTCCGCGTACCGGAACGCCTCCGGCGGCAGCAGCCGCCCGGCGCCGCTGCTCACCGCGCGGGCCAGGTAGCCGGCCAGCGACTCCCAGGCGCCGTCACCGCCGTACAGCGACTCCCGCGCCTGCGCGGTCAGCCACGCCACCTCCTCGGCGGCGATCCGCTGGACCAGCACCTCCTTGCTCGGGAAGCGCCGGTAGACGGTGCCGACCCCGACCCCGGCCCGGCGCGCGACCTCCTCCATCGGCGCGCCGTAGCCGAACTCGCCGAACACCTCGCGGGCCGCCCGCAGCACGCTCTCCAGATTCCGCCGGGCGTCCACCCGCAGCCGGGCCCCGGGCGCCGGCGCGACCGGTGCGGGCTCGACCCGGTACGGGACCGCGGCATGAACCGTTCCGACCTGTGGCAGCCCGCCCTGCGGTGGCAGGTCCACCGGGCCGCGCTGCTCGGGGACCGTGCCCGCTCCGGCCTGCGGTGCACCCGCCCGACCCAACACCTGCTCCTGATCCATCATCCCAACTCTCCCCCGCAGGCGTCCGAATCCGGACCCTGTCGTCGCCCGCCCCTGCACCCCCCGGTGCAGCTCGGCCCGTCAGAAATGACCCGATGACCCATTGCTCGTGCCGCCCGTCCGGTTCCGGTGACCACGGTTCGTGCCGCCGTGCCGGGTCCACGTCCGGCTCGGCGCGTCGGCACCGTCCGGGGCCCTGTCCGGGAACTACCCTTCCCCGGATGACCGTCCCCCAGTCGGGTTCTCACGCCAACGCTGGAACTGGCCGTAGTGGCCGCTCCACGGTGCGTCGTCGTCGATTGTCATGGCGACGGCCGCCCCGGTACACAATCCGACCATAGTTCACCACTCTCCGAGGCCGAAAGTGCGTCAGAAAGTCGCCCAGTAGGCACAACTGGCCACGCGGGTCACTCGGGTCGCAACCAGCCCCGTACGGACTGTGGACAAGACCACCTCCGCCGGTCCTTCATAGGGGGCGTGAGTGGGGGACACCCCCGGCCGCGGGGCGGCCGGGAGGAAACGTCGCTTCGGCAGGAGGTGCACCATCAGGATCCTGATCGCCGGCGGCGGCTGCGCCGGAACGGCCGCCGCACTCCACCTCCAGCGCGCCCTGCGGGACCGGCTGAGGCGCGGCGAGGTGGAGATCACCGTCGTCGAGCCCCAGGCCTACTTCACCTACCACCCGCTGCTGGCCGAGGTGGCGGCCGGTTCGATCGACCCGAGACACGTGGTCGTCCCGCTGCGCCGGGTCCTGCCGGACTGCCGGGTGCTCACCGCCCGGATCACCCGGATCGAACACGCCGCCCGGCTCGCCCTCGCCGACGCCGCCGCCCCCGGCGAACCCCCCGCCCCGGTCGAACTGCCCTACGACGTCCTCGTGGTGGCCCCCGGCTCGGTCTCCCGTACGGCACCCGTGCCCGGCCTCGCCGAGCACGGCCTCGGCTTCTCCACCGTCGGCGAGGCGGTGGGCCTGCGCAACCACGTCCTGGAGCAGCTCGACCTCGCCTCCGCCACCCGCGACCCGGCACTGCGCCAGTCCGCGCTCACCTTCGTCTTCGTCGGCGCCGGCTACGCGGGCGTCGGCGCGCTCGCCGAACTGGAGGACATGGCCCGCGCCGCCGTGCGCGGCTACCACAACGTCCGCGCCGAGGACCTGCACTGGGTCCTGGTCGAGGCGACCGGCCGGATCCTCGCCGAGGAGTCGCCCGAACTCGCCGCCCACACCCTCGGCGAACTGCGCGAACGCGGTGTCGACATCCGGCTGGGCACCACCCTGGAGTCCGCCGCCGACCGGGTCGTGGCGCTCTCCGACGGCAGCCGCTTCGGCGCCCGCACCCTGGTCTGGACGGCGGGCGTCCGGCCCTCCCCGCTGCTGCGCGAGACCGACCTGCCGCTGGACACCCTCGGTCGGGTGCGATGTCTGGCCACCCTGCAGGCCGTCGGACCGGACGGGCGTGCCCTGCCCGGCGTCTGGGCGGCCGGCGACTGCGCCGCCGTTCCGGACCCGAACGCGGACGGCGCCCCCTGCGCGCCCAACGCCCAGCACGCCTTCGCCCAGGCCGAACTGCTCGCCCGCAACGTCGTGGTGGCCCTGGACGGCGGGCCGCACGCCCCGGGCCTGGCCGACTACCGGCCCGGCCCCGCCGCCTGCTCGACCTCGCTCGGCCCGCGCCGGGCGGTCGCGCACACCCGGCGCGGCGGCCGGCTCACCGGCCGCCGCGCGTGGTGGCTGCACCGGGCCCGGCACCTGCGGCGGCTGCCGAGCACCGAGCGCCGGGTGCGGGTGCTGGTGGACTGGATGCTCGGCGGGGTGTTCTCCCGCGAAGTGGTCTCGCTGGGCGCGATGGAGCACCCGCGTTCGGCCTTCGAGAGAGGGTTCGACCCGAGGGCCGGACGGCCGTCCGACGCCGGACCGGACGCTCCCCGGTGACCGCGCCCGCCGGCCCGGGCCGACGGCCGACCGGCCGACGGACCGGTGGGCGAACCGGGCGACGGATCGGACGGCCACGCCGGGCGCGCGACTTCCGGAACCGGGCCTCCGCCTGACAGGATCAGCCCGACTGGTCATTACCCCGTGTGCTGTTGCGCACACAAAAAGTGATGATATGCCTGGTAAACGAGGAAGCGGCCGTCGTTTGAACCTCATGCGCTGGAGCGCCCGGCTCACCGGAGTCCCCTGGCGTGCCGTCCCACCCCACGGGACCGGCACCGAGGACGGTGCGCCCTGCCCCGACGGCGTCGTCGTGCCCAGCCCCCGCGACCCGACCAGCCCCGCCGCCACCGCCGAACTCCTCGACCCGCACAGACCGCAGAACCTGCGCGAGGTCCTCAACCGCATCCCCGCCCCGGTCGCCGTCACGTACGGACCGCTCCACCAGCTCGGCTACGCCAACCGCGCCTACCGCGAGCTCTTCGGCGAACGCCACACCGGCCTGCCGGCGGCCGAGGCGCTCCCCGAACTCGCCACCATGGGCGTCCTGCCCCTGATGGACCAGGTCATCCGCGGCGGCCGCCCGCGCAGCGTCAAGGCCCGCTGCATCCTCGGCCTCACCGGCAACCGCTACTACAACGTCTCCTGCGTCCCGCTCGGCACCGGGGAGAACGGCGACGCCCCCGCCGAGGGGCCACCCGCCGGCGTGCTGATCTTCGCCGCCGAGGTCACCGACCAGGTCCTCGCCGCCGCCCGCCTGCGCGAAGCCGAACGCCGCCAGCGCGAGGCCGCCGTCACCCTCCAGCGCAGCCTGCTCCCCCAGAAGCTCGACCAGCCGGCCGGTCTGCGGGTCGCCGCCACCTACCAGCCGGGCGGGGCCGAGGCCGCCGTCGGCGGCGACTGGTACGACGTCATCGCCATCGACGGCGGGCGCACGGCCCTCGTCATCGGCGACGTCATGGGCCGAGGCCTGCGCGCCGCCGCCGTCATGGGCCAGCTGCGCACCGCCGTCCGCGCCTACGCCCGCCTCGACCTGCCCCCGCACGAGGTGATGCGCCTGCTCGACGGCCTCGCCATGGAGATCGACGCCAACCAGATCGCCACCTGCACCTACGCCGTCTGGGACCCGCGGCGCCGCACCCTCTCGTACGCCTCCGCCGGACACCTCCCCATCCTGCTGCGCTGCCCGGACGGCACCATCCTGCGCAGCGAGGAACAGAACGGACCGCCGCTCGGCACCGGCGGCGGCCTGCACCTCTCCCACATCCTGCGGCTGCTCCCCGGCACGACCGGCGTCCTCTACACCGACGGACTGGTCGAGCGCCGCGACGAGGACATCGACCAGGGACTCGACCTCCTGGCCCGCACCCTGGCCGGTGCGATCGGTGCCCCCGAGGTGATCTGCGCCCGGCTGCTGCGGGCGATGGGCGTGACCTCCGAGCACGACGACGACGTCGCCGTCCTGGCCTTCCAGCTGCCGGTCGAGGAGGATGCCGGAAATCGGCTTGCGCCACTTGACTCGGGCACCCCAGAGGTCTAGTGTTCTTCGAGCTGCCTGGCAGGGAGCACCGGACACGCATCAGCGCGGACGGTCCCGGGGCAGCCAATCCTCTGAAACACCACTTCCCGGTTCGGGCCGGGTCGCTTCGTCGTTTTCACGTTGCGGCCTGGTGCGTATTTGGCGTGCGCATTTTATC
>NZ_JBVKDS010000022.1:0-108891 GCF_055633695.1 Kitasatospora sp. NPDC114501 | reverse complement strand
AGCCGTACGCGGCGGCCGCGCCCCGGCAGTTCGGCTGCCGGGACGGGACGGGGCGGGGCGGGCGGTCGAGGAACCGGACCTGAGCGGGTGTGAGCGCCCGCGGGGTGGTGGTGGGGGGCCCGCCGGGTGGTGGTGGGGGGTGGGGAAATGGGGGTGACGGGGTGGTGGGGTGGGGGTGAGGATCGTGGGATGAGCGATGGGGGCGTGTTCCTGGCGACCGGGCGGTTGGTGCTGCGGCGTTTCACGGTGGGGGACGTGGAGCGGCTCGTGGAGTTGGACGGGGATCCGGAGGTGATGCGGTACCTGACCGGGGGGAAGCCGAGTGCGCGGGAGTGGGTCGAGGGGGAGTTGGTGCCGCTGTACCTGGAGCACTACCGGCGGTACGGGGATCTGGGCTGGTGGGCGGCGGAGGAGCGGGTGGGCGGGGCGTTCCTGGGGTGGTTCGAGTTCCGGCCTACGCGGGAGGGGGAGAGGGGGGAGGTGGAGCTCGGGTACCGGTTGCGGCGGGCCGCGTGGGGGCGTGGGTATGCGACGGAGGGGGCGCGGGCGCTGGTGCGGCGTGGGTTCGTGGAGGCGGGGGTGGAGCGGGTGGTGGCGTACACGATGGCGGTGAACGCGGGCTCGCGGCGGGTGATGGAGAAGAGCGGGTTGTCGTACGTCCGGACGTTCCACGAGGACTACCCGGAGATGATCGCGGGCAGTGAGCACGGCGAGGTCGAGTACGCGGTGACGGCCGGGGAGTGGCGGGCCCGGTCCGGGATACTTGGGGCATGAGGCTGACGGAGTTCTGGCGACGGATGTACGCGCACTTCGGGGAGTCGTACGCGGAGTCGTTCGCGACCGATCACGTGATGAGCGAGTTGGGCGGGCGGACGGTGCGGCAGGCGCTGGAGTCGGGCTGGGAGGCCAAGGACGTCTGGCGCGTGGTCTGTGAGACCCAGGGGGTCTCCGGGGTGCTGCGCTGAGTGCCGCCTTCCGGGGGCATGGGACAGACTGTTCGGGTGACAAGTAGCGCGGAACAGAAGAATTCGGACGAGCGGGATGCCGACGGCGCGCCGGCGGGCGGGGGGCTGTGGGGCGGCGGGATGCCGCGCTGGCTGCCGCGGGCGATGGTGCTGTTCCTGGTGCTGGTGGGGGCCTTCCAGCTCGCCGACTGGGCGTTCCGGCAGCTGATCGACCTGTTCGTGATGCTGCTGGTGTCGTTCTTCCTGTCGTTGGCGCTGGAGCCGGCCGTGGACCGGATGGCGGCCCGGGGGGTGCGCCGGGGGGTCGGGACCTTCCTGGTGTTCGTGGGGGTCCTGGTCGCGGTGGTGGGCTTCCTCGCCGCGCTGGGCACGCTGCTGGTCGACCAGGTGGCGAAGATCGCCGGTGACCTGCCCCACCTGGTCGACAATCTGATCGGCTGGATCAACCGGACCTTCCACCAGGACCTCTCGCTGGGCGAGTTGCAGAATCGGTTGCTCAAGGATTCCGGCACCATCGAGAACTACGTCCAGACGGCCGCCGACAATGCCTGGGGCGTCTCATCGACCCTGATCGGCGGGCTCTTCAAGGCCTTCACGGTCGGGCTGTTCACCTTCTACTTCACCGCCGAGGGTCCGCGGGTGCGCCGGACGGTCTGTTCGATGCTGCCGCCCGCCAAGCAGGGCGAGGTGCTGCGGGCCTGGGAGATCGCGCTCGCCAAGACCGGCGGGTACCTCTACTCCCGGGCGCTGCTCGCGGTGGTGTCGTCCGTCGGGCACTGGGTGATGTTCGAGCTGCTGGGCCTGCCGTACGCGGCGGCGCTGGCGGTCTGGGTGGGCGTCATGTCGCAGTTCGTGCCGACCCTCGGGACCTACCTGGCCGGGGCGCTGCCGGTGCTGGTGGCGCTGACGGTGCAGCCGGTGGACGCGCTCTGGGTGCTGGGCTTCGTGGTGGTGTACCAGCAGATCGAGAACTACCTGCTGCAACCGCGGATCACCGCGCGGACGGTGGACGTGCACCCGGCGCTGGCCTTCGGCTCGGTGATCGCGGGCGCGGCGCTGCTCGGTGCGGTGGGCGCGGTGATCGCGATCCCGGCGGCGGCGACGCTCCAGGGCTTCGTGGGGACGTACGTGCGGCGGTACGAGGTGGCCACCGACCCGCGGATCGACCGGGGCGAGCAGCGGCGGGCCCGCCGGGAGCTGCGCCGGGAGGCGGCCCGGCGGCTGCGCCGGATGGTCGGCGGGGACGGGGGAGGGCGCGGGAAGTGACCCGGGGTGCCGCTCCCGGGTGTTTCCCGGGGGCCGCACCGTGCGGACGTGCGACGCTTGAATCGAACAGATGTTCTTTGTACTCTCCGGCCAAGAGTTTTCCACAGGCTGAGCCCGGTCGGGCTCGTTTGTCAGTGGGACGCGCTAGCGTCGAGGACGATGAAGCGCACAGCACAGAACCCGAGGGAAAAAGCCATGGCAGGTACGGACCGCGAGAAGGCACTAGAGACCGCTCTCGCCCAGATCGAGCGGCAGTTCGGCAAGGGCTCGGTGATGCGCCTCGGCGAGAAGGCCAACGAGCCGGTCGAGGTGATCTCCACCGGGTCCACCGCCCTGGACGTCGCCCTCGGAGTCGGTGGCATCCCGCGCGGCCGGGTGGTCGAGATCTACGGCCCCGAGTCCTCCGGTAAGACCACCCTGACCCTGCACCTGGCCGCCAACGCCCAGAAGGCCGGCGGCACGGTCGCGTTCGTCGACGCCGAGCACGCGCTCGACCCGGAGTACGCCAAGAAGCTCGGCGTGGACACCGACGCCCTGCTGGTCAGCCAGCCGGACACCGGCGAGCAGGCGCTGGAGATCACCGACATGCTGATCCGCTCCGGCGCGATCGACCTGGTGATCATCGACTCGGTCGCGGCGCTCGTCCCGCGCGCCGAGATCGAGGGCGAGATGGGCGACTCGCACGTCGGTCTGCAGGCCCGACTGATGAGCCAGGCGCTGCGCAAGATCGCCGGTGCGCTGAACCAGTCGAACACCACCGCGATCTTCATCAACCAGCTGCGAGAGAAGATCGGCGTGATGTTCGGTTCGCCGGAGACCACGACCGGTGGCCGGGCGCTGAAGTTCTACGCCTCGGTCCGGCTCGACATCCGTCGGATCGAGACCCTGAAGGACGGCACCGAGGCGGTCGGCAACCGCACCCGCGTCAAGGTGGTCAAGAACAAGGTCGCCGCGCCGTTCAAGCAGGCCGAGTTCGACATCCTCTACGGCGTGGGCATCAGCCGCGAGGGCGGCCTGATCGACATGGGCGTGGAGCACGGCTTCATCCGCAAGTCGGGCGCCTGGTACACCTACGAGGGCGACCAGCTCGGCCAGGGCAAGGAGAACGCCCGCAACTTCCTGCGGGACAACCCGCAGCTCGCCGACGAGATCGAGCGGAAGATCAAGGGCAAGCTCGGCATCGGACCGAAGGTGGAGGAGCCGGCCGAGAGCGGCGCCGAGGCCGTGGCCGCCGCCGCCGACGGTGTCGCCGCCAAGCCGATCACCGCGACCGCCACCAAGACGGCCGCGGCGAAGAAGACGACGGCGGCCAAGGCCTGAGCCGTTGACGCAGTACGACACGGTGGGCGGCGGCCCGGCGGGCCCGGAGGACGACGACTACGGGCCGCCGGACTGGTTCGCCGCGGTGGCCGAGGAGCCCGAGCCGGACCCGGTGGCCGAGCGGCCCCGGGGGACGCGCTCCCGGCGCGGCCGCCGGTCCACCACGCAGTGGGCATCCGGCCCCGAGCCGGAGTTCGACCTGGCTCCGGCCCGGGCGGTGCGCGGCGCGGCGCCCGGGCCGGAGCCGGCGGAGACCTCGATCGAGGAACTCGGTCTGGTCTCGGCCTCAGAACTGCCCACCGGCCGTCGTCGGCGCCGCTCGGCCGTGGCGGCCGAGGACTTCGAGACGGCCGGGCCCGCTTCGACACCGGCGGAGGTGGAGAGCGGCCGAACCGGGGAAGGGCCGGCCGGTCACGGAGGTGCGGCCGCCTCGGACTCCCGTCGCGGCACGCGTCGGGGCCGTTCCGCCGGGCCGTCCGGGGAGGAGGGCTCCGCCCGTACCTCCCGGAGGCAGGCCGAGGAGTCGGCCGATCCGGAGAGCCGCGCCCGGGACATCTGCCTGCGGCTGCTGACCGGTGCCGCCAAGACCCGCAAGCAGCTCGCCGACGCCCTGCGCAAGCGGGAGATCCCGGACGAGGTCGCCGACGAGGTGCTCACCCGGCTCGAAGAGGTCGGGCTGATCGACGACGCGGCCTTCGCCGCCGCCTGGGTGGAGTCCCGGCACGCCGTCCGGGGCCTGTCCCGGCGGGCGCTGGCCCAGGAACTGCGCACCAAGGGCGTCGCCGCCGACCTGGTCGAGCAGGCCGTCGCCCAACTCGACCACGACGACGAGACGGACGCGGCCCGGGCGCTGGTCGAGCGCAAGCTGAGGTCCACCCGGGGGCTGGACACCCAGGTGCGCACCCGGCGGCTGGTCGGGATGCTGGCCCGGCGCGGCTACTCCGAGGGGCTGGCGTTCCGGGTGGTGCGCAGCGCGCTGGAGGAGGAGCGGAGTGAACCGTCGGGTCGGGAGTAGTGGCCGTTCTGTAGGCGTTTTGGGGTGAACCAGGTCAACTCTTGACCGTTTCGTGACCTCCACCTAGCCTCGCCTTCAGTGCCCGGGACGCCTGCGGACGCGGCCCGCGCGGCGACGGGGGAGTGGCGGCAATGGGGATCTCGGCGGGTACCGGCTTGAGCGGCTCGCTGGTCGCCGGATCGGCCGCGTTACTCCTGCTGCTGCTCCTGGCGGTCGCCGGGCTGGTCATCGGACGGCTCCGGGCGGCCCGGCGCGGCGCGCTGGCCGAGGAGCAGGCCGCCCGGCAGCGGGCCGAACTGGCCCGCCGCGAGGAGGACTTGGCCGAGGGGCTGCGCAGGCTACGCCGCCGGGAGGACGAACTGGCCGAGCACTCGGCCGAGTTGGAGCAATCCCGGAGCGAGGCCGAGGCGCTGGTCGCCCGTCGGCTGACGGCGCTGGAGCGGGCCGCGGGGCTCTCCGCCGAGCAGGCGCGCGCCGAACTCCTGCGGGAGGCCGAGGAGTCGGCCCGGCGGGAGGCCGCGGTCACCGTCCGGGAGATCGAGCGCGAGGCCAGGGAGGAGAGCGAGCGCCGGGCCCGGGACATCGTCGCCGGGGCGATCCAGCGGCTGGCGACGGAGCAGACCGCGGAGAGCGCCGTCACCGTCCTGCGGCTGCCGAACGAGGACATGAAGGGACGGATCATCGGCCGCGAGGGCCGCAACATCCGCGCCTTCGAGGCGGTCACCGGTGTGAACCTGATCGTCGACGACACCCCCGGGTCGGTGCAGCTGTCCTGCTTCGACCCGGTCCGCCGGGAGACCGCCCGGCTCACCCTGGAGCAGTTGGTCGAGGACGGCCGGATCCACCCGACCCGGATCGAGCAGCTGTACGAGCGCAGCCGCGAGGAGGTCGGGCAGCGCTGCGTCCGGGCCGGTGAGGACGCGCTGCTGGAGGCCCGGGTCGCCGGGATGCACCCCGAACTCGTCCGCACCCTGGGCTCGTTGCGCTACCGGGCGTCGTACGGGCAGAACGTGCTCGGGCACCTGCTGGAGTCCGCGCACCTGGCCGGGATGATGGCCGCCGAGCTCGGGGTGGACCCTGAGCCGGTGCGGCGCGCGGCGCTGCTGCACGACATCGGCAAGGCGCTCAGCCACGAGTCCGAGGGCAGCCACGCCGCGGTCGGCGCGGAGCTCGCCCGGCGGTACGGCGAGTCCCCCGAGGTGGTGCACGCGATCGCCGCCCACCACGACGAGGTGGAGCCCCGCACCGTGACGGCCGTCCTGACCCAGGCCGCCGACGGCTGCTCGGGTGGCCGGCCGGGCGCGCGCAAGGAGTCGCTGGAGCTGTACGTCCGGCGGCTGGCGCGGCTGGAGGAGATCGCGCGCTCGCACGAGGGCGTGGCGGAGGTGTACGCGATGCAGGCCGGCCGGGAGGTCCGGGTGATGGTCCGTCCGGACGCGGTGGACGACCTCGGCGCGGAGCTGATCGCCCGTGAGGTGGCCCGCCAGGTCTCCACCGAGCTGACCTACCCGGGCCGGATCCGGGTGACGGTGGTCCGCGAGAGCCGGGCCACGGCGGTGGCCGGGTAGGGCGCGCGGCTGGTCAGGGCATCCGGCTAGGAGACGCCCTGGCTCGGGGTGTCCACCTGCTGGGGTGCGGGCCGCTCGGCCGGGTCGGGAGCCGGGGTGAGCGTGGCCGGGCCGCCGCGGGCGTGGTCGGCGAGGGCGAGCAGGTCCTCGGCGACGGCGCCCTGGGTGGCGCCGACCAGGTGGCCGTCCGGGCGGATCAGCAGGACGGTGTGCGGCCCGGCGCCCGGGTAGTCCTCGGTGACCAGCACCTCGGCGGGGACGGGCAGTGCGGCGGCGACCTCGGCGAGGCGGGGCATCAGCCCGGCGCCGAGCCAGTGCTCGGAGGACCAGACGGCGGTGCCGGGAGCGACCAGCAGCAGCAGGAACGTGGTGCCGAGCCGGGCGTGCAGGTGGTCGGGGGTGCCGTCGTCGGCGAGCACCGGCAGGTCGGGGACGAGCACGCCGGGGGCGGTGGCGGGCAGCAGTTCGCTGAGCGAGGTGGTGCCGCGCGCGCCGCGCTGCACCGGGACCCGGCCGGGCACGCCGGAGGGCGCCGCCGGGTAGGCGGGGGCGCCGCCGAAGCGGCCGGTGCCGAGCTGGCCGTCGGCGAGCAGCGGGGCGTGCTTGCGGAAGCCGCCGACCAGCAGCGAGCGCCGGGTCTGCTGCCAGCCGCGCAGCGGGCGCAGCAGCGGCATGGACTGGTCGACCGCGCGCAGCCGGGCGCCGACCGCCCCGCGCCGTTCGGCCTCGTAGCCGTCCAGCAGCGAGCCGCCGGGCTGCGGCCCGCCGGAGTGGAGGTGCCAGGCGAGGGCCAGCCGCCAGGCGAGGTTGTCGGCGTCGCGCAGCCCGTCCGTGAGGTTCTGCATGCCGAGCGCGCCGTGCAGGTGGGCGGCGTCGCCGGCCAGGAAGCAGCGGCCGACCCGGAAGCGGGCGGCGAGCCGTTGCTGGGCGGTGTGGTCGGCGGCGGCCAGCAGTTCGAAGCGGGGCAGCTCGCCGCACCAGCCGGTGAGGGTGGAGGTGACCCGGGTGAGGAGGGTGTCGCCGGTGACGATGCCGGGCCAGGTGGCGTGCGGGTCGACCGTCTCGGTGGCGGCGGGCCGGCCGGGGGGCAGCCGCCAGTCGAGCCGCCAGACGCCGTCCGGCAGCGGACGGGCGGAGGCCTCGCGGTCCCCCCGCCACGGCGGCTCGCGGTGCAGCCGGGCGCCGTCGAAGGGCAGGTCGACCCGGACGGTGGCGATGGCGTTGCGGTCGACCGCCGGGCGGCCGGGGAAACGGATCTTCAGGAGCCTGCGGACGATGGATCTGGCGCCGTCGCAGCCGACCAGGTGGCTGCCGCGCCACCAGGTGGTGGAGCCGTCCTGGGTGCCCATGGTGCGGACGCTGACGCCGTCCCGGTCCTGCTCCAGCTCGGCGACCCGGCTGAGCGGGACGAGCCTGATCAGCGGGGTGCCGGTCAGGGCGTCCCGCAGCCCGCGCTGGAGGCGGTGCTGGGGCAGGTGGAAGGTGGGGGAGTCGGTGAGGTCGATCCGCAGCACCTCCTGGCGGCGGCGCCAGATGGCGAAGGAGTCCCACAGCGCGGAGTCCGAGACGGCCCGCGGGTAGCCGATCCGGGTCAGGAAGGCGGCGGTGTCGGCGCCGAGCACCAGGCTGCGCGGGCCCTCGGGGCAGAGCCCGGAGCCCTCGTCCAGGACGATGGTGGGCACCTCGTGCCGGGCGAGGGCGAGGGCCAGGGCCAGACCGACCGGTCCGGCCCCGACCACGATCACCGGGTCCATGAGGGAACCTCCGGGCACGAACCGGCCGATCGGCCGGCGTCAGTTACCGCTGCCGCATATGCCGCGTGGATTCTCCCGGGAGGTGTCACGAAGAGCAATGCAACAGTTCGCCTGCGTGTCCGTCAAGCAGAAGCTGAAGTGCGCCGGTTCGCGCCGCGACGGCCACGTGCTTCGATCCAGCGTGCGAGCGCGGTCAACAAGAGGCACATCGCGATGTAGATCGGGCCGATCACCAGCACCACGGGGATGTAGGGGAAGCCCGCGGCGTTGAGCGGCTGGCTGGCGATCTTCTTTCCGACGAACAGCAGCTCGTGGTAGGTGATGATGAAGCCGAGCGAGGTGTCCTTGAGGGTGACGACCAGCTGGCCGATCATCGAGGGCAGCATCGAGCGGACGGCCTGCGGCACCAGGATCGACATCATCACCTGGGTCTTGCGCATGCCGAGCCCGTAGGCCGCCTCGCCCTGGCCGCGCGGGACGGCGTTGACGCCGCTGCGGATGATCTCGGCCTGGACCGCCCCGTTGTAGAGGGTGAGGCCGAGCACCAGCGCCCACATCGGCTGCTGGGCGAAGAACGCGTAGTAGAGCCCGACGATCAGGATCAGCAGCGGCATCGCCCGGAAGAACTGGGTGAAGGCCGTGCAGGCCCAGCGGACCGGCCGGTGGTCGGAGAGCTGGCCGGCCGCCAGCAGCGAGCCCAGGGCGAGCGAGAACAGCGCGGCCAGCCCGAAGGCCTCCAGGGTGGAGACCAGGCCGTCCAGGAGCTGCTGCTGGACGAAGGTGTACTGGAAGGGGTCCCAGAGGCCGGCGTCGAACTGGCCGTTGTCGGCGAGCGCGCTGATCCCGTACCAGACGAGACCGGCGACGCCGATCAGGGAGAGGACGCCGAACGCGCGGTACCGGGTGCGGGCCTTCGGGCCGGGGGTGTCGTAGAGGACGCTCGCGGACGCCTGGCGCTGGAAAATGCTCATCGGGCCACCGCCAGTCGGGATTCCAGGAAGCGGAAGAACGCGGCGACCGCCGCGCTGATCAGCAGGTAGGCGCAGGCCACCCAGAAGAAGATGGCGAAGATCGAGTATCCGCGCTCGGAGAAGGTCTGCTGGGCGCTGTACAGCTCGGAGACGCTGAACGCGCCGGCGATCGCCGAGTTCCTGGGCAGGGCGATGAACACGCTGCTCATCGGGCCCAGGACGGTCCGGCCGGCCTGCGGCAGGACGACCAGGGTGAGGGTCTGGCCGAACGTCATGCCGAGGCTGCGGGCGGCCTCCGCCTGGCCGAGCGGCACGGTGTTGATGCCGGAGCGGATCACCTCGCAGACGAACGAGGCGGTGTACCCGCCGAGCGCCAGCACCGCGAACACCAGGTGGCTGAAGTGCACGCCCAGCGGCGGCAGGCCGAAGGTGACGGCGAAGAACAGCAGGGTCAGCGGGGTGTTGCGGAAGAGCGTCACCCAGGTGGTGCCGAAGGCGCGCAGGACCGGCACCGGGGAGACCCGGAAGGCCGCCAGCAGGGTGCCCAGCAGCAGGGCGAGCAGAGCGCTGAGCGCGCTCACCTCGATCGTCTGTAGGAAGCCGTCGCGGAACAACGCGAAGTTGTCTTCCTCGAACAGGAACCCCATCCGGCGGCCCTCCTCTCAGTTCATGGTCGGGAAACCGACGTACGGCGGGCGGATCAGTAGCGCTCGAGGGCCGGGACGTCCGGGGCCGGGGAGCCGGAGGCGCCCAGGGTCGCGTCGTAGGCCTTCTTCCAGTCGCCGTTGTCCTCGTGGGCCTTGAGGGCGTCGCTGATCGCGTCGCGCAGCGCCTTGTCGTCCTTGTTGAGGCCGACGCCGTAGTTCTCCTTGGTGAACGGCTTGCCGACCACCTTGAGCTTGGGGGCGTACTTGGAGGCGTAGCCCTTGAGGATCGCGTCGTCGGTGGTGACCGCGTCGACCTCGCCCGACATCAGCTTCTCGACGCAGGCCGAGTAGGTGTCGAACTGGGTGATCTTCGCGTTGTACGGCTGGATGTTCTTGATCGAGGTCGAGCCGGTGGCGGTGCAGACGTTCTTGCCGCCGGTGCTCTCCGCGCCGGTGATCGAGCTGTTGTCGGCCTTCACCAGGAGGTCCTGGCCGGCGATGTAGTACGGGCCGGCGAAGGAGACGGACTTCTTGCGCTCGTCGTTGATGCTGTAGGTGCCGACGTAGAAGTCGATCTGGCCCTTGGCGATGGCCGGCTCGCGCTGCGAGGAGACCAGGGTCTGCCACTTGATCTGCTGCGGGGTGAAGCCGAGGTCGGCGGCGATCATCTTGGCGATCTCGATGTCGAAGCCGCTGCGGTCGCCGCTGGCGACGTCCTCCCAGCCGAGGTTCGGCTGGTCGGCCTTGGCGCCGATGATCAGCTGGCCGCGCTTCTTGGCCTCGGCGAGGACCGGGGAGTCGACCTTGACGTCGGTCTTGACCGTGTAGGTCGGCAGCGCCGGGGCGTTGCCGCCGCTGCTCGCGGCGGTGGCGCCGGGGGTGCCGTCCTTGCCACAGGCGGCGGTGGCGGTGAGCGCGACGGCACAGAGCGCGACGGCGAGGGTGCGGGACGTCCTCATGAGGGTCCTCCTGGGGGTGGGCCGCGGTGTCAACCGGGCTCTGGAGTCTGGAAGGCGTGCACGGACAGGGCCGGCCGGCACCGTTGCCGGCGGCGGCCCCGCTGGTCTCGAAGCGTCAGTGGTGGAGGATCTTCGAGAGGAAGTCCTTGGCGCGGTCGGAGCGCGGCGCCGTGAAGAAGGCGTCCGGGGTGTTCTGCTCGACGATCTTCCCGTCGGCCATGAACAGCACCCGGTTGGCGGCGGAGCGGGCGAAGCCCATCTCGTGGGTGACCACGACCATCGTCATGCCGTCCGCGGCCAGCTGGCGCATGACCTCCAGCACCTCGTTGACCATCTCCGGGTCCAGCGCCGAGGTGGGCTCGTCGAAGAGCATCACCTTGGGCTTCATCGCCAGCGCCCGGGCGATCGCCACGCGCTGCTGCTGGCCGCCGGAGAGCTGGGCCGGGAACTTGTCCGCCTGCGCGCCGACGCCGACCCGCTCCAGCAGCTCCCGGGCGGTCTTCTCGGCCTGCGGGCGGGGCACCTTGCGCACCTTCACCTGGCCGATGACCACGTTCTCCAGCACGGTCTTGTGCGCGAACAGGTTGAAGCTCTGGAACACCATGCCGACCTCGGCGCGCAGCCGGGCCAGTTCCTTGCCCTCGTCGGGCAGCGGCCGGCCGTCGATGGTGATCGTGCCGGAGTCGATCGTCTCCAGCCGGTTGATCGTCCGGCAGAGCGTCGACTTGCCCGACCCGGACGGGCCGATCAGCACGACCACCTCGCCCTGGGCGATCCGGAGGTCGATGTCCTGCAGGACGTGCAGCGCGCCGTAGTGCTTGTTGACGTTGCTCAGCACGACCAGTGGGGCGGCTGCGGGGGTGGAGTCCTCGACAGGGCTCTCGGTCATCGCGCCTGCTCCCTCTGTCGTCGAATCAAGCCTGCCCGAGAAGTCTCAACTCCCTTGGGAGGCAATGGTGGTACGAATCCGGGAGCCGCGGCCGGCGGAGCCGCAGCCCCCGGTGGGCCGACCATAGGAGCCGCGACCGCGTGCCGTCAGCCGATCTGAGCGGAACTTGAGGATCACGAAACGGCCACACGGTGCCTACGTGCTGTTCGCGCGGGCGCCGACGGGGCATGTCACAGCGGGGATCCGCGCCGGTGCTCCCCGTCCCCCAGGAGCCCGGAGCGCGGTCGAGCCTGGCGCCGGGCCGCTCCCTGGCTCATACTGCGCAGGACCGGGACCTGACCGATCGGCCCGGTGATCACCGGTGATCAGGTGGGGGAAGGAGGAGAACAGGATGCGACTGCTACTCGTCGAGGACGACGAACGCGTGGCCGCCGCGCTGGTCGCGGTGCTGGGTCGGCACGGCTTCCAGGTCCGGCACGCCCGCAGCGGGCACGAGGCGCTGGACGCCCTGGTGCCGGACGGCAACGAGCCCTACCGCGTGGTGCTGCTCGACCTCGGGCTGCCCGACCGCGACGGCTTCGAGGTGTGCAGCCGGATCAGGGCCGGCAGCGGCGTTCCGGTGATCATGGTCACCGCCCGCGCCGACGTCCGCTCCCGGATCCACGGCCTCAACCTGGGTGCCGACGACTACGTCACCAAGCCGTACGACATGGGCGAGCTGCTCGCCCGCATCCACGCCGTGGCCCGCCGCGGCGCCGCCCCCTCCGCGGTGGCGGTGCCCGCGCCCGACACCGTGCCGCAGCAGCGCGGCCCGCTGGAGTCCCGCGGCATCCGGATCGACCGGGAGCGCCGCCGGGTCAGCGTGGACGGCCGCGACGTGCCGCTCACCCGCAAGGAGTTCGACCTGCTCGCGCTGCTCGCCCAGAGCCCGGGCGTGGTCTACCGGCGCGAGCAGATCTTCAGCGAGGTCTGGCGCAGCGGCTGGGAGGGCAACGGGCGCACCCTGGAGGTGCACATCGGGTCGCTGCGCAACAAGCTGGCGCTGCCCGGCCTGGTCGAGGCCGTGCGCGGGGTCGGCTACCGGCTGATCCCCGACCGTCCGGCCCCCGCCGCGACCGAACCGGCCCCGTCCGCCGCCGCCTCGCCCGCCGCCGCCTCGCCCGCCGCCGCCTCGCCCGCCCCCGCGGAGCACTGACCGCACGTGCGCACCCGCCTGCTCGGCATCCTGATCGCCCTCATGCTCTGCGTTCTGGCAGCCCTGGGGCTGCCGCTCGCGGCGGCGGTCGCGGCGGCCGAGCAGACCAAGGTGGTCGTCGACCGGCTCGACGACGCCGCCCGACTCGCCCAGGACCTGCCCACCTCCGGCGCCGCCGACTCCGCCCGCAAGGGCGACCCGGAACCAGCCCCGGGCGACCTCAGCCGGCAGCGCGCGATCGACGCCGAGGTCCGCCGCTACCACGACCTGTACGGCGTGCGCCTGGGCATCTTCCAGCGCGACGGCCAGGCGATCGCCGCCGCCCCGGACGACTGGCGGGTGCCGTCCGGCGGGTGGGGCGCCCAGGCCTTCCAGGAGGCGCTGGACGGCCGGCGCAGCCACAACCCGCCGCAGGTCTGGCCGTGGACGCCGGACCGGACGATCACCGTCGCCGCCCCCGTGGTGCGCGACGGCGACGTGGTCGCGGTGGTGCTGAGCGAGTCCCCGACCGAGGCGCTGCGCGCCCGGATGCTGCGCAAGTGGCTGGTGATCGGCGCGGGCGAGGCCGCCGCGATGATCGTCGCCGTGCTGCTCGCCGTCCGCCTCACCGAGTGGGTGCTGCGCCCGGTGCGCACCCTGGACCGGGCCACCCACGACATCGCCACCGGCCGGATGGCCGCCCGGGTCGCCCCCGGCGGCGGGCCGCCAGAACTCCAGCGGCTGGCCCGCTCGTTCAACGAGATGGCGGACCACGTGGTGCTCGCCATGGACCAGCAGAAGGCCTTCGTCGCGGACGCCTCGCACCAGCTGCGCAACCCGCTGTCGGCGCTGCTGCTGCGGGTCGAGGTGCTCGGCCTGGAACTGCCCGAGGGCCACGAGGAGGAGCTCAGCGGCGTCCGGGAGGAGGGCGTCCGGCTGGCCCGGGTGCTGGACGACCTGCTCGGGCTGGCCACCGCCGAGCACGCCCGCCCCGAACCCGAGCGCACCGACCTCGCCGAGCTCACCCTGGCCCGGGTGGACGCCTGGCGGCCGGTGGCCGAGCAGCGCGGCATCACGCTGCGCTGGGACGGCCCGGCACTGGCGATCGGCATGGCCGACCCGATCGGCTTCGGCTCGGCCCTGGACGCCGTGCTGGACAACGCGCTCAAGTTCGGCCCGTCCGGCAGCGAGGTGCGGCTGCGGGTCGCGGTGTGCCGGGACGAGGTCGCGGTGACCGTCACGGACGCCGGGCCCGGTCTCACCGAGGACGAGCTGTCCCGGGCCGGGGACCGGTTCTGGCGCAGCCCGCGGCACCAGAACGTGGACGGTTCGGGGCTGGGGCTGTCCATCGCCCGCACCCTGCTGGCGGCCGGCGGCGGCTCGCTCGGCTTCGCGCCGGTCAAGCCGACCGGGCTCGCGGTGACGCTGGCGGTGCCGCGGCCGGAGAAGTAGCCGCCGGTACGTGTGCGCCCCGGCGCCGGCCCGCGGCCGCGGGTTCAGGGACCGGCCCTACGGCTTCACCGAGCGGTAGTAGCGCGCCGCGCCGGTGTGCAGCGGGAGCGGGTCGGTGTAGACGGCGGTGCGCAGGTCGACCAGCTGGGCGGCGTGCACCTGGGCGCCGATCTGGTCCCGGCTGTCGATCACCGCGCGGGTCATGCCCTCGACCAGGCGCGGATCCGCGTCGTCCCGGGTGATCAGCAGGTTGGGCACGGCCACCGTGGCGACGGCGTCCTTGGGCTCGGCGTTCGGATAGGTGCCCTTGGGCATGGTGGCCGCCCGGTAGGCGTCGGTGCCGCCGCCCTCGGCCAGGTGCAGGGCCTCGGAGAGGTCGCTCAGCGGCACGATCCGGATCCGGACGTGCTCGGAGAGGTCGGTGAGCGCGCTGGTGGGCAGGCCGCCGGACCAGAAGAACGCGTCCAGCCTGCCCGCCCGCAGGTCGTCGGCGGCCTCGCCGATCCCCTTCGGCACCGGGACGATGTCGTGGTCCGGGTCCAGCCCGGCGGCGGACAGCAGCCGCTTGGTCACCAGGTTCACACCGGACTGCGGGAGCCCGACGCCGACCTTCAGGCCCTTGAGGTCGGCGGTGCGGCGCACCGGTGAGGCGGCCGGGACGACCAGTTGCAGGTAGTCGTCGTACAGCCGGGCGATCGCCCGCAGCTTCTCCTTGCC
This sequence comes from Kitasatospora sp. NPDC114501, assembly GCF_055633695.1. Taxonomy (NCBI): domain Bacteria; kingdom Bacillati; phylum Actinomycetota; class Actinomycetes; order Kitasatosporales; family Streptomycetaceae; genus Kitasatospora; species Kitasatospora sp. NPDC114501. The sequence goes on along the minus strand of NZ_JBVKDS010000022.1, from coordinate 94,194 downwards.
GGCGCCGTGGTGGTCGGCGACCGCGTCGGCGGTCGCTATCGCGAAGGTGTCCCGGCCGTCGATCACCCGGGCGAGGTTGTCGATCGAGCCCTCGGAGTTGTCCAGGACCAGCCGCACGCCCGGCATCGCCCGGGAGACGTGGCCCTGGAGCAGCTGCCCGTACCGGTCGTAGACGCCGCGCGGCACCCCGGTGGCGAAGCGGACCTCGCCGCGCGGGTACCCGGGCGAGCGGCCCGCCGACAGCCACCAGCCGCCGAAACCGGCCACCAGCAGTACCACCACCAGCACCGTCCGCCACAACGGGCTGCGGGCCGCGGTACGGACGGCGGCGCCGAGACGGGACGGGGTGGTGGGGGCCATGGCAGGGATACTGCCAGGCGCTCCGGCCGAACGGGAGTGGAACGGGGGGTGGAAGCCCGGGAAAAGCGCTTCGCCGCTGCCCGTACCCTGGTCTGGTGAGCGGTGAGAGCGGATTGAAGAGCTACAAGGTCGTCACGCACGGCTGTCAGATGAACGTCCACGACTCCGAGCGGCTGTCCGGCCTGCTGGAGGACGCGGGGTACGTCAAGGCCGGGCCCGAGGGCGACCCGGACCTGGTGGTGTTCAACACCTGTGCGGTGCGCGAGAACGCCGACAACAAGCTGTACGGCAACCTCGGCCAGCTCGCGCCGGTCAAGACCCGCCACAAGGGCATGCAGATCGCCGTCGGCGGCTGCCTGGCCCAGAAGGACCGGGAGACCATCGTCAAGCGCGCCCCCTGGGTCGACGTGGTCTTCGGCACCCACAACATCGGCCACCTGCCGGCGCTGCTGGAGCGGGCCGCGGTCGAGCGCGAGGCCCAGGTCGAGATCCTGGAGTCGCTGGAGACCTTCCCCTCCACCCTGCCGACCCGCCGCGAGTCCGCCTACGCCGCCTGGGTCGCCATCTCGGTCGGCTGCAACAACACCTGCACCTTCTGCATCGTCCCCGCGCTGCGCGGCAAGGAGGAGGACCGCCGCCCCGGCGACGTCCTCGCCGAGATCGAGGCGCTGGTGGACGAGGGCGTCATCGAGGTGACCCTGCTCGGCCAGAACGTCAACGCCTACGGCTCCGACCTGGGCGACCGCGAGGCCTTCTCCAAGCTGCTGCGCGCGGCCGGCCAGGTCGAGGGCCTGGAGCGGATCCGCTTCACCTCGCCGCACCCGCGGGACTTCACCGACGACGTGATCGCCGCGATGGCCGAGACCCCGAGCGTGATGCACCAGCTGCACATGCCGCTGCAGTCCGGCTCGGACCGCGTGCTCAAGGCGATGCGCCGCTCCTACCGGCAGGAGCGTTTCCTCGGGATCATCCGCAAGGTCCGCGAGGCGATGCCGGACGCGGCCATCTCCACCGACATCATCGTCGGCTTCCCCGGCGAGACCGAGGAGGACTTCGAGGAGACGATGCACGTCGTCCGCGAGGCCCGCTTCACCAACGCCTTCACCTTCCAGTACTCCAAGCGCCCCGGCACCCCCGCCGCGGAGATGGCGGACCAGGTGCCGAAGGCGGTCGTGCAGGCCCGCTACGACCGGCTGATCGCCCTCCAGGAGGAGATCTCCTGGGAGGAGAACAAGAAGCAGGTCGGCCGGACCCTGGAGATCCTGGTCGCCGAGGGCGAGGGCAAGAAGGACGACCGGACCCAGCGGCTCTCCGGGCGCGCGCCCGACAACCGGCTGGTGCACTTCAGCAAGCCGGAGGAGCCGGTGCGGCCGGGCGACATGGTGACCGTCGAGATCACCTACGCCGCCCCGCACCACCTGCTCGCCGAGGGCCCGGCGCTCGCGGTGCGCCGCACCCGGGCCGGCGACGCCTGGGAGAAGCGCCAGGCCGCGGCCGCCGCCAAGCCGGCCGGCGTGATGCTCGGCCTGCCGAAGATCGGCGCCCCGGCGGAGCTGCCGCTGGCCGCGCCGGCGGGCGGGGCCTGCTGCGGGGACTGACGCCACGGTCCGAACGGCCCGGCCGGAGCTGCCCAGCTCCCGCCGGGCCGTTCGGCTTCCCGGCTAGAGTGATCCACATGCTGGTAGCCGCCGCCGTGTGCCCCTGTCCGCCGCTGCTCGTCCCCGAGGTCGCCGCCGGGGCCGCGCCCGAGCTGGACGGCCTGCGCGCGGCCTGCGACGAGGCGCTGGCGGCGCTGGTCGCGGCCGGGCCGCAGCTGGTCGTGGCGGTCGGCACCGGGCCGGCGGCCGAGGTGTGGACCGAGGGCGGGGCCGGCTCGTTCCACCGCTACGGGGTGCCGCTGGTCGCCAAGCTGCCCGGCGGCCGGGTCGAGGGGCCGGAGCTGGCCCCCTCGCTGACCGTCGGCGCCTGGCTGCTGGAGCGCGCCGGGGTGACCCTGCCGACGCACGCCTGCGCGGTGCCCGCCGACGCCCCCGCCGACCGGATGCTCGGCCTCGGCCAGGGCCTGGCCGGTCTGGCCGACCGGGTCGCCCTGCTGGTGCTCGGCGACGGCAGCGCCTGCCGCACGGTGAAGGCGCCCGGCTACCTGGACGAGCGGGCCGAGGGCTACGACACCGCCCTGGCCGCCGCCCTGGGCACGGCCGACCTGCCCGCCCTGGCCGCGCTGGACCCGGGCCTGGCCGCCGAGCTCAAGGCCGACGGCCGGGCGCCCTGGCAGGTGCTGGCCGGCGCCGCGGAGGGCGCCGGCCTCACCGGACGGCTGGGCTACCAGGACGCGCCGTACGGGGTCGGGTACTTCGTGGCGTCCTGGTCCTAAGGCGTGTCTGACAATTCCCGCCGGGTGCGCGACGCCGGGGCACGCACCTCGCCGCGTTGTCGTCGGTCACCAATGGCCCCCAGCCTTCGGCCGGGAGGTGCCCCCACCGCAGTGGCTCCCTCCTCCGCCTTGCGATGCACGCACCCCAACGCCGCGCCCTGATCCGACGCGAATTGTCAGACACGCCTTAGCGCCTCGGCAGGGGCTCAGGACCGCGGGGGCGGCTGTCCCTCGTCGCCCGGCTTCGGCTTGTGGGCGAAGTCGTCGACCGCGTCCTTGGCCTTGCCGGTGCCGTGCTCGATCTTGTCGCTGTACTTGCCCTTGGTCGCCCTGTCGATCGCGCCGCCGGCCTTGTCCACGACCTTCTCGATCTGGTCGCTGTGCTTTCCGGCGAACTCGCCGGCCTTGTCCTTGAGCTCCTCGGCCTTGCCCTTGAGGTTGTCCATCAGACCCATGGCGATCTCCTTCGTCCGCTGTCCTCCGGACAACGACCGTGCCCCGCGAAGCGTTCGCAAACCGGACCGAATCGGGGAAATGGCCGGAAATGTCCGGGAAACAGTCATATCGTCGCGCAGTCGCGGGCGGGTGGCAGCCCCGTCCGCGGGCGCGCGGCGGTTTTTGCGAGACTGGAGCGGTGAGCAGCTCCCGTACCCCGCGCGTCATCTCGATCGTCGGCGCGACCGCCGCCGGCAAGTCCGACCTGGCCGTCGCCATCGCCCGCAGTCTCGACGGCGAGGTGATCAACACCGACTCGATGCAGCTGTACCGGGGCATGGACATCGGCACCGCCAAGCTCACCATGGCCGAGCGCGGGGGAGTGCCGCACCACCTGCTGGACATCTGGGACGTCACCGAGGCCGCCAGCGTCGCCGAGTACCAGCGGCTGGCCCGGGCCGAGATCGACCGGCTGCTCGCCGCGGGCCGCCCGCCCGTCCTGGTCGGCGGCTCCGGGCTGTACGTCCGGGCGGCGATCGACGAGATGGAGTTCCCGGGCACCGACCCGGCGGTGCGGGCCCGGCTGGAAGCCGAGCTGGAGCAGGCCGGCCCGGACGCGCTGCACCGGCGGCTGGCCGAGCTGGACCCGGCCGCCGCCGCGGCGATCCTCACCGGCAACGGCCGGCGGATCGTCCGCGCCCTGGAGGTCATCGAGATCACCGGGCAGCCGTTCACCGCCAACCTGCCGAGCAACACCGCCGTCTACGAGGCGGTGCAGATCGGCGTCGCCGTGCCGCGCCCCGAACTGGACGAGCGGATCGCGCTGCGGGTCGACCGGATGTGGGAGGCCGGACTGCCGGACGAGGTGCGGGAACTGGAGAAGGCCGGGCTGCGGGAGGGGCGGACCGCCTCCCGGGCGCTCGGCTACCAGCAGCTGCTCGCCCACTTCGCCGGCGAGTGCACCGAGGAGGAGGCGCGCGCCGAGACCGTCCGGGCCACCAAGCGCTTCGCCCGCCGTCAGGAGTCCTGGTTCCGCCGCGACGACCGGATCAACTGGCTCTCCCGGCCTGCCGGAACCGACCCCGTCGAGCTGCTGGAACGGTCCCTCGAACTGATCGGCCGTCAGGGAGTTCCGGCCGCGTAGGAAGGGTTTCCGGCCATTGTGGCGGTGCACCTGCGCGCGCAGGCGACCGTGCAGGACGAACCGGCGGTCACGGCCCGATCACGTGATGGCCACGGATCACCCGTCGACCCCGGTCAGGCCCGGAACGCCTCCCTGGACATGCCATCATCGATGCCGTAGGGGTCGGCCGGACGGGCCGACCGTGCCGGCCGCGAGTCCGCTCGTGTCGAACTGTCAGGGGAGGCCGTGTGTCGACGGGTACCGGCCCCGAATCCGGCCAGAGCGGAAGCGTCACCGCCCCGGCCGAGGAGTTCGACGAGTCGACGATGGGCGACCTCCCCGTGCTGACCGGTCTGGAGGCGCCGACCTCCTACGCGGTCGCGGTGCCCGCCCTGGACACCCGCACCCCGCCCGCCGGCGCGGTGCACGAACGGGAGATCCGCCCGCTGCGCCGGCTGCGGTGGTGGCAGACGCTGCCGATCGCCCTGCTGGGCACCCTCGGCTCGCTGATGTTCGCCTTCCCGCTCGCCTTCGGTTCGGCCGGGGCGCGCGCCACCATGGTCGGGATGCTCGGGCTGCTGTTCACCGCCGCCTCGGTCGGCTGGGGCGCGATGGCCGCCCGGCACGCCGGCTACAAGTGGCCGGGGCTGCCGCGCCGGGGCTCCGGGAAGCGGGCCGGCTGGAAGGCGATCGTGGTCTACACCCTGATCGCGGTGGCCGCCTGCGCCCTCGCGGTCTGGCGGGTCGCCTACCTGCGCTGAGAGCCTCCCCGCGGTGAACGCCTTCCCGCGGTGAACGCCTCCCTGCGCTGAGCGGGCGGATCGCCGCTCAGTACCATCGGAGGGGTGAGCGCATCCTCTCCCCGGCAGGGCGGCATCGCCTTCTTCAAGGGGCACGGCACCCAGAACGACTTCGTCATCGTCCCGGACCCGGACGGCGCGCTGGAGATCGGTCCCGAGACCGTCGCCGCGCTGTGCGACCGGCGGGCCGGCGTCGGCGGGGACGGGCTGCTGCGCGTGGTGCGCGCCGCCGCCGACCCGGCCGCCGCGGGGATGGCCGACCGGGCCGAGTGGTTCATGGACTACCGCAACTCGGACGGCAGCGTCGCCGAGATGTGCGGCAACGGGCTGCGGGTCTTCGCCCGCTTCCTGGTCGAGGCCGGCCTGGCCGAGCCCGGCGAACTGGCCGTCGCCACCCGCTCCGGGGTGCTCGCCGCGAAGGTCGCCGAGGCCGCCGAGGACGGCACGCCCGGCGACGTCACCATCGACATGGGCCGGGCCCGGCTGCCCGGGCCGGACGGCATCGAGGTCGCGGTCGGCGAGCGGCGCTGGCCGGCCCTGAACGTCAACATGGGCAACCCGCACGCGGTGGCCTTCGTGGAGAGCCTGGACCACGCCGGCGGCCTGTTCACCGCGCCGTTGACCAGCCCCGCGAGCGCCTACCCGGAGGGCGTCAACGTCGAGTTCGTGGTGGACCGCGGGCCGCGGCACGTCGCGATGCGGGTGCACGAGCGCGGCTCGGGCGAGACCCGCTCCTGCGGCACCGGCGCCTGCGCGGTGGCGGTGGCGGCCATCCGCCGGGACGGCGCCGACCCGGCGGTCACCGGCGAGGCGGCCTCGTACACCGTGGACGTGCTGGGCGGCCGCCTGGTCATCACCGAGCACCCGGACGGCCGGGTGGAGATGACCGGTCCGGCGGTGATCGTGGCCGAGGGGCGGCTGGACGGGCGCTGGTGGGACTCGGTGCGCTGAGGCCGGACGGGCACGGGCGGCCCGGTTTGCCCAATTCGTGCGGTGACGAATCCCCCCGATCGGGTGATAGCGGTCGCGGACGGGAATCAGGGCGTCGCGGAACGTGCTCTGCTCGGTAGCATGGACCACCGGGTCGATCACCCCTGGGGAGGGGTAGCAAGATCACCCCCTCAGGAGGGGCGGCGCCCGGTGACCGTTGCCGGAGGTGCCGATGACCATCGAAGCCGGGCAGTCCCTGACGGGGCAGCCGACGACCGTGCGGCAGGGCGGGGCCAGGCGGCCCCTCGGGGAGCTCGGCCGGGCCGCCCTCGGCCGGGCCGGGCGGGCCGCGTTACTCGCCACCGGCCGGCCGCCCGTGCCGGACGCCCTGGAGCCGCTCGTCCGGGTCCACCGCCGGCACCACCCGCAGGCCGACCTCGGCCTGCTCGCCCGGGCGTACCGGCTCGCCGAGGCCAGCCACCGCGGTCAGAAGCGCAAGAGCGGCGAGCCGTACATCACCCACCCGCTGGCCGTCACCATGATCCTGGCCCAACTCGGCGCCGGGACGACGACCCTGGTCGCCTCGCTGCTCCACGACACGGTCGAGGACACCGAGTTGACGCTGGAGCAGGTGGGCGCCGGGTTCGGGCCCGAAGTCGCCTACCTGGTCGACGGGGTGACGAAACTGGAGAAGGTCGACTTCGGCGCCGCCGCCGAGGCCGAGACCTTCCGCAAGATGCTGGTCGCCACCGGGGACGACGTCCGGGTGATGGTGATCAAGCTGGCCGACCGGCTGCACAACATGCGCACCATCCGGCACATGAAGCCGGCCAGCCAGGTGCGGATCGCCAAGGTCACCCGCGACGTGCTGATCCCGCTGGCCGAACGGCTCGGCATCCAGGTGCTCAAGGCGGAGCTGGAGGACATCGTCTTCGCCACCCTGCACCCCGAGGAGCACGCCCGCACCCGCGCCCTGATGGCCGGTCACGAGGGCGAGCCGGACGCCCTGCTGGAGCCCTTCGCCCGGCAGCTGGCCCGCCAGCTGGCCGAGGCCGGGGTGCCCGCCGAGGTGACCGTCAGGCCGCGGCACTGCGTCTCGCTGCACCGGGTGCTGCTCCGGCGGGCCGCCGTGCCCGGGCCGGACGGGCGGCCGCAGGGGCCGCGGCCGGCCGACTTCGGGCGCCTGCTGGTGGTGGTCGAGGAGAACGCCGACTGCTACGCCGTGCTCGGCGAGCTGCACACCTGCTGGACGCCGCTGCCCGGGGAGTTCAAGGACTTCGTGGCCGCGCCCAAGTTCAACCTCTACCAGTCGCTGCACACCGCCGTGGCGCTCAGCGGCGGCGCGGTGGTCGAGGTGCTGGTCCGCACCCGGCGGATGCACGAGGTGGCCGAGACCGGGGTGGTCGCGCTCGGCGACCCGTCCCCGGCCGGCGCCGTGCAGGAGGCCGACGAGCTGGACCGCACCGACCCGGCCCGCCCGGGCTGGCTCAGCCGGCTGCTGGAGTGGCAGCAGGAGACGCCCGACCCGGACGCCTTCTGGTCCACGCTCACCGCCGACCTGGCCGGCGACCGCGAGATCACCGTGGTGACGGAGGGTGGCGAAACGCTTCAGCTGAGGGCCGGCGCCACCTGCGTGGACGCGGCCTACCTGCTCGGCGAGGAGACCGGCCACCGCTGCATCGGCGCGCGGGTCAACGGGCGGCTCACCGCGCTGTCCACGGTGCTGGAGGACGGCGACCAGATCGCCGTGCTCACCGAGAACCTCCCGGCCGGCGGCGGGCAGCCCTCCGGCCCCGCCCCCGAGTGGCTGGCGCACGCCCGCACCCCGGCCGCCCGGCTGGCCATCGAGCGCTGGCTGGCCGACCACCCGGCCCGGCAGCCGGTAGTCCGCACCGGCCCGGCCGGCGGCCAGCCCGCCCCGCCCGGGCGCCCGGCCGCCGCGCGGCGGGTGGCCCCGGTCGCGGTGGCCGGACGGCCCGGGGCGCCGGTCCGGCTGGCGCGCTGCTGCACCCCGGTGCCGCCGGACGAGGTGACCGGCTACCCGATCCGCGGCGGCGCGGTCGCGGTGCACCGCACCGGCTGTCCGGCCGGGGAGCGGATGCGCGCGGACGGGCGGGCCGAGCTGGAGGTCCGCTGGCAGTCGGAGGGCGCGCCGGCGGCCGGGCACCGGGCCACCCTGCGGGCGGAGGCGCTGAACCGCCCCCGGCTGCTCGCCGACCTCACCGCGGCGATCTCCGCCGCCGGCGTCGGCATCGTCTCGGCCGAGGTCGAGCCGCCGCAGGAGTCCCGGGTCCGGCACACCTACACCGTGGAACTGCCCGAGCCGTCCGCGCTGCCGGGGCTGATGCGGGCGATGCTCAGGGTCTCCGGGGTGTACGACGTGAGCCGCCCGCACGCCCCGGAGGGCGGCCGGGAGCCGGGGGACCGGCCGCCCGGCCCGGTGCCCCGGGGGAAATGGGGATGACCGGCCCGCGCACGGCGTGCGACCATCATGGGGAATTCACGGCCGGTCCACGGCGTTCTCCGGGCACAGGCCCGGGGCGGAACCCGGGGACCTGAGGGGTAGCTCACCCCGCCCGGACGGTAGCCGGGGCGGCAGCTGGGCAGACTCCGTACGGGACCGCCACCGGCGGCCCCCGAAGCCACCCGTACCAGCGAGCCAAAGGACAGAATGACCTCCACGTTCGACACCCGCGACCACGCCGACGCTCCGCGCCGCCTCGACGGTCTGCGGGCGGAAGCCCTCATGGACGAGGACCTCGCGGCCATCGACGAGGACCTCGGCCACCACTACGACGGCGACCAGTACGACCGCAGCGAGCGAGCCGCCCTGCGCCGGGTCGCCGGCCTCTCCACCGAACTCGAAGACGTCACCGAGGTCGAGTACCGCCAGCTCCGCCTGGAGCGCGTGGTGCTCGTCGGCGTCTGGACCGACGGCACGCTGGAGGAGGCGGAGAACTCGATGGCCGAGCTCGCCGCGCTCGCCGAGACGGCCGGCTCCCAGGTGCTGGACGGCGTGATCCAGCGCCGTGACAAGCCCGACGCGGCCACCTACATCGGCTCCGGGAAGGCCAAGGAGCTGCGCGACATCGTCGCCGCCACCGGTGCCGACACCGTGGTCTGCGACGGTGAGCTCACCCCCGGCCAGCTGATCCACCTGGAGGACGTGGTCAAGGTCAAGGTCGTCGACCGGACGGCCCTGATCCTGGACATCTTCGCCCAGCACGCCAAGTCCCGGGAGGGCAAGGCGCAGGTCTCGCTCGCGCAGATGCAGTACATGCTGCCGCGCCTGCGCGGCTGGGGTCAGTCGCTGTCCCGGCAGATGGGTGGCGGTGGTTCCGGCTCCTCGGGCGGCGGCATGGCCACCCGTGGTCCCGGTGAGACCAAGATCGAGACCGACCGGCGCCGGATCCGCGAGAAGATGGCGAAGCTCCGCAGGGAGATCGCCGACATGAAGAAGGGCCGCGACACCAAGCGCCAGGAGCGCAAGCGCCACCAGGTGCCGTCCGTGGCCATCGCCGGGTACACCAACGCCGGCAAGTCCTCCCTGCTCAACCGGCTCACCGGCGCGGGCGTGCTGGTGGAGAACGCCCTGTTCGCCACCCTGGACCCGACGGTCCGCCGGGCCGAGACCCCGAGCGGCCGGCTCTACACGCTGGCCGACACCGTCGGCTTCGTCCGGCACCTGCCGCACCACCTGGTCGAGGCCTTCCGCTCGACCATGGAGGAGGTCGCCGACGCCGACCTCATCCTGCACGTGGTGGACGGCTCGCACCCCGAGCCGGAGACGCAGCTGGCCGCCGTCCGCGAGGTCATCGTCTCGGTCGACGCGCAGAACGTGCCGGAGATCGTGGTGATCAACAAGGCGGACGCCGCCGATCCGCACGTCCTCCAGCGCCTACTGCGCCGCGAGCCGCACGCCATCGTGGTGTCGGCCCGCAGCGGTGCGGGCATCGACGAGCTGCTGCAGCTCATCGACGACGAACTGCCGCGTCCGGCGGTCGAGGTGCGGGCCCTGGTGCCCTACACCCAGGGCGCGCTGGTCTCCCGGGTGCACGCCGAGGGCGAGCTGCTCTCCACCGAGCACACCGGCGAGGGCACCCTGCTGCACGCCAAGGTGCCGGCCGAACTGGCCGCCGAGCTGGAGTACTTCGCGGTGGCCCTGCAGGGCTGAGCCGCAGCGCACGGAAGGGGCCCCGGGACGAAACGCCGTCCCGGGGCCCCTTCGCCGTCCTCCTCCGCGGCGGCTACCTGACGTTCTTGGCGAAGTAGTCGAAGGCCTGCTTCGCCTGGTCCTGCAGGGCGGGCCCGGCCTGGTAGCCGGCCGGGTCGCGGTCGCCGAGGGCGCCGACGCTGATCAGGTTGGGCTTGCCGTCCCTGGTGACGAACCAGCCGCCGCCGCTGGAACCGGCCGTCATGGTGCAGCCGATCAGGTACATCGGCGGGCGGTTCCGGTCGAAGGAGAGCCGCCCGGGCGCGACCGGGGAGTCGCAGTGCGCGAGTCGCAGTCCGTCGAACGGCCGCTCGGCCGGGTAGCCGTAGGCGGCGGCCGCGGTGATCAGGTCGCGCGGGGCGTTGAACCAGATCGGCACCGAGCCGCCGACCGTCTCCTCCAGGGACCTTCCGGAGCCGTCCTCGCCGCGCACCCGCAGGACGCCGTAGTCGTACTGGTGGTGGGCGCCGACGCCGCCCTCCTGGAGCCAGGTCGGCGAGACCAGCGCGCGCACCGCCGTCCACCGGCCGTACGGGGCGGCGCGCTGGTCGGGGTTCGGCTTGCCGTGGACCAGCCCGCCGTCCCGGTTGAAGCCGGGCACGAAGACCAGGTTCCTCAGCCAGCCGCCGCCCTTGCCGTCGTGCAGGCAGTGCGCGGCGGTGTAGACCAGGTTGCTGCGGCCCGGGTTGACCGGGTCGGAGACCACGGTGGCGGAGCAGGCCGCGTCGCCCTGCGGCGTGGCCATGAAGAGCCTGCCGACCACCGAGCCGACCGGGCCGTACGGGTGCGGCTGCGGCTCGGCCCGCACGGCGGCGGGCGCGGCGTCCCGCTCGACGCCGTCCGCCGCGGGGGAGGTCAGGGAGTACTCCGGGGTGGGCCGGCCCCTGGCGGCGTCCATCCGGGCCGCCGGCCAGGAGCCGGGCGGCGCGTCGTTGGCGAAGGCGCTGTCGGCGACGTAACGGGCCCAGTCCTCCACCTTCCAGCCGGTCAGGTCGCCCAGGCTGGTGGGCGCGGACCGGGGCAGGGCGAGGGGCGCGGTGGCGGGCCGGGCGGGGCCGTCCGGCCCGCACCCGGCCGCCCCCAGCGCGAGGGCGGCGAGCAGCGCGGCGCCGGCCGTCGCGGCCCGGCGACCCCGGCTGGTGGTTTTCGGCATGCGGGTTCGTCCCCCCGTGCTGTGCTGGTGGTTCCGTACCGTCCCCCGGTGGCGGCTGCCTCCTCGGAACGGCTGCTGGTCGCGGAGGTCCGGCTACTTCTTGGAGATCCAGTCCAGCGCCTGCCGGGCGACCGCCTCCAGGTACGGGCCGCTCAGCGAGGTGTGCTCCGGGGTGCCGATCGAGGTGTTGCTGACCAGGGCGGTCCTGCCGTCGGGCATGGTGGCGAACCAGCCGCCGCCGCTGGCGCCCTGGGTCATGTCGCAGCCGATGGTCAGCATGGTCGGGCGCTTGGCGTCGAAGGAGAGCCGGGTCGGCTTGCCGCCGTCGCACCGGTACAGCTCCTGGCCGTCGAACGGCTTGACCAGCGGGTAGCCGACGGCCGAGACCCGGAGCCGGTCGCGCGGCGCGTCGAACCAGACCGGGACGGCCGAACCGACCGTCTCCTCCAGGGACTTGCCGGTGTCGTTCTGGTTGTGCACGCGCATGACCGCGAAGTCGTACTGGTTGGCGGCGTCGCCGCTGCCGCCGCCCTCGACCATCCACTGCGGCGAGGTGGTGACCTGGTCGGCCCACCAGGTGCCGAGCGGGGCCAGCTCGGACAGCGGGGCCCGCTTGCCGCCGCTGGAGGCGCCCGAGTTGTTGTAGGCGGGCACGAAGACCAGGTCCTTGAAGAAGCCGCCGCCCTTGCCCTCGTGCACGCAGTGTCCGGCCGTCCAGACCAGGTTGCTCCTGCCCGGGTGCTGCGGGTCGCTGATCACCGTCGCCGAGCAGTTGCCGCGGCCGCCCTTGGCGGAGAAGAACACCTTGCCGGAGGGCTGCTTGGTGTACGGGCGGGGCATCGCTGCGGCCTTGACCAGCGGGGGCTCGGGATCGGTCACGCCGTCGTCGGTGGACGGCCCGGGGGTGACGGGGGCGGGCTTGGCGGCGGGCGGCGCCGGGTCGGCGGGCTTGGAGTCGCCCATCTTGTCCGGGTCCCAGAAGTCCTTCACCACCGGGTTGTTGAAGACGTGCTTGGACGCCCACTTGTCCCAGTCCTCGTACTTCCACTTCTTCAGGTCGTCCCAGCTCCTGGGCAGCCCCTCCAGCAGGCTGGTCGGCAGCCCGGACGGGAGGGTGATCCCGCCGATCGCGCCGCCCGAGCCCGCAGCCGGGGCCGCCGCGGAGGAGGGCGGCGGCGCGGGGCTGGTCCCGCCGCCGCCCGTCGGGCCGTCCGGCCCGCAGGCGCTCACGGCGAGCAGGGCGCCCGCGGCCAGGGCGGCCAGGGCTGACCGGTGGATCGATGGCATCTGTGCGCTTCCCCCTGTGCTCGGTCGGTCGGTGCTGGGCGGTGCCGGGCGGTGCCGGGTCGCCGGGTGGTGCGGGCGGCCGGGCGGCACCGAGGCCGGTGGCTCCGCACCCGGGTGGCGCGTGCCCGGCCGGTGCGCGGTGCGGCGTTCCGCCGCCCTGGAGTCTTCCATCGCGGACGAGGACGGCCATGCCCGCCCCCCGGGTTGCGGTGCGGGCCGGAGGTCACCGATCCGTGATCCCGGCCCGGCCGGTCCGCCGCCTCAGCAGGGCATTCGGTCCCAGATGTGGACAATCGCCGATTCTCACCCGGACGAGTGAGCCGTCCTTGTGATCACCCGTCAGGGATAGGTAACCCTTACCTGACGCGACGGTGCGAGCGCCCGCCGATCCCCTCCACCACAGAGCGCGTCCGCACCCCCACGCGCCCCAAGGAGCAGCCTTGAGCACCGCCGCCCTCACCGGAGCCCCGCCCGTACCGCCGCCCACCGCGGAACCGGCCCACGGCCACGACCTGCTGCTGCACCCCGACCCGGCCATCGCCGCCGAACAGGCCGGACTGGAGGCCCTGTTGCGCTGCTGGACGCGGGAGACCGGAGCCCGACCCGGCCCGGACGGCCGGCTGCGGATCGCCGTCCTCGGCGGGGCCGCCCGGCTCACCGCCCCGGTCCGCTACTGGTCGCCCGGAGGCTGGCACCGCTTCGGGCCCGCCACCCTCGCGGCCGGCGAAGGCACCGCCGAGGCCCCGGTGGACGCCGTCACCGCCGCCGCGCTGCTCGCCGCCGCGGCCGCCGAACGGCCCGACCCCGGCCAGGTCGCCGACCTGGCCGGCCGGGTCGCCGACTCGGTCGTGCGCACCGCCGAGATCCTCGCCCACCGCCGCACCGCCGCCACCCCCGGCGGGCCGGAGCGCTCGCACTTCCTCGCCGCCGAGCAGTCCCTGCTGCTCGGCCACCCGCTGCACCCCACGCCGAAGAGCCGCGACGGCCTCGGCCCGGCCCAGAGCGCCGCCTACTCGCCCGAACTGCACGGCTCCTTCCAACTGCACTGGTTCGCCGTGGACCGCGAGCTGCTCGCGGCCGGCTCCGCCGTCGCCGAGAGCGCCGAGCAGCTCACCGCCGGCCTGCTCGACGGCGGCACGGCGCTGCCGCCAGGCACCGCCGCCCTCCCGCTGCACCCCTGGCAGGCCCGCGAACTCGCCCACCGCCCGGCCGTCGCCGCCCTGCTCGCCGACGGGCTGCTGCACGACCTCGGCCCGGCCGGCGAACCCTGGTACCCCACCTCCTCGGTGCGCACCGTCTACCGGCCCGGCACGCCGTGGATGCTCAAGCTGTCGCTCGGCCTGCGGATCACCAACTCCCGCCGGGAGAACCTGCGCAAGGAACTGCACCGCGGCCTGGAGATGCACCGGCTGCTGGAGAGCGGGCTGGCCGCCGAGTGGCGGGCCGCCCACCCCGGCTTCGACATCGTCCGCGACCCGGCCTGGATCGGCGTCGACCACCCCGGCCTCGGCGACCCGGGCGGCCTGGACACCGTGCTGCGCGCCCAGCCCTTCGCACCCACCGACCGCGCCCTGTGCGTCGCCGGGCTGGTCGCCGAACAGCCGGTGGGCACCGGCGACACCGTGCCCTCCCGGCTCGGCGACATCCTGCGGACGCTCGCCGCGCGCTGCGCCCGCCCGCTGCCGACGGTGGCCGCCGAATGGTTCCTGCGTTACCTCGACGCGGTCGTGCTGCCCATCCTCTGGCTGGACGGCCGGGGCGGCATCGCCCTGGAGGCGCACCAGCAGAACAGCCTGGTGCTGCTGGACGCCGAGGGCTGGCCGTGCGGCGGCCGCTACCGCGACAACCAGGGCTACTACTACCGGGAGAGCGCCACCGGGAGGCTCGCCGCCCGGCTGCCCGGGCTCGGCGCCGACAGCGACACCTTCCTGCCGGACGAGGTGATCGACCACCACTTCGCCTACTACCTCGGGATCAACCACGTGCTCGGCCTGATCGGCGCCTTCGGCTCCCAGCGGCTCGCCGACGAGACGGTGCTGCTGGCCGCGCTGCGCCGGTTCCTGGCCGGCCCGCGGGCCACCGCCACCGGCTCGGCGCTGCCCGCGCTGCTGCTGGACGCGCCCACGCTGCCCTGCAAGGCCAACCTGCTCACCCGGATCAACGGCATGGACGAGCTGGTCGGCCCGGTCGCCAGCCAGTCCGTGTACGTGGACATCCCTAACCCGGTGGCGGGGTGCCCGAGCGAGCGGTGGGGGTCCCCCCGGCCGGAGGCTGGGGGAGCGTGAACCGGAAGGACGCGCGCCCGGGCGAACGCGGCGACGCGATGCCGGACGACCTGCCGGGGTGGGGCACCGTCCCCACCCCGGCAGGCGGGTTCCGGCTCGCCCCGGTCCGGCTGCCCGCCGACCTGGCCCTGCTCGCCGGGTGGATGAACGACCCCGAGGTCGACGCCTTCTGGGAGCTCGCCGGGCCGCCGGAGGCCACCGAGCGGCACGTCCGGGCCCAACTGGACGGCGACGGCCGCAGCATCCCGTGCCTCGGGCTGCTCGACGGCGAGCCGATGAGCTACTGGGAGGTCTACCGCGCCGACCTCGACCCGCTCGCCGCGCACTACCCGGCCCGGCCGTACGACACCGGCGTGCACCTGCTGCTCGGCCCCGCCGCCAGCCGCGGCCGCGGGCTGGGCGCCGTCCTCCTGGCCGCCCTCGCAGAATTGATTCTCCGCCGGATTCCGCGCTGCGAGCGGGTGGTGGCCGAACCGGACGTCCGCAACCGGCGGTCCGTCCGGGCCTTCGAGCGGGCCGGGTTCCGGGCCGCCGCCGAACTCGACCTGCCCGGCAAACGCGCCGCCCTGATGGTCCGCGACCGGGCCGAGGGGCCCGCCGCGCAGGCCCAACTCCCCGCCTAGGACACCCCTGTGGACACCTCGACACTCCCCGCGTACGACCTGCTCGGCGTCGGCATCGGCCCGTTCAACCTCTCGCTCGCCGCGCTCGCCGAGCCCGTCCCCGGCCTGCGCACGCTCTTCTGCGACCAGCGCCCGGAGTTCCGCTGGCACCACGGCATGCTGGTGGACGGGGCCCGGATGCAGGTGCCGTTCCTCGCCGACCTGGTCTCCCTGGTCGACCCGACCAGCCCGTGGTCCTTCCTCAACTACCTGCGCGAGCAGGACCGGCTGTTCCCGTTCTACTTCGCCGAGCGCTTCCAGCTGCCGCGCCGCGAGTACGACCACTACTGCCGCTGGGCCGCCGAACGGCTGGCCAACTGCCGCTTCGGCACCGAGGTCACCGCCCTGCGCTGGGACGCGCCCTGGTACCGCGTCGAGCTGACCGACACCGCGACCGGCCGGCGCTCCGAGGCCAGGGCCCGCAACCTCGCCCTCGGGGTCGGCACCCGGCCGGTGCTGCCGGAGGCCTTCGCCGCGCTGGCCGGCCACCCGCGGGCCTTCCACTCCGCCGAGTACCTGGACCGCCGCGCCGACCTGGCCGGCGCCCGGGACATCACCGTGGTCGGCAGCGGACAGTCCGGCGCCGAGGTCTTCCTCGACCTGCTCCGGCGCCACGAGGGCGACGGCGTCCGGCTGCGCTGGCTCACCCGGACCAGGGCGCTCGCCCCAATGGAGTACTCCAAGCTCGGCCTGGAGCACTTCACCCCCGACTACACCCGCTACTTCCACGGCCTGCCCGCCCCCGTCCGGGACGCGCTGGTCACCGCCCAGTGGCAGCTGCACAAGGCCGCCAGCGCCGAGACCCTCGCCGAGATCCACGACCACCTCTACGAGCGCACCATCGGCCGCCCGATCGACACCGCCCCGGTCGAGATCACCCCCGGCACCGCCGTCGACGCGGCCCGCCCCGGCCCCTGCGGCGGCCTCGAACTGCACTGCCGGCACACCGACTCCGGCGCCGAGCACCTGCTGCGCACCGACGCCGTGGTGCTCGCCACCGGCTACCGGGCGGCCCGGCCGGCCGCGCTCGAACCGCTCGCCGGACTGATCGACTGGGACGAGGCCGGGCGCTACCGGGTCGACCTGGACCACCGGGTCGCCACCCGGCCCGAGCTCACCGGCGGGCTGTACGTCCAGAACGCCGAACTGCACACCCACGGCGTCGGCACCCCCGACCTCGGGCTCGGCGCCCACCGGGCCGCCGTGATCCTCAACGCCGTCACCGGGCGCACCGTCCACCGGCTGCCCGACCGCACCGCCTGGACCGGCTTCGCGCCGCCCGCCCCGGCACCTGCCGCCTCCGCGCCCGTCCCCGCCGCCGCTGCTCCCGCTGCTCCCGTCCCCGCTCCCGCGACCCCCGACCGGACCCCCGTCGTCCCCCGCCCCCAGGAGTTGACCCGTGCCGCAACCGTCGGCCGCTGAACCGCCGCTCCACCTGCCCCCGCACCTCACCGCCGGGCACTGGCAGCGGGCCGGCCGCGCCCTGCTGGCCAAGATGCTGGGCGAGTTCGCCTACGAGGAGCTGCTCCGGCCCGTCCCCGGCGACGCGCCCGGCGAGTACCGGCTGGAGCTGCCCGAGGCCGAGTACCGCTTCACCGCCCGGCGCGGCGCCTACGACAGCTGGCAGGTCGACCCGGAGTCCGTCCGCTGCGACCGCCCCGACGGCCTGGACCCGCTGCGCTTCCTCCCGTACGCCCGGCAGACCCTCGGCATGCGCGGCGAGACCACCGGCCACCTGATCCGCGAGCTCTGCGCCACGCTGACCGCCGACGCCCGCCAGCTCGCCACCGCGCTGACCGCCGCCGAACTCGCCGACCTCGACCACACCGCGCTGGAGGGCCGGCAGACCGGCCACCCCTGGATCGTCCCCAACAAGGGCCGGATCGGCTTCTCCGCCGCCGACGCCGCCCGCTGGGCCCCGGAGGCCCGCAGCCCGCGCCCGCTGCCCTGGATCGCGGTGCACCGCCGGCTCGCCGAGTACCGCGGGGTGCCCGGCCTGGAACGGCCCGAGCAGCTCTACGCCCGCGAGCTGGACGACGTGGACGCGCTGCGCGCCGCGCTCGGGCCGGGCGCCGAGGACTACCTGCTGCTGCCCGTCCACCCCTGGCAGTGGGAGGAGACGATCCTGCCGCTGTTCGCCCCCTGGATCGCCTCCGGCGAGATCGTCCCGCTGCCCTCGGACGGCGACCCACGGCTGCCCCAGCAGTCCATCCGCTCCTTCTTCAACACCGCCCATCCCGAGCGCTGCACCGTCAAGCTGCCGCTGTCCATCCTCAACACCCTGGTCTGGCGCGGCCTGCCGGTCGAGCGCACGCTGGCCGCGCCCACCGTCACCGCCTGGCTGCTCGGGCTGCGCGACGCCGACCCGTACCTGCGCGACGAGTGCCGGGTCGTCCTGCTCGGCGAGATCGCCTCCGTCACCGTCGACCACCCGCTCTACCGCGAGCTGCCCGAGGCGCCCTACCAGTACAAGGAGCTGCTCGGCGCGATCTGGCGCCAGCCGCTCGGCCCCTTCCTGGACGGCGGCGAGCGGGCCCGCACCCTGGCCGCGCTGCTGCAGACCGGCTCCGACGGGCGGGCGCTCGCCGCCGAGCTGATCGACCGCTCCGGCCTCCTCCCCGGGGACTGGACCGCCCGGCTGTTCGCCGCGATGATGCCGCCGCTGCTGCACTTCCTCTACCGCTACGGCCTCGTCTTCTCCCCGCACGGCGAGAACGCCATCGTGGTCTTCGACCCGTCCGACGTACCGGTCCGGCTCGCGGTCAAGGACTTCGTGGACGACGTCAACCTCAGCGCCCAGAGCCTGCCCGAGCTGCACGGCCTGCCCCCCGAGGTGGCCGAGGTGCTGCTGCGGGAGAGCCCGCAGGGGCTCTGCCAGTTCATCCACTCCGGGCTGTTCATCGGCGTCTTCCGCTACCTCGCCCCGCTGCTGGAGGCGCAGACCGGGCTGCCCGAGACCGAGTTCTGGGCCCTGCTGCGGGCCGAGGTGCTCCGCTACCAGGGCCGCTTCCCCGAGCTGCGCGAGCGCTTCGAGCTGTTCGACCTGTTCCGCCCCCGGATCGACCGGCTCTGCCTCAACCGCAACCGGCTGCTGCTGGACGGCTACCAGGACCGCCCGCACCGCCCGCACGCCGCCCGGTACGGCACCGTGCCGAACGCGCTGGTCGCCGTGGACGTGCGACAGCCCGGCCAACGGGACCGGATTGTCACCCCCGCCCCGTAGGGTGGGAGGGTCATGACGAACGACTCCGAATCCCACGACTCCGAATCCCAGCGGGCGGCGGACCTCGGCGACGAGGCCGAGGAAGCCGTCGCCGTCCCGCGCTCGCGGATCCCCGAGCTGCTGCACGCCGCGGTGGCGGCCGTCGGCGGCGTGGAGCGCCCCGGTCAGGCCCGGATGGCCGAGGCCGTCGCCGACGCCGTCGACCACGGCGAGCACCTGCTCGTCCAGGCCGGCACCGGCACCGGCAAGTCCCTGGCCTACCTGGTGCCCGCGCTCGCCCACGGCGACCGCGTGGTGGTCGCCACCGCCACCCTGGCACTGCAGCGCCAGCTGGTGGAGCGGGACTTGCCGCGCACCGTCGAGGCGCTGCACCCGGTGCTGCGCCGCCGCCCGCTGTTCGCGATGCTCAAGGGCCGCTCCAACTACCTGTGCCTGCACCGGGCCAACGAGGGCACCCCGAGCGACGAGGGCGAGGGCCTGTTCGACCCGGTGGACGCGCTCGGCGGGCCCACCGGGAAGCTCGGGCAGGACGTGCTGCGGCTGCGCGACTGGGCCGACGAGACCGACACCGGGGACCGCGACGACCTCAGCCCCGGCGTCTCCGACAAGGCCTGGGCCCAGCTCTCGGTCACCTCCAAGGAGTGCCTGGGCGCCACCCGCTGCCCGTACGGGCAGGAGTGCTTCGCGGAGAAGGCGCGGGAGCGGGCCAAGCTGGCGGACGTCGTGGTCACCAACCACGCGATGCTCGCGATCGACGCGATCGAGGGCGCGCCGGTGCTGCCCGAGCACGGGCTGCTGATCGTCGACGAGGCGCACGAGCTGGTCAACCGGGTCACCGGCGCGGCCACCGCGGAGCTGACCGTCGGGGCGGTCAACCGGGCCGTGAAGCGGGCCGCGCGGCTGGCCAACGAGAAGGCGGTGGACGCGCTCCAGGCCGCCGCCGAGAACTACCACGGCCTGATGGAGACGGCCCAGCCCGGCCGGGTCGAGGAGCTGCCCGAGTACCTGGCGTACGCGGTCACCGCGATCCGGGACGCCTCCCGCCAGGTGATCACCTCGCTGGGCGAGACCAGGGACAAGGGGCTCAGCGACGAGGACGCCGTCCGCAAGCAGGCGATGGCCTCGGCCGAGGCGCTGCACGAGACGGCCGACCGGCTGCTGGAGGACTCCGAGTACGACGTGGTCTGGATCGAGCGCAGCGACCGCTACGGGCTGGGCGCCGCCTCGCTGCGGGTCGCCCCGCTGAGCGTCTCCGGGCTGCTGCGCGAGGGGCTGTACAAGGAGCGCTCGGTCGTCCTCACCTCGGCCACGCTCAAGCTCGGCGGGGACTTCAACGGCGTCGCCGCCTCGGTCGGCCTGCCCTCCGAGGCGCGGCTGCCGGACGTCCGCACCGCCGGGGACAACCCCGAACCGGGCTTCGGGGAGGACGCCGTCCCGCACTGGCGCGGGATCGACGTCGGCTCGCCGTTCAAGTACCCCAAGCAGGGCATCCTGTACGTCGCCAAGCACCTGGCCGACCCCGGGCGCGACCCCGAACGGCCGGACATGCTGGACGAGTTGGCCGAGCTGATCGGCGCGGCCGGCGGGCGGACGCTGGGCCTGTTCTCCTCGATGCGCGGTGCCCAGACGGCCGCCGAGGCGATGCGCGAGCGGCTGGACCACCGCGTCCTGCTCCAGGGCGAGGACACCCTGGGCGAGCTGATCCGGGAGTTCGCCTCGGACGCGACCACCTGTCTGTTCGGCACGCTCTCGCTCTGGCAGGGCGTGGACGTGCCCGGCTCGGCGTGCCAGCTGGTCGTGATGGACCGGATCCCGTTCCCCCGGCCGGACGACCCGTTGATGAGCGCCCGCCAGAAGGACGTCGAACAGCGCGGCGGGAACGGCTTCATGGCCGTCGCGGCGACGCACGCGGCGCTGCTGATGGCCCAGGGTGCGGGCCGGCTGGTGCGCGCGGCCGAGGACCGGGGCGTGGTCGCGGTGCTGGACCCGCGGGTGGAGACGAAGCGGTACGGGGGCTTCTTCCGGTCCTCGATGCCGGAGTTCTGGTACACCACGGACCGCAACCAGGTGCGCCGCTCGCTGGCGGCGATCGACGCCTCGGCGGTGCCGGTGCGACCGGTGGTGAAGCGGGGCTGAGAGCGGCCCCCGGGAACGCCGGAGGGGCTCCTCGCGAATCGCGATGAGCCCCTCCCCGGTGTGTGCGGCGGCCGGCCGCCGGGGCGCTCAGAGCCGGCGCAGGACCGCGACGACCTTGCCCAGGATGGTCGCGTTGTCGCCGTTGATCGGCTCGTACGCCGGGTTGTGCGGCAGCAGCCAGATCCGGCCGTCCTCGCGCTTGAGCCGCTTGACGGTGGCCTCGCCGTCGATCATCGCGGCCACGATGTCGCCGTTCTCGGCGACCGGCTGGCGGCGCACGGTGACCCAGTCGCCGTCGCAGATGGCCGCCTCGATCATCGAGTCGCCGCGCACGGTGAGCGCGAACAGCTCGCCCTCGCCGACCAGCTGGCGGGGCAGCGGGAAGACGTCCTCGACCGTCTGCTCGGCCAGGATCGGCCCGCCGGCGGCGATCCGGCCGACCAGCGGGACGTAGGAGGTGGACGGGCGGCCGGCCGTCTCGGCGGTGTTGGGACGGGCCACCTCGACGCCGCGGACCTCGTAGGCGCGCGGGCGGTGCGGGTCCCGGCGCAGGAAGCCCTTGCGCTCCAGGGCCATCAGCTGGTGGGCGACCGAGGAGGTGCTGGACAGGCCGACGGCCTGGCCGATCTCGCGCATGGACGGCGGGTAGCCGCGCCGCTGGACGGAATCCCGGATGACCTCGATCACCCGGCGCTGGCGCTCGGTGAGGCCCGCCTCGTCGGTGCGGATGCCGGGGGGGCGGCCGGGCATGGCGCGGGCGGGGGAGGGGTGGGCGTCGTCCACGGTGGCGGAGTGTTCGATCGGCTGGTCGGGAACGCGGGGCGCGCCGGAAAGGGCCGCGCCGGGGAGACGGTGGTCTTCGCTACGGTCCATGCTGATGTCCAGACCCTGCTGATTCGTGGTGCGCTGCCCCACCTTGAACTGGGAGTGTTCCTGCACCGGGATGGTGTTGCTTTCGATCGTGTTCACGGCGGCCCCTCTCGACGGCTGTCCTCTCCCCTTTTCCAGCCCAACGCGCCTCCTATCGAAAGGTTGCGCCAAACACACGTTCGAGTGAATTATTCGGGAGTTGACTGACTCGATCAAGGCTTTGTTGTACATCGAGTAAATGTTCGAGCAGAACTCGACCCCGGCAGTCTAATCGGCGCCGACACGCCAAGGCGTTCACCTCCCCGTGAGACCTAGATGTAGTGGCTACAGTCCTCTCCGTGCCCAGTACTAGTGGTCGGTCGGCATGATCAGCTTGCCGAGGCCGGGGGCGCATCGCATAGACTCAACCGGTCCGAACGTTCTGCCAGGGAGGGATCCCGAGGTGCACTGCCCCTTCTGCCGGCACTCCGACAGCCGCGTTGTCGACAGCCGGACCACCGAGGACGGCAGCTGTATCCGCCGTCGCCGGCAGTGCCCGGACTGCGGCCGCCGCTTCACCACGGTGGAGACGGCCGCACTGATGGTCATCAAGCGCAGCGGCGTCACGGAGCCGTTCTCCCGGCAGAAGGTCATCACCGGCGTCCGCAAGGCCTGCCAGGGCCGCCCGGTCACCGAGGACGCGCTGGCCCAGCTCGGCCAGCGGGTCGAGGAGTGCGTGCGCGCCAGCGGCAACGCCGAGCTGACCACCCACGACGTGGGGCTGGCCATACTCGGTCCGCTCAAGGAGCTCGACGTGGTCGCGTACCTGCGCTTCGCCTCCGTGTACCAGGCGTACGACGGACTGGAAGACTTCGAGGCCGCCATCGCGGAACTCCGCGCCGAACGGCCCCGCACCCCCGAGGCGGACGACACCCGCGTGTCCGTCTCCACCGCCGCGCCCTAGAGGGCACCGGCGCCGGCCCCCCGACGGGCCCCACCGCACCACCACGGCCCCACGGGGCCCACGCGTGCCCGAAAAATGGGCACAGAACACTACAAACCGTGCGTGAGCAGGCGAGGTCTCCGCCTGCCCGCACACCGGAAGAACGAACCAGCAGTGCCCGGACTTTTCGGGGCACTTCGGGCGTTTGCCCAGGAGGAGGAGCGAGAAGTGACAGACACCACGAGCGGTTCCGCACGCGGGTCGAAGTCCGAGAAGGCCGGGGCCAAGGGCACCAAGGCCCCGAAGGGCGGTCTCCGGATGGAGCGCATCTACACCACTCCTGGCGTGCACCCGTACGACGAGGTCCGCTGGGAGCGGCGCGACGTCGTCATGACCAACTGGCGTGACGGCTCGATCAACTTCGAGCAGCGCGGCGTCGAGTTCCCCGACTTCTGGTCGGTCAACGCCGTCAACATCGTCACGTCCAAGTACTTCCGCGGCGCCGTCGGCACCCCGCAGCGCGAGTGGAGCCTGAAGCAGATCATCGACCGCGTGGTGCTCACCTACCGCGCCGCCGGCGAGAAGCACGGCTACTTCGCCGGCCAGGACGACGCCGAGATCTTCGAGCACGAGCTGACCCACGCCCTCCTCCACCAGGTGTTCAGCTTCAACTCGCCGGTCTGGTTCAACGTCGGCACCAAGCAGCCCCAGCAGGTCAGCGCCTGCTTCATCCTGTCCGTCGACGACTCCATGGAGTCGATCCTCGACTGGTACAAGGAAGAGGGCATGATCTTCAAGGGCGGCTCCGGCGCCGGCCTCAACCTCTCCCGGATCCGCTCCTCCAAGGAGCTGCTCTCCTCCGGCGGCAACGCCTCCGGGCCGGTCTCCTTCATGCGCGGCGCCGACGCCTCGGCCGGCACCATCAAGTCCGGTGGCGCCACCCGCCGCGCGGCCAAGATGGTCGTGCTCGACGTGGACCACCCGGACGTCGAGGCCTTCATCGAGACCAAGGTGAAGGAGGAGGAGAAGATCCGCGCCCTGCGCGACGCGGGCTTCGACATGGACCTCGGCGGGGACGACATCGCCTCCGTCCAGTACCAGAACGCCAACAACTCGGTCCGCGTCAACGACGAATTCATGACCGCCGTCGAGAACGGCACCGAATTCGGCCTGCGCGCCCGGATGACCGGCGAGGTCATCGAGACCGTCGACGCGAAGAAGCTGTTCCGCAAGATGGCCGAGGCCGCCTGGGCCTGCGCCGACCCCGGGATCCAGTACGACACCACGATCAACCACTGGCACACCTGCCCGGAGTCCGGCCGCATCAACGCGTCCAACCCCTGCTCCGAGTACATGCACCTGGACAACTCCAGCTGCAACCTGGCCTCGCTGAACCTGATGAAGTTCCTGCGCGACGACGACTCGTTCGACGCCGCCACCTTCGCCAAGGTCGTCGAGCTGGTCATCACCGCGATGGACATCTCCATCTGCTTCGCGGACTTCCCCACCGAGAAGATCGGCGAGACCACCCGCGCCTACCGCCAGCTCGGCATCGGCTACGCCAACCTCGGCGCCCTGCTGATGGCCACCGGCCACGCCTACGACAGCGAGGGCGGCCGCGCCCTGGCCGGCGCCATCACCTCGCTGATGACCGGCACCGCCTACCGCCGCGGCGCCGAACTCGCCGGTGTGGTCGGCCCGTACGACGGCTACGCCCGCAACGCGACCGCCCACCGGCAGGTCATGAAGCAGCACTCGGACGCCTCGCTGGACGCCGTCTCGGTCGACGACCTGGACTCCCCGGTCTGGCAGGCCGCCAACAGGACCTGGCAGGACGTGCTGCGCATCGGCGCGCAGAACGGCTTCCGCAACGCCCAGGCCTCGGTGCTGGCCCCGACCGGCACCATCGGCCTGATGATGGACTGCGACACCACCGGCGTCGAGCCCGACCTGGCCCTGGTCAAGTTCAAGAAGCTGGTCGGCGGCGGCTCGATGCAGATCGTCAACGGCACCGTCCCGCGCGCCCTCAAGCGCCTCGGCTACCAGGACGAGCAGATCGAGGCGGTCGTCGCCCACATCGCCGAGCACGGCAACGTGGTGGACGCCCCCGGCCTGAAGCCCGAGCACTACGAGGTGTTCGACTGCGCGATGGGCGAGCGCTCCATCTCCCCGATGGGGCACGTGCGGATGATGGCCGCGATCCAGCCCTGGATCTCCGGCGCCATCTCCAAGACCGTGAACATGCCGGCCGCCGCGACCGTCGAGGACGTCGAGGAGATCTACTTCGAGGCGTGGAAGATGGGCGTCAAGGCGCTCGCCATCTACCGCGAGAACTCGAAGGTCGGCCAGCCGCTCTCGGCCAAGAAGAAGGACTCCGAGACCGCCAAGGCCGAGGAGGCCCCGGCCGCCGCGGTCGAGAAGGTCGTCGAGTACCGCCCGGTCCGCAAGCGGCTGCCCAAGGGCCGTCCGGGCATCACCACCTCCTTCACGGTCGGTGGCGCCGAGGGCTACATGACCGCCAACTCCTACCCGGACGACGGTCTGGGCGAGGTCTTCCTGAAGATGTCCAAGCAGGGCTCGACCCTCGCGGGCATGATGGACGCCTTCTCCATCGCCGTCTCCGTCGGCCTCCAGTACGGCGTGCCGCTGGAGACGTACGTCTCGAAGTTCACCAACATGCGCTTCGAGCCGGCCGGCCTGACCGACGACCCGGACGTGCGGATGGCGCAGTCGATCGTCGACTACATCTTCCGCCGCCTGGCGCTCGACTTCCTGCCGTTCGAGACCCGCTCGGCGCTCGGCATCCACTCCGTCGAGGAGCGCCAGCGCCACCTGGAGACGGGCTCGTACGAGCCGCTGGAGGCCGAGGAGGAGCTGGTGGACACCGAGTCGCTCGCCCAGTCCGCCCCCGTCGCGGCCAAGCCCGTCCAGCCGGCCCCGGCCGTGGAGGCGCCCAAGCCGGCCGCGAAGCAGGCCCACAACTCCACGGAGCTGATGGAGATCCAGCTCGGCCTCAACGCCGACGCCCCGCTCTGCTTCTCCTGCGGCACCAAGATGCGCCGCGCCGGCAGCTGCTACCTCTGCGAGGGCTGCGGCTCCACCAGCGGCTGCAGCTGACCACGCCCGACCCCGGCGGTGGCCTCCCGAGGTGACCGCCTGAGGTGACCTCCCGAGGTGGCCTCCTGAAGCGGGGCGAGGACCTTCCCGGTCCTCGCCCCGCTTCTTCGTGTTCCCGGGGCTGCCGATGTCACGTCCGGGGGTGGCGTCCGGTCCGTAGGGGATGACGGGTTCTTCCGAGAAGGAGTGGTGCGGTGACGGGGACGGTGCTGGTGACCGGGGCGACGGGGACGCTCGGGCGGGAGGTGGTGCGGCTGCTGGCGGCGCGGGGGGTCGCGGTGCGGGGGTTGAGCCGGCGGGCGCGGGACGGGGGTGACGGGGTCGAGTGGGTGGTCGGGGACCTGGTGAGCGGGGCCGGGATCGCGGAGGCGATGGCCGGGGTCGAGGTGGTGCTGGACTGCGCGACCACGCAGCGGAAGGCGGACGTGGCGGCGGTGCGGACGCTGGTGGCGCGGGCGCGGGAGGCGGGGGTCCGGCACCTGGTGTACGTGTCGATCGTCGGGATCGACCGGGTGCCGCTCGCGTACTACCGGACGAAGCTCGCCTGTGAGCGGGTGGTGCGGGAGTCGGGGCTGGGCTGGACGGTGCTGCGGGCGACGCAGTTCCACGACCTGGTGCTGAAGGTCTTCGACGCCTCGGTGAAGCTGCCGGTGGTCCCGGTGTTCGGCGGGGCGCGGTTCCAGCCGGTGGACGTCCGGGAGGTGGCGGCGGTGGTCGCGGACCTGGTGGGGGAGGAGCCGGCCGGGTTCGCGCCGGAGGTGGGCGGCCCGCGGGTGTGGACGTACCGGGAACTGGCCGAGGCGTACCTGCGGGCGGCGGGCAGGCGGCGGGTGCTGCTGCCGCTGCGGCTGCCGGGGGCGGTCGGCCGGGGGCTGCGGGCGGGCGGGAACCTGACGCCGGAGCGGGCGGTCGGCACGGGGACCTTCGAGGAGGCTTTGGAGCGGCGGTTCGGGTGAGCCCCGCGACTGTCAACCAGGGTTGACATTCCCGGGGGTGTCAACCAGAGTTGACGTCATGAGCGAGAGCGGAGAACTCGCGGCCGCCGCGAGCAGTCGTGACCCCGCCGTGGGGCTCCGGGCGGTCCGCGCCCTGCGCGATCTGGCCGATCGCCTGGAGTCCCTGCAGGTGGGCAACGCCCGGTCGCAGGGCTGGTCCTGGCAGGACATCGCGGTCTGCCTCGGGGTGACCAGGCAGGCGGTCCACAAGAAGTACGCGAAGCGCGGTACCCGCGGCGACCAGGACGGAGGCTGAGGATGTTCGAGCGTTTCACCCATGCGGCGCGGCAGGTGGTGGTCGCGGCCCAGCAGGAGGCGAGGGAGCTGCGGCACGGCTACGTCGGGACGGAGCACCTGCTGCTCGCCGTCCTGGGCCGGACGGACGACCCGGCCGCCGCCGTGCTGACCGGGGCCGGGCTCGACCGGGAGGCGGCGCGGCAGGCGGTGCGGCGCCTGTCGGGGGAGGGGGACCAGACCCAGGCGCTGGCCTCGATCGGGGTCGACCTGGACGCGGTGCGGGAGGCGGTCGAGTCGGTCTTCGGCGAGGGCGCGCTGGACGCCCGGCCCGAGGAGGAGCCGAAGCGCCGGGGCTGGTTCCGCTCCGGCGGCGGCACGGGCGGGCGCACCCCGTTCGACGCCCGGGCGAAGAAGGTGCTGGAGCTGTCCCTGCGCGAGTCGCTGCGGCTGAAGTCGGGGGAGATCGCGGTGGGCCACCTGCTGCTCGGGCTGCTCCGTGAGGGGGAGGGCCTCGGGGCGCGGGTGATCGCCGACCACGGGCTGGACTTCCAGGCCGTACGGCGGGCGGTGGAGGCGGAACTGGCCTGAGCCCCGGCGCTCGTCGGGCCCGCGGTGGGGTGTCGTCGGCGGCGCCGAGTGGTGTGGGTGGAGTGAAAGCAGGAGATTGGCCGTCAACTGGCCGCTTGAGGCCTATGTCTGAATCGATATGATCGGCCGAAAGCGTGAACCGATCAGACGCCCGGAGACGTTTCGTCACGTCGCCGGGCGGTCTGGTATGCGCCCGACCAGCTGTCGGCGGCCGCAACCGTCGCCGACCCGCCGCCCGCGCCGCCGCCCGCCGACGTTGCCGAGGACCGCACCGATGAGAGAAGCCACCAGCCCCGACGGCCGACCGCGCCGACGGCCCGCGCCGCGCACCGTCGCCCTGACCGCGGCGGCCGTGCTGCTGGCGCTGGTCGCCGCGCCGGTCGGCATCGTCCGGGCGTTCGGCGCGCACCAGCCGCTCACCGCCCTCGCGGTGGCCGCCGTCACGGTGCTCTGGCTGATCGCCGTCGGCCTCGCGGCGACCGGCGTCGAGCGCACCCGTGTACTGACCGAGGACCTGGCCGCGCAGCACGAGGAGACCCGGGCCGCGCTGGTCGCCGCGGGCACGGCCCGGCAGGCCGAGACGGCCGCCGCCGACCGCGCCGCCGCCGCGCTCGCCGAGCGGGACGCCGCCCGCGCCGAGCGGGCCCGCGCCGAGGCGGACGTCACCGCCGCGCACGCCGAACTGGCCCGGCTGCGGGCCGAACTCGACGCCGAGCGGGCCGGGGCGGAGACCGAACGGGCCCGGGCCGAGGCCGAGCGCGCCGAGCTGGCCGGGATCACCGAGGAAGTGCTGCCCGAGCTGGTGACGAAGCTGCGGGCCGGCGCGGCCGTGGACAGTGCGCTGGCCGCCCACCGCAAGCACCCCCAGTACGCGCTGCTGCGCGCGGTCGGCGAGGAGATCGGCCGCGGCGAGCGGCTGCGGGCCGCCGCGCTCGCGGTCTGCGCGACCGCCGCCGGCCGGGTCCAGGCGCTGGCCACGAGCATGCACGCCGAACTGCGCGAGATGCAGCACCGGCACGACGAGGAGGTCCTCGGCGACCTGCTGAGCCTGGACCACTCGACCGCCCAGGCGGGCCGGATGGCCGACAGCATCGCGGTGCTCACCGGCGCCCGCTCGGGCCGCCGCTGGGCCAAGCCGATCGCGGTGGAGTCGGTGCTGCGCGGCGCGCTCGGCCGGATCGGCGCCTACCAGCGGGTGCGGCTGCACAACGCCAGCACCGCCGCAGTCGCCGGGTACGCGGCCGAGGGCGTGATGCACGCGCTGGCCGAACTGCTGGACAACGCCACCAACTTCTCCGCCCCGCCGGCCGAGGTGCACGTCTACGTCGAGGAGGTGTCCGCCGGCCTGGCGGTCACCGTCGAGGACAGCGGGCTGGGCCTGAGCGAGAGCTGGCTGCGCCGGGCCGAGCGGGCCGTCTGCGCCGAGCCGCTGGACCTCACCACGCTCTCCGCCGGTACCCGGCTGGGGCTGGCGGTGGTCGGCGTGCTGGCGCGCAAGCACGGGCTGCAGATCTCCTTCCGGCCGTCGGCGCGCGGCGGCACCGGAGTGGTGATGCTGATCCCGCAGCAGCTGGTCACGCACGCACCGGCCGCCACCTCGGCGCCCGTCCAGGCGTCCGTCCCGGCGCAGGCGCCGCCGCCGGAGACCACGCGCCCCGCGCTCACCTCGGCGCGCCCCGCGCCCGCCTCGCTGCCTCCGGCGCTCGCCGCGCCGCGGACCCCCGTCGGGCAGCGGACCTCCGAGGGGCAGCGGACCGCCGCCGGAACGCCGACCGCGCCCGCGCTGCCGTCCGCGCCCGCCCGGATGACCGACAGCGGCCTGCCGCAGCGCCGCCGG
Source organism: Kitasatospora sp. NPDC114501 (assembly GCF_055633695.1). Classification (NCBI taxonomy): domain Bacteria; kingdom Bacillati; phylum Actinomycetota; class Actinomycetes; order Kitasatosporales; family Streptomycetaceae; genus Kitasatospora; species Kitasatospora sp. NPDC114501. The sequence goes on along the minus strand of NZ_JBVKDS010000022.1, from coordinate 64,647 downwards.
GGGCAGACGCTGACCACCACCACCCCCGCGACGGACCGGACCGCGAAGCCCGTCCGTGGCGACGCGGCGGGCGCGGCCGCCCGGTTCGGCGCGTTCCGCCGGGCCGCAGCCCTCCCCGCGGCGGCCGAGCAGTCCCCCACCGGGGCGACGGCCACGAACCCCGTCGCGGCGCCGACCGCGGACCCCACCGGGGTACGGACCACGGACCCCGCCGGGGCGCCGGCCGCGGAAACCGACACCATGCCCGACGCTTCCCCCGTCACCGAGAAGGACACCTGATGAGCAGTGCCACCGACCGTGACCTCGACTGGCTGTTGGAGAACCTGCTGGCGGCGACCCCCGGCGCCCGGCACGCCCTGGTTCTCTCCGCCGACGGCCTCAAGCTCTGCCACACCGCCGGACTGAGCACCGACCAGGCCGACCAGCTGGCCGCCATCGCCTCCGGCCTCCAGAGCCTGGCGCACGGCGCCTCCATCGAGTTCGGCGACGGCAGCGGCGGCGTGCGGCAGTCGATGACCGAGTTCCACGGCGGCATCCTGTGCATCGTGGCGGCCGGCGAGGGCGCGCACCTGGCGGTCGTCACGGACGACGACGCGGACGTCGGCGTGGTCGGCCACAACATGCACGGCCTGATCGAGCAGATCGGGGTCCACCTCAGCGCGCCCGCCCGGGGCGCGGAAGGCGAGGCCGCTCAAGAGAGCGCGACCATATGAGCGGGACGCCGCCGGTGCCGGGCCGGGACGACGACCCGGACCGCCTCTACACCATCACCCGGGGCCGCAGCCGTGCTCCGGAGAACGCCTTCGACCTGGTCACCCTGATCGTCGCCGAGCGGCAGCCGGCGCCCGGGATGCAGTCGGAGCACGCCCGGATCCTGCGGATGTGCGAGGCCCCGACCGCCGTCGTGGAGGTGGCGGCGGAGCTGGCGCTGCCCGTCTCGGTGGTGAAGATCCTGCTCGGAGACCTGCTGGAGTCCGGGGCGGTCACCGCCCGCCACCCCCGGTTCGCGCCGAACAAGGCCAGGCTGCCCGACCTCGACACGCTGAAGCAGGTGCTGCATGGCCTCCGACAGCTCTGACCTCCGGCCCGCCGGTGCGCGCACCCCGCTGCGGGCGACCGCCGACAACGCGCTGAAGATCGTTGTCGTCGGCGGCTTCGGCGTGGGCAAGACCACCCTGGTCGGCTCGGTCAGCGAGATCCGCCCGCTGAACACCGAAGAGGTGATGACCAAGGCGGGCGAGGGCATCGACCCGGCCGGCACCTGGGGCAAGCGCTCCACCACGGTCGCCTTCGACTTCGGCCGGATCACCCTCTCCGCGCGCCAGGTGCTGTACCTGTTCGGCGCGCCCGGGCAGGAGCGCTTCTGGTTCCTCTGGGACCGGCTGTTCAGCGGCGCCCTGGGCGCGGTCGTCCTGGTGGACACCCGGCGGCTGGAGGAGTCCTGGTACGCGATCGACCGGCTGGAGCACCACGGCACGCCGTTCATCGTGGCCCGCAACAACTTCGGCGAGCCCAGCCACACCCTGGAGCAGGTCCGCGAGGCGCTGGACCTGCCGGCCGAGGTGCCGCTGGTGGACTGCGACGCGCGCGACCGGGAGTCCGGCAAGCGGGTGCTGATCGCCCTGGTCCACCACCTGGCCGCCCTGGCCGGGGCCGACGAGGCCGCCCTGAGCGACGGGCCCGTCCCGGCCGACGGGGGCGTCCCGACCGGCGGGCTCGTCCCGGCTGACGGCGGTGTCCTGGCCGGAGGGCCCACCCCGGCCGAGGAGCCCGCCCCGGCCCGCACCGCGATCTACGAGGAGAGCACCCCGTGACCGAGCCCGCCGCCACCCCGCCCCCGGGCTGCCCGGCGCACGCCGGCGCCACGCCGCTGTACGGGCCGCGCTTCCAGACCGACCCGTCCCAGCTCTACCGCGAGCTGCGCGCCGCGCACGGCCCGGTCGCCCCCGTCGAGCTGGCCGGCGGCGTGCCCGCCTGGCTGGTCATCGGCTACCGCGAGCTCCAGCAGGTGACCGGCCAGCCGCAGCTGTTCGGCCGCGACTCCAGCCGTTGGCACGCCTGGGCGACGCTGCCCGCGGACTGGCCGCTGAAGCCGATGATGGCGCCCGTCCCCTCGGTCCTCTACGCCGAGGGCGAGGAGCACGTACGGCGCTCGCGCGCGGTCACCGACGCGCTGGCCGGGATCGACCCGTACGAGCTGCGCAAGCACGCCGAGGAGATCGCCGACCGGCTGATCGACGAGTTCGCCGGGCGCGGCGAGGCCGACCTGGTCGCCGAGTACGCGCACCGGATGCCGCTGCTGGTGCTCTGCCGGGTGCTCGGCCTGGACGAGGAGCAGGCGCCGCAGCTGATCGCGGCGCTGCTGGCGATGCTGGACGGCGGTCCGGACGCGCCGGCCGGCGCCCAGCGGCTGCTGGAGCTGATGCTCGCGCTGGTCGAGGAGAAGGCCGAGTACCCGGGCGCCGACGTCGCCTCGCGGATGCTGGCGCACCCGGCCGGGCTGACCCACGACGAGGTGATGCGCGACCTGCGGGTGCTGCTGATCGCCGGCCACCAGCCGAGCTCGTACTGGATCTCCAACGCGCTGCGGCTGATGCTCACCGACGAGCGGTTCGCCGCCTCGCTGGCCGGCGGCCGGCGCAGCATCAGCCAGGCGCTGAACGAGGCGCTCTGGGAGGACACCCCGACCCAGATCTTCGCCGGCCGCTGGGCGGTCCGCGACACCCAGCTGGGCGGCCAGCGGATCGGCGAGGGCGACCTGGTGCTGCTCGGTTTCGCCGGGGCCAACGCCGACCCGGCGGTCCGGCAGGCGGACGGCCGGCCGGCGGAGGGGAACCGGGCGCACATGAGCTACTCGTACGGCGAGCACGGCTGCCCGTTCCCGGCCCAGGAGGCGGCCGAGGTGATCGCCACCACCGCGATCGAGGTGCTGCTCGACCGGCTGCCGGACCTGCGGCTGGCGGTGGCCGAGCACGCGCTGGTGTGGCGGCCGTCGGCCTGGGTGCGGGGGCTGGTGGCGCTGCCGGTCTCGTTCACCCCGGGCCACCCGGCCTGACCGGTCGGCGCCCGGCCCGATCCACCGGTACTCGACCGATCGGCCGGCGCCCGGCCCGATCCACCAACGCCCGTCGTTCGAAAGAGAGTTGTCGATGACCGCTGCCCCGGCCCGAATCGTCCTCGACCCGCTGGCCCGCGACAACGCGGCCGAGGGCGCGCTGCTGCGGGCCGCCGGCCCGGTGGTGCCGGTCGAGCTGCCCGGCGGGGTCGCCGCCTGGGCGGTGACCCGGCACGCGGCCGCGCGCGACCTGTTGACGGACGCCCGGCTGGTGAAGGACGCCGCGCACTGGGCGGCCTACCAGCGCGGCGAGGTGCCGAGGACCTGGCCGCTGATCGGCCTGGCGGTGCCCGGCCCGAGCATGGTGACCACCGACGGCGCCGAGCACCGCCGGCTGCGGGCACTGGTCGCGCAGGCCTTCACCTCGCGCCGGGTGGAGCTGATGCGCCCGCGCGTCGAGGAGATCACCCACGCGCTGCTGGACGGCCTCGCGGCGGGCGAGCCGGTGGTCGACCTCAAGACCGCCTTCGCCTTCCCGCTGCCGATGACGGTGATCTGCTCGCTGCTGGGCGTGCCGGAGTCGGACCACGGCCTGCTGCGCGACCTGTACGAGCGGTTCTTCGGCATCAAGCCGAACCCGGAGGGCATCCAGGCGACCGTCGCCGGACTGAACGCCTTCGTCAACGGCCTGGTGGCGCAACGCCGTTCGGCGCCGGGCGAGGACCTGGCGAGCGTGCTGCTGGCGGCCGACACCGAGGGCGGGGCGCTGACCGACGCGGAGGCGGCGGCCACCCTGCGGGTGATCATCGCGGCCGGCCACGAGACCACGGTGAACCTGATCGGCAACGCGGTGCGGGCCCTGCTGGCCCACCCGGACCAGCTGGAGCTGGTGCGCTCGGGCCAGGTGTCCTGGGACGCGGTGGTGGAGGAGTCGCTCCGCTGGACGCCGCCGACCAGCAACTTTCTGTTCCGCTTCACCGCGGAGCCCGTCCCGGTCGGCGAGGTGGTGATCCCGGCCGGCGAGGCGGTGCTGGTCTCGTACAACGCGATCGGCCGCGACCCGCTCCAGCACGGGGTGACTGCCGAGGTCTTCGACATCACCCGGGACCCGACCCGCCACCTGTCCTTCGGCCACGGCCCGCACGTCTGCCCGGGCTCGCCGCTGGCCCGACTGGAGGCGGGGATCGCGCTGCCCGCGCTGTTCGAGCGCTTCCCGGGGCTGTCGCTCGCGGTGCCGGACGGCGAGCTGCGGCCGAGCCCCTCGCTGGTGGTGAACAGTCTGCTGGAGCTGCCGATCCGACTCTTCTGACGTCACGTCGGATCATCGGGCCCCGGCCGGGTTTCCGGTCGGGGCCTTCGACTTCTGGTGACGGCGTTCCGGGAAGTGCCTGGTCGCGGGTCACGGTCGGGACACCGGCTTGTGAAGGTCGAACGTGGACCTTGGCGAGGGGCGGCGGCTGCGTTAACGTCTTCGATCAGTCCGGCCGCCGTTCGTCCGTGATCCCGTCCGCGATCCCCACAGGCCCATCTCCGGTACAGCGCAATGTCGTTCAGCCCAACGTCGGCAGCATGCCTTGGCGAGGAGAACCGCATTGACCCTCAACCCGACCGCGCCGCGTCAGAGTTCCCGCCGCCGTCTGGCCGCCGTGCCCGCCCTGGTGGCGGCGCTGGCCCTGACCGCGGCCTGCTCCAACAGCTCCGGCGGATCGGGCGGCGGCGGAGGCGGATCGGCCGCGTCGCTGTCCGGTGACTGCGCCAAGTACCAGCCGTACGCCGGACATTCCGGCACCACCGTGACGATGTTCGCCTCGATCCTGAACCCGGAGTCGGACAATCTGGAGAAGTCCTGGGCCGAGTTCACCAAGTGCACCGGGATCAGGATCAGCTACGAGGGGTCGAACGACTTCGAGTCCCAACTGCCGGTCCGGGTCTCCGGCGGCAACGCCCCGGACTTCGCGATCATCCCGCAGCCGGGCCTGCTGGCGCAGATGGTGAAGAGCGGCAAGGTGGTGAAGCCGCCCGCCCAGACCGTCACCAACCAGGACCGGTGGAGCCCGATCTGGAAGACCTACGGCTCGGTCAACGGCACCTTCTACGCGGCCCCGATGAGCGCCAACATGAAGTCCCTGGTCTGGTACTCGCCGAAGGCCTTCAAGGAGGCCGGCTACGAGGTGCCCAAGACCTGGGCCGACCTGATGGCGCTCAGCGACAGGATCGCCAAGGCGGGCGGCGCCAAGCCGTGGTGCGGCGGCATCGCCTCCGGGACGGCCACCGGCTGGCCGGCCACCGACTGGCTGGAGGAGGTGGTGCTGGGCTCGTACGGCGGCGAGCTGTACGACCAGTGGGTCGGCCACCAGGTGAAGTTCTCCGACCAGAGGATCACCACCGCGATGAAGACGGTCGCCGACTGGATGCAGAACCCGGCCTGGGTCAACGCGGGCTTCGGCGACGTGAAGTCCATCGCCACCACCACCTTCCAGGAGGCGGGCACACCGATCCTGAGCGGCAAGTGCCAGCTGCTCCAGCAGGCCTCGTTCTACGAGGCGCAGTGGCCCAAGGGCACCAAGGTCGGCCCGGACGGGGACGTCTTCGCCTTCCGCCTGCCCGCGGTCAACCCGTCGATCGCCAATCCGGTCGAGGGCGGCGGCGAGTTCCTGGCGGCCTTCTCCAGCCGGCCCGAGGTGCAGGCGGTGCAGAACTACCTGTCCAGCTCGGACTGGGCGAGCAGCCGGGTGAAGACCGCGAGCGGCTGGGTCTCGGCCAACCAGGGCGTGGACAAGAGCCTCTACACCGACCCGATCGACAAGCTGTCGGCCGAGGCACTGACCGACCCGGCGGCGACCTTCCGCTTCGACGGCTCCGACCTGATGCCTGCCGCCGTGGGCGCCGGGCAGGAGTGGAAGTCGCTGACCGCCTGGTTCGCCGAGGGGCAGTCGATCCAGAAGACCGCCGCCGACATCGACGCCGCCTGGCCGCAGTAGCCGACGCGCCGGGCCGCTTCCGAGGCGCCGGGCCGAACCAGGCGCCGCGCCGGGCCGCTTCCGGCGTGTCACAGGGCCACCTGTCGAGGGCGGTGCGGGGCCACCCACCCGCACCGCCCGCCCCCTTCCCACCACGACCGAAGGGACGCGCAGCCGTGTCCGTACCCGGATTCCCTTCACCCGTCCTCCCTCCGTCCTCGCTTCCCTCGCCCGTCGTCGAGACAGCTGCCGACGGGCTGGTCACCGAGAGACTCGCGGCCGGCGCCTGGACCGACGCGGCGGTCAAGTTCGGCAACACCTTCGGGGCCGTCGCGGGCTTCCTGGGCATCCTGCTGGTGGTCCTCCTGGTCGCCGGCCGGGCCCGGGGCCGGCTGGCCCGTCCGCTGGCGGTCGCGGTCTTCCTCGGCCCGGCGGTGCTGCTGCTGGCCGTCGGCCTGGTGGTGCCGCTGGTCCGCACGGTCTACCTCAGCCTCCAGAACGACGACGGCACCCGGTTCGTCGGCGGGGAGAACTTCGGCTGGGCCTTCACCTCCGACTCGGTGCAGAAGGTGCTGGTCAACACGCTGCTCTGGCTGGTGGTCGCGCCGCTGGTGGCGACCGGGCTGGGGCTGGTGCTGGCGCTGCTGGTGGACCGGATGCGCGGCCAGTCGGTGTTCAAGTCGCTGATCTTCATGCCGATGGCGATCTCGCTGGTCGGCGCGTCGATCATCTTCAAGTTCGTCTACGAGTCGCGCGGGCCGGGCCAGCCGCAGATCGGCCTGCTCAGCCAGCTCGCCGTCGCGGTGGGCTGGGACGATCCGCCGAACTGGCTGCTCTCGCAGCCGCTGAACACCTTCCTGCTGATGGCGGTGATGGTCTGGGTGCAGACCGGCTTCGCGATGGTGGTGCTGTCGGCGGCGATCAAGGCGATCCCGGACGAGGTCGTGGAGGCGGCCCGGCTGGACGGCGCGAGCGGGGTGCGGCTGTTCTGGTACGTCACCGTGCCGATGATCCGCGCCACGGTGATGGTCGTGCTGACCACCGTCATGATCATCACGCTGAAGGCCTTCGACATCGTCCGCACCATGACCGGCGGCAACTTCGGCACCCAGGTACTGGCCAACGAGATGTACTCGCAGTCCTTCGTGCAGTTCAACTCCGGCCGGGGCAGCGCCCTCGCGGTGCTGCTCTTCCTCGCGGTGCTGCCGCTGGTGGCCTACAACATCGTCCAGCTGCGGAAGGAGCGTGAGGTCCGGTGACCGGGACGCGTGGCCGGGAGCGGCCGGTGAAGTCGGCGGCGCCGGTGAACCCGGCAGGGCCGGTGAAGTCGGCGGCGCCGGTGCGGAAGGCCTTCAGCAGCCCGCTGGCCTCGGTGTTCGTGATCGCGATGACGGTGCTCTGGACGATCCCGACGCTGGGCCTGCTGGTGACCTCGCTGCGGCCCAAACGGGACGTGAGCACCAGTGGCTGGTGGGACGCCTTCCTCCACCCGGACCTCGGCCTCGGCAACTACCACTCGGTGCTGTTCGAGGGCGGGTCCGGCGTTTCCACCGGCCTGATGCCCTTCCTGGTCAACTCGCTGGCGATCAGCATCCCGGCGACGGTCTTCCCGCTGGCACTGGCGGCGATGGCGGCGTACGCGCTGGCCTGGGTGCGGTTCCGGGGGAGCGACGCGGTCTTCTTCACGGTGTTCGCGCTCCAGGTGGTGCCGCTCCAGATGGCGCTGATCCCGCTGCTGCGACTGTTCGCCGGCGGCGCGCACCTGGGCTCGCTGACGCTGATCCCGGCGGTGGACCTGAAGGGCAGCTACGCGCCGGTCTGGCTGGCGCACACCATGTTCGCGCTGCCGCTGGCGGTGTTCCTGCTGCACAACTTCATCGCCCAGCTGCCGCGCGACCTGATGGAGGCCGCGGTGGTGGACGGCGCCTCGCACTTCAAGATCTTCCGGTCGATCGTGCTGCCGCTGTGCACGCCCGCGCTGGCCTCGTTCGCGATCTTCCAGTTCCTGTGGGTCTGGAACGACCTGCTGGTGGCGCTGACCTTCGCGGGCGGCACGCCGGAAGTGGCGCCGATGACGGTACGGCTGGCGCAGCTGTCCGGCTCACTGGGCGGGCGCTGGGAGCTGCTCACGGCCGGGGCGTTCCTGTCGACCATCGTGCCGCTGATCGTCTTCTTCAGCCTCCAGCGGTACTTCGTGCGGGGGCTGCTGGCCGGGTCGGTGAAGGGGTAGCCGGGGAGTCCATGGCGGTGAGGGTGTTCTGAACGCGTTCAGACTCAGCTTTTGAACCTGTTCAGAATGGTCTACAGTCGGCAGCGGCCGCGGCGCCGAGCGCGCCCGCCGGCGGATCGCCCGATGGGTGGCTTCCGCATGCCTGCCGACCACTGAGGGGGACTCATGACAGGCCCGTCCATGCCTGCCTCGTCCGATTCGCCGGGTTCGAACGCGTCGCCGGAGTCGGCCGTGCCGAACGAGTCGCCGAAGCCGAACGAGTCGGCTGAGGGGACCGGAACGCCCGGCCCGGCCGCGCCGCACAACCCGCATGACGCGTACGACCCGTACGATCCCTACCGCCGTCCCGCGGGCCCCGGTGCGCAGGGCGGCGGTAAGGGCCCGGGCCGGGCGCCCGGCGCCGCCGTGCCCCCGGCCGCCGCATGGCTGCGCCGCAGTGACCCCGAGCGCCGGGCGGCGGCCACGCCCCGAATCCTCCTGGCGGCCCTGCTCACCGGTGTGCTGACGGCCTGGCTGCTCTACGACGGCCTGGGGCCCAACCTGCTGCTGCTCGGTGCCACCACCGCCGTCGGGGCCGGGACCGCCGCCCGGGCGGCCGACCGCCGGATCCGGCCGTGGACGGCGGTGTGGAGCCTGCTCGCCCTGGCACTGCTGGTGGTCCCGGCCTGGTGGGACGCCGACTGGCCCTCGGCGCTGGCCGCCCTCGGCGCGCTCGCGCTGGCCTCGCTGGCCCTGCACGGCGGCCGCCGGTGGCCGGGCGTGCTGTTCCCGCTGCCGGGCATCCTCTGGCAGCTGGTGCCCTCGACGGTCTGGGCCTGGGAGAGCACGGACGGGCGGCGGCTGCCCGGTCGTGGCCGGATCGTCCCGGTGCTCAAGGCGCTCGTGGTCGCCGCCGTCCTGCTGACCGTCTTCGGCCTGCTGTTCGCCAGCGCCGACGCCGCCATGGCGGACCTGCTGGGCAACCTCAGCCCGGACCTCGACCTCGACCAGCTCCCGGGGCGCGGCGTGCTGTTCGTGCTCGGGACGGTGATCGCGCTGGGCTTCGCGCACATGGCCGCCGGCCCGCGCCGCTGGGACCGTACGGTGATCCGGCCGGGCCGGGAGCGGCGCCGGCTGGAGTGGGCGCTGCCGCTGGTGGCGCTCAACCTGATGTTCGGCGCCTTCGCGGTGGTCCAGGCCGTGGTGGTGCTCGGCGGCGCCGACGCCGTGCTGAGCAACACCGGGATGAGCCGCTCCGAGTACGCCCGGCAGGGCTTCTGGCAGCTGAGCGTGATCACCGTGCTGACCCTCGTCGTGGTGACCTTCGCCAAGCGCTGGGCCCCGCGCACCACCCCCGCCGACCACCGGGTGGCGCGGATCCTGCTCGGCCTGCTCTGCGTCCTGGCCCTGGCCGTGGTCGCCTCGGCACTCGGCCGGATGTGGTTCTACGTGGACGCCTCCGGGCTAACCCGGCTGCGGCTCTGGGTGCTGGTGGTCGAGGTCTGGCTGGGCGCCGTCTTCCTGCTGCTGATCGCCGCCGGGCTGACCCGCCGCACCGGCTGGCTGCCGCGCGTGGTCGTCCTCAGCGGGGTGCTCACCCTCGGGGTCTACGGGCTGATGGGCCCGGACGCGATCGTCGCCGAGCAGAACGTCAGCCGGTACGAGCGGGTGCTGCGGACCGATCCGCCGCGCGCGGACATCGACCTGCGCAACGTCCGCCGGCTCTCGGCCGACGCGGTGCCCGCCCTGGACCGGCTCCCCGAGCCGCAGCGGAGCTGCGCGCTACAGCTGATCGGGCGGGGCCTGGCCGAGGAGTCGAAGCCCTGGTACGCGACCAACCGCTCGGCCGCCCGGGCCCGGGAGATCCTGGCGGAGCGGCCACTGATGGACTCGAAGGGGTCCGACCGCACGGCCTGCGACTGGGCCCGGCTGCCGTACGACGCCCGGTAGGCCGCCCGTCCTGAGGCTCGCGGGTCTACGGACCCGCAGAGCCGCGGACCCGCGGACAGCGGCAGGGCCGGTCGGGAGCGTGCTGCTCCCGGCCGGCCCTGCCGCTGTCGGTTCGCCGTGGCGGCGTCAGTGCATCGCGACGGCGGAGGCGTCACTCGGCAGGTCGCTGGCCTTGGCCTTGATCGCGAAGACCGCGACCAGCAGGGCGACCGCCGCGAGCGCGGCGCCCACGATGAAGCCGTGCGAAATGCCCTGGGTGAGCACGGTGTTGGCGGCGTCCGTGCCCTGCGGGAACTCGTGGTGCTGCTGGAGGTAGGCCAGCTGCTCCGGCGTCGCGCTCTCCATGAACTTCGGCAGCTGGACGGCCGACTCGGCCGTGGCGTAGTGCGCGAAGACCGTGGTCAGGATCGACAGGCCGAGCGAACCGCCGATCTGCTGCATCGAGTTGAGCAGGCCGGAGGCGGCTCCGGTCTCCTCGCCCGGGACACCCGCGACGGAGAGCAGCATCACCGGGACGAAGATCAAGCCCATCCCGAAGCCGAACACCACCGTGGGGCCGAGCACCCCGTCCAGGTAGCCGCTGTCCTTGCTCATCTGGGTCAGCCAGGTGAGGCCGACCGTGACCAGCAGCGCGCCGCCCGCCATGAAGGGCTTCGGGCCGTACTTGGCCTGGAGGTTGGACGCGATCTGCGCGGCGATGATGATCGCGACGCTGATCGGGAGGAAGGAGACGCCGGCCATCAGCGGGCTGTAGCCGAGCGGGCCCTGCACGAACAGCACGACGTAGAAGAAGATGCCGAACATGGCCGCGGCCAGGCAGAGCATCATCACCAGGCCGCCGGTGCGGTTGCGGTCGGCGAACAGGTGCATCGGGGTGATCGGCTGGTCGGTGCGGCTCTCGATCACGAGGAAGGCGGCGAGCAGGATCGCGCCGGCCACGAAGGAGCCGATCGTGATGCTGTCCGACCAGCCGTCCGAGGCGGCCCGGATGAACCCGTAGACCAGGCCGACCAGGCCGAGCGTCGAGGTGAACGCGCCGGGCAGGTCGAAGCGGCCCGGGTGGCGCTCGGACTCGGCGATGTAGCGCGGCGCGGCGACCGCGATCAGGATCGCGATCGGCACGTTGACGAAGAACACCCAGCGCCAGTTGAGGTACTCGGTGAGCAGACCGCCGGCCAGCAGGCCGATCGCGGCGCCCGAACCGGCCACCGCCGAGAACACCCCGAACGCCCGGTTGCGTTCCGGCCCCTCGTCGAAGTTGGTGGCGATCAGCGCGAAGGCGGTCGGGGAACAGATCGCGCCACCTATGCCCTGGAGCGCGCGGGCTGCCAGCAGCAGGGTGCTGTCCTGCGCGAAACCGCCGAGCAGGGAGGCCAGCCCGAACAGCAGGGTGCCGAAGACGAACACCCGCCGGCGGCCGAGGATGTCACCCGCGCGCCCGCCGAGCAGCAGCAGCCCGCCGAAGGTCAGGGTGTAGGCGTTGATGACCCACGACAGGTCGGTGGTCGAGAAGCTCAGGGCGTCCTTGATGTGCGGCAGCGCGATGTTCACGATGGTCGCGTCGAGGACCACCATGAGCTGGGTGGCCGCGATGACGGTCAGGGTGATGCCCTTGCCCCGCCCCTGGCTCGTGCGTGGTGGTGAGTTCTTGCTGAGCGTGTCGGAGATAGCCACGAATGTGCCCCCTGCTGGCTATGAGCTCGGTGGTGCGGGGTCCGGCGGAGTCGCCGGTCCGGGCGTGGCGCTGCGCCCTTGCGCAGGCCGGGAAGGAACGGGATCGTTCACTAATCGGGACGATATCCTGGCCGTGATTGTGAACGCAAGCGTTCCTTAAGGATGGTGGCGATGGAGCGGTTGGTGCGGCGCCTGGTGGCGGACCGGTCCGGTCGGTCGCGAGGTGGGGCGGCGGATGGGCCGGCGGGTGGTTCGACCGATGGTCCGTCGAATGGTTCGTCGGATGGTTCGGTGGGCGGTTCGACGGTGCCGGCTTCCGGGGCGGTGGCCGCGGGGTCGAGCACCGGCGCGAGTGCGGAGCCGCGGTTCGGGTCGGATGCGGAGCGGGGCGCCGAACCGGCCTTCTGTCCGGTGCGGGCCGCCCACCAGGCCCTGACGCGGCCGGCGCGACGCCGGGGGAAGGAGTTGGAGAACGCGATCTTCGAGGCCGCGCTCGACCAGCTCACCTCCGGCGGATACGCGCGGCTGACCATGGAAGGGGTCGCCGGTGCGGCGCGGACCGGGAAGGCCGCGCTCTACCGGCGCTGGGCGTCCAAGGACGAACTCGTCATCGACGCCCTGGACGCCACTCTCCCACGGCCTTACGACACCCCCGACCTCGGGTCCGCATGTGATGAACTCCGCCAGCTCATCGAGGGGTTCACCCAGGCGATGACCTCCCGGGTGGGCTCCGCGCTCAACGCGCTGATGGGCGAGATCGACCACGAGCGGGCCGAGGTCTTCAAGGCCTTCATCACCGACCGGGTCATCGAACCGACCGCCCGGACCATCCTGGAGATCCTGCGCCGCGGCGCCGAGCGCGGCGACGTCCGGCCCAGCGCGGCCACCCCGCTGGTGGCGGACGTCATCCCGGCGGTGCTGCTCTACCACGTCAAGGTCCGCGGGGTGGAGAGCTTGGGGCCGGGCTTCGCCGGCCGGCTGGTGGACGAGGTGCTGGAGCCGATGATCCGGGCCTGAGCCGGCCGTCGCCGGACTGGGAGTGCCGGGCCTGAGTCGGCCGGGGCGGGTCCGGGCGAGCCCGTGCCGCCAGGCGGGCCCGGACTGCCCGCCGGGCCCGGGCTGCCGGAGGCCCCTCCCGCCGGCGGAGGCGGATCCGGCGGTCGTGGGGCTGGCTTAGGCTGGAGGCTGCCCCCGCTGAACGGAATCCGCCATGCCCATCGTCCCCCCGACGCACTCCGTCGAACGCTCGCTCCGCCGGGCCGGCGCCAAGATCGTCGTCGGTCTCGACGAGGTCGGACGCGGCGCCTGGGCCGGGCCGGTCACCGTGGGCGCGGCCGTCACCGGTCTGCGCAAGGCGCCGGAGGGGCTGACCGACTCCAAGCTGCTCACCGAACTGCGCCGCCGCGCGCTCGCCCCCGTCCTCGCCGACTGGGTCACCGCGTACGCGCTCGGGCAGGCATCCCCGCAGGAGTGCGACGAGCTCGGCATGACGGCGGCGCTGCGACTGGCCGCCGTCCGCGCGCTGGAGGCGCTGCCGGTCGAACCCGACGCGGTGATCCTGGACGGCAAGCACGACTACCTCGGCGGCCCCTGGCGGGTACGCACGGTGATCAAGGGCGACCAGTCCTGCGTCTGCGTCTCCGCCGCCTCGGTGCTCGCCAAGGTCCACCGCGACGGCCTGATGGCCGAACTGGGCGAGGGGCTCCCGGAGTACGGCTTCGCCGACAACGCCGGATACCCGTCCCCGGTGCACCGCGCCGCGCTGGAGGAGCTCGGCCCCACCGAGCACCACCGGCTCTCCTGGGCGTACTTGGACGCGCTGCCGAAGTGGCGTCATCTCAAGCGGGTTCGGGAGATCGCGGGGGACGGCCGGGGGTCCGCCGACGAGCAGCTGGCGCTCGGTTTCTGACGGTCCGTCTGGAATTGCCCCGGCGGGGGGCGGCGGGAGACGTGTACCCAATGGGTGGGGCGCCCGTGCGCGCCCGACCGGCATTTGATAGATATCCGGGTATGCCTGTCTTCCCCGAGGAGCCGGAGATTCACGAGAGCATCCCGGGCCCCGGCGTTCCCTTCCCCCGCGAGTCGGACGCACAAGCCCCTGCCACCGCAACCACCACCGCCGCCGCCCCGGCGCCGGTGCCCGGCCCCCGCCCGGCGCCCCCGCGTCCGGCCCCGCCGCGCGCCGCCCGTCCGGGCCCGCCGCGACTGATCCCCAAGCCGGGGCCGGCGCCGCGCCGCCCGGCCCCCGCCGCACCGCAGGTGGAGGTCCAGCGGATCGCCGCCACCCCGGCGCAGGCGGTGGAGCGCGCCGACGACGCGGTCGACCTGCTGCTGGAGTCCGGCCGCAACCCGGGCGACATCCTGGTGCTGACGGTCGGCGAGGCGCACCCCTGGCAGCAGCACGAACTCTCCTTCGGTGAGGAGCGCTACTGGGCGCAGCTCGCCGAGGGCGGGGACGTGTTCTACGCGGACGCCGCGCTGACCCGCCCGGTCCGCCGAGAGGCGGTCGTCCTGGTGGTCAACGGCGGACCGTCCGCCAAGGCCGCCGAGGCGTACGCCAAGGCGCTCGACCACGCGACCGCCCTGCTGGTGGTCTGCGGCGACGCCGGTGTCGCCGGCGCGGGCACGGCCGGAGCCGCGCCGGGCCGCCCGGTCAAGGCCTGACCACAGTCGTCCACTTCGGGCCCGGCGCCGCCGTACGGCTCCGGGCCCGAGGTCCGTCCCGGAGTTCCCCCCGGGGTCCGTCCCGAGGCTCGTCTGCGGCCCGTCCCGTGGGTGCGCGCGCGGTCCTCGACGGTCGGCGATCGGCCCCGACGGCCGGCGGCCCGGTGGGGCCGGTTCTGCCGCCGCCGATTCAGCGCGTGCCGGTGCGGCGGGTCGGTTCGGCCGCCGCGACCCGGGCCTGGGCCCACGGGGGCTCGGACTGCGGGGAACGCGCCGCGCCCTCGCCGTGCGTCGCCTGGTCGGCCGTCAGTTGGCGGGTGCGCTGGCCGCGCGGGGCGTCCAGCGCCGAGCGCGGCGGCAGTTCCGTCACGGTGTGCACCGGTCCGTCGGCCCACGAGCCCGCGTGCGGGTTGCGTCCGCTCCGCCCGTCGCCGAGGACCTGCCAGCCCGCCGGGGTGAGTCCGATGTACGAGCCGCAGCGCAGTCCGTGGAGCGCGGACGCGTCTCTCAGCGCCCACATCCAGGCGCCGTCCTGTTCCGTCCAGCCGGGCGCGCCGTCGCGGCAGCGCAGCAGCACGGCCGTCCGGGTCGGCTCGGGCAGTCGCAGGTCGTGCGGGATGATCCGGCGCAGGTGCGTCAGCAGCGCGTTGCGGTGCTGCCAGCCGTCGGTGTCGTGCGGCCAGGGGGTGAACGAGGCCGATGCGACGAGGTGGTGGAGCGCGTCCAGGACGGCGACCACGACGGTGCCCGGCTGGGGCAGGTGGCGCTGGTGCAGTTCCAGGACGAACTCGCGGGGGTCGCGCAGCAACGGGATCCCCGAGGCGGTCCAGGCCTCCAGGTCCAGCACCCGTCTGGGTTCCGGCCTCCCGGAGAAGGGATTCTGACCTCGGTCGATGCCGTTGATCACGATCCTCCTTCCTGACCCGTGGGCAGGCGGGTGCCTGGGTGCGCCGAAGGACGGGTCCAGCGGACCGGGTTTCGGGTACCTCCCAATTCTCGGGGCATCGGGGGCGGAGCGGCAATGATGAAATGATGAACGCCATCCGATAGCCCATGGTCTGCCGGATATGTTCCACGGGGGACCGAGCACCGCGGACGTGCCTCCGGGCCTTGATCCACAAAGCCCGCAGGGCAGGGTGAACCGTCATCGACATGGTGGCCACTCCTTTCCCGGGTCGCTCGACCGCTGTGATCGAAATCGCTTCGTCTGATCCTTTCTGTTAGGCCATTCGAGTGAGCGGGAGGGCGTCTTCGGCGGCGTTCCGCCGTCCCGTCACCCCTGCACGGCCAGCACCAGCGGCAGCACCGCGCTCGCCCCCGCCCGGCGCAGCAGCCGGGCGGCCACGGTGACCGTCCACCCCGAGTCGACGAGGTCGTCCACCAGCAGCACCGGCCCGTTGGCGGCCGCCACCGCCTGCTCCACCTCCGGCGGCAGGACCAGCGCGCCGGCCAGCGAGTGCAGCCGCTGGGCGCTGTTGCTGCGGGCGCCGCGCGGAGCCAGACCGCCGGCGTACTCGATCCGGCCGAGCATCGGCAGCCGCCCGATCTCGGCGATCCGCGCGCCCAGGCTGCCGACCAGTCGGGGCCTGGTCGAGGAGGCCATCGTCACCACGCCGACCGGCCGCTCCAGCCGGGCGCCCTCCGTCGTCGCGGGCCCGGCCCAGCCGCCCGGACCGCGGGCCCAGTCGGCGAGCACCGCCACCAGTGCGTCCACCGCCTCGCCGGGCACCGGCACGTCGGGCGCCTGCTCGGCGAGCAGGGCGCGCAGCCGGTTGCCCCAGCCGATGTCGGACAGCCGGCCCAGCGCCCGGCCGGTCTCCGCCTGCTCGCCCGCCGGGATCCGGCCCTTGAGCGGCACCCCGAGCGCGTCCATCCCGGTCGGCCAGAGCCGGCGCGGCTCGAAGGTCACACCCGGGCGGCCGAGCGCGGCCCGGGCGGCCGCCAGCGTCTCGGCGGAGACGTCCGGGGTGTGCAGCGGCCCGGCGCAGTTGTCGCACCGGCCGCAGGGGGCGGCCTGCTCGTCGTCCAGCTGGCGGCGCAGGAACTCCATCCGGCAGCCGGTGCCCGCCGCATAGTCGCGCATCGCCCGCTGTTCCGCGTCCCGGGAGGCGGCGACCTTGGCGTAGCGGGCGGTGTCGTACGTCCAGCTCTGGCCGGTGGCCGTCCAGCCGCCCTTGACCCGGCGGACGGCGCCGTCCACGTCGAGCACCTTGAGCATGGTCTCCAGCCGGGCCCGGCGCAGGTCCACCCGGGGCTCCAGGGCGGCGGTGGAGAGCGGCCGGCCGGCCTCGGCCAGTGCGTCGATGGTGCGGCGCACCTGCTCCTCCGGCGGGAAGGCCAGCGAGGCGAAGTAGCGCCAGATCGCCTCGTCCTCGCGCCCGGGCAGCAGCAGCACCTCGGCCCGGTCCACTCCGCGCCCGGCCCGGCCGACCTGCTGGTAGTAGGCGATCGGCGAGCTGGGGGAGCCGAGGTGCACCACGAAGCCGAGATCGGGCTTGTCGAAGCCCATGCCGAGCGCGGAGGTGGCGACCAGCGCCTTGACCCGGTTGGCCAGCAGGTCGGCCTCGGCGGTGCGGCGCTCGGCGTCCTCGGTGCGGCCGGAGTAGGAGGCCACCGGGAAGCCGCGCTCGCGCAGGAAGGCCGTCACCTCCTCGGCGGCGGCCACCGTCAGGGTGTAGACGATGCCCGAGCCGGGGAGCCGGTCGAGGTGGTCGGCCAGCCAGGCGAGCCGGTGCGCCGGGTCGGGCAGGGAGAGTACGCCCAGGGTGAGGCTCTCCCGGTCGAGCGGCCCGCGCAGCACCAGGGCGTGCTCGTCGGTGGCGCCGGTGCCGAGCTGCTCGGCGACGTCCGCGGTGACCCGGGCGTTGGCCGTCGCCGTGGTGGCCAGCACCGGGACGCCGGGCGGCAGGTCCGCGAGCATGGTGCGCAGCCGGCGGTAGTCGGGGCGGAAGTCGTGCCCCCAGTCCGAGATGCAGTGGGCCTCGTCGACCACCAGCAGGCCGGTGGAGGCGGCGAGTTCGGGCAGCACCTGGTCGCGGAAGTCCGGGTTGTTCAGCCGCTCGGGGCTGACCAGCAGGATGTCGACCTTCCCGGCGGCGACCTCCTCCTGGATCGCGGCCCACTCGTCGGTGTTGGCCGAGTTGATGGTGCGGGCGTGGATGCCGGCCCGGCCGGCCGACTCGACCTGGTTGCGCATCAGGGCGAGCAGCGGCGAGACGATCACCGTCGGCCCGGAACCGCGCGCCCGGAGCAGGGCGGTGGCGATGAAGTAGACCGCGGACTTCCCCCAGCCGGTGCGCTGGACGACCAGGGCGCGGCGGCGGTCGACCACGAGGGCCTCGATGGCCGTCCACTGGTCCTCGCGCAGGGTGGCTGCGGGGCCGGCGAGCTCGCGCAGGACGGCCTCGGCCCGCGCCCGGACCTCGGCGCGGTCGGCGGCGGTGGCGGTGGTGTGGGTGTCGGGCTGCTGCATGGCGTCCATGTAACCCCGTACCGCCGACAAGCGACGAATGCAGGGGAGGGGAAGCGGGGGAAGGCGGGGTGTATTTCATCCGCTGGTCCGCTGAACGGCGGTCGAAATCCACTCGTCGGAGGGAGTGTCGCCTGCTCCGAATGGGCGAAGGGAAATTCGGGGGCGGAGTTATCCACAGGAAAAGGGTCGGTTCCGGCATCGTCCGCGGATTGCGTCCACTGTTGCGGCCATGAACGCGATGAACAACGAACACGTCATTCTGTCCCTCGGCCCGGCCTCCGAGCACCGGCCGGTCGTCATGCGAGGTCCGGCCGACATGGCCGAGCTGCTTCCGTACTTCCTGGGCTTCTACCCCGACGACAGCATCGTCGCGGTCGGGCTCCACGGCCCCGGCCTGCACCAGGGCGGGGTGATCCGGGCGGACCTGCCGCGGTCGCCCGC
The DNA here is from genome assembly GCF_055633695.1 of Kitasatospora sp. NPDC114501. Classification (NCBI taxonomy): domain Bacteria; kingdom Bacillati; phylum Actinomycetota; class Actinomycetes; order Kitasatosporales; family Streptomycetaceae; genus Kitasatospora; species Kitasatospora sp. NPDC114501. Next base: position 46,222 of record NZ_JBVKDS010000022.1, on the reverse strand, counting down.
GCAGTGGCCGGCCGCCGCGGACGAGACGGCCGCCCTGCTGACCGCCCTCTCCGAGCGGCACGGCGCCCGGCCGCTCCAGGTGCTCCTCTACCTCTGCCAGGATCCCGGCGCGGCCCACGCTCCGCCGGTGGTGGACGGGCTGCGGCCGCTGGCGGAGGCCCTCCGGGCGGCCTTCGGGCGCCGGGGCGTGGCCGTCAAGGAGTCGCTGTGCGTCTCGGACGGCCGCTGGTGGTCCTTCCTCTGCCGCGGCGACGGGTGCTGCGACGCGGCGGGCAACCCGGTGCGGCGCAGCCCAGACCCCGGTCCGGCGGCCGCCGCCGCGACGGTCGCGGGCCTGGCGCCGCGCGGCAGCCGGAAGGCGATCATCGGCGGGCTGGATCCGGTCGGCCCGCCGGTGGCCGCCGCCCAGCGCGAGGCGCTCGCCCGGGCCGAGGCCGTGGACGCCCTCGCCCGGGAGCAGCGGATCGCCCTGCTCGACCAGGCCGTCGCCGAGTTCCAGGCCGGGGCCAGGGAGCTCGACGCGGACCGGACGGCACAGCTGCTGCTCGCCCTGCGGGACCGCCTGGTGCGGGACCGCGGCGTCGAGTACGCCCGGCCGGGCGAGCTGGCCCCGGCCGAGCGGCTCTGGCGCTTCCTCGCCCGGCGGGCCGTGCCGCCGTACGAGGGCTGCGCGGTGGCCCCGCTGACGCTGCTGGCCTGGACGTCCTGGGTCGCGGGGGACACGGCGACGGCCCGGGTCGTGCTCGGCCACGTCCTGCGGCTCGCCCCGGGCTACCTGCTGGCCGAGCTGCTCTACGAGTCGCTCAACGACGGCATGACGCCCCAGGGCCTGCTGGCCGCCGTCGAGGCCCAGCGACGACGGCGCGAGGAGCCCGAGGTTGCGGCGGCCCCGGCCGACGGACCGCGGCCCCCGGCGGGCGGAGCGCCGAACGCCGAGGCGCCGCCTGCCGACGGCGCGCCGCCCCGTGGCGATGCGGGCCCCGGCCCCGCCGTGCCGGGTGCGGGCGGGGCCGCCGGCGAGCGGCCGTCGCGGTCGGGCGGCCCCCGGCGGCACCGCAGGGGCGGTCGCCGGAAGGGCTCGTCGTCGGCTCCGGGGTCGGCCGAACCGACTCCGGGAGCTGTGGACGGCTGCGAAGGCCGCCCGGAGCCGGACGGCGGCGGCGCCGGCGCGGTCGCCCTGCTGGCGGCACCCGGACGGGCCGCGACGCCGGGGCACACCCGGGCGGTCGGAGAGCGGTCCGTCCGGGGCCTGCGGTTCGGTCGGGCCGCGGCGTGCTCGTCTGCCGCGGCCCGCACCGGCCTCCACCGCTGCCGGGGCGTGCGGCGGGCGACGAGAGGGGGTCACCGTGCGCACTGAGCCGGTCCGTGCGGCCGGGCCGACCCGCGGGCCGCTACGCCTCGCCGTGGGCCATCTTGATCAGGCGGTCCAGCACCTTGCCGCCGCTCAGCCGGAGGCCGTCGTGCTCCCACTCGTTGGTGATCCAGGTCCGCAGGCCGCGCACCGCACGGGCGGTCTCGAGCGAGTCGGCGGTGTCCACGTACATGTCGTCGTGGTACACGGCCGCCACGACCGGCACGGTGTTGGCGGCCAGTCGCGCCCGGTCGTACAGGTCGGGCCAGTCGGTGCGGGCGGCGAGCAGGTCCGCGGTCTCCTTCAGCGGGCGCAGCGCCGGGTCGGTGTCGAACATCCAGGGGTAGATCATCTCCCCGGTGAACAGCACCGGGGCGTCGGACTCCAGCGCGGCCCGGGCGTCGAACTGCGGGAACTCCTTGCGGACCCGCTCGGCCGCCCAGGCGGTGCCGCCCTGGTCCACCGACCGCTGGCCGTAGATCGACTCGTGCAGCACCGCGTACAGCGGGCCGCCCGCGAAGGAGAGCTGGGCCTGGGCGCCGGCCAGGAAGGTGTCGGAGAGCTCGGGCCCGGCCGGGCCCTCCACCCAGGCCTCCTCCAGCAGGTAGTGGAGCGTGCCGGAGCCGTTGCCGCCGCCGAGCAGCAGACCGAGCATCTGGAACGCTTCGACGGTGAGCCGCCCGCCGTCCGGCAGGGTCGCGGGGGAGTCCGCGAGGTGGGCCGCGATCCGGCGCACCGCCTGGACGTCCTGCGGGAACCGCGCGTAGTGGTCCTCGTTCTTGCGGACCACCCGCGGGTAGGCGGCGCGGTAGACGTCGTCGGCCGAACTGCCGAGGCCGGCGAGACCACCGGTGATGAAGGCCTCGGTCAGGCCCTCGGGGGCGAAGGAGAGGTAGGTGAGGGTGCAGAAGCCGCCGAAGCTCTGGCCGAGCACGCTCCAACGCCGGTCGGCGCCGAGCAGCCGCGTACGGATCAGCTCGGCGTCCCGGACGATCGAGTCCGCGCGGAAGTGGGCCAGGTAGTCCGCCTGCTCCTGCGGGCCGCCGCGCCGGGCGAGGGTCTGCCGGGTCGCGGGGGTGGACCGCCCGGTGCCGCGCTGGTCGAGCAGGAGCACCCGGTAGTCGTCCAGGGCGCGCTCCAGCCAGGAGTCCCGGCCGAGCGGGCGGGCGGCCTTGCCGCCGGGCCCGCCCTGGAGGAAGACCAGCCAGGGCAGGTCGTCCCGCTCGCGGCCTGCGGCCACCACCTCGCGGGCGTACACCTCGATCTGCTCGCCCTGCGGGGCGGCGTGGTCGAGCGGCAGCTGGAACACGTGGTCGGTGGTGACAATCCCGGGCAGCCGGCTGATGGTGGACATGCAACTCCTCGGTCTCTGCTGGTCACAGCGGTGGCGTCGCGGTTCACGGGGTCACCGGGTGCGGGGCCGCGACCCCCGCACCGTATCCTGGCGGCGGTCGAGCGCCGGTTCGACCGCCCCCGTCCGCCCGACCGGACGGCCGACCCCGGCCGACGCCCGGCCCGAGCGGGTCCGACGGCGGCCCGAAAAGCGGGGCGCCGCCCCCGGACCGCAGGCGGCGACGCGCCCGTGACGAGGCCCCGATTCCGTTCCGACGGACGCGGTACGACCACCGAGCGGGGCCGCCCGACCAGCGGCGCAGCGGCGGGGCGTGACCTGGCGGCGGTGCGCGGCGTTCACCCCGGGGGCCTGCGCCCGATTCGGACGGGCCGATCGCCGCGCGGTACGGACCCGGCCGCCCGGTAACGGCAGCGGTCGGCGGCCGTGTGCGGCACCACGACCGGCCGCCACCACGGGGCCGGACGCTCGGACGGCCGGGCGGGCGCGGGCCGCGGGGGAGAAGGGCGTCACCGGCAGTCCGGGGCGCCGGACCTGACGCCGTGCCGGGCGCGGTGAGGGCCCCCGGAACGAAGGCACGGCGCGCGGTACCGGCCCGGTACCGAGCACCGCATGGCACGACCCGCCACCGGGTACGGCCAGACACGGCACACCGCCGGCGGGACGGCCCCGTCGGCCCGGCACCATCAGCACGCGATCGAGCATGCTCGCGGCCCACCGGCCTGACCGGCCACCGGACCGCCGAGGGGAGGAGAGTCCGGTGACCGCCATGAGGCCACCACAGGCCATGCCGGCCGAGAGCGTGGTCGGCGCGCCGCCCAGGCCGGTGGGCCGCCCCGACCAGGTCCAGGGGACCGGGCCCGCAGGCGCACCACTCGGCCCGGGCCGCCCCGCGGCCCCACCACGACCGCAACCGCCCGCCGTCCACCACGCGGTGATCTGCGTCAACGCCCCGGCGATGGCCGCCTCCGGCCCCGACGGCCAGCTGCGCGGCCACGGTCTGCACGGTTTCTACCGCAACGGCGTCCGGGTGCTCGCCCGGATGGAGCTGCGGCTCGGCGGGATGGAGCCGTTGCCGCTCCAGGGCACCCTGACCAGCACCGCCCAGGCCCGCTTCCTCGGTGCCGTCCGCCTCCCCGGCGACCTCGACCCGGACCCGGCGCTCACCGTCGAGCGGCTGCGCCACGCGGACGGCGTGGAGACCGTGGTCGTGCGCAACACCGGTCCGCGGCCCGCCCGGCTGCCGCTGGAGATAGCCCTCGGCACCGACCTCGGCCCGGTCGCCGAGATCGCCGCCGGGCACCGCCAGCCCGACCTGCCGGGCCAGGTGCAGTCCGCCGGGCTGCGCTGGGCGGGCCCGGTGCACAACGCCGTGGTCAGTGCCCAGCCCTCCCCGCACGCCGTCCTGGCCGGCGCCGGCGTGCTCCGCTGGGATCTGGAGGTCCAGCCCGGCGCCCGCTGGTCGGTCGAGCTGCACACCGAGCTGGAGAGCGCCGCCGGCGGCCCGCGCCCGCCGGGCGGCCGCGGCACCGGCGTCCCGCTGCCCTGGTCCGAGCCGGAGGTCCGCAGCGACGACACCCGGGCCGCCCTGCTGGTCTCCCGCTCACTGGACGCCCTCGGCGGGTTGCTGTTCGCCGACCCGGACCGCCCGACCGACCTCTACCCGGCCTCCGGAGCGCCCTGGCGCTTCGGCCTCGCCCCGGCCGACGCGCTCTGGGCCGCCCGGCTGACCCTGCCGCTCGGCACCCGGCTGGCAGCCGGCACCCTCCGGGCGCTGGCCCGCCGGCAGCAGCTCGTCCCCGCCCCGGGCCGCACCGAGGGCCTGCTGCCCGGCGCCCTGCGCCACGGCGGTCCCGAGCTGCCACCCACCTGCACCGCCACCGAGGCCACCCTGCTGTTCGTCACCGTGCTGGCCGAGGCCTGGCGCTGGGGCCTGCCCCCGGCGGAGGTCGCCGAGCTGCTCCCGGCCGCCGAGCGGGCCCTGGCCGCCCTGCGCGAGGGCCTGGCCGACGGCTTCGTCACCGACCTGAGCCGCCCCGCCGAGGAGCGCTCCGCCCACCCGGTCCCCGCCCGCGCCGAGGTCCAGGCGCAGGCCCACCGCGCCGCCCTGCACGGGGCCGAGCTGCTGGAGGCCTTCGGCCGACCGGGCGCCGAGGACTGGCGCGGCTGGGCCGCCGCGCTTCGCGGGCGCTTCCGCGAGCGGTTCTGGGTCGACGACCTGTCCGGCGGCCGCCCCGCGGCCGGGCTGGCCCCGGGCGGCCAGCCGCTGCCCGTCGTCACCTCCTCCCTGGTGCACCTGCTGGACACCGGGCTCGCCGTCGACGGCGGCCGGCACGAGAGCCTGCTGGACCGCGAGCAGACCCGGCTGCTCGCCCAGCGCCTGGTCGCGCCCGAGCTGGACAGCGGCTGGGGCCTGCGCACCCTGAGCGCCAAGTCCCCCCGCTTCAACCCGCTGGGCCACCGGGGCGGTGCGGTACGGGTCCACGAGACGGCGCTGGCGGTCGCCGGGCTGGCCGAGGCCGGTCACGAGAACGAGGCCGGCACCCTGCTGGAGGGCCTGCTCGCCGCGAGCGCCCACTTCGAGGGGCGGCTGCCGGAGATGTACGCGGGGGAGCAGCGCATCCCCGGCTGCCCACCGGTGCCGCACCCGGCGGCCTGCCGCCCGGCAGCGGTCTCGGCGGCCGGCGCCGCGTACGCGGTGTTCGCCCTCGCCGGGGTCCGGCCCGATGTCCCGGGCGGCCGGGTGTTGGTTCGCCCCGCCAGCACCGCACCGCTCGGCGAGCTGGAGCTGACCGGCCTGCGGGTGGCGGGCGAGCCCTTCTCCGTCCGGGTGAGCCGGATCGGCGTGGCGATGGTGGAGGAGGCGTCCACGGACCTGCAACTCGTCGCCCACTGAGCCCGACGCCGCGCGTCCGTGCTCCGGCATCGGTGATCGGGCATCCGTGATCGGGCATCCGTGGTTGGGCGACCGTGACCCGGTGTCCGTCCGGCATCGGTGACCCGGTGCCGGTGACACCGGGTCACCGACACCGGGCCTGCCCGCCCCGGCCCCGGCGGGCCGTGGGCGGGCCACGCCGGGCCGGGTGGGCGGCACAGGCCCCTGCGCGTTCCATGCACGGCCTGTGCTTATCGTCAGAGAGACGACTATGATCGTGCCCATGTCGCGTTACGATCCGTCGGCCTTCCCCCCGTTCGCTGTCACGGTTGACCTGGTGGTGCTGACGGTGCGCGACCACTCGCTCTGCGCCCTGCTGGTCAGACGAGGCGAGCCGCCGTTCCAGGGGTACTGGGCGCTGCCCGGCGGCTTCGTCCGCCCGGACGAGGGCCTGGCCGAGGCCGCCTCCCGCGAGCTGGCCGAGGAGACCGGCCTGCGCGCCCACACCGCCCCCGGCCACGACGCGGTCGGCCCCGGCGCGGCCGGCGCCCACCTGGAGCAGCTCGCCACCTACGGCCACCCGCAGCGCGACCCCCGGATGCGCGTCGTCAGCGTCGCCTACCTGGTGCTCGCCCCCGACCTGCCCACGCCCCGGGCCGGCGGCGACGCCAGCAGCGCCCGCTGGGCCCCGGTCGGCGAACTCCTCGGCGACAACCCGACCGACGGCGTCCCGCTCGCCTTCGACCACGGTCTGATCCTCGCCGACGGCGTGGAACGCGCCCGCTCCAAGATCGAGTACTCCTCCCTCGCCACCGCCTTCTGCCCGACCGAGTTCACCGTCGGCGAGCTGCGCCGGGTCTACGAGGCGGTCTGGGGCGTGGTGCTGGACCCGCGGAACTTCCATCGCAAGGTCACCGGCACCCCCGGCTTCCTGCTGCCCTCGGGTGGCACGACGACCCGTCAGGGCGGCCGCCCGGCCCAGCTGTTCACCGCGGGCGGCGCGACCGTCCTCAATCCGCCCATGCTCCGTCCGGAGTCCTGAGCCCCGCCGCCCCCTTGCCCGGCCCGCCCGGAGCGGGGCCGCCGTCCCACCGCAGCGCGGCCCTGAACGACCGAATGGCCCGGCCTGGCTGCGGACCCCCGGACGGCGGCGCAGAGTGTGAGGGTGGACGCTCCGGCCGCCGGGCCGGAGGCCTTCCGGCCCCGGGAGCCCCGTGATGGCCACCAAGGACTGCGCCGACCGGCGAACCCTCATCGAGGGGCTGGCGGCGGACTACCGGAGCCTGGACGCGACCACGACCGCCACGGAGCGGGAGCTGGCCGCGCTACAGGCCGAGCACGCGGCGCCCGAGGCGATCGCCGCCGTGCAGGAACGGCTGGCCGCCGAGCGGGAGCGGGTGGGCGAGATCACGGTCGAGGGCCGGGCCGCGGTCGACGGGTTCCACGCGCGGTGCGCCGGTGAGCAGCTCCCGCCGCCGCCCTGGCCCCCTCGGTAGCGGCCGCACCCTGCGCCGGGCACCGGGCTCCGCCCGGCCGAAGCCCCCGATCCCCCGATCCCCGCCGAAGTGGCCGAAACCGCCGATGACACCGATCCCGCCGAAGGAGTCGACGCCCCGGAACGGGCCGACCGCCCGTGAATCGCAGGATCGGATTGTCCCCTGATCGGGTGAGGTGGGCAGTCGGCTGGCCCGTGCCGTTCCCGTAATGCCCGGAATAGCCGTCGCCGCCCCCTAATGTGCTGGCGCGGAGCCGCGCGGGTGCATGCCCGCCCGTCAGGGGTGCTCCGCGTCGAGCAGGTCGGCCGAGGGCATGGGAGCAGCCAGCGATGATCCAGATCACCGGACTGACCAAGGTCTATCGCAGGGGCGCTCCGCCCGCGCTGCTCGATCTGACCTTCGACGCCAAGCCCGGCACGGTGACCGCGCTGCTCGGTGCCGAGGGGGCCGGGAAGTCCACCGCGCTGCGGCTGATGCTCGAACTCGAACGCGGCCAGGGCGTCACGCTCTTCGGCGGCCGCCCCTACCGCAGGCTGCGCCACCCCGAACGCGAGGTCGGGGTGCTGCTGCCCGGCACCGAGGAGGCCGCGGTGGCGGGCCACCCGGGCCGCAAGGCGCGCGGGCACCTGCGGATGCTCGCCGCGGCCGTCGGCGTTCCGGCCCGGCGGGCCGACGAACTGTTGGAGCAGACCCGGCTGGCCACCGTCGCCGGGCAGCGGCTGCGCACCTTCTCGCCCGGTATGCACCGCCGGCTGGCCCTGGCCACCGCCCTGCTCGGCGACCCCGGCGCGCTGCTGCTGGACGGGCCCACCGACGGCCTGTCGCCGCGCAACGTCGAGTGGTTCCACTCCTTCCTGCGCTCCTTCGGCGGCGCCGGTGGAACGGTCCTGGTCACCACCCGCAGCCCGCAGGAGGCCTCGCAGCTCGCGGACCGGGTGGTCACCCTGGACCGTGGCCGACTGGTGGCCGACCAGCCGGTCGCGGAGTTCCGGCGGACCAGGCTCAGCCCCGAAGTGGCCGTCCGGGGACCGCAGATGGCGCGGCTGGCGGACCTGCTGGTCAGTCAGGGCGCGGACGTCCGGCGGGACGGCAGCGTGGGCCTCGCGGTGGCCGGCATCGACCGCACCGAGATCGGTGAACTCGCCTACCGCCACGGGATCCTGCTGCACGAGCTGGCCGACCGGGTGGTCGAGCAGCCGGTGCCGAGGGTCGTCCTGCCGGTCGGCTCGGGCCGTTCCGGCCACCTCCGCCTCCACCCGGAAGCCGAGAGCGACCCGCGCCCGGAGCCGGTCCAGGAGTCGAGTCCGACGTCGGCCGCCCGTCAGGTTCCCGAACCGGCCGCCGAACCGGCCGCCGAACCGGCCGCCGAGCCCGCCGCGGTCGAAGCGGTGGCACCCCCGGCCGAGCCCGCGACGGCCCCCGCCCCGGCCGAACCGGCCGTTGCCACTACCTCCGCCACTGCCTCCGAAGCCGGCTCCGTCGCCAGCGCCGCTACCGAGGTCGCCGCCGCGCCCAAGCGCAGCCCCCTCCGCCGCCCCCGGCAGGACGGCTCCCTGCCCACTCGCGCCCTGCCCGCCGTGTCCGTGGCCGCCGCGCTCCCCGCCGCCGCCCTCCCCGCCCTCGGTTCGGCCGGTCGCCGCCCCGAGCCCGCCGCGGAGTCCGGGACCGGCACCACGGACGCCACCGCCGGACCCGCCCCGACCGTCGCCGTCGACCGGCTCTTCCGCGACGACCCGGCCCCCGTGCCCGCCCCGGCGCCCACCCCCACCCCGATCCCGACCCCGGTCCAGGCCTCGGCCCTGACACCTGCCCGGGTCTGGCCCCTCGGCCGTCGGAGGAGCGCCGGCGACCTGCCCACCGACGACACCCTCCGCCTCCGCCGCCCCGCCTCGGGCGCGACCGCCGTCCGGGCCTCCGCCCCTCGGACCCCCAAGCCCACCACCCCCACCACCCCCACCACCCCCGCCATTTCCGCAGCCCCCGCCACCCCCGACGACCACCGGAGCGAGTGAACCGTGCGTGTCCTGGCCTACGAGCTGCGCCGCCTGCGCGGCCTGCGTTCCACCTGGCTGCTGCTCGCCGCCGTGCTGCTCGGCGATGCCGCCGTGGCAGCCGTCCTGGCGAGCCAGGCCCCGGAGGGCCCGCTGGAGGCCCCCGTCGGGGCGCGGCTGCTGACCGCCGCCGTCCCGCTGATCCCGCTGCCCTTCGCGGCGCTCGGCGCCGCGGTGCTGGGCGCGCTCTCGTACGGGCACGAGGTGCGCTACCCCGGGCTGCCGGCCTCGCAGGTGTCGTTCCCGCGCCGGGTGCGGCTGCTGCTGGCCAAGCTGCTGGTGATCGGCCCGGTGGCGGCCGTGCTCGCGCTGGCCACCCTGCTGCTCGACACGGTCGCCGTGCACCTCGCGCTGCCGGACGGCGTCACCGTGGAGGCCTGGACGGATCCGGCCGCGCTGTCGGACCGGGTGTCCGGGGTGCTGACCGGTGCCGGGCTGTCCGGGCTGTCCGACCTGCCGGGCGCGTTCGCCCCGCTGGGACTGGTGGCCGGCCAAGGGGTGCCCGCCGCGCTGCTGGCCTTCGTCCTGCTCACCGTGGCGGCGGGCTGGACCGGTGTGCTGACCGCCTCGCTGACCCGCAGCGCCGCCGCCGGGGTGCTGCTGCTGTGCGCCCTGCCGCCGCTGCTGGAGTCCGGCATCGCCCTGCTGCTGCGCCAGACGGGCAGGCCGTGGCCGACCCGGGCGGCCGACCTGCTGCCGTTCCAGTCCGGGATCGAGTGGGCCTACGTCCGGGTGTACGGGGGTGGTGCGTACGAGGAGACGGCCGAGAGCGCGGCCCTGAGCGATCCGGCCCTGCTCGCCGCCGTCGCCGTGCCCGCGGCGCTCCTGCTGCTCGCCGCCCTGCTCGTCCAGGCCCGCCGTCGCGCCCTGTAGGCCGCCCGCGCGGAGGCGGCCCACGCGGAGCCGCCCGCGCGGAAGCCTGCCCCGGCCGGACGGCGTCCCCGCCCCAGCGCTGTCCCTCGGGTGCGGTCCTGCCCGGGAATTCCAAGATCGACCAGCAGTGACCGTAATGCGCGGTTCTTCCTGATAAGAAGTCAATTATCCAGTCACGGTCGATCACCCTTTCGTGTGCTTTTCACGAGAATTCTCAAGCCACGCCTGCGGATCGCCGACAAATGAGGCGTGAGTACCCTTGCGCACCCCACCATGACCCCCGCCCGTTCCGCCGATGGGCCGATCCACGGTCCCGGCGACCTGGACCGCTTCTCGTACGCCGACCGGCCGACCCCGCCGGCGCCCCGCTGGGAGGGCGCCGAGTCCGACATCGGCAGGGTCGGCCGCAAGACCACCAGCAGCCGCGGCCGCGGTCTGCACGGCCAGCTGGTCCAGCAGCTCGGCCAGATGATCGTCTCCGGCGACCTCGGTGCCGACCGCCCGCTGGTGCCCGAGGAGATCGGCCAGCGGTTCGAGGTCTCCCGCACCGTCGTCCGCGAGTCGCTGCGCGTCCTGGAGGCCAAGGGCCTGGTCAGCGCCCGGCCGAACGTCGGCACCCGGGTCCGCCCGGTGAGCGACTGGAACCTGCTGGACCCGGACATCATCGAGTGGCGCGCCTTCGGCCCGCAGCGGGACGAGCAGCGCCGGGAGCTGTTCGAGCTCCGCTGGTCGATCGAGCCGCTCGCCGCCCGGCTCGCCGCCGGCCACGGCCGGGAGGACGTCCAGCAGCGCCTGGTCGAGCTGGTCGAGATCATGGGCCACGCCACCTCCCAGGCCGACCTCTCCACCTACACCCGGGCCGACGCCGAGCTGCACGGCCTGATCCTCCAGTTGGCCGGCAACCGGATGCTGGAGCACCTCTCCGGGATCGTCGCCTGCGCGCTCCAGGTCTCGGGCGGTCCGGCGATCTCCTGCGAGCGGCCCTCCGAGTCCTCGGTCAGCCTGCACGGCCGGCTGGTCGACGCGCTGGGCGCCGGCGACGGCACCGCGGGCGAGGCCGCGATGCGGGCGCTGCTCACCGTCCACCCCGAGATCGAGCCGTCCGTTCCCGCGCCCAGGGAGCACTGAACGGGCCCAGGAAGCGCTGAACGGGCTGTCCACGAGCGGAGGCGCCGGACGGCGGCGGTCCGCTCCGCCAGGCCCTCCGGCCGCACCGCGCGGCGCAGCCGGAGGGCCTCCGCGTGCCGTCGGCGCGGGCCGGTCCCTGGGGGATCGTGCGTTGGGGAGGGCCGCGGCCAGGGAGACCGAGGGCCGGGGGAGGTCGAGGATCGGGGAAGGCCGAGGATCGGGGGAGACCGAGGACCGGGGGAGACCGAGAATCGGGAGGGCCGAGGCCGGGCAGAGGCCGTCGGCCCCGGGAGGCGAACCGGGAACGCGGGCCCGGAAAACGGGCGGCGGAAAGCCGAGCCCATTCCAGGGCTTGTTCATGACAATGGTTTGCCCCGCGAGTGCGCGATGATGGAAGCGGCCCCGGGTTGCGGACGCCGGGTGGTGTGACCCGCGACACGAAGGCCATGCGTAACACTTGACGAGTAGCAGCGATGTGTCCTGAGCGGAAGCAGCTCCGGAATACTCCAACATGTCAGAATGCTGTGTTGGTCCGCGGCGCTGCTGCCGTCCTGCAAACCCAGTCCTCAAGCCCGAGTCGGTCGGAATCGACACCGCGCGCCCGGCGCGCGATCTCCTTCCCCGCCCGCTCGGGCGGCCGGTACGGGTTCGAGTCCACTCATCGTCCGAGAGGTTGTTCGTGTCGGCCAGCACATCCCGTTCGCTTCCCCCCGAGATCGCGGAGTCCGCAGCTCTGCTGGCGCTCATCGAGCGGGGCAAGGCCCAGGGGCAGATCGCCGGTGACGACGTGCGCCAGGCGTTCGAGGCGGACCAGATCCCGGTCACCAAGTGGAAGAACGTCATGCGCAGCCTCAACCAGGTGCTGATTGAGGAGGGGGTGGACCTCATGGTCAGCGCGGCCGAACCGGCCGGCGCCAAGCGCAAGAGCGTTGCTGCCAAGAGCCCCACCAAGCGCACCGCCACCAAGGCTGTCACCACCCGGACCCCGGCCGCTCCGTCGGCCCCGACCAAGCCGCCCGTGCGGATCGCCCCCGGCGCTCCCGTCGCGGCTCCGGCCGTCGCCGCCGCCGCGGCCCCGGCTCCCACCGTCTCCGCCGAGATCACCGTCGAGGAGACGACCGGCCTCGTCACCGAGGTGAAGGCGGCTCCCGCGAAGAAGGCCGCCCCGGCCAAGAAGGCCGCGGCCAAGAAGACCGCCGCGCCGGCCAAGAAGGCCGCCGCCAAGAAGACCGCCGCCGGCAAGGCCGCCAAGGGCGACGAGGAGCTGCTCGGCGAGGAGGAGCTGCTCGAGGACGTCGCGCTGCCCGGTGACAAGACCGAGGCCGAGGGCACCGCTCCGGAGGAGGAGTCGGAGGGTTTCGTCCTCTCCGACGACGACGAGGACGACGCGCCGGCCCAGCAGGTCGCCGTCGCCGGCGCCACCGCCGACCCGGTCAAGGACTACCTGAAGCAGATCGGCAAGGTCCCGCTGCTCAACGCCGAGCAGGAGGTCGAGCTCGCCAAGCGCATCGAGGCCGGTCTGTTCGCCGAGGACAAGCTCTCGGCCGCCGACAAGCTGGCCCCGAAGCTCAAGCGCGAGCTGGAGATCATCGCCGAGGACGGCCGCCGGGCCAAGAACCACCTGCTGGAGGCCAACCTCCGTCTGGTGGTCTCGCTGGCCAAGCGCTACACCGGTCGCGGCATGCTCTTCCTGGACCTGATCCAGGAGGGCAACCTCGGTCTGATCCGCGCGGTCGAGAAGTTCGACTACACCAAGGGCTACAAGTTCTCGACGTACGCCACCTGGTGGATCCGCCAGGCGATCACCCGCGCCATGGCCGACCAGGCCCGCACCATCCGCATCCCGGTGCACATGGTCGAGGTCATCAACAAGCTGGCCCGCGTCCAGCGCCAGATGCTCCAGGACCTGGGCCGCGAGCCCACCCCGGAGGAGCTGGCCAAGGAACTCGACATGACCCCCGAGAAGGTCATCGAGGTCCAGAAGTACGGCCGTGAGCCGATCTCGCTGCACACCCCGCTGGGCGAGGACGGCGACAGCGAGTTCGGTGACCTGATCGAGGACTCCGAGGCGGTCGTCCCGGCCGACGCGGTCTCCTTCACCCTGCTCCAGGAGCAGCTGCACTCGGTGCTGGACACCCTGTCGGAGCGCGAGGCGGGCGTGGTCTCGATGCGCTTCGGCCTGACCGACGGCCAGCCGAAGACGCTGGACGAGATCGGCAAGGTCTACGGGGTCACCCGTGAGCGCATCCGCCAGATCGAGTCGAAGACCATGTCGAAGCTGCGCCACCCGTCGCGCTCCCAGGTACTGCGCGACTACCTGGACTGATCGACGGCAGTCGTTCCACGCGAAGGCCCGGAGCCGCACGGCTCCGGGCCTTCGCGGCTGTCCGGGCCCAGACCCGTCAACATCTCCGCCCGTCAGCGTCCGGGTGGTGGTTGTCCCTCGTCCGGGTGGCGGCGCGGCGGTAAGCGGTCGCACCGTGTAGCCGGTCACCTACGCTGTGCCGGTTGCCTGCTACCGACCCCCTGGAGTCACGGTGCCGACCGAGCCGGACCGCACTGACCTGCCGACGACCACCCCGTTCCCGGCGGGGCCCGCCGACCCGGCCGATCCGGCCGACGTCCGGGCGGGCCGTCGCCGCAGGGTCGCCGTGCTGGCGCTGCTCGCCGCCGTGCCCGTCCCGCTGGTCGCCCTCGGCACCGCGGCACCGGCCGAGGCGCAGCGCCGGGTGGTCGGCGGCACCGCGGCGAGCACCGCGGACCACCCGTGGATCGTGGCGCTGTCCAGCCGCCAGCAGTTCGGCAGCGGCCGGTCCGGCCAGTTCTGCGGGGGTGCGCTGGTCACCCCGACCAAGGTCGTCACGGCCGCGCACTGCTTCTACGACGAGTCCAAGGGCCGGGTGGAGCGGCCGGGCCTCAAGGTGATCGTCGGCCGGGACGACATGCGCGGGACGGCCGGGCGGGAGGTGTCGGTGCGGTCGGTCTGGATCCACCCCGACTACTCCTTCGCCGCCAACATGAACGACGTCGCGGTGCTCACCCTCGCCGAGTCCCAGGGTGCCCGGCCGGTGGTCGAGCTGGTCGGCCAGGGCGAGACCGCACCGTACGCGGCCGGGACGACGACGCAGGTGTACGGCTGGGGGGACACCACCGGGCGGGGCGACTACTCGCCCACCCTGCGCGGGGTGGCCGTGCCGATCGTGCCGGACCACACCTGTGCGCAGGCCTATCCGGGCGGGCAGGACGGGAAGTTCGACGCCCGGGGCATGGTCTGCGCGGGCGAGGAGCGGGGCGGCAAGGACGCCTGCCAGGGCGACAGCGGCGGCCCGATGATCGTCGACGGCCGGCTGGTCGGCCTGGTCTCCTGGGGGACGGGCTGCGCCGAGGCGGCCCACCCGGGCGTCTACACCAGGGTCTCCTCGGTCGCGGACGCGGTGCGTTCGGTCCTGTGAGCGCCTGTGGACGCGGTGTGCCCCGGCGCCCCGGTATCGCGGTGGGTGAGCGGCCGGTCACGTGCTGAGGCCGGGTTCTGACGAAGCGTCGGCCACGGCGGTCCGGGCCCGCGCGGGGGCCGGCGGCATGCGCCGGGTACAGCAGAGCCGGGCGGCCGGCCCCCGAAGGGGTCAGCCGCCCGGCCCACCGGTCGCGCGCGGTGCGCGACCGGACACAGCTCGACGCCGGCTGCTGGTTTTGGCGCCCGGTATCAGCGCTCTTCGTCCGCGGCCGCGGCCGCGTTGGTCGTGGTGAGACGGCCGCTCTCGTCCTGTATCTCCACGGCGATCTTCTTGAGCTCGGGCTCGAACTTCCGGCCGTGGTGGGCGCAGAAGAGCAGCTCTCCGCCGCTGGCGAGTACGACGCGCAGGTAGGCCTGGGCGCCGCATCGGTCGCAGCGGTCAGCCGCGGTGAGCGGGCTCGCAGGGGTCAGAACAGTAGTCACGTCGCCTCTTCTCTAGCTCGACGAGCTGTCGTACCAGGGTCAACATCCAACCAGGCCGAAAACGTTCCCGCTCGTGGCTTTTCTTCTCTGAGGATTCTGCTGTGTTGATGAGGACGTGCCCCGGGCGCCGGTGGTTCATGCGTGCCGAATCCCGGGATCCGCCCCTCGCTCGAACGCCCGATCGGGATCGGGTACGAGGTCCGCGTAGCATAATCCTCTGCCGGGTTGGAGCATAAGCCCCGTCCCGGGCCCCGGTAGCCTGCATAACGGCAGTTCCGGAGCCTGTGCCGGGCCCCACGATCCGCCAGGACCGGTGGTACCGGGAGGAGATGGCGCCCCCGGGGTTCGCACCCGGGTGCGGTGCTTGTTCGCGCAGCGCGTACAAGCTGCGCGGGGTCGACCCGTCGTGCTGTGCACCCGGCGCAGGGGGTCGGGTACGCAGGGCGACGGATGTCGGTGCGGCGTGCTGCACTGGCGTTTGGTCCGGATGCGTCCGGGATGTGACCGATGAGACAGAACTTCACCGAGGAGAGTGCCGCGTGAGTGCCGAAACGACCGTGCCGTCCGCGCTGCTGGCCGGCGACGACGGTTCCAACTACACCGCGCGGCACCTGCTCGTCCTGGAGGGGCTGGAGGCGGTCCGCAAGCGCCCCGGCATGTACATCGGCTCGACCGACAGCCGCGGTCTGATGCACTGCCTCTGGGAGATCATCGACAACTCCGTCGACGAGGCGCTGGGCGGTTACTGCGACCGCATCGACGTGGTGCTGCACCCCGACTCCTCGGTCGAGGTCCGGGACAACGGGCGCGGCATCCCGGTCGACGTCGAGCCCAAGACCGGGCTGTCCGGCGTCGAGGTGGTGATGACCAAGCTGCACGCCGGCGGCAAGTTCGGCGGCGGCTCCTACGCGGCCTCCGGCGGTCTGCACGGCGTCGGCGCCTCGGTGGTCAACGCGCTCTCCGCCCGCCTCGACGTCGAGGTCGACCGCGGCGGCCACACCCACGCGATCAGCTTCCGCCGCGGCACCCCCGGCATCTTCACCGAGACCAGCCCGGACGCGCCCTTCGAGCCCGGCAACGGCCTGACCAAGGCCCGCAAGGTGCCGAAGACCCGCACCGGCACCCGGATCCGCTACTGGGCCGACCGGCAGATCTTCCTCAAGGACGCCAAGCTCTCCCTGGAGAACCTGCACAGCCGCGCCCGGCAGACCGCCTTCCTGGTCCCCGGCCTGACCATCGTGGTGCGTGACGAGCGGCTCACCGAGAGCGAGCAGATCGAGGAGTCGGTCTTCCGCTACGACGGCGGCATCGCCGAGTTCTGCGAGTTCCTGGCCCCCGACAAGCCGGTCTGCGACGTGCTACGGCTGCGCGGCGAGGGCACCTTCAAGGAGACCGTGCCGGTCCTGGACGACCTCGGCCACATGACCCCCACCGAGGTCACCCGCCACCTCGGGGTGGACATCGCGCTGCGCTGGGGCGCCGGCTACGACACCACGCTGCGCTCCTTCGTCAACATCATCGCCACCCCCAAGGGCGGCACCCACGTCACCGGCTTCGAGCGCTCGCTGGCCAAGACGGTCAACGAGGCGCTGCGCGCGGGCAAGCTGCTGCGCGTCGCCGAGGACGACATCACCAAGGACGACGCCACCGAGGGCCTCACCGCGGTGGTCACCGTCCGGCTCGCCGAGCCGCAGTTCGAGGGCCAGACCAAGGAGGTGCTCGGCACCTCGGCGGCCAACCGGATCGTCGCCGCCGTCGTCGCCAAGGAGCTCAAGGCCTTCCTCACCTCGGCCAAGAAGGACGAGAAGCTCCAGGCCCGGGCGGTGCTGGAGAAGGTCGTCGCGGCCGCCCGCACCCGGGTCGCCGCCCGGCAGCACAAGGAGGCCCAGCGCCGGAAGACGGCGCTGGAGACCAGCTCGCTGCCCGCCAAGCTGGCCGACTGCCGCAGCGACGACGTCGACCGCAGCGAACTGTTCATCGTCGAGGGGGACTCCGCGCTCGGCACCGCCAAGCTCGCCCGCAACTCCGAGTTCCAGGCGCTGCTGCCGATCCGCGGCAAGATCCTGAACGTGCAGAAGGCCTCGGTGAGCGACATGCTCAAGAACGCCGAGTGCGCCGCGATCATCCAGGTGATAGGGGCCGGCTCCGGCCGCACCTTCGACATCGACCAGGCCCGCTACGGCCGGGTCATCTTCATGGCCGACGCCGACGTCGACGGCTCGCACATCCGCACCCTGCTGCTGACCCTCTTCCACCGCTACATGCGGCCGATGGTCGAGCAGGGCCGGGTCTTCGCCGCCGTGCCGCCGCTGCACCGGATCGAACTCACCAACCCCAAGCGCGGCCAGGAGAAGTACCACTACACCTACTCCGACGCCGAACTGCGCTCCACACTGCTGGAGTTCCAGCGCAAGAACATGCGCTGGAAGGAACCGGTGCAGCGCTACAAGGGTCTGGGCGAGATGGACGCCGACCAGCTGGCCGAGACCACCATGGACCCGCGCCACCGCACGCTGCGCCGGATCAACCTGGGCGACCTGGAGCAGGCCGAGAAGATCTTCGACCTGCTGATGGGCAACGACGTCGCCCCGCGCAAGGAGTTCATCGTGGACTCGGCGGCCACCCTGGACCGCTCGCGCATCGACGCCTGACGCACTCCGTCCGCGCGGTGCCTCCCCCCACGGGTGGAGGCACCGCGCGCCCGCGTTCCACCCGGGGTCCACCCCGGCTCCGATCAGTGGGAACCGGCGCGTCCGTACCGTCGGAGAGGTCAGCGACCAGCCCTCTCCCCGGACGGAGAAGTCCGATGACCGCCCTCGCCAACCTGCTCGTGATCGCCGTCGTGGCGGTCCTGGTGGTCCAGCGCCAGATGCGCGCCCAGCGCCTGGACACCGAGCGCCGCTTCTGGCTGCTGCCGCTGGTCCTGGGCGCGCTCGCGCTGCGGGACCCGCAGATCATCGACCACCGGCACACCGTCCTGTCGGCGGTCCTGCTGGCCGCCGGGCTGGTCGCGGTGCTCGGGACGGGATCGGCCTGGGGCTGGACGGTGCGGCTCTGGAGGTCCGAGGACGGCTCGGTCATGGCCAAGGGCACCAGGGCCACGGTGGCCGCCTGGATCGGGATGATCGCCGTCCGGATCGGCCTGTACGGGCTCGGCACGGCGCTGCACGTCCACCAGTCCGGCAGCTCCCTGCTGCTCGGCATGGCGGTCCTGCTGCTGGTCCGCTCGCTCGTGGTGAACTGGAGGGCCCGGGCGCTGGAGCCCGCGCCGCCCGTCGCCGCCCTGCGCTGAACCGCGTGGATACGCGGCCGTACGGACCCGACCCGCGTCCTGGTCCGCGCGCCTCATCCCTCTGACCCGACCCACCGCCGTGAGCACCGAGGAGGCACCCGTGGCCGGGTGGTACTGGACCCGCTGGCCCTCCCGCGAGGGGATGGACCGCGAGGCCGAGAGCCGGCCGCGGCGGGTGCTCACCGTGCTCGGCCGGAGCGTGCTGCTGGCCACCGTCGTCTGGGGGACCTTCGCCGACGGCGGGTTCGCCGGCTGGGCGGCGGTGGCCGCGGCGGCCGGGCTGGCCGCCGCCGTCGGGCTCTGCGCGGCCTTCCTGTGGGCCACCCGGGAGCAGCGCCCGCTGCCCGCGTATGTGCTGGCCGGCGCGGTGCTCGGCGCCGCCTGGCTGGCCGAGACCGGCCGGGCGACCCTGCTCGCCGACGTGCTCTGGTACGGCCTGGCCGTGATGTCCCTGGTCCGGATGCCGCCCGCGCCCGGCCTGGTCACGTCGGCGGCCTCGCTGGCCTCGTACGCGGCGGTCACCACGGCGAGCTGGCTCAGCGTCGCGGCCACCGTCGGCGGGATCACCCTGCTCGGCTACCTGCTGCGGTTGGACGTCGAGGCGCGCGGCACCTCCCGCCGGCTGCTCGCCCAGGAGCGGGCCGCCCGGGCCGCCGAGGCGGAGAGCGCGGCGCTCGCCGAACGGGCCAGGATCGCCCGGGACATCCACGACGTGCTCGCCCACAGCCTCTCCGCGCAGCTCGTCCACCTGGAGGCGGCCCGGCTGATGCTGGACGCCGGGACGGACCGCGAGCAGATCCGCGAACGGGTCGTCGCCGCCCGGCGGATGGCACAGGACGGACTGGCCGAGACCCGGCAGGCGCTGTCCGCGCTGCGTGGGGAACTCACCCCGGTCGGGGAGTTCCTGGTCGAGCTGACCGGACGGGAACGGGCCGCCCTCGTCGTCACCGGCACGCCCCGGCCGCTCGCCGCCGAGGCCTCCCTCGCGGTGCGGCGCACCGCGCAGGAGGCGGTGACCAACGTCCGCAAGCACGCCGCCGGCGCCCGCTGCTCCGTCGAACTGCGCTACCTGGACGGGGCGGTGGAGCTGGAGGTGCGCAACACCCGGCCGCCGCGCGGTCAGTCCGCAGGTGAGGGGGCGCCGGAGGAGCTGGCCGCCAGCGGCAGCGGGTACGGTCTGCTGGGAATGCGCGAACGCGCGGAACTGCTCGGCGGCGCGCTGGTGGCGGGCCCGGAGGACGGAGGGTGGCGCGTGCTGCTGCGGGTGCCGGCATGAGTGAGCGCGGCGAGCTAGTCATCGAAGGGTGCGCGTTTCGCGAAGCGACCACCGAGCGCGGCGAGGTGGGCGCATGAGCGGGCCGGGCGTGACCAGGGTGCTGGTCGCGGACGACCAGACGGTGGTGCGCGAGGGCATCGTGATGCTGCTGGGGCTGCTGCCCGGCATCGAGGTGGTCGGGGCCGCAGGGGACGGGGAGGAGGCCGTCGCCCTGGTGGAGCGTCATCACCCGGACGTGGTGCTGATGGATCTGCGGATGCCGCGCTGCGACGGCGTCGAGGCGACCCGGCGGATCCGCGCGACGCACCCGGGGACCGAGGTCGTGGTGCTCACCACCTACGCCGACGACGACTCGCTGTTCCCGGCGCTCCAGGCCGGGGCGCGCGGCTACCTCACCAAGGACGCCGGCGCCGAGGAGATCGCCCGGGCCATCGCGGACGTCCGCTCGGGCGCGGCCGGACTCTCCCCGCAGGTCCAACTCCGTTTGCTGGAAAGGCTTTCGGAGCAGCGCGGCGGCGCCGGGCCGAGCGCCGAGCGGCCCGGCGCCCGGCCGGAGGAGCTGCCCGACGGGCTGACCGCCCGGGAGGCCGAGGTGCTGGCGCTGATCGCCGAGGGGCTGTCCAACGCCGAGATCGCCCAACGGCTGTTCGTCAGCCAGGCCACCGTGAAGACCCACATCAACAATCTGTTCGCCAAGACGGCGGTGCGGGACCGGGCTCAGGCGGTCGCGTACGCGTTCCGACACGGAATCACCAGGACGCAGCAGTAGTCGGATGAGCGTCTGTCGGATGATCGATCACCTCATCGAGTGAAGGTATCTGCGATGGTCAGGGGCGCTGTCCAAGGGCCGCCATCATGGTTCGGGTCAGAACATCCGGCCGTCCAGGAGCAGCAGTGCCACAGCAGCAGACGAGCAGTCCCGGCCCGGGACAGCAATTCGACTGGTGGGCCGCTCCGGCCGCCGGCATCCCCGTTGAGTCCGCCGAGCCATCGGCTGCGCACCTCCGAACGGCGGTACCGGCTCAGTCCGGCCCCGACCGTACGGACCACGCCCGCACGGCCCAGTCGGCAGAGGCCGTCGCCGGGTCAGTGGCCGTGGGTGCACCCGTCCACGGGGCCGCCGTCGAGCCGTTCGCCCAGACCACCCCCGCCGACCCTGAGGACCTGGCCGAGCCGGGCGAGCCGCTCGCCGAGGAGCCGGTCGCCGACCGCACCGAGGTGTACCGGGCGGTCCAGGCCAGCACCGCCTTCCGACAGATCCGCCGTAGCTACCGGACCTTCGTCTTCCCGATCACCGGTGCCTTCCTCGCCTGGTACCTGCTGTTCGTCGCCGCCCAGGCCGGCGCCCCCGACCTGATGCGCAGGACGGTGGCCGGTCCGCTCAACGTGGCCTGGCTGCTGGGGCTGCTGCAGTTCGCCACGACCTTCCTGCTCACCTGGCTCTACGCCCGCAACTCCCGGACCAAGCGCGACCGCGCCGCCCTGGGGCTGCGCTGGGACACCCAGGACCAACTGCGATGACGACCTGGATGCTCACCGTGCCCACCGACGCGGCCAAGGCCGCCGTACAGACCGCGGTGTCGACCGCCACCCCGCCGCCCGTCGCCCCCACCGGCGACCACCACTCGCTCGCCATCGCGCTGTTCGCCGTCGTCGTCCTGGTCACCCTGGGCATCACCCTCTGGGTCGGCCGCCAGGGCAACGCCGCCGAGGACTTCTTCGCCGGCGGCCGCGACTTCACGCCGCTGCAGAACGGCTTCGCGCTCTCCGGGGACTACCTCTCCGCCGCCTCCTTCCTGGGCGTCGCCGGGCTGATCGCGCTGTACGGCTACGACGGCGTGCTCTACAGCATCGGCTTCCTGGTCGCCTGGCTGGTGGTGCTGATGCTGGTCGCCGAACTCGTCCGCAACGCCGGCCGGTACACCCTCGCCGACGTGCTCGCGCTGCGGCTGCGCCGCCGCAAGGTGCGCGCCGCGGCCGGCGGCGCCAGCGTCGTGGTCACCCTGCTCTACCTGGTGGCCCAGATGGTCGGCGCCGGCTCGCTGGTCGCCCTGCTGCTCGGCACCGGCAGCCCGCACGCCCGCACCTGGACCATCATCGCGGTCGGCGCCCTGATGATCGTCTACGTCACCATCGGCGGGATGCGGGCCACCACCTGGATCCAGATCATCAAGGCCTTCCTCCTGACCGGCGGTTCGGTGCTGCTCACCGTGCTGCTGGTGGTCCGCTTCCACGGAGACCTCGGCGAGCTGATGCGCCAGGCCGCCGAGCACAGCGGCGCCGGGCACCGCTACCTGGAGCCCGGGCTCAAGTACGGCGGCAGCATCACCAGCCGGCTGGACTTCGTCAGCCTCGGCCTGGGCCTGGTGCTCGGAACCGCCGGCCTCCCGCACATCCTGTCCCGCTTCTACACCGTGCCCACCGCGCGGGCCGCCCGCCGCTCCACGATGTGGGCGATCGGCCTGGTCGGCAGCTTCTACCTGATGGCCATCGTGCTCGGCCTCGGCGCCACCGCGCTGATCGGCTCGGCCGAGGTGCGGCACGCCAACTCGGCCGGGAACACCGCCGTTCCGCTGCTCGCCCTGACGCTCGGCGGCGGCAACGGCAGCACCGGCGGGGTGGTGCTGTTCGCCCTGATCTCGGCGATCGCCTTCGCCACCATCCTCGCCGTGGTCGCCGGGCTGACCCTGGCCTCCTCGGCGGCCTTCGCCCACGACATCTGGGCCGGCGCCTGGCGCGCCCGGCCGGCGCGAGAGCAGGTGAAGGGCAGCCGCGGCCGGCGCCGTCGGGGCGAGACCGTCCCGGCCTCCCGGTCGGGGAAGGAGTCGACCTCCGAGGTCAGCGAGCAGCAGGAGGTGGTGGTCGCCCGGATCGCCGCCGCCGGGATCGGGGCGACGGCGATCGTGATCAGCCTGTTCGCCCAGCACCTGAACGTCGCCTTCCTGGTCGGCCTGGCCTTCGCCGTCGCCGCCTCCTCCAACCTGCCGGTGCTGCTGTTCAGCCTGTTCTGGTCGCGGTTCACCGCCCGCGGCGCGGTCTGGGCGGTGTACGGCGGGCTGATCCCGGCGATCGTGCTGGTGTGCTTCTCGCCGGTGGTGTCCGGCTCCGCCGAGGCGCTCTTCCCCGGCCTCGACTTCCACTGGTTCCCGCTGGAGAACCCGGGCATCGTCTCCATCCCGCTCGGCTTCCTGGCCGGCTGGATCGGGACGGTCACCTCGTCCGAGCCCGCCGACCCGGACCGGTTCGCCGAGCTGGAGGTCCGTGCCCTCACCGGTGCGGGCGCGGCCTGAGCCGTCGCGCCCGGGGAACCCCGGCGGGCCTGGGGCCGCCGGGGTTCCCCCCTGTCCGGCCTCTGTCCGCCTCGGGGTCGGCGGCGCGGCAGGGTCCGAGCGGCGGGGCCTCAGGCCCGGGCCGCCAGCCCGTAGCGGTGCTCCGGGCGGCCGGTGTCGCCGTACCGCAGGGTCAGCCGCAGCCGGCTGTCCCGCTCCAGCTGCTTGAGGTAGCGCTGCGCGGTGGAGCGGCTCAGCCCGGTGGCGTCGGCGACCTCCTGGGCGGACAGCGGCCGTCCGGCCCGGCGCAGCACGCCCATCACCAGGTCGGTGGTGGGCGCCGAGTGGCCCTTGGGGAGCGTCCCGGCCGGGGCGGCGGCGCTGCGCAGGGTCGCGAACAGCCGGTCCACCTCGTCCTGGCCGGCCTCCCGGGCCGGGGCGGCGAGCGCGTGCCGCAGCTGCGCGTACGCCACCAGCTTCTCCCGCAGTCCGGCGAAGGTGAACGGCTTGACCAGGTACTGGAGCGCGCCGTGCTGCATCGCGGCGTGCACCGTCGACACGTCCCGGGCGGCCGTCACCATCATCACGTCGCAGGCCACCTGGCGTTCCCGCAGCCGGCGCACCAGGGCCAGGCCGGTCTCGTCGGGCAGGTGGTGGTCGAGCAGCAGCAGGTCCACCGGGCGGCGTTCCAGGGCGGCCAGCGCCTCTCCGGCCGAGTGCGCGGTGCCGGTGACCCGGAAGCCCGGGACCTTGGCCACGTAGGCGGCGTGCACGTCCGCGACCCGGAAGTCGTCGTCCACCACGAGTACGTCGATCATCACGCCTCCGCGAGCTGAGTGGTGAGCAGGGCCTCGGGCAGCTCGACGGTGAACCGGGCGCCACCGAGCGGCCCGGTGTCGAGCACGATCCGGCCGCCGGTCCGCTCGACCAGCCGCCGCACCATCGCCAGCCCCAGCCCGCGCGGACGGTGCGCGGGCGCGTCCTTGCTGGTCCACCCCTCCTCGAAGACCTGCTCGCGCAGCGCCTCCGGCACCCCCGGGCCGCTGTCCGCGACCTGTAGCAGCAGGGTCGGTCCGGCCGCGGCCAGGCTCACCTCCACCCGCCCCCCGCCGCCCGCGGCCAGCGCGTCCACCGCGTTGTCGATCAGGTTGCCGAGCACCGTCACCAGCGCCCGGGCGTCCACCACCGTGTCCGGCAGGTGCGCCGCCGGGGCCAGCGTCAGCCGTATCCCGCGCTCGCCCGCCACCGAGGTCTTGCCCGCCAGCAGCGCCGCCACGTGCGGGTCCCGCACCTGCTCGGCGATCCGCGCGGCGACCACGGCGTGCGAGCCGGACTGCTCCGAGATGAACGCCACCGCCTGCTCGTGACGGCCCAGCTCCAGCAGGCCCAGCAGGGTGTGCATCCGGTTGGCGTGCTCGTGGTCCTGGGCCCGCAGCGCCTCGGTCAGGCTGCGGGTGGTGTCCAGCTCGCGGACCAGCGACTCCAGCTCGGTGCGGTCGCGCAGGGTCACCACCGCGCCGCCCTCGGGCGTGGCCGTCCGGTTCACCACCAGTACCCGGTCGTCCCGTACGGCCGGCAGGTCCGCGCCGGCGATCCGCCCGGCGAGGACGTCCGCCAGCCGGCCCGGTGGCAGCACCGCGCCGATCGGGCGGCCGGTGCAGTCCTCCGGCAGGCCGAGCAGCCGGACGGCCTCGTCGTTGGCCAGTCGGATCCGGCCGCGCTCGTCCAGCGCGACCATGCCCTCGCGGATGCCGTGCAGCATCGCCTCCCGCTCCACCAGCAGCGCGGAGATGTCGGCCAGCGCGATGTTGTGGGTGCGGCGCTTGAGGCGGCGGGCCAGCAGGAGGGTGGCGAGCGTCCCGGCGGCCAGGCCGGCGCCCGCGCACAGCAGGATGCCGGTGAGCATCGTCAGCAGCCGGCGGCGGATCGAGTCGTCGCTGATGCCGACCGAGACCTCGCCGACGATCCGGCCGTCCGCCATCCGCAGCGGCACCTTGCCGCGGGCGGTGCGGCCCAGGGTGCCCTCCTGGATGGCGGTGACGCTGCGGCCGCTGAGGGCGGGCTCCGGGTCGGTGCTGACCCGCTGGCCGATCCGGCCCGGGTCGGTGTGGGAGAGCCGGATGCCGTCCAGGTCGGTGACCACCACGAAGCTGGCGCCGGTGGCCAGCCGGATCTGCTCGGCGTTGCGCTGGGCGGCCACCACGTCGCGGCCGGCGGCGGCCCGGGCGATGCTCTCGTCGGTGGCGGTGGCCTGGGCGATCGACAGCGCCCGCTGCATCGCGTCGTGGTCCAGCTCGCTGCTGACCGGGGCCAGGAACAGCCCGGCGGTCACGGCGGTGACACCGACGGTGACGACGGTCTGGCTCAGCAGCAGCTGGGCGAAGACCCGACGGGGTCCGCGGGGGAGCTTCATCCGGGCCTCCTCTCGGCGGCTTCGGGTGGTTCTGCGGGGATGGGCTGGGCGGGACGGGCCGGGACGGGCCGGTCGGTGGAGGGTAGGCGGGGGGACGGGCCGGTGGGTGGAGGACCGGCGGGACGGGGTCGGGACACCCTACGTTTCGGGCGTGTTTCTGTCAGCCGCGTCCCCGCAGTTGTAGCGGAAGCAAAACGAGCAGAACACCCCTCTATGCGGAGAAGTCGCACTACGCGGAGAAGGCTCCCGCCGGGGCCGGGCCCGCCCCTACCTTTCCGGGGCAAGCACAGACCCGGGAGGATCGAATGAGCACAACCCCGGCGATCGAGCTGACCGGCGCGACCAAACGGTTCCGCACCCCCTCCGGGGCGCTGCACACCGCCGTCCGCGACCTCGATCTGACCGTCGCCCAGGGCGAGTTCGTCGCCGTCGTCGGCCCCACCGGCTGCGGCAAGTCCACCACGCTGACCCTGGTCAGCGGGCTGGAGGAGCCCACCGAGGGCGAGGTCCTGGTGTACGGCGAGCCCGTGCGCGGGATCGACCCCAAGGTCGGCTTCGTCTTCCAGCAGGACGCCGTCTTCCCCTGGCGCACCGTCCTGTCCAACGTGATGGCCGGCCCGCGCTTCCGCGGCGTGCCCGCCGCCGAGGCCAGGGACCGGGCCCGGGACTGGCTCGGCCGGGTCGGCCTGGCCGCCTTCGAGGACCGCTACCCGCACCAGCTGTCCGGCGGCATGCGCAAGCGCGTCGCGCTCGCCCAGACCTTCGTCAACGACCCGGCGATCCTGCTGATGGACGAGCCGTTCTCGGCGCTGGACGTGCAGACCAGGGCGCTGATGTCGGACCAGCTGCTGGAGCTGTGGGCCGGTACGGGCTCCTCGGTCGTCTTCGTCACCCACGACCTGGACGAGGCCATCGCGCTCGCCGACCGGGTCGTGGTCATGACGGCCGGACCGGCCACCGTCAAGGAGGTCTTCACCGTCGACCTGCCGCGCCCGCGCACCGTGGAGGCAGTCCGGCTGGAGCCGAGGTTCGTCGAGCTGTACCGCGAGATCTGGTCCTCGCTCGGCGAAGAGGTGCGCATCACCCGGGAGAGAGGAGCGGGTCGTGCCGCTTGAGACCGCGTCCGAGTCCGTACCGGAGTCCGCGCCCGCGTCCGGGCCGGCGGCCGCCGGGAAGCCCCCGGCCGTCACGACGAGAACCGAGGCCCGCGAACGGGCCGCCCGCCACCGGAGGTTGGGCGTCTACGCGGCCCGGGTCGCGGTGCTGCTCGCCTTCCTCGGGCTGTGGGAGGTGTGCGCCCGCACCGAGGTCATCGACCCGTTCAACTTCTCCCAGCCGTCGAGGATCTGGGACCAGATCTGGCAGTGGATCACCCACGGCACCGCGCAGGGCTCGCTCGGCGAGCAGATCGGCTACACCCTGTACGAGGCCCTCACCGGCTGGGTGATCGGCGTCATCGGCGGTGTGCTGCTGGGCATCGCCCTCGGCCGGATCCGCTTCCTGGCCGACGTGTTCGGGCCGTACATCAAGGTGCTGAACGCCATCCCGAGGATCGTGCTCGCGCCGATCTTCCTGATCTGGTTCGGCCTGGGCCCGGCCTCCAAGGTCGCCTCCGCGGTGGTGCTGGTGTTCTTCCCGGTGTTCTTCAACGCCTTCCAGGGCGCCCGCGAGGTGGACCGCAACCTCGTCGCCAACGCCCGCATCCTGGGCGCCGACAACCGCAGGGTCACCCTCCAGGTGGTCATCCCCGCCGCCACCACCTGGATCTTCACCAGCCTGCACGTCAGCTTCGGCTTCGCGCTGATCGGCGCCATCGTCGGCGAGTACATCGGCGCCACCAAGGGCCTCGGCCTGCTCGTCGCGGCCGCCCAGGGCACCTTCAACGCGGCCGGCGTGTACGCGGCCATGACCATCCTCGCCGTCGTCGCGCTGCTCACCGAGGGACTGCTGACCTTCGCCGAGAAGAAGCTGTTCCGCTGGAAGCCCGCCGACGCGGGCGACGGGCGCTGATCTCCCGCCGCCGCCAGAGCCGCTGACTCCCCCGTCCGTACCCCGAGAGAGGCCTTCCCCATGCGTAGACCGGCTGCCGCCGCCCTCGCCGCCGTCCTGCTCCTCCCGCTCTCCGCCTGCGCCAACGACGCCGCGACCGCCGGCCACGGCGCGGTCGCCCCCGCCGGCCAGCAGGTCGACGGGCCCAAGGTCAAGATCATGGTCGGCGGCCTGGACAAGGTCATCTACCTGCCCGCGATGCTCACCCAGCGGCTCGGATACTTCGCCGAGGCCGGCGTCAACGTCGAGCTGATGACCGAGCCGGCCGGCGTCAACGCCACCACCGCCCTGCTCGCCGGGGACGTCCAGGGCGCGGTCGGCTTCTACGACCACACCATCGACCTCCAGGCCAAGGGCAAGAAGGTCGAGTCCGTGGTGCAGTTCGCCCAGGCGCCCGGAGAGGTCGAGGTGGTCTCCACCAAGCAGGCCGACGCCATCAGGTCCGGCGCCGACTTCAAGGGGAAGAAGCTGGGCGTCACCAGCATCGGCTCCTCGACCGACTTCCTCACCAAGTACCTCGCGGTCAAGAACGGCACCGCCGTCAGCGAGTTCAGCCCGATCGCGGTCGGCGCCGGCCAGACCTTCATCGCCGCGCTCCAGCAGGGCAGCATCGACGCCGGAATGACCACCGACCCGACCGTCGCCAACCTCCTGGACAAGGGCCTCGGCAAGGTGCTGTACGACATGCGCACCCCCGAGGGCTCGCGCGAGGCGCTCGGGGGGCTGTACCCGTCCTCGTCGCTGTACATGAACACCGACTGGGTGGAGAAGAACAAGGACACCACCCAGAAGCTCGCCAACGCCTTCGTGAAGACCCTCAGGTGGATGTCCACCCACAGCCCCGAGGAGATCGCCGCGAAGATGCCCGCCGACTACGCGCAGGGCGGCGCCGAGCAGTACGCGGCGGCGATCAAGGCGACGCTGCCGATGTTCACCACGGACGGCGTGATGCCGGCCGACGGGCCGAAGACGGTGCTCTCGGTGCTCGCCGCGTTCCACCCGGACGTCAAGGGCAAGGAGGGGTCGATCGACCTGGCGAGGACGTACACCACGGAGTTCGTCGCCAAGGCCGGCGGCTGAGCCCGGACGGCAGCGGCCCCGACGGCAGCGACCCCGCAGGTGGCGGTCCCGCGCTCACCCCCACGGGCGCGGGGCCGCTCTCACGCGCCCCGGACCGACAGCACGTCCATCCGCGAGGGCGTGCCCGCCGCCTTGCCGCAGCTCTCCGGACGGGCCGGCTCGCTGACCGCCTCGACCACGTCCACCTCCCAGGACCGGCCGTCCCGGTGCAGCACCGTCACCAGCCAGCGGCCCTCGCCGTCCGGCCGCTGGGTGAGCGTCAGCACGTCCGCCCCGGTCTCGCCGGTGGCCAGCCGCACCGCGTGCTCGGCCGCCTGGCCCGGACGCTCCCAGCCCGAGCAGCCGCGCGACCACTCCGGCACCACGTGCCCGGCCGCCGTCGCCGCCAGCACCTCCTTGGCGCTCTCCGGCGTCAGCCGCCCGTACGCGTAGCCGTACGGCAGCACCAGCATCGTGGGGGAGAAGCGGTGCCCGCCCAGGTGGGTGACCTCCCACACCTCGCTGTGCCCGGCCGCCGCCAGCTCCGCCGCGAGCGGACGGCCCAGCAGCGCGCAGCAGCGGTCCCGCCGCCCGTTGGTGCACACCAGGGCCACCGGGCCGCCGACGTGGTCCGTCCCGAAACCGGTGTGGTCGCCAGCGCCCAGCGCCGCGAAGTCCAGCCCCAGCAGCTCCGCCGGATCCGCCACTCCCGCCCGGCGGACCCAGCCGCGGCCCGGCACCGTGTGCGCCACGAGCACCTCGTGGCGTGCGGTCGGCAGGCAGTCGGCGTGCCGCCCGGGCCGCCGGATCAGCGCCACCCGCACACCCGTCCCGGCCGCGGCCGCCTCCAGCGCCCGCCCGACCGCCGCGTCCAGATGGCTCTCGGCCAGCGCCTTCGCGCCCCACGGCCCGTTCTGCTCCACCAGCAGCCAGGTGGACGCCACCGCCGCCGTCGCGGCCAGCGGCTCCGAAAGTTCACGCGACACGGTCGCACAGGTGCTCACGTCGGCAAGGCTACCCTCACCTGATCACCCTCACGCGGTCACCCGAACGCGGCCTTCACCCGCTCCGCCACCTCCTCGTCCACCCTGTCGTACAGCGGCTCGGCGACGGTCGGCAGATCGGCGAACTCCAGGTGGATGCTGCGGACGACGTTCGCGAACAGCTCCGAGTAGAGCTCCCAGTCCTCGGGGCACGGGGTGCTCAGCTCCAGCGAGAGCAGCTGGGACTCGTTCGGCAGCGGCAGGTGCACCTGGATCACCGAGGTGGTCAGCACCCCGTCGACGAGCGGGACCGCCAGGGCGTCGAGCGGGGTCACCTCGTCGTCGACCCGGGTCGCGACGGCGTCGATCACCGCCGCCGCGCGCCCGGCCGGCAGCTCTATCGCCGTCACCTCCGCCTCCGGACGGGCCCGGGACAGCCGGGCGACCAGGAAGTCCACCGCTCCCGCGTAGTCGGTCCCGACCAGGGGGCACACCGAGGCCACGATCGAGGCCGTGCTCGGGCGGCCGTCCACGTCCACCAGGCACATCCCGGCGTGGATCACCCCGGCCTCGGCCATCGGCGGGATCAGCTCGGCCAGCGCCACCGCCCAGCGCATCCGAAACTCGTCGGGATGGGAGGCCAGCACCTCGCAGACCAGCTCCCAGAGCTCCTCGGCCACCTGGTCGTCGGTGCCGAGCACCGGGACCTCGTGGAAGGCGGGCGGGACGATGAAGCGGATCTGGAGCCGGACGTCCGGGTGGTCCGTCGGGGTGCCGGGCATCGGGCCGTCGACGGGGATCATGAGGCTCTGCTGATCCACTTGCGGACGTCAAGCCAGGACGGCGGGACGGGGACCGGGGCGCCGTACGCGCGGGCCTCGACGAGCAGGGCGAGGTAGGCGGCGGCGTGGTCGCGCAGACCGGAGCGGCGCCAGGTCCAGTACTCCTTCAGCGCGGGGACGGCGGCGAGCACGCCGATGGTCACCAGACCCGCGCCGACGGAGCTGAAGCGCTGCCGGTACTCGGCGCCGGAGGGGTCCGTGCCGAGGGAGGTGACGACCAAGCCGGTGACCACCGTCAGGAGGAAGATCCTGCCCCAGAGGTCGATCATCCGGCGGGCACGCTGCTGGGCGGTGAGCATGAGCCGCACGGTCCGTTCGTCCAGGAAATCGAGACCGTGCGGAGTTCCGAGTTCGCGGGCCCGGCCGGCCAGGTCCCGGTGGGTGGCAAGCGCGGTGGGCGGCAGTACGGGGAAATCCGGGTCGATCACCGCGTCGGCAGGCCACCATGAGCTGGGCTGCGCGGGGGCGGGGTGTGACGTCGGTGCGTCGGGGTACGGGGCCGGAGCGGTCGGCGGTTGTGGCTGTGCTCGAGGTGCGGCTTCGGATTCCCACGTGGCGGCAGTGGCTCTCCACTCGCTTGGGATCTGAAATGTCAGTCCCGCGCGTCTGGCATGGTTCAGCAGGCCGATGTACGCGGTGAAGTGCACCGAGGCCGACTGCTTGCGGGAACTGTGGCCCTGCCCCCGCAGCCAGACGGCGATCCCGGCCGGAATCGCCAGGATCGACGCCACCAAACCGACCACTTCCTTCGGTTCCATCGGCGACTCCATCGAGAAGCCGAGGACTGCGGCGGCCACGATTCCCCCGAAGACGAGGATGCCCGCCGCCTCGTCGTGCCAGTCCTGCTGGTCCCGCTTCCGCATGTGCTTGATCACCACATTGCGGGCCACGTCGTCGTTCAGCAGGCTGACCCCGTACAGCGCCTCGACCCGCCGTGCTGCCTCGGCCACCTCGGGCACGGAAGCGAGCTGTCCGCCTGAGACAGGGAGGGTTACATGGAGATCCTTGACCATGGCTGTCTCCGCTCAGCCGACGGCGTTCAGGAACGGCGAGGACGCCGGACGGTACGCGGGCTTCGGACGCGGTCCCGAGGCCGCGGCGGGCGACTCCACCAACTCTTCGCTCTCCCTGTCCTTGTAGATGCCGTAGGTGATCCCGCTCAGCTTGTTCGTGATCGTGACCACGAGAGGGTTCACCTCGACGCCTGCTTTCGCGAGCCCGCCGACGATGCCCTTGGTCGACACCGTGTTGAGGGTCTTCTCGAGCAGCCCCGCGCCGGCGGCCGAGGTGCGTTCGGCGGCACCGGCCCCCTCGGCGGCGACCGATGTCTTGATGTTCCTGATCGGGGCGCGGATCACCTTGTTGACGACGCCGACGCCCTGAACCTTCGTGATCGACTTCCCGGCGGTGGCGAAGCCCTTGATGGCACCGAAGCCGGGGATCACGCCGAGCCCGTCCAGCCCGATCTTCGCCCAGGACACGTCCATGCCGCGGTTCTTGCCGATCCAGTGTCCGGCCATCGCGGCCGCGCTGGTCAGCACGGCCGCGGCACCCAGCAGCGGGCCTCCCACGGGAACCACCAGTGCCAGGATCGCCAGCCCGGCCGAGATCTTGGAGAGGGTGTCCGCGTGGTCGGCCAGGAAGTCCAGCGACTTCTGCCAGGCGTGCTCCACCTTGTCCAGCATCCGCTTGAGCAGGTTCGGGTCCGGAGGGTGGTGGCGGGACGCTTCCATGATCGCCCGGGCGGCCGCCTCGGCCTTGTTCCTGTGGTCCGCCAGCTGCTTGTGGCCGCTCGCGATCAGCTCGTCGAGCTGGTGCACGAGCTGCTGCTGGGCCTGGAGCTTGGCCTCGAAGTCGGCCCTGGCCTTCGCCTGGGCCGTCGCGTCGGTGGACTGGGCGGAGGCGTCCAGAGCCTTTCCCGCGGCACTGCACTGGAGGTTCATGTCGCCCAGTCGGGACCGCAGTTCGACGGCCTGGGCCTCCATCGTCCGGCCGGAGGAGAGCAGGCCGGTGAGCTGGGTGTGCCAGGTCTTGAGGGCCCGCGAGCAGGCGGCCATCGATTCGTGGCCCTGGGTGAGGTACTTGGGCAGTTCGCCGAGCCTGCCCGCGAAGTTGCGGGCCGCCTCGCCCTGCCAGGCGCTGCCCTCGGAGCCGAGGTCGGCGAGGGCGTGCCGCAGTTCCTCCAGTTCGCGGGCGACCGCGTCGACGTCGGCGTACATCTTGGCGATGGCCGGAAGGTCCCCCGGGGCCGGGCAGAACCCGAGGCCCGGCCAGTTCTTGTCACTCATGGTGGAATTCAGTCCCCTGCGTGTCGGCTCAGGTCGCGCCGAAGCCCTTGGCGGTGCCCTGCTCGTTCTCCCCGTAGTTCCTGAGCGAGGCGTCGAGGCCCTCGCGCAGGCCGTGGGCGAGCCTGGCCATCCGGCCGATGCCGCCGTGCCAGTGGTCCTCGAAGCCCTTGCAGGCGGAGTCGAGCCGCTCGGTGCCCAACTGCTTGCCCTTTCCGAGGTTCTCGAGGCTCTTGGCGACCGCCCCCATGCGGTTGCCGCATTCGTCGAGCTGTTTGGACACCGTCTTCATCCTGGCCATGTCGATCTTGAACTCTTCAGCCAACTCCCGGCCCCCCAGGCTGATGACACGTGATGGATCACCTGTTCGGTGAACCTAACCCATCGATGGGCAAAGTTCGGGCCATGGACGGGAATTGGGGACCGCCGTTCCGGAAGTCCGGTCGGCCGGGCACGAGAAAGCGGAAGGGCACCGGACGGTTCCGGTGCCCTTCCGCTCGTGCGAGGCCGTTACGCCGGGCCGGCGACCACCGCGATCGGGGTGGTGACCGGGGTGCCGGAGCCGTCGCGGCGCGGGTCGCGCTCCGGCAGGTCGACCGGGGCGCCCTTGGCGGTGGCGGCGCGGGCCGGGGCCGCGCCGGCCCAGGCGAAGGCCAGGGCGTCCTCGCCGCGCAGGAAGCGCTGGCAGCGCACGCCGCCGGTGGCGCGGCCCTTGCGCGGGTACTGCTCGAAGGGGGTGACCTTCCAGCTCGTCTGCTCGCCGCCGGACAGCGTGCCCGTGGCCGTGGCCACCGAGACCACCACCGCGTCCGCCGCCGGGTCCACCGCCGTGAAGGACAGCACCCGCGCGCCGTCCGACAGCTTGATGCCCGCCATGCCGCCCGCCGGGCGGCCCTGCGGACGCACCTGGCCCGCCGGGTAGCGCAGCAGCTGGGCGTCCGAGGCGATGAAGACCAGGTCCTCCTCGCCGGTGCGCAGTTCGACCGCGCCCACCAGCTCGTCACCCTCCTTGAGGGCGATCACCTCGAACTCGTCCTTGTTCGCCGGCCACTCCGGCACCACCCGCTTCACCACGCCCTGCGCCGTGCCCAGCGCCAGGCCCGGCGAGGACTCGTCCAGCGTGGTCAGCGCCAGCACCCGCTCCCCGGCCTCCAGCCGCAGGAACTCGCCCACCGCGGCCCCGCCCGCCAGCGTCGGCGACGGCGTCGGCGGCAGCGCCGGCAAGTCGATCACCGGCAGCCGCAGCACCCGGCCCGCGGACGTCACCACGCCCACGTCCGCCCGCGCCGTCGCGTGCACCGCGGACACGATCACATCGTGCTTCGCCCGCTTCTCCGACACCTCGAACGGCTCGCCGTCCGCCGTGCGCGCCAGCAGGCCCGTCGACGACAGCAGCACCCGGCACGGGTCGTCCGCGACCTCCAGCGGCACCGCCAGCGCCGCCGACGGCACCGCCCCCGCCTCCAGCAGCACGGTGCGCCGCTCGGTGCCGAACTGCTTCGCCACCGCGCCCAGTTCGGACGACACCACGCCGCGCAGCTTGGTGTCCGACTCCAGGATCTCGGTCAGCTCCGCGATCTCCGAGGTCAGCTTGGCCTTCTCCTGCTCCAGCTCCACCCGGTCGAAGCGGGTCAGCCGCCGCAGCGGGGTGTCCAGGATGTACGCCGTCTGCGTCTCCGACAGCGAGAAGCGCTCCATCAGGCGCTCCTTGGCCTGCTGGGCGTTGTCGCTCGACCGGATGATCGCGATGACCTCGTCGATGTCGAGCAGCGCCACCAGCAGGCCCTCGACCAGGTGCAGCCGCTCCTCGCGCTTGCGGCGGCGGAAGTCGCTGCGCCGGCGCACCACGGTGAAGCGGTGGTCGACGTAGACCTCCAGCAGCTCCTTCAGGCCCAGGGTCAGCGGCTGCCCGTCCACCAGGGCCACGTTGTTGATGCCGAAGGTCTCCTCCATCGGCGTCAGCTTGTAGAGCTGCTCCAGCAGCGCCTCCGGCACGAAGCCGTTCTTCACCTCGATGACCAGCCGCAGCCCGTGCTCGCGGTCGGTCAGGTCCTTGACGTCCGCGATGCCCTGGAGCTTCTTCGCGTTGACCAGGTCCTTGATCTTCGAGATGACCTTCTCCGGGCCGACGTTGTACGGCAGCTCGGTGACCACGATGCCCTTGCGGCGGGCCGTCACCGCCTCCACCGTCGTCGTCGCCCGGATCTTGAACGTGCCGCGGCCCGACTCGTACGCGTCCCGGATGCCCGACAGGCCGACGATCCGCCCGCCGGTCGGCAGGTCCGGACCGGGCACGAACCGCATCAGCGTGTCCAGGTCCGCGTTGGGGTGCTTGATCAGGTGCCGGGCCGCGGCCACCACCTCGGACAGGTTGTGCGGCGGCATGTTCGTCGCCATGCCGACCGCGATGCCCGTGGCGCCGTTCACCAGCAGGTTCGGGAACGCGGCCGGCAGCGCCAGCGGCTCCTGCTCGCTGCCGTCGTAGTTCGGGCCGAAGTCGACGGTGTCCTCGTGGATCGACTCCACCATCGCCATCGAGGCGGCCGTCAGCCGCGACTCGGTGTAGCGCATCGCCGCCGGCGGGTCGTCGTTGCCCAGCGAACCGAAGTTGCCGTGTCCGTCGATCAGCGGCAGCCGCATCGAGAACGGCTGCGCCATGCGGACCACGGAGTCGTAGATCGACGCGTCGCCGTGCGGGTGCAGCCGGCCCATCACCTCGCCCACCACGCGGGCGCACTTCACGTGCGCGCGGTCCGGGCGCAGGCCCATCTCGTTGGCCTGGTACAGGATCCGGCGGTGCACCGGCTTCAGACCGTCCCGCGCGTCGGGCAGTGCACGCGAGTAGATCACCGAGTAGGCGTACTCCAGGAAGGAGCCCTGCATCTCGTCCACGACGTCGACATCGAGGATCCGCTCCTCGAAGTCTCCGGGCGGCGGGGTCTGCGAACTGCGGCGGGCCATCGCGGCGGGGCTCCCTTACGTGTCGCTGGCTGTGTCTCGGTCGTTCGTCGTTCGTCGGTCGGCCGCCGAACGCCGGGGGCGGTCGTCGGCCGCCTCCGCACCGTCCTGCCGTCGGACCCGTCAACCGGGCGCCGTCGACAGGGCGCGGCGCCCCCATTGTGGACCCTCGCGCCGACACTCCCGGTCAGCGGCCCTCTTCCGCCCCTGGCGAACGCCCCCGTCCGCGCGGACACGAACGCGGCTCCCGCGCGTTGCACCACAATGGGGGACGCCACACGAACCCCGACATCGACGACGGGAAGGACCCGAGCGCATGGCCAA
Source organism: Kitasatospora sp. NPDC114501 (assembly GCF_055633695.1). Lineage (NCBI taxonomy): Bacteria > Bacillati > Actinomycetota > Actinomycetes > Kitasatosporales > Streptomycetaceae > Kitasatospora > Kitasatospora sp. NPDC114501. The sequence goes on along the minus strand of NZ_JBVKDS010000022.1, from coordinate 10,410 downwards.
CCCGGCCCCCGCCTCCAGCCGAGGCATCGCCATCACCGAGCACCGCCTGGCCAACGGCCTGCGCGTCGTCCTCTCCGAGGACCACCTCACCCCGGTCGCCGCCGTCTGCCTCTGGTACGACGTGGGCTCCCGCCACGAGGTCAAGGGCCGCACCGGCCTCGCCCACCTCTTCGAGCACCTGATGTTCCAGGGCTCGGCCAACGTCTCCAACAACGGGCACTTCGAGCTCGTCCAGGGCGCCGGCGGCTCGCTCAACGGCACCACCAGCTTCGAGCGCACCAACTACTTCGAGACCATGCCCGCGCACCAGCTGGAGCTCGCCCTCTGGCTGGAGGCCGACCGGATGGGCTCGCTGCTCGCCGCGCTCGACGAGACGTCCATGGAGAACCAGCGCGACGTCGTCAAGAACGAGCGCCGCCAGCGCTACGACAACGTCCCGTACGGCACCGCCTTCGAGAAGCTCACCGCGCTCTCGTTCCCCGACGGCCACCCGTACCACCACACGCCGATCGGCTCCATGGCCGACCTCGACGCGGCCACCCTGGAGGACGCCCGCACGTTCTTCCGGACGTACTACGCGCCCAACAACGCCGTCCTGTCCGTCGTCGGCGACATCGACCCCGAGCAGACCGTCGCCTGGGTCGAGAAGTACTTCGGCTCCATCCCCGCGCACGACGGCAAGCAGCCCCCGCGCTCCGGCGAACTCCCCGAGACCATCGGCCGGGAGATCCGCGAGGAGATCCACGAGGACGTCCCCTCCCGCGCGCTGATGGCCGCCTACCGCCTCCCGCACGACGGCACCCGCGAGGCCGACGCCGCCGACCTCGCCCTCACCATCCTCGGCAGCGGCGAGTCCAGCCGCCTCTACAACCGGCTGGTCCGCCGCGACCGCACCGCCGTCGCCGCCGGCTTCGGCCTGCTGCGGCTGGCCGGCGCCCCCAGCCTCGGCTGGCTCGACGTCAAGACCTCCGGCGACGCCACCATCGAGCAGATCGGCACCGCCGTCGACGAGGAGCTCGCCCGCTTCGCCGCCGAGGGCCCCACGGCCGAGGAACTCGAGCGCGCCCAGGCCCAGATCGAGCGCGAGTGGCTCGACCGGCTCACCACCGTCGCCGGCCGCGCCGACGAACTGTGCCGCTACGCCGTCCTGTTCGGCGACCCCAAGCTGCTCAACGACGCCCTCCCCAAGGTCCTCGACGTCACCGCCGAGGAGGTCCAGGCCATCGCCAAGGCCCGGCTCCACCCCGACAACCGGGCCGTCCTCGCCTACGAGCCGACCGCCGCCGAGACCGACGCCGACTCCGACGCCGCTTCCGAAGAGGAGGGTGCCGCCGTATGAGCACCGACTACGTCCCCGCCATGACCTTCCACCCGCAGCCCCAGCCGGGCACGCCCAGCCCCTGGGACTTCCCCGCCCCCGAGCGGGCCGCCCTCGGCAACGGCATCACCGTGCTGCACTGCCACCGGCCCGGCCAGCAGCTGGTCGCCGTCGAGGTCCTGCTCGACGTCCCGCTCGCCGCCGAGCCCGAGGGCCTCGACGGCATCGCCGGCATCCTCGCCCGCGCCTTCAGCGAGGGCACCGACACCCTCAGCGCCGAGGAGTTCGCCGCCGAGCTGGAGCGCGCCGGCGCCACCCTCGACGCACACGCCGACCACCCGTGCATCCGGATCTCCCTGGAGGTCCCCGCCTCCCGGCTCCAGCGCGGCCTGTCCCTGCTCGCCGACGCCCTGCGCGCCCCCGCGCTGCCGGAGGAGGAGATCGAGCGACTGGTCGCCAACCGGCTGGACGAGATCGTCCACGAGCAGGCCAACCCGGCCCGGCGCGCCGCCAAGGCCCTGTACGCCGAGCTGTTCGACAGCGCCGACCGGCTCTCCCGGCCCCGCGCCGGCACCGCCGACACCGTCAAGTCGATCGACCGTGCGGCCGTCAAGGCCTTCTACGACGCCCACGTGCGCCCCGCGACCAGCACCGTCGTGGTGGTCGGCGACCTCACCGGCGTCGACCTGCCCGCGCTGCTGGAGAACACCCTCGGCACCTGGACCGGCACGCCCGCCGAGCCGTCCACCCACGCCCCGGTCACCGGCGACGACCGTGGCCGCGTCGTCATCGTGGACCGCCCGGGCTCCGTCCAGACCCAGCTGCTCATCGGCCGGATCGGGCCCGACCGCCACGACCCGGTCTGGGCCGCCCAGACCCTCGGCACCTACTGCCTCGGCGGCACCCTCACCTCCCGCCTCGACCGTGTCCTGCGCGAGGAGAAGGGCTACACCTACGGCGTGCGGGCCTTCGCCCAGCCGCTGCGCTCGGCCGCCGACGGCAGCGGGCGCGCGATGCTGGCCATCAGCGGCTCGGTGGACACCGCCTCCACCGCCCCCGCGCTGGCCGACACCTGGACGATCCTGCGCACCCTGGCCGCCGAGGGCCTCACCGACGCCGAGCGCGACGACGCCGTGCAGTTCCTGGTCGGCGTGGCCCCGCTGAAGTACGAGACCGCGGGCTCGGTCGCCGGCACCCTGGCCGACCAGGTCGAGCAGTACCTGCCGGACGACTACCAGGCCGAGGTCTACCGGCAGCTCGCCGAACTGCCCACCGCCGCCGCCACCGAGGCGGTCGTCGCGGCCTTCCCGCCGGACCGCCTGGTGACCGTCCTGGTCGGCGACGCCTCGGTGATCGCCGACGACGTGCGGGCGCTCGGCATCGGCGAGGTCACCGTCATCAGCTGATCCGTTCGTCGGATCGCCGTCCGGCCCGGTGGAGCACCCGCTCCGCCGGGCCGGACGCGTTGTTAAATCCGTTGCGGGCCGGGTCCGTTCCGTGGATAGATGTTCCCCGGCGCACAGCACGTGCGCACTGTGACGAAGGAAGGGAGGCGGTCACCATGCGGGTCGAGCAAGCGATACGACGCTCCCCGAGGCCGTTTTCCCCCCGCGCCGTCGCCCTGGGCGTCTGAGCCCTCCCCCCCCCCGAACTTCCCCGAGCCGCGCCGGGATTCCTCGCGCGGCAGCTTCCGCACATGAACTTCCCGACCTCTGGAGGTCGTTCGACCATGACGTACACCGAGGTGCCCGGCGTCCGGGTGCCGATCCGGATGTGGACCGACCCGGCCACCGTCGAGGGCCAGGCGATGCAGCAGCTGCGCAACATCAGCTCCCTGCCCTGGCTGCACGGCCTCGCCGTGATGCCCGACGTCCACCTGGGCAAGGGCGCCACCGTCGGCTCCGTCATCGCCATGAACGGCGCGGTCTGCCCGGCGGCGGTCGGCGTCGACATCGGCTGCGGGATGAGCGCGGTGAAGACCTCGCTCACCGCGAAGGACCTCCCGGACGACCTCTCCGGCCTGCGCCGCGAGATCGAGCGGGCCATCCCGGTCGGCCGCGGCCTGCACACCGACCCGGTCGACCCGGGCAAGCTGTACGGCTTCCGGACGGCGGGCTGGGACGACTTCTGGCGGCGCTTCGACGGCATCGCCGAGGACGTGAAGTGGCGCCGTGAGCGGGCGATGCAGCAGATGGCCACGCTCGGCGGAGGAAATCACTTCATAGAATTGTGCATCGACACGACCGGTGCGGTCTGGCTGATGCTGCACTCCGGTTCCCGCAACATCGGCAAGGAGCTGGCCGAACACCACATGGGCGTCGCCCGGTCGCTCCCGCACAACCAGGGCCTGATCGACCAGGACCTCGCGGTCTTCCTCGCGAAGACCCCGGAGATGGCCGCCTACCGCCAGGACCTGTTCTGGGCGCAGGAGTACGCGAAGAACAACCGCGCGGTGATGATGGCGCTCTTCCAGGACGTCGTCCGGCGCGAGTTCGCCGAGGCGAACGTCGCCTTCGACGAGGTCATCAGCTGCCACCACAACTACGTGGCCGAGGAGCGGTACGACGACGTCGACCTGCTGGTGACGCGCAAGGGCGCGATCCGGGCCGGCTCCGGCGACCTCGGGATCATCCCGGGCTCGATGGGGACGGGCTCCTACATCGTCCGCGGCCTGGGCAACGCGGCGGCGTTCAACTCCGCCTCGCACGGCGCCGGCCGCAAGATGAGCCGCAACGCCGCGAAGAAGCGGTTCACCACCCAGGACCTGGTCGAGCAGACCAAGGGCGTGGAGTGCCGCAAGGACGGCGGTGTGGTGGACGAGATCCCCGGCGCCTACAAGAACATCGAGAAGGTCATCGAGCAGCAGAAGGACCTCGTCGAGGTGGTCGCGCACCTCAAGCAGGTCGTCTGCGTCAAGGGCTGACCCGGTCGGCCGCGGAAGCGGCCGGAAAGGCCGATCGGGGTGCCGCCGGAATCCGGCGACACCCCGATCGGGCGGCTGCGGGGCCTCAGGCCGCGGCGGGGAGCTCGTCGAGGCCCTCGGAGACGAGCTTGGCGAGGCGGTCGAGCGCGTCGTCGGCGTTCTCGGCGTCGGAGGCGAGGACGACCTCGTCGCCGCCCTGGGCGCCCAGGCCGAGGAGGCCGAGCATTGAGGCGGCGTTGACCGGGTTGCCGCCCGGCTTGGCGATGGTGATCGGCACGCCGGTGGCCGTGACGGCCCGGACGAAGACGGAGGCGGGACGGGCGTGCAGGCCCTCGGCCCAACCGATGGTGACGCGGCGCTCAGCCATGAGACGTGCCTTTCCGGTGAAGCTGGTCACGGCCGTGCTCAGGTGAGCGGGGGAAGCGGCCATGTTGTCTAGACCAGTGTTGCACGCAGGCGACCCCTGGGAACCGCCGCGTTCAGGACTTGTGATTGTTTCTTTTCGGGGCATAAACCCCGGTCGACGGGTCCCGTCCACCCTGCCGCGAGCACGTGACCGGCGCCATTCGGCTCGCCGCCGGATAACCTGACGAACGTGGAAGACCCCGCGGTGGCGAACCCCGAGCAACCCGACTATCCGCAGCACTGGGAAGCGGACGTCCTGCTGCGCGACGGAGGCACGGCCCGGATCCGGCCGATCACCCCCGACGACGCCGGACGGCTCGTGGAGTTCTACGAGCAGGTGTCGGACCAGTCGAAGTACTTCCGGTTCTTCGCCCCCTACCCGCGGCTCTCCGACAAGGACGTCCGCCGCTTCACCCACCACGACTTCGTGAACCGGGTCGGCCTCGCGGTGGTGGTGCGGGACCGCTTCATCGCCACCGTCCGGTACGACCGGATCGACGCCGAGGGCCGCCCCTCCGAGACCGGTACCGACGCCGAGGTGGCCTTCCTGGTGCAGGACGCCCACCAGGGCCGCGGCGTGGCCTCCGCCCTGCTGGAGCACATCGCGGCGGTCGCGCAGGAGCGCGGCATCCGCCGCTTCCAGGCCGAGGTGCTGCCGGAGAACCGCAAGATGGTGAAGGTCTTCACCGACGCCGGCTACACCCAGCACCGCAGCTTCGCCGACGGCGTGGTGCACCTGGAGTTCGACCTCGAACAGACCGACCGCTCGCTCGCCGTGATGCGCGCCCGCGAGCACCGCGCCGAGGCGCGCTCGGTGCAGCGGCTGCTCACCCCGCGGTCGGTGGCGGTGATCGGGGTCTCCCGTACCCCGCAGACCGTCGGCCGGGCCATCCTGCGCGACCTGCTGGGGGACGACGCCCCGGCCGACCGCCCGGTGTACGCGGTGAACCGCAACGCCGCGCCCGGCACGGAGCTGGAAGGCGTCCCGCTCCACCGTTCGATTCTGGACATTCCCGGACCGGTGGACCTCGCGGTGATCGCCGTCCCGGAGGGCGCCGTCCCGGCCGCCGTCGCCGAGTGCGGCGCCCACGGGGTGCAGGGCCTGGTGGTGGTCACCGCCGGCTACGCGGAGACCGGTCCGGAGGGCCGGGACCGCCAGCGCGCGCTGGTCCGCCAGGCCCGCGCGGCCGGCATGCGGGTGATCGGCCCGAACGCCTTCGGCCTGATCAACACCGACCCGCGGCACCCACTGAACGCCTCGCTCGCCCCGCGCCTGCCCGGCCGCGGCGGCTTCGGGATCTTCTGCCAGTCCGGCGCGATCGGCGTGGCCCTGCTGGAGGCCGCCCACAAGCGCGGCCTCGGCGTCTCGTCCTTCGCCTCGGTCGGCAACCGGTCCGACGTCTCCGGCAACGACTTCCTCCAGTACTGGGCCGAGGACGAGGCCACCCAGGTGGTGCTGCTCTACCTGGAGTCCTTCGGCAACCCGCGCAAGTTCACCCGGATCGCCCGCCGGCTCGCCGCCGTCAAGCCGGTCGTGGTGGTCAAGGGCGCCCGGCACACCGGCAGCCTGCCGCCCGGCCACGCCGTCCCCGCCACCGCCACCGGCCTGCGCGACGCCACCGTGGACGCGCTGTTCGAACAGGCGGGCGTCACCCGGGTGTCGACCATCACCGAGCTGTACGACACCGGCGAGCTGCTGGCCCAGCAGCCGCTGCCGCCGGGGGACCGGGTCGCGGTGGTCGGCAACTCCGACTCGCTCGGCCTGCTCACCTACGACGCCCTGCTGGGCGCCGGCCTGCGCCCGTGCACGCCCGTCGACCTCACCACCGCCGCGACCGGCGAGAACTTCCGGATCGCCCTGGACGTCGCGCTCGCCGACCCGGCCGTGGACGCGGTGATCGCCGTCGCCATCCCGCCGATCGGCACCTCCGCCCACGCCTTCATGGGCGGCCGGCTGACCGGCGAGGACGACCCCGCGATGGGTTCGGACGACCCGGAGATCGCCGCCGCCCTGCTCGAGGCCGGCAACCGCGCCCGGGAGCTGGGCAAGCCGCTGCTGCTCACCCACCTGGCGCTGACCGACCTCCCGGCCCGGCTGCGCCCCGGCGGCATCCCCGCGTACGCGGCGCCCGAGCGGGCCGTGCACGCCCTCGCCCACGCCGTGCACTACGCGCAGTGGCGCCGCCGCACGGCCGAGGCGGAGGAGACGGCACGCGTCCCCGAGTTGGACCGGATCGACGAGCCCGGCGCCCGCCGGCTGGTGGAGGCGGCGCTGAGCACCCGGGCCGCGGTGGCCGCCCGCACCCAGCCCGGCGGCGCCCGGATCACCCTGCCCGAGGCGGAGGCCCAGGAGCTGCTGGCCCGCTACGGGATCGACGTCTCGCCGGTGCGGCCGGCCCCGGACGAGGAGACCGCGGTGACGGCCGCCGGGGCACTCGGCTACCCGGTGGCCCTCAAGGCGACGGCCCCGCACCTGCGCCACCGCCCCGACCTGGGCAGCGTCCGGCTGGACCTGACCGACGAGGCGGTCCTGCGCCGCGCCCACCGCGAGCTGGACGCGCTGCTCGGCGGCGCCGCGCAGGCCGAACTGGTGGTCCAGCGGATGGCACCGCGCGGCGTGGACACCGTGATCGCCGCCACGGTGGACCCGGCGGTCGGTGCGATCCTGTCCTTCGGCCTGGCCGGCGCCCCGGCCGAACTGCTGGGCGACACGGCGCACCGGCTGGTTCCGGCCACCGACCAGGACGTCGCCGGGCTGATCCGGGAGGTCCGGGCGGCGCCGCTGCTGTTCGGCTGGCGCGGCGCCGAGGCGGTGGACACCGACGCGCTGGAGGAACTGCTGCTCAGGGTGTCGCAGCTGGTGGACGACGTGCCGGAGATCGCCTCGGTGGACCTCGAACCGGTGGTCGTCGCCCCGCACGGACTGGCGATCCTGGGGGCGCGGGTACGGGTCGCGCCCCTGCCGGTCCGCAGCGATCTGGGCCCGCGCGCGATGAGCACGCTGTAACCTTCCTTGGTTGCGCCCTGCCCGGGCGCTGTTGTCCGAAGCTCGGCGCCGTGCCGCCCGCTTCGTCGGCGGACCATGCCAGGATGGAGATATGGCGAAGACCGGTACCACCACCACTCAGGACCTGCGCTCGGCTATCGAGCGCAGCGGCTACTACCCGGCCCTGGTGTCCGAGGCGGTCGAGTCCGCGGTGGGCCCGGAGCCGATCAGCTCCTACCTGGTGCACCAGGAGACGACGTTCGACGCCAACGAGGTGCGCCGGCACGTGACGGTGCTGGTGCTCACCCCGACCCGGTTCGTGGTGAGCCACACGGACGAGCAGTCGGGGGCCGAGGGCAGCCCGGCGGTGCCGTTCGCGACGACGTCGACGGAGAGCGTCCGGCTCGACCGGATCGGCTCGGTCGTGGTCAGCCGGATGGTGGCGAACCCGGAGACGTACACCCCGGGCACCCTGCCGCGCGAGGTGGTGCTGACGATCGGCTGGGGCGCGGTGCAGCGCCTGGACCTGGAGCCGGCCGGCTGCTCCGACCCGAACTGCGAGGCGGACCACGGCTACACCGGTTCGGCCACGGCCGACGACCTCTCCCTGCGGGTGAGCGAGGCCGGTGACGGCCCGGAGACGGTGGCCCAGGCGCTGGTGTTCGCGCGGGCGCTGTCCGACGCGACGATCAGCAACGGCCCGCGGGTCTGAGTTCCACCGCTTCCGACCGCCCGCACCGCTACGAATCCGGTTCCATGTCCTTCGTTCCTGCCGACGGCTACGACGCCTTCGAGATCCTTGACCCGGCCACGGCCCCCGCGCCCCCGTACGGCAGCGGTTCGCTGTGCGACCTGCTGCCCTCGGTGGCGGCGGGGCTCGGCGTCCCCGGCTTCACCGCGACCCTCCCGATCGCCCCGGCCGACCGGGTGGTGGTCTTCCTGGTGGACGGCCTCGGCTGGGAGCTGCTGCTGCGCCACCCCGAGTACGCGCCGTTCCTGTCCTCGCTCGCCGGCAGCTCGCTGGGCGGCAGCGGCCGTCCGCTGACCGCGGGCTTCCCGTCGACCACGGCGACCTCGCTGGCCTCGGTCGGCACCGGCACGCCGCCGGGCCTGCACGGCCTGGTCGGGTACACGGTGGCGGTGCCGGGCGCCGGTTACCTGATGAACCAGCTGCGCTGGCAGCCGCCGACCGAGCCGCACGCCTGGCAGCCGTACCCGACGGTCTTCGAGCGCACCCACCAGGCCGGGGTGGCGACCGCGCAGGTCTCGTCCCCGCTGTTCGCCCAGACCCCGCTGACCAGGGTGGCGCTGTCCGGCGGCACCTTCCTCGGCCGCACCACGGGCGAGGAGCGGATGGACCAGGCGGCCGCCTGGCTGGCCGAGCACGACCGGGCGCTGGTGTACACCTACGTCAGCGAGCTGGACGGCGCGGGCCACCGCTTCGGGGTCGACTCGGACGAGTGGCGGATGACGCTGGACGCGGTGGACCGGCTGGCCCGCCGGCTGGCCGAGCAGTTGCCGCCGCGCTCGGCGATGTACGTGACGGCCGACCACGGCATGATCGACATCGCGCCGGAGGACCGGATCGACTTCGACGAGGACTGGGAGCTGGGCGCCGGCGTCGCCCTGCTCGGTGGTGAGGGCCGGGCCCGGCACGTGTACGCGGTGCCGGGCGCCGCCGCCGACGTGCACACGGTCTGGAGCGAGGTGCTGGGCGACCGGATGTGGGTGGCCACCCGGGACCAGGCGATCGCGGCGGGCTGGTTCGGTCCGGCCGTGGACGAGCGGGTGTACGCCCGGATCGGCGACGTGGTCGCCGCGGCGCGCGACGACATCGCGATCGTCGCCTCCCGCAACGAGCCCGGCGAGTCCACGATGATCGGTCTGCACGGTTCGATGACCCCGGTCGAGCAGTTCGTGCCGCTGCTCGAGGTCCGCGGCTAGCCGGGCCGCGCCGCCCCATTGACTTCTCTGTGCCCGAACTCCCTTGATTTGAAAGGCCTTTGCTCCACCCATGGCTGAACTGGTGTTCTTCTCGGGCACGATGGACTGCGGCAAGTCGACGCTGGCGCTGCAGATGGACCACAACCACACCGCGCGCGGCCGGCAGGGCTTGATCCTCACCCGCAACGACCGGGCGGGCGAGGCGACGATCTCCAGCCGGCTGGGCCTGCGCGCCGACGCGGTCGAGGTGACGGACGACTTCGACTTCCACGCGCACGTGGTGCACCGGCTCTCGGCCGGCGGCCGGGTGGACTACCTGATCTGCGACGAGGCGCAGTTCTTCGCCGCCGAACAGGTCGACCAGCTGGCCCGGGTGGTGGACGAACTGGACATCGACGTCTACACCTTCGGCATCACCACCGACTTCCGCACCCGGCTGTTCCCGGGCTCGCAGCGGCTGATCGAGCTGGCCGACCGGGTGGAGGTGCTCCAGGTCGAGGCGCTGTGCTGGTGCGGCGCGCGGGCCACCCACAACGCCCGTACGGTCGGCGGGGTGATGGTGGTCGAGGGCGCCCAGGTGGTGGTCGGCGACATCTCGGTGGACCAGCACGAGGTCGGCTACGAGGTGCTGTGCCGCCGCCACCACCGCCGCCGGCTGACCGCCGCGACGGCGCGCGCCTCGGTGCTCTCCCCGGACGTGCTGCCCTTCGAGGAGCAGCAGGTCTGACCGCGGGGCCCCGTCCTAGGGCCTGTGTGAGGTTGTGATCAGTCGGTCGTCCGCAGGAGGTCGTCGATCCAGATCATCGAGGCGCGGAGGTGGAGGCCGGCGAGGTA
>NZ_JBVKDS010000021.1:740-165812 GCF_055633695.1 Kitasatospora sp. NPDC114501 | reverse complement strand
GAGTTGCCTACGTGTCACGGCCACAGTCCTACTGGGTTCTGCCCTCAGAAGAGGGCAGAACCCCAAGATTGATCACAACCTCACACAGGACCTAGGGCGGGATTCCATCACCGCCTTCACCGCCCGAGCCCTCACTCGAACCCGTTGACTTCACGCGCCACGCCGCGATCCCCACATGAAGGTCCTGGCAAGGCGCATTCCGCGGCCCTACAGGTCCAGACTGGCCGTAGGTCCGCCCGCCACCCCGGAAGGAGAACGCCATGCGTGGCACCGGAACGATCTACAAGCGGTGGCTGCCGGGACCTCCAGACCGGCCGGCAACTCGGAAGCCTGTGTCCGGACCTTCATCGTCGCGGCCACGGCTCCTGGTATCTCGCGATGCCAAGGCAAGCAGCCGTCGACGATTGCCGGTCACGGCTGCGTCGAGGCGGCTACCGCACACGGGCTGACGCCGAACTGGCACTCAGGCGACTGCAAGACCACGATCGCATCCGCGAGGGCGGGCTCCTCGCAACCGGGCAATGGCTGCAGCGCTGGTACGTCATCGTCGAGCCGCACCTGCGACCATCGACCGCCCGCGGCTACCGACAGCACTTGGAGCAGTACCTCGTGCCACTGCTCGGCCGCGAGCTGCTGTGCGAGCTGACCAACGACACCGTCCAGCAGGCTTTCAGCACCATCGTTCGTCGGCATCAGGGCACGGGCCGACGGGTCAGCGCCGGCACGCTGCACCGTGTCCAGGCGACACTGCGTGCCGCCCTGAACCTCGCGGTGCGCAGCGGCCTGCTGACCACCAACCCTGCCCGCCATCTCGATCTGCCACGGGCACCTCGGCCACACCCGGTGGTCTGGACGGACAACCGGGTCGCGGAGTGGAGGCGGACGGGCGAGCGCCCGCCTGTTGCCGTGTGGACGCCCGTGCAGACCGCCACGTTCCTCGCGTTCGCGAGTGACCACCGGCTGTACGCCCTGTACCACCTGTACGCCCTGCGCGGTCTTCGCCGCGGGGAAGGCGCAGGGCTCCGCTGGTCGGACTTCGACGCCTCGGGCCGCACACTCACGGTCACCCGGCAACTACAGCAGCGGGAACTGACTGGAATGAGTCCGATTTCATATTCACCGATGCCTACGGACGTCCGCTGCGCCCGGACTACATCGGCCATGTCTTCCAGAACATGGTGCGCAGAAGTGGTCTGCCGCCAGTCCGGCTCCACGACCTGCGTCACGGTGCGGCAAGTCTCGCCTTGACCGGCGGATCCGATCTCAAGGTCGTCCAAGCTCAGTTGGGGCACTTTACGATCATGACGACCGCCGACACGTACACGTCGGTGCTTCCCGAGACGGCCCATCTCAGCGCCGAGGCAACGGCCCGTGTGGTCATCGATGCGGCCCGAAAGCTCTCCCGGGGCATCCGATATCAGCCCACACCTCGCAGGCGGCGCGTAACGGCCCGCCCGAGAGTCTCGTCGGACTTAGGAATACGTAGCTCAGCGTGACTCTTTGACTGTCCGTCACCCGACTTGGACACCCCACACGCGCCCCACGCGCGACCCATCGACGACAGACAGACCTTCCAGCCATTCCCGCACAGACAGCAGAAAGGCCAGGTCATAGAGGGTGGCGGACCGAAAATCGGGCCCCGAACGAAATCGGCAGGCCTACGGATTAAAAGTCCGCCAGCTCTTGAGTTGAAGTAGTACCCCTAGTTACATCCGCGTCCACGTTCGTCCACGTTTCCGCAGGTCACACAGTGTTGCGGCTCATCTGCCGTCCACACCAGTCTACTCTGGTCCGCCCTCGGATCGGGCGGTTCCGTCCCCGCTTCATCCCCGCTCTATCCCCGCACCGTCCCCGCGGTGGCCACCTGGCGGAGCGGACGAACCACGCCCACTGGCGGTGCCCAGGGCCGATGCCGGACCGGAAACTCGACGGCTTCGGATCTTCCAACACGAGGGGCGAGGATTTCATCCCCCTCGGCGAGCCAGGAACCAAGCTACCTGATCTCGCCCCCCGCCGGGCCACCTTCTGGGTACGCAACACTCCCATGCGCACCCCCCGCCTACTTCTCCTCGACCGCACGGCGGTACCCCCACCGTGGAGCTGGTCTCCGATGGCATGGATCACGTCGTCGCCCCACCGCGACGGCAGCATGCCGAGATCGGCGCCGGGCAGACCGAGGTACGCCGCAGCGCGGCCGTAGGGCAGTACGCCCAGCTCCTCCAGGCCGAGCAGGTACTTGAGGAGGCGGTGGCGGCCCGCTCCGAGGACGCTCTCTTCGTCCCCGGCGCGGTTCACGCCGGCCTTCAGGAGCAGGTGCTTCCACCGGCCGGTGACCTGGTCTGCCCGGCGAGCTGAGGTCCTCGGTGCGGTGGTTCGGGGATCATTCACCTCATGGGAGGCTTCGGCTCATCGGAGGGGCCGCCGCGGTGCGCTGTCATGAGGTCGACGCACAGCGGGTCGCTGCACCGCGCGTGTCCGCGCCCCACGGTGCCCCACTCGTCGGTCTCGATGGTGATGCGGACGTCCCCGGTGCCGTTGAGGCTGCAATGTGCTCCGCGGATCAGTTCATCGAGCACCGTCTGACGCAGAACTCCCAGGCCGTGGTCGGCAACCCGCTCTGCGCTCCACGCGGTGCGGACGATGTGGTTGACCTCGCGCTCGTTGGGCACGGACGCCTCCTTGCTGAACTGCCGGTATGGCGCTGAAGGAACCTCTCGTACGCTACTAAAGTCGTGCCCGTTGGGTCGCCACGGCAATGGCTGGACAAGAGATCTTGGCAGATGGCTTCTCGGTGGTGAACCGTGCGCTGTTCCCGACCCGTTCTGTCATGTGCCGGACTGCCGTCTGGTCGGGCCGGATCGGCCGACTACCGTTCGCCGCCCCGATCTGGGCAAGGGATCTCAGCCAGGAAAGGAATTCCATGCGTAAAATCGGTTTTCGGGCGGTTGCCTTGCTGCTCTCGCTGTTGTCGTTCCTCTGCGCCACTCCGGCGCAGGCCGACACCGGTAGGCAGGTCTACACCGTGATCAACTGGAATGTGGACTCTCTCCTCAACGGCGACGCCATCGACGCCGCGAACAAGTACGCAGGTCTGATCAATCAGATTCGCGCTGTGATAGGCCACCCCTACGCCGACGGCAGCGCCTGGACCCTCGGGGTCACCGAGACCACACAGAATCACCTGCTCGAAATCAGAATGGTAGGCAACAACGCCGCCTACGCCTCACTCTTTGTCCGTACCAATGACGGCTACGTCATGGGGTTCTGGACGCCGAGCCCGGATTCGGGCTCGGTCGCCGGGGTTCTCGGCTTCAGCGACATGTGGCAGCAGCTCCAGTGGATGGAGACCGCGGCCGGCCGCGGCGTATCCAATGTGAACAACCTTGGGTTCGGCTCCAGCTACATGGCACTCGGCAGCAACATGAGGGGTCTCCTCGGCATGGGGCCTGCGAGCATTGGCAACTCGATCCGCGCCGTGCAGCGGTACAACCCCCATATGACGGCCACCCAGCAGACGGGTTTCCGCGGCAGCCTCATCATCCTGATCCAGGCGACCATGGAGGCGGCACGGTTCCAGTACATCTTCAACCAGGTTCTGAGGAACATCAGGACCAACAACAACGACTTCTTGGACCCCTTTTCCCTGCAGCTGGAAAACTCGTGGACTCAAATGTCCAGTTGGGTCCACGCCGGATGGAACAACTCGACCAACCTGGCCACTTTCCGACTCGACAACACCGACTACCGCAATCCGCATGAGTTGCTGGACCGGATCGGATTCTTGATGTCGGCGGGCTCGGTCTGACCGTTACGGCTGCCCCGCCCGTCACCGCGATGAACAGCCGCACCGCGATGAACAGCCGCACCGCGACGCAACCGTCGCGGTGCGGCCACTCTCGTCAGGACATGGTCCGCGATCGGGACCTGGCGAAGGCCAGCTTCGGCAGCACCGGCCAGTCCGCGCGGAGCCAGTACACTCGGATTTGGCCGCCAAATGCGGAAGTCCTTGCCCCTCAGCCACCGCGCCGATAGGAAACCCCGCAGTTCAGCGGAGGCCAACTGGCCACGAGCCGACCGCTCCAGTTCAACCCCGATTCCGGGGAATAGCACATCTTCGATCGAATTGAGGACCACCTACAGGTTCTCCCGCAGGGAAACAATCCTGCTTGCATGCCGCTGACCTGGGATTTCATGGAACTGCGGCCGGAGTCAAATTTAGACCGTGTCCTACGTGGTGAGGCGGACGAGACGTTTGTAGCAGCACAGGACGGCCGCGAGGCGGAGAAATGCCAGGTAGTTGCCGGGATCGCGTTCGTAGCGGGGGCTGAGTCGGCGGTAGCCGGTCAGCCACGACATCGTCCGCTCGATGACCCACCTTCGGCGCCCGAGACGCTCGCTGGACTCGATGCCTTTACGGGCGATGCGGACGCCGATGCGCTTGCCGCGCAGCCATTTCCGCAGGTGGGGCACGTCGAAGGCCTTGTCTGCGTGGAGGCGTCCGGGCTTGCGCCAGCGGTCCGGGTTCTGGGCCCGTCGCGCAAGGTGGGCCTCCACGACGGGCTTCAGGGCTTTGCTGTCGTGGGTGTTGGCCGCGGTGACGTCGACGACCAGGGGCAGTCCGCCAGCGTCCGACAGGATGTGCATCTTGGAACCCGGCTTGCCCCGGTCCACGGGGCTCGGACCTGTGAGTTCGCCCCTTTTTTGGCCCGTACGTGGGCGGAGTCGAGGACCACACGGGAGACGTCCAGCAGGCCGGCGTCGTCGAGGCGGTGCAGGACCTCGTCGTGCAGCCGACCCCACACCCCGGCCCGCGACCAGATCAGGAACCGGCGGTGGACGGTGGACTTGGAGACCCCGAAACAGGGCGGCAGCGCACGCCATGCGCACCCGCTGACCAGCACGTAGACGATCGCCGCGAACAGCGTCTCATCAGGCGTGTTCTGCGTCCCACCACCCTGCGGCCGCACCCGGTCAGGCGGAATCAGCGGCTTCGCGATCTCCCACAACCCATCCGAAACAATCCAACTCCACGTACCCCGCCCCATGCCACAACCAACGAACCATCACCACGTAGGACACGGTCTAAGTTTCTCCGCCTTGGCGGGCCTGTAGGGGGCTTCTACGGGCCCGCCAGGGTGTCAGGAGTCCGTGGGCCCGGCCAGGGCCAGAGTGGGGGGTAGAACGAGCGCCTGAAGGCCCTGGTTCCACATCAGGGAGTGGTGGCCCTGCTCCTGGAAGTGGCGGGCCCGGTGGCCGGGGTGGGCCCACAGGTGGCGGACCGCTCGGACGACGGGTCCCTTGTTGAGCCGCCACCACGTCTGGGCGGGCTGAGCCGCCCAGACGTGGTCATTGGGGGTGGCGTGCAGGGAGGTGCCGTCGGGGCCGACGATGTTCGTCACCTGGACGGTGATGACGCGCGGCCGTGTGTCGAGGCTGAGCAGGAGCGCGGTCGCCTGCGGGAAGGCTCGGCGGATGCGGGAGGCGAGGGCGGCGGCCACGTCCGGGGCTGGCAGGCTGAGCAGGCGGTGGTGGCCAGCCAGCTCGATCAGGGGAAGGTGCGCCCCGAGAAGCACGGTGGGCACCAGGCGTTCCGCCTTCTTCAGCCAGGTCGGTTCGGAGGACAGCGCGGGGGCGCGGCGCCAGAGCAGCAGTCGGGTCGGGTTCCAGTGGTCGCGGGGGTTCGCCCACAGGGCGTGAATGCGGTCGCAGGCGAGGGTGGTCCTGAGCTCGATGGCGGCGGTCTCGGGGGCACGGGTGCGGACGTGGGCGGCGAGGAGTTCGAGGGCGGTGGCGGCGAGAGCTGCCTCGGCTTCGGCCTCGCGGAGCTGCGCGTCCTGGAAGGC
This sequence comes from Kitasatospora sp. NPDC114501, assembly GCF_055633695.1. Lineage (NCBI taxonomy): Bacteria > Bacillati > Actinomycetota > Actinomycetes > Kitasatosporales > Streptomycetaceae > Kitasatospora > Kitasatospora sp. NPDC114501. The sequence goes on along the minus strand of NZ_JBVKDS010000021.1, from coordinate 159,969 downwards.
GCGGGTCGGGTCTGCGCGCCGGTAGGGGGCGGGCCCGGTTGGCGCGAGGATCGGTCGGTGGTTCGGCATGGTGGTCCTGGGTGAGGTTGTGGCGGGGCCGGGCCGGTGCGCGGCCCGGCCGGGGTCAGTTGGTCGCGTGCAGCATGCGGTTGGCGAGGGTTTCTATCCGTTCGGTGAGTGCGATTGCGGCGCGGATCTGCGTAGGTGTGCGGGGGTTGTCGTCCGAGTTGGGCTGGACGAAGCGTTCGGCGAGGCGGGTGATCTCGTGCATCGCCATGGGGTCGTGGGCCGGGATCGTCAGGTTCCAGCTGGAGGAGTCGATGCGGTGCGAGGTGCCGGCGCGGTAGGCGAGCAACAGCCGGTCTGTGGGTTCATCGCCGGTGAAGTCGTGGGGTAGCAGTTCGTTCTCGGTCAGCCAGTTGCAGAAAGGGCCGGGCAGGACGAGGGTCCAGCGGGTCGTGGCGGGGGCGTGGTGGGCGGCCTGCTCGGCGTAGGCGTAGGCGTAGCCGAGGTGGTGGTTGGCCATCCGGGTTCCGAGGGTTTGGAGTGCCCAGTCGAAGCCGCAGGCGGCGTGCTGGTGGTAGCGGCGGGCGGTGGCGCCGAGTTTGGTGTCGGCGGCGGCTTTGCGGTGGCGGTCTCGGGCGGCGGTGAGGGCTTCGGGGGTGGCGGGTTTCGGGGGTGGCGGTGTGGTCATGGCGGCCTTCGGTCGAGCAGGGCGGCCCTGCGACGGGTTGGGGGTGGTGGGGTGCTCCGCATCCCACCACCCCCAACCTCTCCAATTGCCTACCTGATGGGCACACCAACTCCAGTACCGAGCAGGCTTGTTGGGTCGCCGCACTGGGCCCGATTCGCCGTGGTCCGGTTCAGTCGGGCCACTGGCCGACGCGGACGGGTTCGAGACGCAGGCGGATCCCGGTGGCGGCGTCGACGCGTGCGGCCAGGTCGGAGAGGGTGTGGGCGAAGGCAGCGGCTGTGGTCTCGCCGCGGGCGGTGATGGTCAGGGTGCGCTGGTCCGAGCAGTGGATTCCGTCGGCGATCCGGTGGCCGGGGTGGCAGCCGATGAGTTCGAGTAGCCAGCCGGCGCTGGCCCGCAGCTGCCCGTCGCTGTCGGTGTGGACCGGGCACCCGGCCGCCGACCAGCGGACGGCCTGGGCGGCGGTGACGGGCGGGTTGAGGAAGACCGATCCGGCTTGGCGGGCGTCGGGGCCGTGGGCGTCGAGGAGGAGCCCGCGGCGGTGGCGGTTGGTGAGGACTGCGGCGGTCACCTCGGCGACGGGCGGGCGGGCGCCGACGTGGACGCCGAGTTCGTCGGCGAGCGGCTGGTACGTGATGGGGGCGGCCGGTGAGCGGGTGAGGTGGAACGTCGTGGTGAGGATGGTCCACTGGCTGGGGGCGTTCTTGAAGCGGCTGTCGCGGTGGCGGAGGCGGCATGCTTGGGCGGGCAGGGTCCGCAGTCGGCCCATGCCCCAGTCCCAGGCGGTGAGGTGGTCGAGGGTGTCGGCGATCTGCTGGCCGTACGCTCCGGCGTTCTGGACGGGGGCGGCGCCGACAGTGCCAGGTATACCGGCCAGGCACTCGACCCCGGCCAGCTGCTCTGCGGCGGCCCACTCGACGAGGTCGGCGAGCGGGTGGCCCGCTTGGACGGTCGCGGCCACCGTGTCGTCGTCCACCCGCTTCACGGCGATGCCCCGGGTATTCATCACGGCCACGGTGCCCTCGTGCCCGGCATCGGAGGCGATGACGTTGCTGCCGTGGCCGAGGGTCAGGGGTGTCTCTTCCTGCCGGTCGCCGATCGTACGGACCAGTTCGAACCAGTCGTCGGGGTCGGCGACGTGCAGGACGTCCCTGGCCGGGCCTCCGAGCCGCAGGGTGGTCAGGGCCGCGAGCGTGGGATGGGGCACAGCGCCCTCCTAGGGTTCGTCGGTAATCGCCTTGAGGGCGAGGGCCCGCAGCGGGGCGAGACGGGTGCGGTTGTCCTGGTGGTGGTAGACGGCGTTGATGCAGATGGCCAGGTAGCGGCCGGTGGTGGGGGCGAGATAGAGGCTGGTGCCGGTGAAGCCGTGGTGGTAGGCCACCCGGCCGTCGTCGGCGAGGATCCAGGCCAGGCCGCGGTCGAGGCCGGGCTCGATCTGGGCCTGCGGCTGCATGCTGTGGGCGAGCCAGCGGCCCAGGGGCCCGTCGGTGGCGTGCGAGGACAGCAGGTGGGTGGCGAAGGCAGCGAGGTCGGCCGGGGTGGTGAACACCCCGGCGTGGCCGGCGACCCCACCGAGCAGCGCGGCGTTGTCGTCGTGCGGCATCCCCCACAGCCGGGGACCGCCGGTCAACCGCTGCTCGGTCGGGGCGACCTGGGCCGAGCGGGGCACCGGCCCGTACGTCGTGTCGGTCATGCCGAGGTCCTGCCAGAGCTCGGCCGCCAGCTCGTCCAGGCGCTGGCAGCGGTAGTGGGCCAGAGCCAGGCCGAGGAGGATGAAGCCGCGGTTGATGTAGCGGTGCCCGGCCCCGGGTTCGGCGATCAGCTCCTCGCCGCAGATCAGCTCGGCCAGCGGCTCGGTGCGGCCCCGGTACCGGTCGAGGCGGGTGTCGGCCCGCAGGCCGGAGGTGTGGGCCAGGACCTGCCGAACCGTCACCCGGCCGCCAGGCGCCTCCGCCGGGATGCCCGCCAGCAGTTCGCGCACCGGGGTGTCCAGCGTGAAGCCGTCCATGAGGGAGGTGCCGACCAGCGGCCAGGTGGCCAGCACCTTGGTCAGCGAGGCCACGTCGTACACCGTGTCCGGCCCCGGCCGGGCGTCGCCGCACTCGCGGGCGACGACGCCGGAGGCCAGGAAGCCGGGCGCACCGCCGACCATGCCGTGGGCGATGACGCCGCCGGGCACGGTGCCGTCAGCGGTCATCAGGTCCAGGCACTCGCGCAGGTCGGCGAGCGCGTTCGGGTTCCACGGCACGGTGGCGGTCACGGCTACTCCTGGGTGGTCGTCAGGTCGGCACCGAGCGCGGCCAACTTCGGCAGCAGGCTGCCGTATCCGCGCCGCAGGTGATACATCCCTCGGATCGTAGAGGTGCCCTCGGCGGCCAGGGCGGCGATGACGAGCGCGGTTACCGCCCGGATGTCCTCCCCGGCCACGTCGGCGCCGGTGAGGGCGGACCGGCCCCGGACGGTGATCACCGAGCCGGTCGCGTTGACGGCGGCGCCGAACGCGGCCAGGGCCGGCAGGTGAGTGTCGCGCTGGGTGTAGATCCGCTCGTCGGTGCGGGAGGTGCCCTCGGCCTGGGTGAGGAAGGCGGTCAGCTGCGGCTGCACGTCGGTGGGAAAGCCGGGGTGCGGGCCGGTGGCCATCTGCACCGGCCTCGGCCCGGCCGGGGTGCTGACGGCCGTTCCGCCGTCCAGCGGGTCGAGCTGGATTCCGGCGTCGGCGAACACCGACACCAGCCCGTCCGGGAACGCGGCCGGCGGGAAGCCGTCCAGGTGGACGGTGCCGCCGGTGACGGCGGCGGCCAGCGCGAGGGTGGCGGCCTCCAGTCGGTCCGGCGGTACGGTGAACACCCCGCCCCGGATGCGGTCGGTGCCGGTGACGTTCAGGGCCTTCCTGCCCCGCCACTCGATGCCGACGCCGGCCTGCGAGAGCAGGGCAGCGGTGTGGGTGACCTCGGGCTCGATGCTGGGGTTGAGGATCGTGGAGGTGCCCGGGGTTCGGGCGGCCAGCAGCATCGCGGTGACCGTCGCGCCCAGGCTCGGTCCCCACGAGCGGGTTTCGGCGTCGGTGACGAACGGCAGCCGCTTGCCGGTGAACCGGGCCCGCACCCGGCCCCGGCTCACTTCGACTTCGGCCCCGGCGGCCTCCATCGCGGCCAGGTGCCGGTCGATGTGGCGGGCGCAGAAGGCGTCCCCGCCGGGGGTGGGGAAGGTGACCTTGCCGGCGCGGGCCAGCAGGGCGCCGCCCATCACAGCGGTGGTGCGGATGCGGCGGCCGAGGTCGTCCGGGATGGCGGGGACGTAGGAGTCGGCCGGGCGAGTGTGGAAGTCGTCGTGGGCGGTGGCAGGGATTCCGGTGCGGTGCAGGATCTCGGCGACCACGCCGGTGTCGAGGATCGCGGGGGCGCCGAGGAGGGTCAGCGGTTCGTCGACGAGGATCGCGGCGGCGTACAGGTGCAGGGCGATGTTCTTGCTGCCCTGCACGGGGACGGTGCCGGCCAGGCGGCGGCCTCCGGTGATGCGTACGGCATGCTTGTCGGTCATCGCGGTGGTCATGGTCACCGTCCCTGGCTTCCGGCCGGGAAGAACCCCCCGACCTGGGCCTTCGGGTAGAGCAGGGTGTGCGCGCCGATGAGGGTGGCGGGCTGGAGGACGGTGCCTGCGGGGACGATCACGCCGTCGCCGATCACCGCGCCGAACTTGGTCTGGCCGGTGGCGACGCGGCGGCCGTCGAGGTGGGCGCAGACCTCTTCGGTGGCCGGTTCGGTGACCGGTCCGGAGGTGACCCGGCCGGTGGTGGACACGAACGCGCCTATGTTGACGCCGAGGCCGAGCACGGAGTCCCCGACGAAGCTGGTGTGCTTCATGAAGACGCCACCGGTCAGCAGGGAGCGGGTGACCTCGGCGCCGAAGCCGATGCGGCAGCCGGGGCCGACGACGGTGTTGTCGCGCACCCGGGCGCCGGCCTCGACCCGGGCACCGGGGCAAATCAGGACCGGGCCGGTTACGAACGCGCCTTCGGAGATGACGGCCCCGGGCGCCACGATCACGTGGCCCCGAACGGTGGCGCCGGGCTCGATGGTCCCGGTCGCCTCCGGCAGCGGGATGTCCAGGTTGCCGGCCAGCAGGTCGGTGATGGCCTTCTTAATACCGAAGACGGTCGGGCAGCAGTTCAGCAGCTCCAGCACGACCGGGTCGGTGACGTGTTCGGTGTCGACGTAGTACTCGGGGGTGGTGCGGTAGTCGATGTGCTCCAGCTCGGAGTGCAGGGCGGGCGCGTCGGTCAGCCGGTGCATGGCTGGATCTCCTCTCGGGCGAGCGAGTGGAAGACAGGGGGTGGGGCCGTCACGACGGCCCCCGGGGCCTCAGAAGGCATGCAGGTCGGGCACGGTCACCGCCAGCCGGGGCTGGCCTCGGCGGGGTGGTTGTGGACCGCCAGGCCGAGCAGGGCGAGCACGGGCAGGTGCAGGGCAGCCCAGGAGGCGGTGAGGAAGGCGCCGAGCCGGTCGCGGTCCGGGGCGGCGGCGTGCCGCCGACTGGCGGGCGGCGGGGAGGTGCTGGGCGTTGGCATGGGAAGGCCTCCGGCAGCGGGGGGAGGGGTGGACGTTCCCCAGTGAACCGCCGGGTGAAAGGCCGGATCCGTAGTCGGGCTACGGGCCGTAGTACGGCTACGGTCAGACGAGTCGGACGCCCGCGCGCACCGCCAGATCGCGCACCCCCGGGAGCTTGCGGTCGTGCCGCAGCAGGTCGGTGGCAAGGTCGCGCACGGCACCGCGGCGGACCTCCTGCGGGGCCGCCTCCTCGGCAGCGAGCAAGGCCTGGTAGCACGGCCCTGGCTTGCCCCACTGGGCAAAGGCGCGGGCGACGTCCGTCCAGAACCTGGCCTGCCGCTCGGCGGTCGGCAACTCGGCCGGGTTGATCGTGCGGGCCAGTTCGATCGCGCGGCCGGCGTCGCCGAGCTCGTAGTGCACGGACACCTCGTGCAGGGCGACACCCCGCACGCCGTCCGTCTGCCCGGATGCGCGGCTGGCTGCGGCCGCGCTGTCGGCGGCCTCCTGGATCAGAGCCTGCGCGTAGGCGCGGTCGCCCAGCTTCGCCGCGGTGTACGCGGCGGTGGCGTACAGCTCGGCCCGCGTGGCCAGGCGTGCAGCCTGCGGCAGGGACGCGCTGAGCAGGTCTTCAGCGGCGACCACCACGATGTCGGTCGCGCGGGCCAGGCTCCCCTGGCGGCGCCAGGAGCTGGAGACCATGCGCTGCGCCTCGGCGATGACCAGCGGGTCGCCGGACAGGCGGGCAGCGATCAGCGCTCGGTCGGCGGTGACAGCGACGTGGTTGTTGGTACCGATCTTGATGCACAACCTGGTGGCGAGGTTGTACAGCTGGGCGACGTTGCGGGCGCGCTCCTCCGCGGTTCCGACGACCTCGGCGGCGGCGATGCGGCCGGGCAGGGCCCGGGCGAGCGCCGTGTACTGGGCCGATCGGAACTCCTGACGCGACGTCTCCACCGATGCGGTCACCGACTGTCGGGTCGGCTCACTGCGCGCCGCCGGCACCCGGTCCGTCCCGTAGAGGAGCAGGTCCTCCAGCCCAGCCAGTGGGCCACCTTCCTCGGCGCGGGCGGCCTGGGGGGCTGCGGCGGGGGCGACGAGGGCGGCAGCCGCCATGGTCAGGAACGGGCGGCGTCGCACATCGTCCTCCTTGACAGTGCGGGTGTTCGTCAGCGTAGCCGAGGCGGACTTCCGGGCGCGCGATCTCGGCCGATCGGCGGCAGGCTGCGGGGCGGCCATCAGCTCGCCGAGGTCGGCGTCCAGCACCTCGGCGAGGCGCCGCAGCAGGGTCAGGTCCTTCACCTGCTGCAAGTCCCGTTCGACTTGGGACATCCAGTCCTCGCTGCGATTGAGCTCGTGGGCCAGGCGCAGTTGTGTCCAACCCTTCGCCGTACGGCGCAGCGCGATGAACTTCCCGAACGTGATGCTGGCCTTCACACTGGCCCCCGGATTCAGTATCCGTTCCGCTACGGAACGCCACGGTATCGAGTAATGCGCTGCCTGTACTCGCTCTTGGGAGATCGGACTCCCGGAGCACCCTCTGGGGCGGCCGCCGGTGCACGCGGGCTTTCGAGTAGCTCCCGGGCGGCGACCTTGGCCTGCCCCGCCGACCGCCTCATTGCCGCTGAACAGCCCTGCGGCCCAGACACCAAAAGCACCTGGCTTGAAGGAAGTTGCTACTCAGCTCACGCTCGCTTGGCCGGCGGTGGCACCTCAACGATGCGGCCGAAGGCGGCGCCCACGCGCAGCGCGAAGATGGCGTTGACGCTGTTGGCGAATCCACCGGTGGGGACCGCGCGCGCTGGCTTCTGTCGCGGCGCGCGTCAGGCGACCAGCTCGAGCCGCCGCAGGTGCGAGGCGCGCGTCTTCGCGCGCGGGATCTCGGCCAGCCAGGCGTCGACGCGCGCGAGGTTGATCGCGGCAGCGGTCAGCTGGTGCTGCAGGTGCGTCTTGGCAAGGCCGTGGTAGCGCGCGCGGCGCATGTCCCGCCCGTGGACCGCCTGGGCGATCGTCCCTTCGATGCCGGCGCGCGCGTGGTAGCGCTGGCGCCATTCGTCGGTCTGCTGGTCGGCTCGGGCCTTGCGCAAGGCCTCGAGTTCGCCGCGGTGGTGGAAGGTCATGCGCCGTCCGATCCGGCCGGTGCCGCGGGTGCACTGGGAGCGTGACGGGCAGGGTTCGCAGTCGGTGATGGAGAACCAGACGCGGACCGTCGGGACGCCGGTGGGCGTCGGGGACGACTCGTTCCAGCTCCGGCTAGTCTTCCCCACGGGACAGGTGACCTGCTTGTTGTCCCAGTCGATGGCGAAGTCCTCCTGGGCGAAGCCGCCACCATCTTTGCCCTGCCAGGCCGCGGTCTTCTGGACTGGCCCGACCAGGTCGACCTCGTGGTCGCGCTTGGCGGCGAACAGGTTCTGGGCCCCGGTGTAGCCGGAGTCGACGAAGTGCTCGCCGGGCAGGCGCTCCTTGGCGGCCAGGTCCTGGTGGACCTTCGCGGTGGCGTGGACGTCGGGGACGGTGGCGTCCGTGGTCAGCACGTGGGTGATCAGGTTGGGCCGGTCCGGATCGCAGGTCTCGGTCAGGTGCACCTTCCAGCCCTGCCACTCCGTCTCCCGCTTGGACGCGCTGCGGGCCTCGACGTCGTACGGGGTGGCCAGCCGCTTCGCGCCCGGGGGCAGATTGCCCGGCGCGCGCCAGCGCACCTCGCCCTCCTCGACCTGGAACTCCTGGATCCAGACCCGGCGCAGTACCTCGACGGCGGGCACCATGCGCAGCCACGGCTCGGCGTCGGCGGAGAACACGGACTCCAGCAGGCGCATGCCGTCCAGGCCGGTCTGGTGCCCGAGGGCGATGCGGTCCTTGGTCGTCCGGAGCAACCAGTAGTCCTCGATGCGGCGCCGGTAGCGCTCGAAGAGCTCCTCGTCCGCGTGCTTCGCGAGCCAGTCTGGTGCAGCCGCGGCCAGGGCGTTCAGGGCCGCGCGCAGGGTCTCGCCAGCCAGCTCCAGCCGGTTCAGGTCCCGCGCGGCCGACAGGATGTGCGTGGAGTCGGTGCGCTGTCGGCCGCGTGCGCGCAGCAGGCTGGCCTTGGCCGCGGCCTCAAGCAGGGTGTCCAGGATCTGGTTCTCGGCGCCGCCGGCGATCAGCCGGTCACGGAACTCGCTGAGGACCGAGTGGTCGAAGCCGGGATCGGTCAGCTCCAGCCCCAGCCCGAACTTCCAGTCGATCCGCGCGCGCACCGCCTGGGCGGCTTCGCGGTCCGACAGTCCTTCAGCGAACTGGAAGACGCAGGCCAGCGCCAGCACAGCAGGCGACAGAGCTGGGCGCCCTCGCCTCGGGAACAACGCGGCGAAGCCCTCGTCAGCAAAGAGCGGCCCCAACGCTTCCCGGATCCGGATCGGCATGCTGCCCTTCGGAAACGCCGCGCGCGCCACCCGCGCGGTCTCTTCCGGGACCCCCTGCGACGCGCGCGTCCGCAGTGACATCGACATCCTCCCCAGACATCCCCACCCCGCTCCGAGAAACCCTCGGAGATCAAGAACCGCGATCCTGCCACGGACCACGGGGAGGAGGACCGGCAGCCGTTCGCTTCACCGTCACACCATCAGATGCTCACCCAGCCGCACCAGCGAGAGATCCGAAGACCCTGGCCACGTAGAAGTCCAGCTGGTCGCCGAAGGCCGCTGCTGAGCCGATGGCGGGCGTGGGCAGGGCGCCTGAATCGTCGATCCCGGCGAAGTAATCCACGTCGGCCCAGCCGCCTCGGAACAGCACCACGGACAGTTCGCCGCCCAGGCCGGTCAGGACGACTCCGAAGGAGTCGGGATCCACGACTACGGTCCGGTCCAGCTCCAGCTGCTGTGGCCATTCCTGTGCCTCATCGCGCCACGTAACCGGTTCCACTGTGAGCCCGGCATCCTCCCAACGATCCCTCCGCCGTTCAACCTCAAGGACGGCCGTATCAAGATCGACAACTCGTTCCATGTACTGATGATGCCGGAAGAGCCGTCCACCGCGTTGGGCTGGCCGACGGAACAGCAGTTCTTGGTAACCGGCGGCCATCCGGCCCGACTGTTCGAGGCCGGACGTAGGACAAGCTCACGCCCGCGCGATCTTCCCCGCTGGATTCGCCAACAGCGTCAAGATGGCGTTGCCGTGGGCGTTGGCGAAGCCGCGGCAGATCGCGCCCTCGGTCACGGACGGGGCGAGGGAGGGCAGGGTCGAGTGGCAGACGATGTGTCCGTCGGCGGCGAGGGCCTCGGCAGCGAGTTGCCGTACGCGGCCGGGCGCGAGGTGCATCAGGTTGCCCGGCCGGTAGATGCAGGTGTCGCACAGTCGGGCGAGGACCCGCACCTCCCCGGTGGCGGGGTCGGCGACAGCGGGCGTCGGGTCGTCATCGAGCTGGCGTTGCGGTCGGTTCTGGTTCACGGTGTCCCCCTGCTGTTGGCCTGAAGCGCTATGTGCGGGTCGGGGTCGGGGTGGGCGCGCGGCGCCCACCCCGGCCGGGCGGTCAACTGTCGCGGCCGCGACGGCGCTCGGCGCGTTCCTGCCGGATCCCGTCGACGAGTGCGTCCACCGAGCCCGTCATCGCGATCGTCTCCATCAGGAGCCGGACCAGAAGGTAGCGCGGGTCGGCGGTCTGTGCCCGTTGAAGGGCGATGAGAGCGGCCGGGACCTCTCCCGCGACGGCGGCGGTGAACGCGGCCAGGGCCAGGGGTGCGGCGACGAACGTTGTGGTGGCGCTGGCACACCGGCGGGCCAGCAGCGCCCACAGCTCGCGGGCGCGCGGGAGTTCGTCCGGTTCGATGTATCCGATCGCGATGTCCCGCAGGGGCCGGTGCCGCAGTCCGACGATCAGCTCGGCCGTCTGGCCCGGGGTGAGGCTCTCCAGGGGGATGCCGTCTCCCCCGCCGAGCAGCAGCCTGTCGAGGATCACCGTGAGCCGTTCGGTCTCGGCGCCGAAGCTGCTGGCCTGCACCCGGGCGGCCCGATCGGCGACGGCGCGCTGGATCGCGGCGCGCTGGACTTCCACTTCCTTTCCCGTGATGGGTTCGAAGACGGCGACAATCTCGGCTTCGCTGGGCGGTGTAGGGATGCCGACGGCGCGGGCGTTCATGGTGACCACGCCCGGGTTGTCCGGGCCGTCCACGGGCATGCCCTCATGCTGGTAGTTGGGGTTGGCGTGGTGGTATGCCCACCAGTGGGTGGGGGTGACGAACATGGCAGCGAGGGTGTCGATGCCATGGGCCTCGGCGGACAGCAGGAGCGCGTCCGCCAGCGCCCGGTGCCGGGTCATCGCGGCGTGGCCATCCCTCGCGTCCTGCCGGCTCGCGCACAGGTACAGCAGGACGTTGGTCGGGCCGGTCGCGAACTCCTCCATGCGGTGCAGCGTGTTGTGCATCATGTGGTGCGCGGCCTCGTTCGGGTTGTCCTTGTCGCCGGGCAGGTCGAACTTCTGGCAGAAGAGCGGGCGGTTGCGCAAGGTGTCGTGGGCGAGGATGAACACCATGCCGTCGGGGCCGTCGGGCTGGTAGCTCAGGAGGTAGGGCAGTGCTTCGACGGCCTGGGCGGGGCTGAGGACGTCGAAGGTGGGCACCATGTTGATGTCCAAGAGGATCTCTCCGCTCATGGTCGGTAGGGGTGGGCAGGGGCCGCTCGGCGTACGGCCCCTGCCAGGACGGGTCGCTCAGCCCGTGGTGCGGCAGCTCCGGGCAACGCGGTGCTTGCGCAGGTGCTCGCGCAGGTAGGTGAAGCTCGCGCCGCTGTTGAGCATGTGGAGGAGGAAGTTGGTCAGCTCCTGGTCCGGGATGCACCTGTCGGCGGCCTGGAGGGCGAGGCGGGACCTAGCCTCGTCGCCGAGCGCCCACGCCGTGAACGCGTGGAGGGCCAGCGGCACGGCGGCCTGGTCTGCGTACGCGGCGGGACAGTGGCGGGCGAGGGCAAGCCACAGCTCGTTCGCGGCCGTCAGCTCGTGGTCCTCGCAGTGCAGGAGCCCGATGTTGCGCACGTCCTCGTACTGGAGGGCGAGCAGGAGCCGGGCCGTGAGGTCGTCAGGGGTGTCCTCGGCCTGGCGGGCGCCGGTGACGAGTTCGGCGATGGTGGTCGTCATCAGGTCGATCGCGTCGTCCACGACGCTCTGGTGTCCGCCGGAAAGGATGTCGGCGTGCATGGTGCGCAGGACGGCGTCGAGGGTCGCGGTCATGGCGGCGGCGCGTGCGCCGGTGGCGGGGGCGAGGGACTTCAGAACATCGCTGCTGCGGGGCAGGCCCGCCGGGTCGAGTCCTGCGGGCGGCTCGGGGAGGGCGTGACCGTCGGCGGGGCCGGGCCTCAGCATCGACCAGTAGCGGGCCCGGGTCACGTAGAGGGCTTCGCGAAGAACCAGATCCTGGCGACGGCAGGCGTCGCGAATGCTGTCGGCGAGCGGCTGGTGGGTGAGGCGGGACTGCGGCCCGTAGTCGGGGTCGTCGGGATCGGGGCAGATGTAGGCGACGATCTGGTGGGTGGGGAACCTGAACCTCGCGGCATCGCCGCGCTGGTAGGTGATCAGTTCTTCGGCCACATCCGGCCAGAGAGCAGGGTCGGCGGGCAGGTCGGTTCGGACGGACCCGAGCAGTTCACCGGCGGGGGTGATGCCGATGAGAACGACACTGTTCTCGGGGTGGTAGTCGAAGAGGAACGGCAGCTGGTGAACCAGGGCCTCGGAGCCGTTCAGCAGGAGCGGGTTGTCGGTCATGGGTTCCCATCAGGGGTGGTCCGGATTCGCGGTCCGGACCGGCAACTTAAGAGGACTTACGTCCCCTTTCTTGACTGAAGTCTATTTGCAAGGCGGGCTCGTTGGGCACACCCCAACTGCTCAAGATCTCGGCCCTGGCGGGGACGACCGGGCGGCCGCGCCAGCGGCGGCCGCCCGGGCAACACCACGACCTCCGACTACTGCTCGCGCCGCCGGCTCAGGGCTGCCCGCAGCTCCGCCGCGACGGTCCCCTGCACGCCAGCCAGCTGGTCGCGCTCATCCAGGGACAACAACTCCAGCAGCGCCTGCGCCTGGTCACCCCCGGGCTTGGCATCCAGCGCGAAGAGGAACGCACCTCCGGCCTCCTGCGCATTCCCGTCGAGCAGTAGCGCGATGCCCAGCAGGGTGAGCGGCGCGGCGGCCAGATGGCGGTATGGGCCGACACCCAGGGCCGCGACGCGCGACCAGATCTCCACTGCCCGCTTCACTTCGGCGGGCTCGCAGTAGGCCGAGGCCATGTTCAGGAAGTCCTCGTTCTGGACCGCAAGGAGCAGCTGCGCCGCCTGTGCGGCGGTCAGCTCCTCGATGCCGCGGCGGCCGGTCAGCATGGCATCGAGCAGCGACATGAGGTTCTGCTTGGTGACCTCGCGGCCGACTTCCAGCTCCTGCGCGAATGCTCGCTGGATCTCGGCCACCATGCCCCCGTCCTCCTCATCGTCGTCCGCGGCGTGCCGGTCGCCCGTCGGCGGCATGGCAGCGCGGGGGTTGAAGGCAGCGGACAGCTGAACGGGCAGGGGCCGCCAATGGGTGGGGGTGATGAACTGGCTTTCGATGACGGTCAGGCCATGCCGCGCGCACGCGACGGCGAGGTGGTGCCAGACAGCGGCGTACAGGTCGACGTCCTCGGCCCTGTGGCCGGCGCGGGCATAGATGAGCACAGCGACGCTGCGCTGCCCTGCGCTGGTGGCGGGCAACTCGCTGACGTCGCCGATGAAGGCCCGGGCGAAGGACGACAGGCGGTTCGGGTCCTCGGGGATGTCCGCGCAGAGCAGGCGCAGGGGCTCGCCGAACTCGGCGAGGACGATCTCGCCGGCCGGTTCGCGGCCGAGCGCACAAGCAGTGAAGTCGGCCAGCTCGGCCATCGCGAGGATGTGGGGGCTGTTGTCGGACATGGCGATTCCTCGTTCCAGGTGGCGGGGTCGCGCCGTCGGGGGCGCGACCGGAGTGACGTGGAGCGGCTAACGGTCGGCCGGGGGCCCGCAGGCCCCCGGCCGCCGGGTCACGCCGCGAGGAGCAGGGCCTTCGCCGCGTCCTTGGTCGGGTTCTTCTGGTCGTGCAGCAGGGTGGTCATCGCGAGGTTGGCGCGGTGCTCCTGCTCGGTGAGGTCCTCGGGGGACCGGACGGTCCGGAAGTAGTCCTCGAACTCGATGACCGCCTGGAGTGCGGCCCAGCGGGTGCCCCGGATGTTGTCCTGGGTGTCGGCCTCGGCGAACAGGTGGTGCAGCCGGTCCCGGCGCTCCTCGAAGGCGGCGACGATGTGCTTGCGCGAGTCCTTGCTCGGGGCCCCGAACAACCGCGTGATCAGCTTGTCGAACTCCTGGTTGGTCATCGCCTGCTGGTACAGGGTGGTGGCCTCGGCTTCCAGGGCTGCGGCGTAGCGCTCGGTGAAGCCGAGGGTGCGCCGGGCCTCCTCGAGGTCACTAAGGGCGGTCGCGGTGTGGCGGACCTTCCAAACGCGCTGGGCCTCGTTGACGGCGAGGTCGAGGGTGTTGGTGCACACCGCCCGGACCGGGGTCTCGACGGCGACGGCGGCGGAGCGGCCGTCGTGCGAGTTGGCGAACAGGGTGTACAGGTCGATGCGGTCGGCCGCACCCTCGGGGTCCAGGGTGATGCTCGGGGACTTGGTGGACATGAAGACGACCCGGCCTCCGTCGAGGGCACCGGCGGTCTCGTAGGTGACGTGGCCGCCGCCGACCAGCTCGTCCAGGAAGGTGAAGGCGTCGCGGTTCTGGATCGGGGTCCAGGTGTTTCCGACCAGGCCGCCGACCCAGTCGCCGGTGTCGGTACGGACGGTGGCGAAGCGGTTGGGGATGCGCTTGCCGAGCTTGCCCTTGTTCATCGGCAGGATCGGGAGCTTCTCGACCTCCCAGTCCAGCTTGGCGAGGTGCAGCACCTCCTCGCTGGTCTTGGCCTCCTCGGTGACGGTGCCGAGTCCGTGCCAGGCGGGCTGGCGGTGGGAGTAGAAGGCCGCCTCGCCGGTGGTGTTGTCGATGGCGCCGAGGTCGGCCCGGCCGGTGATGACGTCGCTGTCGCGCATGGGTGTCTCCTGTGAGGTCTGCCCGGATTCGCGGTCCGGGCGGGCAACGAAGCTGACTTCCGTCTGCTTTCTTGACCCCAGTCTATTGTCAGACGGGCGCCCTTGGGCACACCCTTCGAGGCGCGAACTTCAGACACTTCCGCCCCAACCGAACAGCGCGCTGAGATCACGGCGCCCGCCGACCGGAAGGCGGCCAGGGCGCGTCCCGGATCCAGCCCACAGGCCGAGGACCAGGCCACAGCGGACCCGGCGGCAACGCCTAACAACGGCGGCCCCATCCGTACGTGGGGGGCGGCTGCAAATTCGGTCAGGATCGACCAACTTCCCCTCAGCGAAGCGCAGTTCAGCGTGTCGGATGCCACACGAGGGAAGGGAGTCGGCATCCACCCACCCATGGATGCCAACCGAGGAGATTTCCATGATCCCAAGAAACGCGGCCGCCCTCCTGAGCGGTGCGCTGGTGCTGCTGGCCGCACCACTGGCCGCCGGCCCCGCCGCCGCGGTCGGCACGCGCCCGGCCATCCGCACGAGCCCGGCCGCCGCCCCCGAGGCGCAGAGCCTCGCGGGCAACTGGCTGATCCACACCTTCAACGGCAAGTGCCTGGAGGTGGAGAACTCCCAGACGGGCAACGGTGCCACCGTCCAGCAGTGGGACTGTGTCGGCCAGGCAGGATCCCGCTGGTACGGCGAATGGCACGGCGACTACGAGTACATCAGGAACTCCAACAGCGGGAAGTGCCTGGAGGTGGAGAACTCCCAGACCGGTAACGGCGCCCGCGTCCAGCAGTGAGTGGTGTGCATCGTGAAGTGGCAGGTCACGGGCCTGGTGTGCGTCGGTGTCGGGGTGCTCGTGCTGGTCACGCGGGGCAGTCTGCCGTGTAGATCGTCGGGCAGGGAGGTCTTCGTGGGTTCTGGCCCGTTCCAGCCCGCGATGCTCCTACGCTCCCGGGCATGGTGGACCCCGAGGTACTGGAACGGATCGCCGCGCGCCGCGCGGAATTGGACGAGCTGGAAGAACACCTGGTCAAGCAGTTGGACGGGGTGAATGCCGAGCGGGACGAACTCGCAGTCGCCGAGCGGGTCCTGACGCGGATGAGCGAGCGGACAGCTGGGGAACGGGCTGCTGTCGCACCGGCGTCAGCGCAGGTCGGCGGGCGTGCGATGCTGCTGGTCCCGCACCGCGGCGACAGCGTTGACGAGACCGCGCTGCCCGACGACTACCGCCGGATCCTGGCGATCGTGCGAGCCGCCGGCGGTCCGGTGCAGGTCAGGACGGTGGGCGAAGAGCTGGGCCTTCAGGTGGAGGTGCGCGGGAAGCTGGAGCCGCTGCGGGGCGAAACTGGTCAAGCTCGCGGACCGCGGCTGGCTGCACAAACGCGGCGACGGGAAGTTCACCGCACGGCTGTAGCCGTCCCGCCCCTGCACGCCGCAGGGGCGTAACCGGAGGGCCTCCGGCGGCAGTTGAGTTTGGTGTGAAGAAAAACAACGGGCTCGTCGAGGGCCCCGACGGTCTTGTCTACACCGCCCGCCTGCCGCTGTCGAGTGCCACCTTGAACTGGCTCGCCGACCTGGTACGCGGCTACTGCAAGAAGATCGGATCGCGGTGGCGGGCCCTGTCGGCAGGGAGGATCGCCGGCATCGTGCTGGCGGTGCTGCGCTGTGACCAGCGGCCCGGCGACCTGGCCGGCGGGAACGGGGTGCACCGCACCACCGTGACCCGGTGGGTGCGTGAGGTCGTCGGCCTGCTGGCCGCCCGCGCCCCGCGTCTGGACCGCGCACTCAAGAAGATCGCCCGATCGGGTGGCGGGGTGGTCCTGCTGGACGGTTCTCTGATACGCACCCGCCGCCGCACTGGGACCGAGAACCGGAAGAACTACTCCGGCAAGCACAAATGCCACGGCCTGCTCGTGATCGCGCTCACCGACGACAAGGGCCGCCTGGTCTGGGTGAGCGCGGTCCGCCCCGGACGCACCTCGGAGATCACCGCGTGCCGCCACGACAAACTGACCGCCCATCTGCGCGCGGCCGGCCTCGGCGCGATCGCCACCTGGGCTTCGTCGGCCTCGACGACAGCGGCCCCGATGCTGACCCGGCGGTGATCACCGGCTACAAGGCGGCCCGCAACCGGCCCCTTACCCGGGGGCAGAAGCTGTCCAACAAGGCGCTGGCCGCGGTCCGGGCCCCGGTCGAGCACGGCTTCGCGCACCTGAAGAACTGGCGCGTGCTCGGCAAGGTCCGCACCGACCCGAAGTGGGCGACCGCGCTGGTGCGGGCCCTGCTGGTCCTGACGAACCGGGAAGTCGCCCGCTGACCGACGATCTTCACCGAAGTCATCCGCCCGCAACCAGCGTGAGCACCCCGACACCGACGCACACCAGGCCCGTGACCTGCCACTTCACGATGCACACCACTCAGTGTGTCGGTGTCCGTAACGGCCCGGACGGCCGCCGGCCAACCCCGCCGCTACCCGGAGCGCGCACCGCCGCCGAGCGACGGCGCCAGGTCAAGGAAGGTATCCGATGGAGGGAGCCGACGTCGGTGGGCAGACTGGAGGAGGGGCCCCGAACGGTGGTGACGCGACCTGTGGGACTGACCAGTCACAAGCTTCTGGCACTGTGCACCGTGCTGGCGATGCTGTCGGTACTCGGAACGCTGTGGATCTGGCCGCGGCTGGCGTACCGCAGCTGGCCCGCGATGTTCGGCCGGCTCGCCACCATCGTGTCCACCCAAGTCCTGCTGCTGTGCACGCTCGGACTGCTGGCCAACGACTACTTCGTGTTCTACAGCAGCTGGGGCGACCTCCTGGGCCACAACAGCGGGTCGGCGACCATCCAGGGCACCGG
This sequence comes from Kitasatospora sp. NPDC114501, assembly GCF_055633695.1. Lineage (NCBI taxonomy): Bacteria > Bacillati > Actinomycetota > Actinomycetes > Kitasatosporales > Streptomycetaceae > Kitasatospora > Kitasatospora sp. NPDC114501. The sequence goes on along the minus strand of NZ_JBVKDS010000021.1, from coordinate 142,844 downwards.
CCCGTCCCCCGGCACCGCGGCCGGTACGGGGGCGGCCGGCGTGCAGCTGCTCGGGCGCGAGCAGGCGCCCGCGACCGGCAGCCTGGGCCAGGACCCGGCACAGGTCGGCAGGCTCGACCGGGTGCGGATCCCGGGCGGCTCCACCGGGCTGTCCACCGACGGCTACGTCTACCTTCCGCCGCAGTACTTCCAGGAGCCGTTCAAGGACCAGCACTTCCCCGCGGTCGTCGTCATGACGGGATTCCCCGGCGATGCGAAGAACCTGATCACCAAGCTCCGCTACCCGGCGACCGAGCTCCAGCTGATCAGGAGCGGCGTCATGCAGCCCACCATCCAGGTGCTGATGCGGCCGTCGCCTTCGATGCCCCAGGACAGCGAGTGCGAGGACATCCCCGGAGGCCCGCAGGCCCAGACGTACTTCACCACGGACGTGCCGCGGGACCTCAGAGCGTCCTACCGGATCCTCACCGGTGGCGGCAGCCTCGGGGTGATGGGTGACTCCACCGGCGGGTACTGCGCGCTCAAGCTCGCCATGGAGCACCCCGACGTGTTCGCCGCCGCCGTGTCGCTGTCCGGCTACTTCAAAGCGGCCGAGGACCTCACCACCGGTGACCTGTTCGCGGGCAGCCAGCAGCGCCGCGACCAGGCCGACCTCAACTGGAGACTCGCACACCTGCCCGCACCCCCGGTACCTGTCCTGCTCGCAGACAGTAAGGAGGACGGCAGCACCTACGCCGACTCGCGGGCGTTCGCCGCCGCCGCACGCCCGCCGATGACCGTCACCCAGGCGACCGTCGACACCGGGGGACACAACTTCACCACCTGGATCCGTCTGCTGCCCCCGTCCCTCAGCTGGCTCAGTACCCACCTCTCCGCCCCCGCACGGCCGGGCGCTTCGCCCTCGGCCGCACCCCTTTCTCCCTCGCGTTAGGCGCCTGCCAGGCCAGGCGTCACAGCCGGCGGCCGCCCGGGGTGGAGCCGGCCACCAGGGGCACCGGCGTCGAACGCGGTCGGCCATCGCCGGCCGGGCACCGGGGTTCCGTCCGTCCCCGGTGCGGCGTGGTGTACGTGGCTCCGGCGGATGGAGGACGTCCTCAGGGGCAGGTCTGCCGGTCAGGGCCGGTCATCCGCCGCTGGCCGGCTCGACCCGGTCGGGCGGGCGGGGAGGCGGGTGCGGAAGGTGCAGCCTTCGGTAGCGTCCGCGAGGGTGAGGGTGCCGCCGTGGAGGGTGGCGATGTCGCGGGCGATGGACAGGCCGAGGCCGGTGCCGCCGTCGTCGCGGCTGCGGGCGTCGTCGAGCCGGGTGAAGCGTTCGAAGACTTTCTCGCGGTCGGCGGTGTCGATCGCCGGCCCGTCGTTGGTGACGTCGATGACCGCACGCCCGGCCGCGGGCTCGTAGGCGAGGCGGACGGCGATCGCGGTGCGGGCGTGGCGCTGGGCGTTGTCGAGGAGGTTGGTGAGCAGGCGGCCGAGCCACATCGGGTTGCCGGTGGTGGTGAGACCGTCGGTGAGGTCGAGGGTGAGGTCGTGCGGCTGGGGGCCGCGTCCCTCGACCGTGGTGCGGACCAGGTCGGCGAGGTCGACCTGCTCGGTGGGGCCGTCATGGCCGGTGGCGTCGAGGCGGGCCAGCAGGAGGAGGTCGGTGGCGAGGGACTGGAGCCGGTCGGTGTCCTGGAGGGCCCCGGCGACCATGGCGGCGCGGACGGCGGGGTCGGGGTGGGTGTGGGCGACCTCCAGCTGGGTGCGCAGGACGGCGAGCGGGCTGCGCAGTTCGTGGGAGGCGTCGGCGATGAAGCGGCGCTGGCGGACCCCGGCCGCCTCCAAGCGGTCGAGCATGGCGTTCATGGTGTGGGCGAGTCGGGCGATCTCGTCGTCGCTGCCAGGTTCGGGCACCCGCCGGTCGAGGTCGCGGTCGCCGATAGCGGCGACCTCGGAGCGGATCACCTCGACCGGTCGCAGGGCGCGACCGGTGGCCTTCCAGGTGACGACGCCGACGGTCGCGACGAGCAGGCCGCTGAGCGCGGCGAGGGCGGCGGTGGTGAGGTCCTCGGCAGTGTCGGCGGTGTGCAGGGATGCTCCGACACGCACGGTGACCTGTCCGGCGGGAGTGTCGGCGGTGAGGGTGGTGACACGCTGGTGGTGTTCGTCGCCGAGCGCGGCGAGGTCGAAGGTGTCGTGCCCGTCCATGCCGCCGGTCGGGGTGAGCGCGGGTCGACCCGCCAGGTTCTGGCTGGATGCCACGACGGCGTTGTCGGCGTCGGTGACCTGGACGAAGTCGGTGCCGTGGTCGAGCGGAATCGGGTTCGGCAGACGGTTGCCGGCGGCGAGCCGGGCCACCACCTGGGCCTGCTCGCGGCCACCGGCCTCGACACTGCGTACCAGGTTGGCCCGCAGGAGGAGCAGCACGGCCGCCGAGGCGACCAGCAGCACCGCCGCCACGCCCGCGCAGGCCGCGAGTGTGGTGCGGGTGCGGACGGACCGGGGTGCCAGACGGGCGATCAGCGCCGCGATGCGGGGCCTGGCCGTGAGTCGCCGAATGGCGACGGCGGCGCGGCGGCGGACGGAGAGGAAAGGCCCGCTGGTCCGGTCAACCACCGTCGGCCGCCAGCCGGTAGCCGGAGCCGCGCACCGTCTGGACGGCACTGCGGCCGAACGGGGCGTCGATCTTGCGGCGCAGCGCGCTGATGTGGACCTCGACGGTGTTGGGGTCGCTGTCGGCGGAGTCCCAGACCTCCTCCAGGAGGTCGCGCTTGGAGACGGCTACGCCGGCCCGGCGGGCGAGGTGGTCCAGGAGCGCGAACTCGCGAGGGGTGAGCGCGATCGGAGTGCCGGCACGGGTGCAGGTGCGGGCGGCGGAGTCGACGACCAGGTCGCCGAGGACGGTGCGCTGCGGGGCGCGGGAGCCGATCCGGCGGGCGAGGGCCTTGAGACGGGCGATGAGGACGACGAAGGAGAACGGCTTGGACAGGTAGTCGTCGGCGCCGGTGTCGAGGGCTTCGGCCTCGTCCCACTCGCCGTCCTTGGCGGTGAGCATCAGGATGCCGGCGACGCTTCCGGCGGCCCGCAGCCGCGAGCACACCCGGTAGCCGTTCAGGCCGGGCAGCATGATGTCGAGGATGATCACATCGTAGGCGTGGTCGGTGGCCCGGGCCAGGCCGGACAGGCCGTCGTGGACGATGTCGACGCTGAATCCCTCGACCTCCAGGCCGTGCTTGATCGCCAACGCCAGCCGCTGTTCATCCTCCACCACCAGTACGCGCATACCCCCAGGGTGGCAGGTCGCCAGGCGCAGTAACTGAAGGCGTCTTCAGGTCTTCAGCAATCCTTCAGCGCTCACTCGCCATGCTGGGCCCATCGACCGACCGGGCATGGGGCCCGGAGGCGTTCTGGGAGCCGGGGTGAGCACGGTGGACGAGTCCGCGGGCGGGCATGAGTTCCAGGAACCGCACGAGAAGCAGAAGCCAGCGCGGCGGTGGTGGCCCGGTCGCGGCGGCCGGTGGGCCAGCGCGGCCGCGGCGGTGGTCCTGATAGCCGGCGGCGCGGTCGCGGTCGCCGCGCACCACGGCTTCGAGGAGAGGGACGACCGGGCCATCGCTCACACCGACGGCCGCGGCCACGATCACACCCGTGCGGACCGTGCGGACGGGCACGATAGCGAGCAGCAGGTCTTCCAGGGCGACGCGGGCGCGGCCCAGGTGCCTGCGCCGCTGCCGTCGCTGGACGCCGCGGACGCCGTGGTCAAGGCCTCCTCCGCCGTGCCCGGCGGCAGGGTCGAGTCACTGCACCCGGTGTCCGTCACCGGCGGCGGTCGGGCCTGGCAGGCCGTGGTCCTCGGTCCGGACGGCGTCCGGCACGCGGTCACCGTCGACGGTGCCTCCTTCGCGATCACCTCCAACACCGTCATCGGTGGCTGACCCCCCTCACCCGCCCGCTCGGCGCCTGCTTCGCCGACTGGGCCGGTGTCAGCCGGCCGCGCGGAGGCCTTGACCTGGGCACCGGTCCAGTCAGCCTGGTCCTGGCCGTGATCATCGCCGCCGCCGTCCTACGGCTAACCGTCGGGTCCCGCCGCCCGGCCCGCGCGGACGCCTGACCGTCCGCGCCCACCCAGCCCCGGTCGGGCGGGGAGCTTCCCCCGGAGCGCCCGCCCGACCGGCTTTACGCCGCCATCACCGCCTCGGCCTGGGTCCTCAGGAAACGGTCAGCCCGGCTCCGCCATGATGACCGCGTTGCCCGTTGGCACTGGAGCGCGAAACAGGTAAGCGCTTCCACCGGTGCGGGTGCCGTCCGTCCGAGGGCCGCCACCCCGGGCCGTGGTGCCCAATCCCCGCCCGGCGGAGGCGGCAGCCCGGTCCCTCCCACGACCGGAACGGGAAGAGACGATGCGAAACGCCCAGCAGACCTGCCTGGCAGGCGTCCGGTGATCAGCTGGTTCCACGCGGCCGTACTCGACCTGATCCAAGGACTCAGCGAGTTTCTGCCGGTCTCCTCCAGCGCCCACCTGCGGGTCTTCTCCGCAAATGCTCGGCTGGGACGGCCCCGGTGCCGCGTTCACCGCAGTCACCCAACTCGGCACCGAGTCCGTGGTCCTGATCTACTTCGCAAGGACATCGCCGCGATGGTCTCCACCTGGGCCCGCTCCCTGTTCAAGCCCGCGCTGCGCAGCGACCCGCACGCTCGGATGGGCTGGTTCGTGATCGTCGGCACCCTGCCGATCGCGGTCCTCGGCAAGCTGTTCCAGCCACGATCGAGACCCAGCTGCGCGACCTGCGCATCATCGGCACCACGCTGATCGTCTTCGGCCCGATCCTGGCGGCGGCCGACCGCACCCGCGCGATCCGAAACGCCCGCACGGTCGACCAGCTGACCTTCCCGCACGCACTGATCTACGGTGCGGCCCAGTCACTGGCGCTGATCCCCGGCGTGTCCCGCTCCGGCGGCACGATCAGCGCGGGCCTGTTCCTCGGTCACAGCCGCGAGGGCGCCGCCCGCTACTCCTTCCTGCTCGCCATCCCCGCCGTGCTGGCGTCCGGCGCCCTGGAACTGTCCAAGATCGGTGAGGGCCCGACCGGCCCGGGGTCCGACCGCCCTGGCCACGCTGATCGCCTTCGCGGTGGGCTACGCGGCGACCGCCTGACGTACATATCGCACCACAGCTTCCTGCCGTTCGTGATCTACCACATCCTGATCATCGGCCTGGTCACCGCAGGTGTCCTGGGTCCGAACGCCGGCACGATCCACTGAGACTCCTCCGGGCGGGCCCGCGCGAGCGGTTCCTGAAGACACCTTCAGGTCTTCAGGAACCCTTCAGCGCCGCTCGGTCATGCTGGACATGACTGTCCGGACACGACACCGGCCACCGCGGGGAGGGACCTCCCGCGATCGGGCCGGGCGCGTCGGCCGGCAGCCCCACTCGGAAAGGCGCCACGATGCTGACCTCCTCGGCCCTGCTGGCCGTCAACCCGCTGGACGCGGGCTCACTGCTGGCCGCGTTCGGCGCGCTGGGCATCGCCGTGATCATGTTCGCGGAGACCGGCCTGCTCGTCGGCTTCTTCCTCCCCGGCGACTCGCTGCTGTTCACCGCGGGCCTGCTCTGCACGACCGGCGCGCACAGCGGCCCCCACCTGAACCTCGGCCAGGTCCTGGTCGCCGCTGCGGTCGGCGCCCTCGCCGGCGCCCAGGTCGGCTACCTGATCGGCCGCCGCGGCGGCCGCGCCCTGCTCGCCCGCTCCCGCAGCAAGCACCTGCACGACGGCGCGGTACGCGCTGAAGAGATCCTCACCCGCTACGGCCACGGCAAGGCCGTCGTCCTCGCCCGCTTCGTCCCCGTCGTGCGCACCGTCCTCAACCCGCTGGCCGGCGCGCTCGGCGTCAACGCCCGCACCTTCACCCTGTGGCAGGTCGTCGGCGGCCTGCTGTGGACGGTCGGCCTGGTGATGGCCGGCTACGCGCTGGGCTCCTCGATCCCCAACGTCGACCACTACCTGCTGCCGATCGTCGCCGTCGTGGTCGTGGTGTCGCTGCTGCCTCTGGTCCTGGAGGTTCTGCGCTCCCGCCGTCAGGCCAGGGCCCGATGACCGGCCCGGCGAGCACGCTCGCCCTCGACGGCCGCGGAATCGACGACGGCCTGTACCTGCGCATCGACCAGTGGGCCCAGCACCTGCCCGGGCCGCTGCAACACGCTGTCGCGGCGTTCTCCGCCTACGGCCTGGCCCTGGTCGCCGTGCTGATGCTCCTCGCCTGGTGGCGCGCCCGCCGCGCAGACAGCGCAACGCTGGCCCGGGCGCTGGCCGCACCGCTGGTGGTCGTCCTCGCCTTCGCCGCCGACACGCTCCTCAAGTCCGTCCTGCGCGAGCCCCGCCCGTGCCAGGTCCTGGACGCCGGACGCACCCTCGAAGCCTGCCCCGCCACCGGGGACTGGTCGCTGCCCAGCAACCACACCGTGATCGTCTTCGCCGCCGCAGCCGTGCTGTGGCAGGTCGATCGCCGCCTCGGCATGCTCGCGCTGCTGCTGGCAGTCGCGATGGGCATCTCGCGGGTGCTCGTCGGTGTCCACTACCCGCACGACGTTGCCCTCGGCGCCGCTGTCGGCACCGCTGCCGGTTACGGCCTGGGCCTGCTCGCCGACGGCGCCACACCCCTGGTCGACCGGGTCCGCGAGGGGAGAATGCGCAGATGGCTGACCGCATGACCCCGCGGCAGGCGGTGCCCTGGATCACGATCTGTGCCGTGGCGTTCGCCATCATCGCCGTGGCCCTCGACTCGAACGGATGGGCACCCCTGGGGTTCGAGCAGGCGGCCGTCGACTGGGCAGTCGCCCACCGGCCTCCCGCCGCCGTCACCCTCGCCAGCGCCATCACCGCGCTGGGCACCGGTGCCTTCCCCTACCTGGTCGCTCTCGCTGCCGGCGTCGTCCTCGTCCGCGCCTACCTGCCCCGTCACTCCGGCCGGGCGGCCGCCGCGCTCCTGCTTGCCCCCGCGCTGTGGCTGATCGTCGGCCAACTACTGCGCCAAGGCCTGATGCACGGCTTCGGACGACCCCGGCCGCCCGCCTCGGACTGGGCGTTCACCCCCTCCGGATTCGCCTTCCCCTCCGGTCACGCCTTCACCGCCACCGTCTGCGCCGGCCTGCTCTGCCTCGTCGTCGTCCGCACCCACCCCGGCGCACGCCGGGCCGCCATCACGCTCGCTCTGGCCTTCGCCGGCGTCATCGGTGCCACCCGCGTCTACCTCGGCGTGCACTGGCCGCTGGACGTCCTCGGCGGCTGGCTCCTCGCCACCGCCTGGCTGCTCCTCGGCGCCGCGCTCCTGCGGTCGCCGGGCCGTCCGACGCCCGAGAAAGCGACGGTAGACCGGCCAACGACAGCACGGTAGACACATTGGGCACGCCTTATGTGCGCCAGGACGGGAGCAGGTGTAGAGGATGTGCTGATCATCCTGCTTGGCCGGTCTTGGGCGCGCACTTCAAAGCAGGCCTCGACACACAAACCGCTGGGGCTGTCGCCGAGACAGCGGAACACTCACGCTCCGTGGTAGAAGATCGCTTCTGATAGCGCTGCGGCTTTGGGGATACAGCTCGAACTCCGCGCGCCGCGGCAAGATCCCAAGCGGCCCCCACTTCGTTGTTCGAAGTGGGGACGCGCGAGCGTGCGCCGGGGCGCTGGCCAGCCACTAGCGGCGCTGCCCGCGGTACGGACGCTGGCGGCCGGCGGCTAGCTGCCCGCGCGACGGTTGCGCGGTTCCAGCCCGGCTTGCTTGGCGTACCGGGTGACGAGGGCGGGGGCCAGTCCCGAGGTCTCTGAGATGCGGTAGACCGGCACGGCCCGGTCGGGGTACGCGGCGAGAACGCCCTCGAGGCGCATCGCGCGCATCTTGGTGGCGGTGTCGTCGACCGCCGCGAGCGGCTCACGCAACTGGTCGAGGAGGTCCATCGGCTCGAGGCCAGCTTCCTCGACGGCCGCCAGCGCGGCTTGGAGCTCCTGGGCGGCGGCGGCGAGTCGCTCGCCAGGGCTCGCCGCGGTACGACGGGTCTTGCTGCGCTTCGGCGGCGCGGCTGGCTCCTTGCCGCTCATCGGTGCTCTCCTTCGTCCTGCGGTCCGGCCCAGGCCGGGGTCGTCTATGTGTACCAGGGGGCGGCGGGGGCTGGCGAACAGCGCGGCGTGCCTGCGCCCTGCGAGGCAGGGCGCAGGCACGGGTTCTACAGCAGGGCGCCGATCGCCTCGACGGTCAGCTCGACCAGCAGTCGGGCGCTCTCGCCGGGCGGCTGGTGCACGCGCTGGGTGAGTTGCCCGACCACGATCACCCTGTCGTTCGCCTGCAAGGTTTCGGCGACCCTGTGTGCCAGGTCCCGCCAGACGACGCAGCGCACGGTCAGCTGTCTGGCCTGCGGGTCACGTGGCCGACCTGGCTCGGCGAGCTGCGGGCGCTGTAGCAGGGTGAACTTCGCCCGGGCGAGCGTGCCCGGCGCCTCGTAGAACTCCGGGTTGCGCAGCAGGCTGCCGATCAAGGTGGCGTGGTTGGAGACGTTCACCAGGCACCGCCCCGGCGTGCGGCGTCCAGCTCGCGGGGGTCGGTGGCGGCTGCGGCGTCCAGGCAGCGGGCGATGCGCTGGAAGTGGCGGGCGGTCTCCATCGGGTGGTCCCTGTGCTGCGGCCATCGAGGCAGGTCCGAGAGGGGGAGGGCAAGGCGGTGGGCCTCCTGGCGCAGGCTGCCGACCCAGTCCGGCACGTCGCGGGGCAGCGCGCCGAACCGGCGGCACATCCGCGCGAGGAGCAGGTAGTCGCTATCCCCGCACCACGACCACAGCTCGGGGCTGGGGGTGTTCTTGAGGAACCACTGGAGTTCGCAGGCGAGCCGGTCGCGGCTGCGCACATCCGGGTCGCGGCGGTCGAGGCAGCCGTCGTACCAGGGCAGGTGGGCGAGACCGGGCCCGATCATCTGGGTGGGGTCGAAGCGGACGCGCCCGATCGAGCCGTCGATGGCGTAGTAGGAGACGCCGTCCTCGCGCAGGAGGGCGATGCTCACTGGGGTGACGGCCTGGCCGTCGTCCGGGTAGGTGGTGCTGGTGAAGACGCGCATGGGTCCTCTCATCGGGTTGCAGCAGGGTGGTCGGCGGGCGGTGGAGCGGGCGTGCCGAGTTCGAGTGCCTGCATGCGCCGCTCGAGGCGGTCGGCGCAGCGTTCGTAGGCATCGGTGATGGCGTGGTTGCGGTCGGCGGCAAGGTCGTCCAGGGCGACGCGGATACGCCAGGCGAGGATGTCGCGCGGGGAGCTGTAGCGGGAGCGCTTGGCGGTGTGGTCGTCGCGGCGCACGCGTTCGGACAGGATCATCCAGCGGCCCGTGAACGCGTAGTAGTGGATCCACACCGTCCACGGGCTGATGCCGGGCTCGGCGTAGGCGAAACGGACGTCGCGGCGGCCGGGAAGCCGCGTCCAGTCGCCGTCCTGGGCGTCGCGGTGAAGCGGGTCGCCGTCGGGGGCGAGGACGGTGAAGCTGCCCGGGCGTACGTGTTGGAGGCCGGTGCCGTCGTAGGCGACGAGGACGATGCACGGCTCGAGTTCGCTGTAGGGGCCGCCGGGGTGGCCGGCGCAGTCTTCGTTGTCGGTGAGCGTGAAGGTGCGGCCGTGAAGCTCGGTCTTGCTGCCGTGGTAGATGACCTTGATCGGTTCCATGGTTGCTTCCTGGTCCGGTGGCGGTCGGAAGGCCGGCTGCGGGGCCCGGCGGCAGGTACGACCTGCCGCCGGGCCACTCGGGCTAGCCGCGGTCCGGGGAGAAGGGGTTGAGCGGCTGCCCGTTCTCGTCCGTCGGCGGGGTCCAGTCCATGAGGTCCTTCGGGTGCACGTGGCTCAGCACCAGTTCGTCGCCGTCGAGCAGGTCGTACAGGTGCTGCTGCGCGCCGGTCTCGTCGGTGTACGTGTCGCAGGTGCTCGTGCCTCGGCGGGTGGTGAGCATCCGGTGGTGCAGGTGCTCCGCGTCTCCGAGGTACTCCACGGTCGTCCCGTCGGTCAGGGGCGGGTGGATCCCGTTGCTGAAAGCCATCGGTCTCTCCTGGGTCGGGCCGGGGGTTCGCGGTCCCCGGCTGGCAGTACCAGCCTCCATCAGAAATAGACCTGGATCAATAAACCAGACTTAAGTGGATCTACCTGCCCCCTGCAGCACGGTGGGCCCGCCCCGACCGGGCGGGCCCACCGCCGAGCCACTACTGGAAGGCGCCGACGTACTCCGCGACCGCCCGGGCCAGCCGAACGGTGCGAAGGGGGTCCAGCCCCTCAACGTCGGCGGCATTGGAGGCGGTGATCCGCCCGTTGCCCCCCCCCCCCCCGCTGGCAGGACGCCATGCTCGGAGAACAGGAAGACGTTACTGTCGAGTTCACCGCCCGTCCGGCCGACGATGCGGATGCGCACCCCCTCCCACTCGTCGGAGAACCGGCTCGGCTCGAGGGAAGCGATGACGATCACCGACCCCCTTCGCTACACCTGGCGCCGGCCGGAGATGGTGCCCCCACCCCCCATCGACCGAAGGCCCCTCAGGACCGCTCCATGGTTGACGACCGTCATCGCAACTCCTCTACGCGGAGCTGGGTTTCGCACTCCCAGCTGGCATGACCAGCCTCCAACCAAAGAAGACTTAGGTCAACTTTAAATCCCTGAGTTCGATTTTACGTTGCGCTGCGACTCCCGACCGTCGGGCAGGTGGGGCGCCATGGCTCGCTCGACCAGGCCGTGGACCGTGCGCAGCGCCTCGTTCCAGCCGCGTCCCCACTCGTCACTCCCCCGCTGTGGCCCGAGTTCGGCGATGGAGGTGAGCGCGGCGAGCATGGCGGGCACAGGCAGCAAGACAACGCGGGTCGCACCGCCGTGGCCGTGGATCGACTCGATGTCGGAGGCGCGGTCCCAGGCGACGGTCGATCCCCGCTCGCCGCGCCAGCGTGTGGCCCCCGTGGAGCCGGCGGCCGCCGAGAAGATACAGCCCTCCGCGACCACGCCCGTGCCGGAGACGCCGGAGACGTCGATGTCGCGCTGCAGCACGTACGGGGTGGGCGGCTCGGGCTGGAACTGGGCGAACAGTGCCGCCAGCCGCGCCGCGAGGCCGCTCATGCCGCACCGCGAATCGAGGTGTGGGTGCCCTTCGGGTCCTTGCGGATCGCGATGCCGTCCTGCGGCACGCCACGGCGGCCGTCGGCGAAGTCGCGGAAACGCGCGTGGGGACGGAAACGGGGGACTCGACGCGCCGGCACCTGCACCACGGTGCCGGTCTTCGGGTTCCGGGCGGTCCGGCTCCCGATCTCGACGGCCTGGAAGGTGCCGAAGCCGGTGACGGACACCTGCTCGCCGTCGACAACGGCCCGCACGATGGCGTCGAGGATCGCCTCGACGGCGCGGGCGGCGGGTCGCCGACCCCCGAGCGTGGGCGCGATGCGGTCGATCAGGACGCGCTTGTTGACGGTCACGGTTACTCCTGCGGTGGATTCGGTGGTGGTTCCGGGCCGGGCAACGGTCTGTGGTCACGTCGCCCGGCCCGGCGTTCGCGGGGCTCCTACGCCGGGCGCGGCACAGGAGCCGGAGACGGGCCTGGGGAGGACTGCGGCGGGCCCGCGCTGGGCTTGGCCGGGGCGGCCGGGATGGCGCAGCCGGGGTCGGCGGGCTGGGTGGTGGTGACGGTCGCAGCCGGGGCGGGGCCCTCGGCACTGCGGGCCATGGAGGCGCCGCTGATGCTTCCGAGCACCAGTCCGGCAAGGAGGGAGCCGACGAGCAATGCGGTGCCGCGCATGGCGGTTTCCTTTCGAGGGGCGGCCTGACCGGCCCCGCCGGGGCGGGGCCGGTCAGGCGCGGGGTCAGCGACTGGGGGTCGGCCGGGCGGGGGTGACCGGCGCGCTGGTCGGGGTGGCGGTCACCGTCGGAACGGGCCCCGGAGTCGGGCCGACTTCCCCGGTCGGGGACGCGGGCGGGACGCACATGCCCGGGCCACCGGTCGGGGACGGCGCCGCCACGACGGTCGGGGCCGTCTGCACATGGGTCACGGTGACCGTCACGGTCGGGACGGGAGCCGAGGTCGGGCCGTTCTGCTCGCCGTTCTGCACCGGCGGGACCGGCGGGACCGGGGCCGGGCTCAGGCCGGAGACGGCCGGAGCGGAGGCGTCCGGGGCGCCCACGAGGGCCACGGCCGAGGCCGGGGTCAGCGTCGGCTGGGCAGGGGGCGTCGGGGCCTCGGTGCCCAACTGCACCGGAGCTGCCGTCAGGCTCGGCACGACCGGGGTCTGGGCGGGCTGGGCACCGGGCGCCGGGGCGGCCGCCGGGCGGCTCATCACCAGCGTGCCGGTGATGAACCCGGCTCCGGCCAGACCCAGGGCCGCAAGGGTCCGCAGGTCGAGGCGCAGGGTCACCGTTCGGCGGGGGCGGCGGGCTCCGCCCTCGGCGGGGGTGTCGGCGGGGGCGTCCGCCGGGGTGGCTTCGGTCATCGGGCTATCTCCTTCGTCGGGCCGGGGGTTCGCGGTCCCCGGCTGGCAGGACCAGCCTCGCACAAAAGAGACCCAAGTCAAATAAGATCACCGTGGTAACTTTTGGTTCGGGGCAGGCACGCAAAGCGCCCGCCCCGAACCCGAGTTGTGCGCTACCGGGCACGCAGCCCGTGAGCCGTCTGATAGGCGTACAGCCACGTCAACGGCCCGGCCAGGCCGTCCGCCGGCCCGAGGTCGCCGATGTAGTGCTCCTGGAGGGCCGCGACCTTCTGGAGGTCCAGCTGCTCCATGTCCTCACTGGGCCCGACCCGGTAAGGCGGCCCCCAGTCGCCCGCCTGGAGCCACGTCTGCAGCTGCTTGGCGTAGGGGCTGTGCGCGCCCAGCACGAAGTGCTCGCGCCCCGGGAACGTCGGGGCCGGGATCTGGAGCTGCTGCTGAACTGTGATCTGATCCGGGTTGGCGATGCCGTTGATCGCCACCAGCTGCGCCACGCTGGTCTCGAACCGGCCCGCGATCGCGCTCAGAGTGTCGCCCGGCTGCACGCTGTAGACGCCGGCGCTGTCGCCCGACGGCTCGGGCGCGGGCGTCCCGCCGCCACCTCCGCCCCCGGGCCGAGGGGCGCCGCGCTGCACCCAGGAGTACAGCTGGTCCCCCGGACACGACGTCGCGTAGCCGTCGCAGTGTCCGCGGATCTCGCCGCCGGCGCCGCCCTGCGCCCGGCAGTACTCGATGGCGTCCACCAGGCCGTCGAGCATCGCGTCGGTCGGCGAGGTGATTCCCGAGGTGCCCAGCACGGCACAGACCGCGTAGTGCGCGCCGTTCAGTGCCGGGTTGCCGTTCGCCCCGTTCCTGTGGCCGAGACCGCGCCCCTCGAACACGTACCCGTGCGGGCACACCATGAACGAGTAGGCGATGTCGATCCAGTCCTCGTTCGGATCGTTGATGTGGGAGCGCTGGATCTCGCGCACGTGGCCGGCGCACCGGCCGTGGTCGCCCAGCAGAGCGCCCGGGACCGCCGAGCCCTCATAGTGGATCTTGACGCCCCTGGTAGAGCTGATCCGGGTGTAGGAGCCGGTGGGCGCGGCGGCGCCCCACTCCGAGCGGGAGACGAGCTTCATCGACTCGCCTCCCGCCCACGGTCGGCCCGGGTAGTGGTCGGCACGGGTTCCTCCCTGGTCGGGTGGTTGGTGTGCCGGGACGCTAGGCCGGACCCATCGTTAAGGTCGCGCCGTCAGTTCGAGCTCTGCTCGGTCAACACCCCGTCGGTGTAGACGAATCGGCGCTCTCGCTGCCGCCCAACGACGACGAACAGCGGGGCTACGCCGCCTCCCTCGGCCGGTATGGCCCCCGTGAGGTAGCTGGACGCGATGATCATCACCCATCCCTCGGGCCGCTCCAGCGTGAATCCGACCGCCACGGTCACACCGTCCGGGACCCGCCACTCGCTCGCCCGGCGGGCGCGGGGCCGCGCGATGTACGGGCAGAGCGTGAGCGCGGCTTCCGCGCAGGCCTCGTGCATCGGCGGGTCGGAGTAGTGGCCGCTCTTCGCCGACGCCGGGCCCCCGAGGAACGCAGCCGGGCCCTCCAGCGGTCGCCCGCACAGCGAGCACCGGTAGAGCCAGGCCAGCTCCATGGCCTTCTCGCCGTTGATGACGATGAAGTCCGGGCTGCCATCAGGGCGCTCGTTGACGACAGGGACAGGCAGGCCTCGCCGCGGGTCGCGCGGTCGCTCCGCGAGGCCGGGCGGCAGGTCAGGCAGGGCAGGGTTGGGCATCGTGTCCTCCAGGGCCCCGTTCGCGGCGGGGCGACAGGTGCGCCGGGCCCGGACCGGTTCCGGGACCGCGGATGGCCCCGGAACCGCGCACCCCCACAGGGAGCAGGAGAGGGGCCCTTAGATCGGGCTTCTCCACCCTCCCCACCGCCGCCGACGCGGACAACACCCTTACCTCACAGGCCGAATGATGCCTTCGGGTGCTTCCCCATCCGCATTGAGCAGGTCCTCCGACACCCAGTACGGCTCGATCAGCCGCGAGTCCGACAGCGTCTTGCCCGGGCCGTACCAGACGGTCCTCAGATGTCCGGCCCGCAGGTGGGTGTACTGCCTCCAGCCCCCCGCCATGCCGTTGCCACCAGCCTTCTGGGCGCTGCGTCGCAACTCCTCGGCTCGCGCCCGCGCCGCCTTGAGACGCGGTCCGAGCCGCCAGCCCAGACGCAGGAAGCTGTCCGGCTTGTTCCACCGCCGCTGCTTGCCGGGTTTGGCGCTCTTGCCTCGCGACACCGGCGGAACGACGATGTCCGCCTTCGACGAGCACAGGTAGACAGCGACCTGCAACGCCCGCGTCGCCAGCGCCTGCTCTGCCGCCGTCGGTTCACTCCGACCGGCCTTTCGCGCGAGCCTCGACGCCAGGTCCTTGGCAGTAACCCTGTCGCCTGCCCTGGCAGGGATCGACAGGTGACAGAACTCCAGCACCGGAGTGACCCCACCGGGCGGGGGAGGCAATGGAGTGCCGTCCTCGGCCAGCGGCTCGCAGATCACGGTCATGGCGACCTCATCCATGCGGTCGTCGCTGGTGAGGCACAACAACTTGTCCGGGCCGGTACGGCCACAGAAGAAGATCGCCAACAGTCGCCCTGGGCCGGTTCCGCCAACGCTGACCTGTATCGCAGGCGGCTCGGCGAAGACGACCATGATGTTCGGGATCCGGCCCAGGTGGCGGAACAGCTCGCCCGGCAGTGTGCCGAGACGGTACGTCGCCAGCTCCTCGGCCATGTTGGGGTGCATCGCAGCGACGTTCTTGCCCCGCGCCCACAGCCGCCACAGCGCGGCCAGGGTGGTCGACTGCCGCACCTCGTACAGGCTCAGCACCTCCTGCGGAACGGCGCTCAGCACGATGCCGCCGTTGATCGCGTAGTCCGGCAGCTGGCCGAGACCAACGCTGTTGAGCATGCGGTTGGCCGCCGCAAGCTCTGCGACGACCCGCTCGGCCACCACTGCCGTCGCGCGACCGAGCTCAACGTCCTTGCTCGCCATGTAGGTACCCCTGTCCCCTCTGGGCCCCTTCGACCCAACTGCACCCACACTCGCCAAGGGCCAGAAAGGGGACAATGCCCGTACCTCACAAGGGAGTTGGCAGGCCATGACCGCTCCGGACACCTCGGCCAATCGGTGCCGAATCTGGCCGGTTCATCAGGACGTCGGGCCGCCGCATCAGCCCTCCGGGCCGTCCACCAGCTCCGCGTCGACCACCGCGTCCTCCTCCAGCTCCGCCGCGAAGTCCTCCCGGATCTTGGCCAGCCGCGCCGCCAGCCGCTCGACTCCGGCCCCCTGGTCCACCGAGGCCGCCGACAGCTCACCGCCCGCCGGCGCCAGCTCGATCCGGGCCTGCGCCGCCCGGCCGAACGTCTCCGGCGCCAGGCACGCGAGGAGGAACTGGGCCGCCCTCCAGTCCGGCTGCGCGAAATCCCGCTCAACCTGCACGACCCGCTCGCCAGTCTCCGGGTCGCGCACCGTCCGGGTGCGCTCCCGCACCACATGGCCGCCCGTCGCCGCCTTCCGCACGAGCAGCACCAGCTGCGCCTTACCCTCGCTACGCGCGCGCATGAACCTGTCGCGGAACTCGCAGAACGGCTGCTCGCCCGCCCGGACCCGCAGGCCCCCTGCCTCCCGCCGCTGCTGCTCCTGCTCCCCGCGCTCCAGCCACCGGTACACGGTGCTCGGATGAATACCGGCCATCGGCGCCGCGTCGCTCACCGGCACACCCGCCCGCACAGCGTCCAACAAGCGCTTCTCGACCTCTGGATCGAGCGCTGGACGGCGACCGCGGCGGCTGTTCACATGGCTGACGGTACGCGGAGGCCCAGGTCAACGGCTTCCCCAGAGCGCCAGGGCATGGAGACCAGCTAGCAATTAGCCCGAGTTTCGCATGACTAATACTCTCAAGTTTTGAACCCGGCGGAGACTTCTAATTCCGGGAAATGTGAGACCGGTGAGACAATTAAACCACGACTTTCCTTCCGGGACGGCCCGGACCACACTCCACGGGATCTGCATAGAGCCTTTGCGCACCCCTTCCGGGGTGCGCGTCCATTAGCTCTTTCGGGTCAATCCGACACTCGGAGAGGAAGCACCCCACCGGCCGTAGCCGCGCCGCAGAGGAAGGCTCGAAGCCCTCGGGTCCCGTAATAACGGGCCCGGATCTAAGCCGAGAGAGGGGCTCTGACATGGGACGCTGTCGACCTGAGGCTGGAGATCACGGGCCCTATTTTCGATGACCTAAATCTATGAACCCGCCACCTGAGGACGATTCGTACTAACATTTCAAGAGTTTGGCAAGGCGCCAGCCAAGTCCTAGGATCGCTGCGCAGATGCGGACCCCCTCTAACCTGGGAGACCCGCTCATTCCTCTTTTCCGCACGCGTTTAACAGGAATGGAACGATACCCATGATGGCTCAGCCCAAGGGATCCTTGCCTCCGCCGTCCATGGCGGATCGGCCGGTGACCTGGCGGGACCTCGCGGTCTGTGGCCACGGCGCTCTGACCACCGCGAGCCTGCACAACCAGGTCGGGTGGCCGACGGCCACCTCAGCGCTCACCGGACTCACCGGCCCGTTCGTATGGTCGCTGCTCCGCCGCCGTTAGCAAGGCAGCGGCCAGACTCCGGCTGTGGCAGCCTGCCGACGCCGCCGAGCCCCTACTCACCTGGGTAGGTCGACGTCGAGCCTGGGGTGGGCACTCCGTAGATTCACGGGGTACCCACCTCAGGCGTCTGCGCTACTCCCAGCCGAGGTTGTAGGCGATCTCGTCGTACGCCGTGCCGGTCGCGCCGCTGAGGACGGCGGGCAGTACGGCCGCCCGGATCGTCAGCCCGGAGTCCTCGTTGACGAGGTCGCCGAACTGGGGGGTGCCGATCGTCGTCTGGCGGGGGCCGTCCTCGGTCTCCCAGACCGTGACGACGGGGGCGTTCGCGGGCAGGGCCGCGAGGAGGCTGTAGAGGTTCGACACCGTCATGGCGTGTTCGTCGTCCGCGCCCACCTGCGGCAGCGCGATCACGGGCACGCGGCGGCCGGACTCGTCGCGCACCGGCGCCTTCACCGGCCATCCGAGCGGGGTGCGGCCGGAGCCCTCCGGCCCGGGGCAGTCGGCGATGACCAGCAGGTCATCGGGCATCACTCCCAGGAACGCTCGGAGGTCGCCGACCCGCAGTGCGGTGGCGGGCAGGTCGAGCGGAAGCCTGAGCATCATCGTCGTCTCCTTGAGGTGGGCGGCCGGGATTCGCGGTCCCGGCCTGGCCCTGCCATCCTCCCGTCGAACGGCCCGGTTGGGCACAACTCCCCTGCTACGTCAGGTTGGTGGAGGAACAAGGGCGAGCACCTCGGCGCGGCGTGCCAGGTCGGCGTGCAGCGCCCCCGTCAGGTGGCTTGTCACCATCGCGGCGCCGTGCGCGCGGGCGCCGCGTGCGGTCATGCAGGCGTGCTGGGAGCGGATCAGGCAGGCCGCGCCCTGGATGTCGAGGTGCGCGCCGAGGGCGTCCACAACCTGCTGACCCAGCCGTTCCTGGATCTGCGGCCGGGCCGCGAACTCCTGAACGAGGCGGGCGAGCTTGGACAGGCCCACGATGCGGGCGCCAGGAGTCGGCAAGTAGGCGACGGTCGCCCGGCCGTGGAAGGGCAGCACGTGGTGCTCGCAGAGCGCGTCGAAGGGCACGTCGACGGCGGCGATCAGCCCTGCCCGTTCTCCCTCCGGCGGGAAGGTGACGGCCAGGTGCCGGGCCGGGTTGAGGCGAACGCCGGCGGTCAGCTCGGCGAGGGCCTTGGCCATGCGCCGGGGAGTGGCCGAGGTGGCCTCGGTGTCGCAGGGGATCCCGAGGGCGGCGAGTAGGCCGGCGGCGTGCTCGGCCGCGCCGTCCAGGTCGGCGGTGTGAGCGGGAGTGGTCATCGGTTGCGTTCTCCAGGCCACAGCAGCACGTGCTGCCGCATCGTCAGGTTCCAGTCGCGCGCGATCACGTCGTCGGCCAGGGCGCGGGCGACGTCGAGGGTGCGCTCGGTGGTGGTCCCCTCGGGCATCACCCAGGTCGCGTGCGGGGGGATGCGGAAGCGATCGACCAGGCCGCCGATCTCCTCGAGGTCGTCCGGGGCTGCGGCGACGAATTTGAAGCGGGCGCGGCTGCGGTGGGCGAGGTCGGCGAAGACCTGCAGGGCGTCCGGCTTGATTCGCCGCTCCTCCGGCATGCCGGAGTTCGCCAGCTTCGGGCTGACGTTGAAGGCCAGCCTCGGCACGCCGAGACTGACGGGCTTCGGCTCCAGGGTGCCGTTCGTCTCGATCTCCACGCGGCGGGTGGTGTACCGCAGCACGGCCATCAGCGAACGCCAGGCGTCGGTGCGCTGGTGCAGCAGCGGTTCGCCGCCGGTGATGACGACGATCGCGTGCGGGTGCGCGGCAGCCCACTCCGCGAGTTCGACCACTGGGACGCGGCGGATCTCCTGGCGCAGGTCGTACCGCTTGCCGTCCCAGGAGTATGGGGTGTCGCACCATGTGCAGCTGAGGTTGCAGCCGCCCAGGCGCAGGAACAGGGCCCGCTGGCCGGCCGTCGGCCCTTCTCCCTGGATGGTGGGCCCAAACTTCTCAACGACCGGCAGGCCGGCGTCCGGGACGACGAGGGCGCTCACGGGGCTGCCGTCCAGGAGGCGGCGTTGACGGCGGTCTCGGACACGCCGACGTGGGAAACGTATGCGCCTGCGGCGCGGGGCAGGGTGTGCAGGGCCTGCGTAGCGACGCGGGCCAACAGGTCGGCGACGGCCTCCACGCTCGGCCAGCCGAGGTCGGCGGCGTGCTGCTCCTGCTCGGTCGGGTCCTCGGCACCGAAGCGGTACAGCTTGCTGCCCTGCCCAGCCAGGACCGGGGCCAGCGGGTCGTTGGCACCGAGCATGGTGCCGTGGTCGAGGAAGGTGTCGATCCACTCTCGCAGGGCTCGCTTGAACGTGCCGAACTCCACGACGGTGCCGGCCGCCAGTACCGGAGCGGTCACAGTGACCTCGACCAGCCAGGAGTGCCCGTGCAGGTTCTCGCACTTCCCGGCGAGGTGCGGCAGCCGGTGCGCTGTCTCGAAGTTGTGGCGGACGGTGATCGCGTGGCTCACTGCTGCTCCCCCGTGTCCGCCAGGTGCACGACCGCGCCGGCCTCGCCGTCCTCGGACACCGCGACCATCGCCACTCGCAGGTCGACGCTGCTCAGGTGCTCGGCGAGGGTGCGTGCCAGGGTCTCGCACGAGGCCGGGCCACACTCTCGGGCTCCCGGGCCCCACCAGCCGCGGATCAGGTCGCCCAGGTCGTGGAACTCGATGTCGCGGTCGTCATGGGCGACGGCGACCGCGACCGTGATGTGGAACGAGTGGCGGTGCCGAGCCCGCAGGTAGGAGCGGTGGGCAGGCGCGGCGGGCCAGTGATGGAACCCCGGCAGCTCGACTTTGGCCCAGACAGTGGCAGTTGGCTTCACGAGGATCGTGCCTCCGTTTCGGTGAGTGGCGGGTAGGACGGCTGGCCGAGCAGCTCGTCGCGGGTGGTGCGGGCGAGCCGCCACACGCTCGTGGTGGCGTCGACGGTCTGCGCGCACATCAGGCAGCAGGCGGTGCGGCCGCGGGTGGGGTGAGCGGGCTGGTCGAGGTCGTAAGCGAAGCCCCGGCCGAGTTCGCCGACCCGGCGGAGCAGCGCGGAGTCGATGCGGACCTTTGGCCAGCGCAGAGGTCCGATCCAGGTGGACGAGTCGCAGGAGTCCGGGGGAACGGCCAGGCACCACTCGTTGACCGTCAGGCCGAGGACATGCACCCACAGGTCCGGATACTGCCGGTGCCGTTCCCACAGGGTGTGCAGCAGCCGCAGCCGGACAGGCGCCGGGGCCTGAACGACGTTGCCGAAACAGATCCGGTCGTACTGCTGCGCGAGCTCGTCGAAGTAGTCCCAGCCGTCCACGAGCGGGTGGTAGACGGGGATCGGCGAGAGGCCTTCGCCCTCGAGGCGGGCGCGGGTGCGGATTTTGTTGTCCCGGCCGCCCTGGTCCAGCTCGATGTAGCCCCACAGCCGGTCACCGTGGCGCTGCACCAGTTCGACGTACCTGGCGTACAGGTCATCGAAGCCGTCGATCTGCTCCGGGGCGAGTGCCAGGGCCTCGTCCATGGAGACGCCGTGGGCTCGCTTGTACTGGTTGGTCAGCCAGAAGATCCCCGAGTCGAGCAGGACGCGGTGCCCGGCGTCCAGCAGAGCGACGAGCCGGCGTTCGTGGCTGGCGGTCAGCAGGTCGTTCGTGGCAAGCAGCGCGTAGTGCGGGTAGTGCTCGGAGTCCCCGGCCGCGAAGTACAGGTGCCGGTCGGCCGGGTCGAACGCGCCGCCGCCGGTGCGCTTCACCGCGGCTTCCTGGTGGATCGGGCTCATCGCTGCGCCCCTTCCAGCACCGTGCCGCCGGGGGCACCGGTCAGCTCCTCAATGCGATGGGCGGCGTGTCTCCAGCAGGTGCCCAGCGCCGTCGCGGCGTCCGCGCACAGCCGAGCGGCAGCCTGGTAGGAGGCGCTCTCCCCGGGGGCGTAGCGGAAGCCTGCGGGCAGGTTGCCGACGCGGCGCAGCATCGCGGTCTCGATCCGTTGGTGGTTCCAGCGCAGCGGCGCCAGCCAGGACGAGGAGTCGCAGGAGTCCGGGGCCAGCGGCAGGCACCACTCGTTGGCGGTCAGGCCGAGCGCGTGGATCCACAGGTGCGGGTACCTCTGGCGGCGCTCCCAGATCGTGTGCAGCAGCCGAAGCCGCACCGGAGCCGAAGCCTGGACGATGTTGCCCACGCAGATCCGGTCATACCGCTCGGCTAGCTCGTCGAAGTAGTCCCAGCCGTCCACCAGCGGGTGGTACACCGGGATCGGCGACAGGCCGACGTCGTGAAGGGCCGCGCGCTGCGCGCGCTTGTGCTCCAGGCCGCCTTGGTCCAGCTCGATGTAGCCCCACAGCCAGTCGCCGTACGTGCGGGCCAGGTGGATGTACCGCTCCCGCAGTTCCTCGAACCCGTCGATCTGCTCAGGGGCGAGCGCCAGGGCCTCGTCCATGGAGACGCCGTGGGCCCTGCTGTGCCGGTTGGTGAGCCAGAAGATGCCGCTGTCCAGCAGCACCCGGCATCCGGCATCCAGCAGGTCACGCAGACGCTTCTCCTCGGCATGGCCCATCAGCTCGTTGACGGCCGTCAGCACATGCGGGCCTGCATTGAACTCCCCGCCGCCTGCGGTGAAGTAGAGGGGTCTCTCGTCGCGGTCGAAGGTGCCACCGCCGGTCGGCATGACCGCCGTCACGACTCGTCCAGGAGCGTGGGCGCCTCGCCGCTGATGCGCTCCCACTTGTCTAGGAGGTGACCGGCCAGGTAGCGCTCGGGCTGCACCATCACCAAGCGCCGGCCGACGGCCCGGTCCGCGTACGGGGCGAGCGGGGTGGGGTAGGGCAGGAAGAGGCTGCCCTCGATGAGCAGCGGGGTCCACTGCGGCCAGCCGTCGAAGACCTCGGCGACGACGAGGCGGTGGTCGCCGAGCTCCCACACCTGCCCGGTCTCGACCTGGTGCTCGGGCTCGCCGACGGTGACACCGGCCAGGGCCAGAAGGTCGCCGCGGGTGGGCTGCTCGGGCTCGGCGGCGACGTCGTCGTCCGTGTCGCCCGCCAGGCCGCCCACGGCGACGTCCTCGAGCATGGCGTCGATCTGGGCATGGTCGAAACCAGTGGCGGCGAACAGCACCGGGTCCACCTGCTCCAGGCCGGACAGCATCGCGGCCAGACCCTCGCCATCCCAGCCACCGACGGTGGTCAAGTGGTTGGAGGCGATCAGATAGGCCTCGGCGTGAGCATCGTCGCGCGATGCCCAGCCGCGTACGACGGGAACGGTCCATGTGCCGTCGGCGGTGACGACGACGCCTTCCGGGGCGGCCTTGCCCGCGTCGCGGCGCCGCGCCAGGGTTTCGTAGCGGCCGTGGCCGGCCACCAGGCGCCCGGTGCGCTCGTCCAGCAGACCGGGCTCGGTGAAGTCGAACTGCTCGACGGAGCGATCCAGCCCGTCGTCGTCGTGGCCCTTCGGGTTACGAGCGGCGGGCCGGATCTCGTCCAGCGGCGTGTAGTCGATGTAGCGGGGGGCTGCCATGAGCGGGGAATCTAGGCGGCTGCCCGGGTTAGGTCGCGTCGACAACTTCCGGTATTGGGCCCGGGGTTCAGTCTCCGGTCGGTCGGGCAAGCGAACGATGCAGGTACCGGGCACGTATCGGGCCGAGTGGGCCGAACGGATCTCCGTACTCGGCGACCATCTGCTCGTAGATCGGTGCGCCGAGGCCTTCGGCGGGCTGCACCGGCACGAGGTGTGCGGCGGGTCGGAGAGCGGGCGGCCGCTCGGTGAACCAGGGCGAGCGAGGCACAACGGGCGCGGGGTCGTACGGGCTGGTCACGGTGTTCCTCTCAACGGGCTTGCGATGCGCGGACGTTAGGTCAGCCGACAGACAACGGGGCCGTTTCGACGTCCGGGGTGGGACTGGCCAGGCGTAGGCACGGAGCTCCTGGCCAGGGGAAGCGATGCGCGCCGCGTTTGGCGTCCTTACCGGCTTCCGCGTACCGGCGGGGCTCCGCGCTTGGCGGCGCGCACCCGGCGGACCTGGGTGCTGCCGGGCGTGCGGGACCGCTTGGTCGGGTAGTCGAGGTCCTGCAGTGCTGGCCGCTCGTTCGGCGGGAGGTCCCAGAACGCCTCGAGCTGCCTGACGCGTCCTTGATGGTCGGGCTCAGGGTCCTTGAGCCGCCCGGCGGTGCGCACGTACTCGTACTCGCCGTAGGTGTCGGGCGGGACCCCGGCGAGCAGCGCCTTGGCGACGTTCTGCGCCTTCTCGGCGGCGGACTTCGCGGCACGGTGTCGGTCGTACTCGCCCAGGGCCCATTCGATGTCGGCCTTGTCGGTGACGAGGGTGTACGACTCGGGCGAGCGGCCGGAGGCCTCGGCTTCAAGCATGTTCCAGCAGTGGGTGCGGGCCGGGCAGTACCGTCGGCAGATCACATCGGTGCTCGGCCCGGACCGGTCCCGGGGCAGGGCAGTGCCCAGGTCGAGGGCCGTGGCGATGGCGGTCAACCGGCCGAGGGCCCGCCGGGCGGCCTGCTCGTCGAACGGGCGGGTGAACTCCTCGTCCTCACCGCTCTTGCGCTCGAAGTAGACGATCCGCACCTCCACCACGTGCTGGCCCTCCAGGTGGAGCGCCAGCGCGTAGAGCTGGCCCTGCTCCCACTCGGTCTCCGGTGGGCCGTTCTCCCCGACCAGCGACCATTTCCAGTCCCCGGCGGTCTTGTAGTCGTACAGCACGCCGGTCACGGGGTCGTACTCGTCGTAGCGGCTTGGCCGGTCCAGGCCGGGCAGGGTGACGGTCTGCTCGTACAGGCGCCAGGGGTACAGGGCGCGCCGGCGGCGCGACACCGAGTCGTGGATCAGGGTTCCGGCCCGGGCCGCGCGCCGGTCCACAGGGGCCGGGACGTAGCCGGGCGGGGGGTTTTCCCGGTACCAGATCGCGCGGCGGCAGGAGCTGGTGTCGGAGGCACCGATCGACCACTGGCCGGGCTGTTTGGGGCGGCGGGAGCGTCGGCGGCGGCCGGTGCGCTCGGACGCCGCGAGGTCGTCGCCGAGCCGGGCGTGGCCCGCTGCCTGGGCCCGTTCGAGGAGCACGTCGGCCGGGTCGCGGCGGTACCGGGCGCAGTTGGTGGAGGGGTGGCCGCCGGAACGCTTCTGTCCGCGGTGTGCGTGACGGGGCGCGCCGCAGCGGCATGGCAGGGGGCTGGGCCCGATGAGACGGGCGCGGGCGAGCTGGCGAGCTTGCTCGATGAGAGGCTGCATGTGGTGTCCGTGTGGGGCAGGCCGCAGGGCCGCCCCGCCGTGGCGCGGCCCTGCGGAGGAAGTGGGCAGGCGGAGCCGGTTAGCCCTCCCGGGCGTCCTCTCTGCTCCACACGGTGGTATCGGGGTTGAGCCGGACCAGGAGGCCGCCGGCATCGACGTGCTCGGCCGCCTCGGGGTGGGACCCCAGCGCGGACACGACGTAGGGGCGCAGCTCACCGAGCAGGACGGCAAGCTGCCCGCCGGTTGCCTCCTCGAGGCCAGTCCCCGTCGCCTTCCGCCACCGGGAGGTGATCTTGGCGACGGTGCTGCCCATCGCGGAGGCGTAGGCGCGCAGTTCCTCACGCAGCTCGTCGGCGGTGGGGGCTTCGGCCGCCGGTTCCTCCCGGGTGTCGCCCGGCTCCCTCTCGGGTGCGCCCTGCTCGGCGGCTCCGTCGGCCGTCTCGGCGGCGGAGGTGCTGATCACCGTGCCGGAGATGACGGAACCGGGCTGTTCCTGGGATCGGGCCTCGCGTCGGCGCGCTGTTGCTGCCTCGCGCTCCAGTTCGCGCTGAGCGGCGTCGGCCTGTTCCATCTCGGTGTGCTCGTAGATGTTCACCAGCTCGCGGGGGAAGGCGATGCGCCAGGCCTGGGCTTCGGCCACCTTGCCGATCATGTGGGCGCCCATGGTCGGCCACAGGCCGGTCAGGACGCGCCGTCCCGTTCGGACCCCTCGGCCTGTGCGCGGGTCGTCCTGCCACTCGTCCTTGCCGACGGCGAACTCGGAGAAGAGGGCGACGGCTTGGGTGACCGTCTCGTCTCCGGCGATGCTGCGGTGCTCGATGCGGCACATCGCGGCGGCGGGCGGGTGGTCGTGGAGCCACACGTCGACCCATCGGCGGCGGTTGATGCCGTCCTCGCCCGGTACCCACCATGTCGGGTCGTCTTCGGGTCCGGTCCAGAACGGGCCGACTCGCCGGATGAACCGGCCGGTGCGCTGCCCGATGTGCCGGAACCCGTCGATGCCGGTCTGCGCGGTGTAGTACAGCTCCTCTTGGCCCTGCACCCTACGCTTGCGCTGGATGTAGTAGATCTCGCGGCGGAACGGGTCCAGGCCGGTCGACTTGCAGATGTGGAAGAACGCAACGAGGTCGTGCGTCGGGGCTTGGGCGAGGCCGATGGTGGCGAGGGCCGCTCGCTGCGCCTTCGTCCAGAACCGCTGCGCGCCGGTGATCTCCAGGACCTGGTCGGCCGTCTCGATGGCCATCTCCGCGCGGTTGTCCGTCAGCGGGGTGACCGGGTCGGTCGCAGGGGGTGCTTGCTGGGTGGGTGCTGTCACCTCAGGGTGCCTTCCTTGTCTCCGTGGCGGCACCGGGGTTCGCAGGCCCCGGCGTGGCTGCCTGCCTCCACCCTCCCGCCAGCCGGGCCTACGTGGGAACACCCCACCACGTGGCCAAGTCGGCTGGTGATACAGGAGATTAGGAAGTGTGGCCGCCGGGCCCGCGGGTTGCGAAGCCGCCCGGGTCCGCGCGCTCCCCTTGATAGGAGACAGCCCCGAGGGGCTTGTTGCCAGAGCACGCGGCCGGTCAGCCCGGCGGCCACATCATCACTCTAGGGTAGCGCTGGCCGCAGACACAGGGCCGGGGCCGAGGCGGGTGATTCAGTGCGGCCAGGTAGCGGCGATCGCGGCGCCGGCAGCGGCCAGGTAGCCGGTGGTGAACCGGTACCGGGCCAGTAGCCTGGCTCGGGGGGCTACTCGCGTGGTGGCCGTTCGTCCCTTGACAGCGCGGCTGGCAGCCCCGCAAGGGTCAAGCCGGTGATGACCACGCTCGGGTCGACCGGCGGGGTCCACGTCTCCCTCACGATCACGACCGCTCCGAGCAGGAACAGCATCAGGTCCCGGATCGTCTTCCAGCCGGTGATCTCGTTCCATCTGGTCCTCCGTCGGTGTCGTCGGCCAGCGGGAGGCTGCTGGTCGTCCGGGTCCCGGTTCACAGCAGGGGACGGTAGGGCGCGACGGCGTCTACGGTCGCGTCTAGGCGCTGGGTTGGAGTTCAGCGATGGCGGCTTCGAGTTCGGCGATCCGCCGGGCCTGGTCGGCCTCTCGAGCGGCGCGCACCGCGATCTCCTCGTGTGCGAGGGCGAGTTGCGCCTGCACCTGGCCCCAGGCCTCGGCCATCTGGGTGCGCAGCCGGGCGATGTACGGCTCGGCGTCCACAGTGATGGGCGCGACGTTGTGTTCCATGATCGGTTGCCCTTCGGGTTTCGGTTGCGGGGGACGGGCGGCCGCCTTCTGCAGGTGTTGGATGCCCATTCGGAGGAGGGCGGCTTCGGCGGGAGTGAGTCGGCGGCGGTCGGCGGTGCTGAGCAGGCGGTCGAGCTGTTCGGGAGTGGGGTGGTCGATCACGCCGTGTCGTCTCCGTCGCGCTGCTGCGCTTCGTCACGTCGGGGCACGGCTGTGTCCCACACGGACGTGGTGAAGGCCTCCGGGGCGGAGCGCGCGGTGGTGCTGCCGGAGGACGGCTGCGGCCGGGCGAGCTGCTGCCGGGCCTGTTCCACGAGTTCGACCTTGGCCGCTACGCCGTGGGACGTGATGCCGTGGTTGCGGCGGATCTCATCGAGGGGGTCCGGTGCGGGCCGCGCTGGCGCCCCGCGGAGCTTTCCCGGGGTGGGGCCGGCGGTGACGGCGACGCGGGTTCGCTTGATGTGGGCGATCCGTTCGAGGTGTGCCTGACGGGCGGTGGCCCGGTCGGGCGCGTTGTGCAAGGTGATGGGCACGGTGTCCCCCGCGGTGAGACCGTGCACCGCTTGGGTGGCGGGGGCGGTGAGGCCCTTCGCGGCGGCCGGGTCGGTGTCACGGTTCTCGAGCGGGTCCGGGACGAACGGCTCGTGGAGCAGTATGTCGAGTATCTGGTCGATGCCGGCCGGGGTGGTGTGGTCGATGTCGTACTCGGCGGCCCGCCACTCCAGCGAGGAGGCTGGGAAGCAGGTGATGTGGTGCTCTCCGTCGGGCCGTTGCTGGCGCACGGCCCAGCACTGCGTCGGTCCGACGTTGATTCGGGCCACGTCGAGTACCCGGTACTGCTCGGGCATGGTGATCTCCGTTCCTGTCAGATGCGGTAGCACCAGAAGCCGACGGAGCCGTCGGTACTGGCGGCGGCGAGGGTGGTGGTGAAGCCGGTGAGGCTGGATGCGGTGACCTGCCACGCTCGGATCGCCTGCCAGTCCCGCAGGGTGACGATCGGCACCATCGGCGACTTCATCGTCGGTCCGTAAACGAGCGACATGGCCGTCCAGTTGGTCATCCCCACCGTGCCGGTGAACAGGCCGCCTCCCGGATCGCTGTACCAGTAGTTTGGGAAGGTGCCGTTGTACTGCAGTGCTGAGCTTGCGAGCCACAGTTCGCTGTCGCTGCCGTCCTCGTTGCGTCGGCCGAACTGGGCGCCTGTCTGCGAGGCGATGACGTAGCCGTGGAGCGTGTCCTCGACGGTGTAAGCGAGTGCGGCGCCCTCGCCCGCGTTCATGCGGACGGTGCCGCCCCACGGCTTCTGGGTGTCGGTGCGGATGGTCTCCAGCGCGGAGCTGTACTCGGTCAGGTAGAGCCGGTAGGCCGTGCTCTGCCCGTTGTGCTGGAAGCTGCCGCTGTTCAGCCCGATGTATGCCGCGCCGTTGTTCCCGCCGACCGCGTTGATGAAGGCATAGTTGTTGCCGCTCGTGGGGAAGAAGCGGATCTCCGGCAAGCCGGCGGTCGGATTGATCTCGATGCGCTGCCCGGTGGTTCCGCTGGAGAGGCCGCCGATGATCTGCACGTCGCCTGTGGAGGCCGAGACGGCGACGGTCTTCACGCCGTTGGCGTTCCACGCCTCGATGCCGCCGGAGTTGATCTCGACTCGCGCGCCGGTGTCGGAGGTCTTGATGCGTGCGGAGACCGTGATGTCGGCGGTGAGCTTGCCGACGGTCAGCTTGCTGGCGGACACCGTGCCGATGTTCGCGTCCTCGATGGTGGCGAGGGCGATCTTCGCGCCGATGATCGTCGCGTCGGCGAGCTGGGCTGTGCCGACGATCTTGTCAGCGAGGTCGGAGCGGATGACGAGGGTTGGGGCAGCGGAGGTCTCACCGGACGGTTGGGAGGCGTTGCCCGCCCGGTCGCGGGCCACGAACTTGACGTAGTAGGTGGTGCCGTAGGACAGGCCGGTGATCGGGGAGGCCGCCGCTCCTGCGAGCCGATCGACGATCGTCGCCGCGCTGGGAGTAAATCCGGCTGCTGTGGACGCGTGCACCTCCAACTCGGCGAAGTCGGCGGGCATTTCCTCCCCCTGTGCCCCGCGCCCATCCCACACCGCCCGGAGTGCGCCGATCAGCGAGGTGACTACCGGCTTCGACGGCACGGGTGGCGGCGTCGTGTCGCTCGCGAGGAGCGTCTCCTCGGACAGCTGCCAGGCAGAGGAGTTCCCGGAGGCATCCACGGTGCGCACTCGGGCCTGAACGCGCTGCCCGGCCGGGAGCTGGTCGTAGTGGGCGATGGTGCCGTGGACGGTCTGCTCCGGAGACCACTGGGGGTCCTGTTCCGCGGTGCGTAGGCCGGGCAGCAGGTAGGAGACGAGGTACGCTCCGGCGTCGTCGTACGCGGTGCCGTCGGCGTTCTGTGTCACTGCGGGCCAGGAGACGGCCAGCGCGGCGTGCTGCTGCCCGTCCCGGTCCAGGTAGGCCCAGGAGCCGAGCAGCACCGCGTCCGGCTGTTTCGGGGCGATGGTGTCGTTGCGGTCGCCAAGCGGCGGCAGCGGCGTGCGGGACGCGGTCGCGGAGCCGTTGGTGAGGGCGTCCAGCTGCCGCTGCACCTGGATGCGCTGCTCCACGAAGACGTCGTTGAGCTCGAGGCTGCTACTGGGCTGGCCGGAGTCGTCGTACGTGGTGGCGATGGTGCGCACCCGCAGGGGCTCCAGCTCTGTCGGGCTGGTGCGCCGCTGGTCGTAGCGGATGTAGTCCCCGGGCCGGTAGTCGATGCCGGGTCGGTGCTGGGTGGCGGTCGGGTCGAGTTCGATGGTGAAGCCCTCGGCAGCGGCCACCATGCCGCCGAGGGTGACACGGGCGAGTTCGGCCAGGGTGGCGGCATCGGTGATGCCCCCGCGGCCGTCGAAGGCCTCACGGCGGCCGTAGCGGGCCGCGGCGGTGGAGTCCACGACCTCGGCCAGGTTGCCGGCGTCGCCGGCAGCGAGCAGGTGGGAGCGCACCAAGCGGCGGGAGCGCTGCCGGGGGCCCTTCAGCACGTCCCGGCCCAGGTACAGGACGATGCCGGGGTGGTCGGTGGCACACACGGTTTCGGGCACGTAGGCGCGCAGGCGGTAGCCCTCCATCCGCACGTCGGCCCACCCCGCGCCGGTGATCGAGGCAACGGTCTTAAGCAGGTCACCGCCGGCGTCGTACTGGACGGTGTACGTCGTGGGCCAGGAGCGGCCGGCGCTGTCGGCGGCGGAGGTGAAGTCCCAGCTGATCTCGGGCAGGGCGCCGCGGGCCTGGGCGCGCTGGAGCAGGGTGGCGAGGACGGCCCCGGGGGTGGCGTTGACGAACGGGAAGTGCGCGTCCAGCCCCTGCACGGCCTGGCCCGGCGTGTGGCCGACCGGGTAGATCACGGCGCGCTCCAGCAGGGCAAGGGCGCCCCGGCAGCCGACCTGGACCGGCCGAGCCGCACCCACGTCGTCGGCCGGGTCGTCGCCGTCGTCCTCCAGCAGGTACCGCTCGGGCTGCTCGACGCCGTCGATGACGAGGGAGATCCGCGGGTCGTCCCCGGACAGCAGGCCGGCGCCCGGGGCGTTGCGCGGGTAGGTGAAGGTCAGCGCGCCGGGGCCGTTGTGCTCGGCCTGCGTCTTGAGGTCGGCGGGGTAGGGCAGCAGCCCGAGCAGGCTGCCGCTCGGGCTGGAGACGCGCAGGTGGACGGCCACGGTGGTTCTCCGGTCAGGTCAGGTAGGCGCGGCGGCCGGTGACGGCGAGCTGGGTGGTGGGCCCGGTGTTGGTTCCGGTCAGGCGCACGCTTGGCGGCTTGCCGGGGCGGCCGGCGGCCAGGCGCAGGAAGGCCGCCCCGGTGTTGGTCAGGCGCCCCGGGTCGGGGACGAAGCCTCCACTGCCGGTCAGCTGCCAGGTGGCGGCGTCCACGGTGAGGCTCTGCCCGGCGCCGATCTGCCCGGCGTAGGTGAAGGCGTCGCCACCAGTCCCGTCGGTGGTGTCGGTGACGGTCGGGGCGGTGATCGGGCCGGTGAGCAGGTAGGCGAGCTGCTCCATCGGCGCGGTGGCGTCGGAGAACGCGGTCAGTGGGAGGTCTTGGGGCACGGGCGTGCCGGGGGCGGTCGCCTGGGTGCTGGTGTCGGCGGACACCCAGTATCCGGCGGGCACGTTGACCTCCAGGCTGATGCGCATGCCGCTCTGGCCCAGCGGCGTCGGGGTGAGCGCGGACAGCACTTCGCCTTCGCAGCGACGCACCTGGCCGGCGGCAGTGTGCCGTTCGAAGGTGAGCAGCCGGTGCGGGCGGGCGACGGCGCGCAGCAAGTCTTCCCACGCCGCTTCGACGTCCTGCCACCCGCCCTTGGTGGGCGCCAGCCACACGGTGAGAGTGAACTTGCCGGGGCCGTGGTGCTTGGGCCGCCACAGCTCCCCGATGCGGTTCGGGACGGTGGCGTTCGCTCCGACGACCGCGGGGGTGCCGATCAGCCCGGCCCGGTACTCGATGTCGCGCACCAGGCCGTCGGTGAGGTCGTAGCCGTCCACCAGCCAGCGCTCGCGGGCCATCAGGCGCTCTCCTTGTCGAACAGGCCGAAGCTCGCGAGCGCGCGCAGCCGGTTGTTGACGGTCTCCCCCGGCGTCTCGGGCTGCGGGTTGGTGATGTACTGCACGATCGCTCCGGGTGAGATGACGGTGCCAATGCGCTGGCCCTGGCCGCCGTCGGTGGCGAGCTGGCCGCGGGCGGCGTTGATCGCGCTGACGGCCGCGCCGCCGCCGAGTCCTCTCACGGCCTGCGGCGTCAGGACACCTTCGCCGGGGCTGAGCCGGGCCAGGGCGCTGTCCTGGCCGGGCGCGTAGCCGGGCACCACTCCCCCGGTGGCGTAGCCGCGCACGAAGGCCAGCACACCGTCGACGGCCCGGTTGACCATGCCGCGCAGCATGCCGCCCCACGCGTTATCAGGCATCCAGTTGAACCAGGACCGCACGGGATTGAGAGCCTTGCCCAGGGCTCCGGCGGCCCAGCCGCGCAGCTTGTCGAAAGCGCCGTCTACGAGGCCGCCGAGGAAGAAGCCCTGCACGGGCGCGCCGGCGTCTGCGAGGCGCCCGGCGCGGGCGGCGTCGTTGAGGGCGGTGATGCCCCCTTCTCCGCCGAGCTGGCGTACGGCCTGCGGCACCAGTACGCCCTCCCCGGGAGAGAGCATGGCGGGCACTGTGTCACGGCCGGGCGCGTAGCCGGGCACGACACCGCCTCGGGCGAACCCGACGGTGAACGACGGCAGCTTGCCGAGCCCGAAGCTGTCGGCGATCCAGTTCCAGGCCCGCCTGATCCCGCCGTCGTAGACGGTGTTGACCAGGAAGCGGATCGGTGGGGCGAAGATCCCGGTGAGCTTGCCCCACGACCAGGCCGCGAAGGACACCATGCTGTCGAGCGCGAAGCGCACGCCGTCGGCGAGGCCGCTGATCGCTCCGTTGACGGCACTGCGGAACCACTCGGACTTCTGGTAGGCGGTGGTGAACGCCAGCACCAGGGCGGCGGCCGCAGCAACGATCAGCATGATCGGGTTGGCGGACAGCAGGGTCAGCGCGCCGCGAACAGCGCCGATCGCGTTGCCCACGGCCATGACCCCGCCCGCGACGCCGGCGATCGTCAGCAGCGCCGACACGAAGGCGCCCATGCCGGGGATCGACAGCAGCAGCTGCACGGCAGAGGCGACGGCCTGGATGACGAACAGGAACCCGGACAGGGTGTTGCCGAGGCCGCCGAGCTGGGCGGCGATGCCCACGATGGAGGAGAGCAGCCCGAGGAGCTGCTCCCACAGCTGGCCGTTGCCGAGCGATCCGGCCAGCTGCATGACGGCAGGCAGCACCTCGGTGCGCAGCCGGGCGATCAGCGGCGCCAATGCCGGGTTGTTGGTGAAGTTGAACCAGGCGATGCCGAGGGCCGCCACCAGCCGTCCGACTTCCTGCAGCACGGGGACGGTGTTGGCGAAGTACCCGGCGAGCTTGGCCTGGGTTTCACCCTCTCCGGTGAGCGTGCGGAACGACTTTGCTGCGGCAGACAGCGAGGTGAGGAGCTGCTGTCCGGCGGGGGCGGCGGCGCGCCCGATGTTGAAGACGCCAAGGGCGATGTCCCGCAGGATTCCCCACAGCTGCGCGCCGGTGTCCCCGGCACGTTGGAAGAACGCGCTGAGCTGACCGCCGTCGCGGCGGGCCTGGATGAACGCGGCGGCCAGCGCGAGACCGCGTTCAACGGCACGGGCGAGGCGTTCCAGCAACGGTGCGGCGGCAACCGTGATGTTGCGCAGCCCGTCGGCCGCGCTCAGCCCGGCGTTCGCCAGCGAGCCGATGACCCGCGTGTTGGTCGAGGCGACCTGCGCCAGGTCCGCCCGCCACGGTCCGGAGGTGGCCATCTCCGCGCCTCGCAGGGCGGCCTGCCCGAGTACCTGACCGGTGTCACCGATCGCCCGGTTGAAGATCGGTAGCAGGGCGAGGCCGCGGCTGATCGCAGTCTCCAGCGGAGGCAGCAGGGATGCCTGCGCGGTGTCCCGCAGCCCGCGGAGAGCCGGCTGCACCGTGCCGGAGATGAACTGGGCGAAGCGCCGTCCCGCCGGGGAGAGTGCGGCGAGTGCCTGCTCGGCGGCGCTGGCGGCCCCGGCAGCAGTGTTCAGCGCCTGGGACTGGTCCCGCACCGCGCGGGCGACATCCCGCTGGGCGTCCGCTACCTGCTCGGCGGAACGCAGCTGCTGGCCCTGCGCTTCGCGGACGGACTTGTCGAGGTCGGCGTGCGCATCCTGGACCTCGCGCACCGCCTGAACGCGGGCGCGGGCGGACTGCTGCTCGGCGTCCTGGACGCCTCGGACCGCATCCTGCTCGGCCTCCTGGGCGCGGGCGAGCTGTTCCTTCGCGGAGGTGACCTGGTCACTGCCCTCGACACCCTGCTGGTTGACCTTCTTGACATCCTCGGCGAGCCGCCGGTTGCGGGTACGAACGTCCTCGAGCTGGTTGACCGCCTCCTGGTAGGAGATCTGGGCTTCACGCCGGTCCGTCTCCGACGAGAACGGAGAGACGTTGACCTGGTTGAGCCGGGCGCGGGCCTGCTCTAGGGAGAGCAGCGCCTTCTGCTCCTCCAGGGGCCCGCGGGCTGCGTCGCGGTTCAGGTCCTCCAGGGTGCGCTGCGCGGCCTGCCGGGCGTCGTTCAGTGCCTGCTGCGCCTGCGCGGCGGCCTGGTGGGCGCGAGTGACCGTGAGTTCCGCCGCCGCCAGCTGTCGGTCGGCGGCGGCAACCGATGCCGCCGCCTGCTCTTGGACATCGGCCAGACGGCGCCGGGACTGCGCGACCTGTTCGGCGCCGCGAAGCGCCTGCTCGTCGCTGTCGCGCTGGGCGGCGCCGAGACGGCGCTGCGCGTCCGCCACCCGATCGGCGGCGGCTTGCCGGGCCTGCGCGGAAGCGGACGAGGCCCCGGCAGACTGCTTGTCCGCCTGGCCGAGTGCCTTGACCGCGGCACCAATGCCGCTGAACGCGGCCAGCAGGGTGCCAGCGCCCTGCACCGCGGCGGTCGCCGCGCCAGGAAGGGCACCGAGCAGACCGACCGCGGGCGCGGCGGCCGCACCCATCGCGAACAGCCCGGCGGCGACCTGGGTGAGGGCCTGGCCGAGGGCGAGCGCCCCGGAGGCCATCGCAGGCAAGCGGACCAGCCCGGCGACGGTGGAGCCGAGGCCCTGTGCCGCTTGGGCCAGCCCCCCGCTGCCACCGCCAGCGGAGCCGCGAGCGTTAATCGGGACGTCGACCGGCCGGGATGCGAGGGTGCGGAAGGCCACGAGGCGGCTGGTCGCGGCGGCGGTGTCGACGTCGACCCTCACGCGCACCGACAGGCCGGCCAGCGCTTCCTCGACGCGGGAGCGCAGCCCGGCCGTCTCGACGTCGAGGTCGACCTTCACGCTGGCCGCGGCCGCTTCGACAGCAGCCCGGACGCGCTGACGCAGACCAGAAGCGTCGAAGTCGACCGCGACCTTGACCCGGGCGCGGGCGGCCTGCGCAGCAGCTTCGACGCGCTCGCGCAGCCCGGAGGCGTCCGGGTCCAACCGGACCTTGGCCCGCAGGTTGCGCACTGCCGCATCGACGCGCGCTCGGGCATTCGCCGCGAACCCCGACGAGTCGGCGACGACCTCAACAACGAGACGGCCGGAGTCGATCTCCTCAGCCACGGCCGGCCGCCTTCCCGCTGCGGCGCAGCACGGCGACCGCGCGGGCCATGCCCTGCACGTCCCGGTCGTACTCGCGGCCAGCGCTCAGGTGGGCCGGACGCGGCAGCTCGACCGGCCGCCGCAGGCGATGCTCCGCCGCCACCACCGATACCAGCTCGACCAGCTGCGCCAGCAGTTCCTGCGTCAGACCCCAGCGGTCAGCGCCGATCTCCGCCCCATCTCGCCGCAGCAGGGCCTCGGCAGGCAGCCCGCGCATCAAGGTCAGGAGGCGCCGGGTGCCGAGGAATCCAGGGTCACCGGGCCGTCGCCAGACACCGCGGGCGTCGAGATGGTAGTACCGCTGGAAGTCGGCTTCGAGGTCGTCCCAGCGCTCGAAGGCGACGCAGACGGCCCGATGAGTTCCCCCAGGCCCCCACCTCCCGAGAAGTACTTGGTCCAGGCGTAGCGGACCAACTCCAAGATGTCGGAGTGGCTGGGCTGCTGAGCCATCAGCTGCTCGTAGCCGTCACCGCCCAGCAGGCGTCGGCCCATCTCGGCGGCAGCGGCCAGCAGATCGGACGGCAGGCTCGGCTCCGAACCGAGTACGTCCACGATCAGGCCGGCGGCCTGCGTCTGCTTCTCGCCCTGGGCCTGGGCGGCCTCCACCAGCGAGCGAAGCAGCAGCGGCAGGTACGGAATGCCGACCAGGGGCTGCCACACCTCCAACGGCAGCTCGGCCGGGAGGGTGGCCACCGTGGTCCCGCCCAGGATGACCGGCTCCTCCCCGACGGTGTATTCGGCCTTGGTGAGAACCGCCTTCTCGGCAGCGGCGGCCAGACGGCGGTCACGAGCGGCGTCTAGGTCAATACCGACCACGTCGGCTCCTCGGTCTGTCGGCAACGGAACGCCGCAGACCGTAGGAGCCGAAGACAGCTAGCGTCGCGCCGGGCCGCCACGCAGCCGCCAACACCAAGTCCACCTGGCCAACACTGGCGGTGAATCGGCCAGGTGACGAGTCCACCTCCGTCTTCGATGACCTCCCGCTGCCTGGCTTCGAGGGCCCACCGACACCTGTCGTCCAGGGCCCACCGATTCGCCTGCGTGCGGCTCCACCGCCCCCAATGTGAGCATGACGATGCCCCGGCCGGGGGTGGCCGGGGCATCGCGGGGCCGGGCTGGCCCCAGGGGGGTGGGCTGCCCGACGTGATCCACAGTAGGCGCAGGGGCAGCGAATGGGCACAGCCCAAACACCGCTACCACCACGGGTAGTTCAGGCTGCTGCCGGGGCGAAGCCGGGGTCGTCGGTCAGGTCGTACCACGGGTCGCCGGCCTCGCCTCCGATCACCTTCAGCTCCAGCGGCAGTGTGCTTTCTGCGTCGTTGGGGTACTTCTGGGCCACCGACGCGACCTGCTCGCACAGCGGCACGATCCGCCGGTAGTGCTTCACGCCATCGACCAGCTCGACCACCGCCGCGAACTGCTTGCGCCCGCCCACCTTCGGCGGGTTGAACCGGTAGAAGGTCTTGCCGTTCTGGGTGACGCTCGTGACCTCGCCACCGCCGTACACCGCGATGATGTTGCCCGCGTTCCACTCCTGAAGCTCGACCTTGATGGTCGCGGCGTCCTCGGTCTGAATGGTGCGGGCCGCGTACCGCAGCTGATGGGATTTGAGATCTTCGAACTTCGGATCGGTGTTCCACTCCAGGCTGCCCGGTTTGAACAGCCCGGCCTCCTTCCACCCGGACGGCATCGCCGTCACCGGGTCCGTGGGCGCGGCCGTACCCGGCGCGGCCAGGTACAGGCGGGCCATCTGGGCAACGAACATGCTCTCCGCAGGCACAGCCGATCCTCCTCAACACGGACAGCCAGGGACGTGCCGGACCGTAGGCCGCTGCGAGCAGTAGCGTCGCGCCGTCGCCGCGCGTGAGGGTGTCGCACAACTCGCGCAATGCGCTTCAGGCGGCCAGCGGGTGTGCGGTCAGGGCGACCACGCCGACGTAGCGGGCCTGGCCGGTCGGTTCCGGCAGCCACCCGCCCGCCGACAGCGCCCGTACCGCGGTCACCACCGGCCGGCCCGGAGCGGCGCCCTGCTCGGCCAGCTCGTGCAGAGCCTTGACCGCGGTGGCGAACGCCCGACGCAGTACGGGCCGGGGAGTCGACCGGTCCAGGTCGCCGAGCGCTTCGACCTGGAGGTGGACGGTGGCGATCCAACGCCAGCCCGGCGCGGAGCCGCCGGGAACCTGGGTGATGCGGATCCGGGGGTAGGGCGGGGCGTTGCGGGCCCCGGCCCGGCCTGGGCCGCCGAGCACCTTCGTCAGCTCGGCGTGCCCCGACAGCCAGGCGACGGCCAGCTCCTCGGCGTCGAGGGAGGCCAGGTCACTCACTTGCCTGCCCTGCTGCCTTGTTCGCCGGCGGCCGGGCGACGGCCGGCTTGGGCTCGACCACGGGCGCGAGGGCGTTGGCCACCGCGTCCGTATCGGCCGGGTCCACGTTGGCGACGTATCCGGCGCTGATCAGCTGCCGGGCCTCGTGGTACGGCACTTCGATCTCGTCGCCGGGCAGCAGGTCCTTGTCCTCGCGCGTGAGGTGGTGGGCGAGGACGATCCGGACGCGGTCAGGCTGGGCCATGTCGGCTCCTTCGGACGGTGGCGGGGTGACCGGGCGAAGGAAAGCAGGGCCTGGCCTGTACCGTCCGCCCCGCCGGACCCTCCAGAGGCAGTCGCGGTGGCCCGCAGTGCCGGTCAGCGGTGCCGGGCGGCGACCTGGGAGGCGGCGCCGCTCATGAAGTGCGTGCCGTCGCCATGCGCGAACTCGGCTTCGGCGGCTCGCGGGAAGTCGCAGGTGACCGTGGCACGGACACGCTCGCCGTTGATGGCGGCCTTGCCCGCCAAGATCGTCGCAGCGACAGCTTCCGGATCCTCGGTGACCGTGCACCGGCATCCCGTCGTCTCCTCGGTCGGGCCATCAGCGTCCCGAGGCCCGGCGAGCGTGGTATTCCCAACAGAGAAGGGAATCGGCGCCGGTACGGTCTGGCCGTCAGCGGCCTGGTGGCTGGGCCGTGCTTGGCCGTCTTCCTGGGTGTGCCAGGTCTTGGCCGCCGGGGCTCGCCGCCGGGCTTCCTCCTCGACTTCCTCGGCCAGACGCTGGGTGCGGTGCAGCATGAGGGGCGCCA
The DNA here is from genome assembly GCF_055633695.1 of Kitasatospora sp. NPDC114501. Classification (NCBI taxonomy): domain Bacteria; kingdom Bacillati; phylum Actinomycetota; class Actinomycetes; order Kitasatosporales; family Streptomycetaceae; genus Kitasatospora; species Kitasatospora sp. NPDC114501. The sequence continues at coordinate 104,971 of NZ_JBVKDS010000021.1, read as the reverse complement.
GGCGGCGGGCAATGTCCGAGGGCAGCTCGAGGTGTGCCATCACGGGTGTCCTTCCGGTCGGGTGCCGTCCGAGATACGGGCGCGCGCCTGGATCCGCACGTAGGTCAGTGACGGGTCGTCGGTGTTCGCCAACCAGTCGGCAGCGAGGACGGTCCACTCGGTGCCGGTGGACGGCTCCACCACGACGTCGCCGACCAGCAGGAGGCCGGCCTTCCCGTCCAGAGCCAGGTGCCACGTGCCGTCGGTCTGCGGCACGGCGCGGCCTGGCCACGGTCCCCGCAGCGGGCCGAGCGGCCCGGTCACCTCCGCGCCGTGCGCATCCAAGAGGGGCGTGCCCCGGGTACGGACGCCGAGCTGTCTGTCGGCAAGCAGGACGGCCATCACAGCCCACCCGAACCGTAGGACCCGACGGTGAGGCCGGGCGGATTCGGTCGGGTCGGGGCCTGGTAAATCCTGCGGCCGCGAAGCCGCCACCGGTCGGTCGTGGCAAGGTCCGGCGGTGCCAGCACCACCGGCGGCTCAGCCGCGGTGTCGTAGGTGACCGACTGGCCCTCCACGGAGGCGGAGGCGACCCGGCGCTGGCGCGCGGGTGCGTCGGCCAGCAGCGGGTGGTGGCAGGCAGTCGCGCGGACCCACAGGCGCAGCGGGGCAGTCTGCGGGTCAGTGCGGGCGTCGATGCCGGCGGTGTAGGTGACGGTGTATGTCGGAAGACCGAGGGGGCCCGACGTGGTGCCCGTGTCCAGGACGGCGGAGATCACCGCGATGAGGGGGCCGTGGCTGAGCACCCAGCCGTCTGCCCCTGCGTGGACACCGCTCTCTGTGTACTGAGCGGGCAGCAGCAGCCGGCCTAGGTGCGCGGTCAGGGTCTCCTGGGCGTCCTCGATGGCGACCTCGATGCGCTGCCGCACCAAGTCGCCGAGCGGCGTGGGGTAGCCGAGACGGCGGGCGACATCCTCGGCTGTCACGATGAACTCCACCGTCGTCCTCCTCGCGCTGCTGGGTGGCGAGGAGGGACGGTAGATGGGCGCCCTTTCTTGTGTCGTCCCGGGCCAGCTGCGGGCCGCGCAGGAGGCCCGGGCGCAAGCGCAGGGTGGAACTTCACGCTTCATCGGTGAGGCTCAGGGCCTGAGGAGCGCCACGGCCGTTACCGTCGGCTGCTCACCGGCGGGTCACCGACCTGATGCGACGCTGGAGGCGATCGGTGTCGTGGCTGCTGCCGAGTTCGGTGTACTGGGCGAGGCTGGTGGAGTACCAGTCCATGGCTGCGTGGCGTTGGTCTGCGCGCAGGGCGGCCTGGCCCAGGAACTCCATGGTGTGCGCGGTCCAGTGGGGAGCGGAGAGGAAGCGGAACTGCTCCAGGGCCTTTACGAGCGCGCTGGCCGCCAGGTCGTGGGTGCCCGCGAGCGAGTGGGCTTCCCCGAGGTAGGCGAGCGCTCGTGAGAGGTTGAGCGGGTCCGGGTCGGTCAGGCCGGAGAGCAGTGTGCAGGCCTCTTGGAGTGCCGGCACGCCAGCGGCGGGGTTGCCCTGCCGGGCGTGCGCCGATCCGATGAGGATCAAGGCGAGAGCCTGGCTGCGCGCGTGGCCGAGCCGCGCGTAGCGGGTAGCGGCAGCGATCAGCTGGGGCATGGCCTCCACGTAGCGGGCGTCGGCGTGCAGGCACGCTCCGATGCCGAGGTTGGCCTGCGCGGTTGCCCCGAGGTCTCCCTCCGCGAGGATTCGCATGCGTTGGAGGCAGGAGATCGCCTCGTCGAAGTCGCGGGTGCCGCGCAGGCCGGCGGCGAGCGCAGCCAGCATCTCGCGGATGGCCACGGTGTCGCCCCAGCGCTCAGCGGCGGCCAGGCCCTGACGGTGGACGGGAATCCACAGCTGGTAGCGGCGGGTGTAGAGGAACAGCGGCCAGGCCGCGTGGGGTACGCAGGTCGCGGCCTGGTAGTCGCCGTGCTTGGTGGCGGCGGTGATCGCCGGGAGCAGCGCGTCAGCCATCGATTCCAGCCAGGAGAGCGCCACGTGGTTGATGGAGAACCGGACGGGCTCAGCGGGCTCGGGCCGGCTGGCTTGTCCCAGCACCCGGTGGTGGGGGGTGAGGACCCGGGCGGCGTCGTAGGCGGTAGTGGTCAGGTAGGTCAGGTACCGCTGGAGTACACCCGTACGGGCGCCCGGCCCGTCGGCGAGCGTCAGGGCCCGGTCGGCCACCTCCGGCCGGATCGTGTACACCGGGCCGCGGGTGGCGACGTCGCCAGCGTGCTCCAGCAGGTTCTTGGCCGTGAGTTCTCCGAGCCGCTTCCGGATCTGGCTGGTGGGTGTGTCAGTGGAGGCGGCAACGGCATAGACGTCCAGGTCCGGTGCCGGAAGGTCGGCGATCTGGGCGAGTAGTCGCCGCTCGTCCGGGGGCAGGCGGTCGATGGTGTCGGTGATCGTCATGAGCGGCGTTCCTCGTACGGGTGGGATCGGGTTGGTGCTGCGGCCGGGATTGGTCGCGGACGGCGGTGTGCGGCTGCTGCGGGGCGGCGGGCCCGGGGGCCCGCACCGCGCGGGTGGTGGCGGTGGGCGGCGCTGCGCCGCTATTCCTCCGCTATCAGCACCAGCTCGCCCCCGACCGCGGGGACGGTGTCCGTGGCGGCGATGGCCAGGGCGGCCCGGATCAGGCCGTCGTGCGAGAGCCCCTGCGGGTAGTTGCCGAGTTGGATGCCCTCGCCGGGGTCGTACTGCTCGGCGAGGAGGCCGAGGTCGCTGCGTGCCTCTAGGAGGCGGTCGAACAATTTCCTGGCGTCGGTGCTCCTGCCGATCAGCGCGAGGGCTTCGACCATCCAGAACGCGGTGGCGAGGAACGCTCCCTCGTGGCCGGACAGCCCGTCGACGTTGTCGGCCGCGTCGGAGTGGGTCGGGTAGCGCAGCAGCATGCCGCCCCCCACGCCGAGTTCCCGCTCGACCGCTTCGACGGTGCCGATCACCCGCTTGTCGTCCGGCGGCAGGAAGCCGAGGCGGGAGATGTGCAGCAGTGAGGCGTCCAGGTCCCGGCCGTCGAGGTACTGGGTGAAGGTGTTGCGGTCCGCATCGAATCCCCGGGCGCACACCTCGGCATGCATGGTCTCGGCGGTCGCCGCCAGCCGCCTCAGGGTCTCCCGGTCGGCCGTGTCACGGCGTCCGAGCACGCGCACCGCCCGGTCCAGGGCCACCCATGCCCACACCAGTGAGGAGACGTAGCGGCGCGGCGTGCCCCTGCTCTCCCACATCCCGTCGTCGGGCTGCTCCCACAGTTCCTCGGCCTTGAGCGCGAGGCCGAGGAGCAGCCGGTCGGCGTCGGGGCAGGGCGGGATACCGGCGTCGTCCATCTGCGCGAGCAGGTCCGCGAGTTCGCCGTAGACGTCCAGCTGGTGCTGTTCCGCGGCGGCGTTGCCGACCCGGACCGGATTGGAGCTGCGGTAGCCCCGCAGGTGGAGCTGGGGCTCCTCGGCCGGCACCGCACCGCCGACCAGGCTGTACAGGGGCTGCAGAGCGGCCGGGTCGATGTGGGTCGTCAGCCAGTCCCGGTAGGTGGTGGCCTCTTCGGTGTAGCCCAGTGACAGGAGGGACTGCATCATCCACGCGGTGTCGCGCGGCCAGGTGTAGCGGTAGTCCCAGTTACGCACACCTCCGATGGGGGCGGGAAGCGATGTTGTCGGGGCCGCGACTGCGGCTCCGCCGACATCGCACAGGCCCCGGAGAGTGAGCGCCGACCGGAGGACGGCCTCCCGGTACGGACCTTCGTAGGCGCATGCGGACGCCCACTGTGTCCACCACCTGATCGTCGTCTCCAGCGCCGTAGTGTCCGTCATCGGATCGGGTGCCGGACTGCCGGTGCGGGTCCATGTCAGGGCCATCACGATGCTCTGCCCGGCCTTCAGCGGGATGTCGCAAGTGGCGGTTCCGCCAAGGTTGACGCTGTGGCGGGGGCCGTCCAGCCAGTACGTGTCGCTGCCGGCGGTCACGCGCAGCCGGGGGGTGCCGGGGCCGACGTACCGCAGGTCGGGGGTGAGGGAGCTGTAGCCGGGGCGGGGCCGGAACTCGGACGCCAGGCGCACCGTGCCGTTGCGGCAGGTGGCGATGCGCATGAGCATCGGCGGCGCGTACCCGGTGGCGTCCGCCCCGGGCAGGAAGTCGATCACCTCCAGCATGCCGCTGCCGGTGTCCCAGACCTGTTCGACAGCGAGGGTGTCGCCGATGTAGCGCCGCTGGCTCTCGGTCGGCGTGGCGGTGTAGGTCGCCGGGCCAACTCGCCAGAACCCGGCCGAGGGAGTGTCGAGGAGGCTCGCGAAGACTGCACCGGAGTCGAAGTTCGGCAGGCACAGCCACGTCATCGTGCCGTCAGATCGGCTGAGTGCGGCGGTCCGTGTGTTGCTGAGGAACGCGTGGGCCTCGATCAATGGATCGGGCATGGTGTACCTCCTTGGTGAGATGACGAGTTGGTGGGAGTGCGGCCCTGACCCGGACGGCCGCCATGGGTGGTATGTGCGGTACGACGTGTGTGAGCGCGGTGTCGTCGCCGGGGCGCGGGCCGCGGCGGTCTGCAGCAGGCGTTGTGCGGGCCTTCTGGAGTGGGTGTTCGTCCGGTCACAGACCGAGAACGGTTTCGCGTCCAGGCCGGCCAGTGGCGGTAGAGGTCCGGCGACGATCAGCTGCAGCGCTGAGAGATGTCTCGGCCGTACTGGTCGCAAGTGGACGTGGCTTGGTGCTGACCGTCCCCAGGGGGCGCAGCAGCACCACCTTGCGCGCGCCCGCGCCTGGGGACGGTCGGCGTGGGATCGACTGTTACCGATCCCATCTGGCCAGGCCGTTCGCCGGGGTACGACACGGCCGACCAGGTACCCGCTCCGGCTGTAGCCCGGGGCCGGAGCGGGAGTTCAGGAGGTGCCCTGGCGCAGGCGGGCGTCGGCGCGCCGCAAGGCCACCGCCAGGTCTTCGAGGTCGGTCGGTCGTCGTTCACCGTCCGGGAGGACGAGCCAGATCCTCCCCGAAACCCGCTGCATGCCGGGGGCCGGCATGGGGACCGTGCGGGGCTGGGCTTCGTCTGCGGAGCAGCCGATCAGATGCGTGTACGGCATGTCCCACCCTGCGCTCGCCCGGGTCGAGACCAGGAACTCGATGCAGCTGTCGGCGCGGTTGTGCAGGACCGGGCCGACCGGTACGTCGGCCTGCCACAGGTCCTTGAGCGCGGCCACACCACGGTCCACGCCAGTGACCCGCACGACGTTGACGAGTTGGCCGGTCTCGATGTCGGCGAGCTGTCCCGCCCGCCATCGCTCGATGGCTGCTTCGGGTTCTCGGTTCGCGGAGGCGAGCCAGGTCGCGCCGCTGTTGAAGTTCGGGCTCCGTCGGGGGTGGCTGAGTCTCGTGTAGGTCATGTCGTCGTTCCCGTCAGGCCGAGCAGAACAGGTCGTGAGTCGCAGTCCCGGTCTCGGCGTGAGAGGACGGGGTGGCGTTGATGATGTAGACGACCTTGTGGTGGGTGATCGCGATGGCATGGGAGCGGCCCCTAGCCAGGTCTTCGGTTGCCCGCACCTCGGCAGCCGGAGTGTCCAGCCAGAGACGTTGCTCCTCGCCCTCGGAGAGGTCGAGGTCGACAGCGAGTGCTTGAACGCGAGCGCGCATCGCCTGACGGCCAAGCGGGGGCTGTCCGCACCTCCGCTCCACAGTTTCATCGGCTGTCCGTACTGGTAGTAGGCGGTGACGGTGCACCAGAACGGCGGCGCCGTCCAGGGACGGTCCCGGAGGAACACGTTCTGACCGGCCGCTCGGCGGCGCTGCGGTGCCGCGCCCGAATGCGTCGGTGCGGGTCTCCGTCGGCGACCGGTCGCGGGCCGCCGCGCGAATATCTGGGCGAGTTTGCTGAGTTTCACCGTGTGGCTCCCGCCTCGTCGTCGGCGAGAACGCTCGCCCATACCCTCTTGGTTGTGGCCGCCGTCGCCACTCCCATGGCGAGCGCCAGGCCGTTGACAAGGATCAGTCCGCGGCCGTTTTCTCCGCAGGCGGCGAAGTCCTCGGGGAGCAGCCGGTCGGGCCGGGAATCCTCGACCTCGACCCGGCAGACATCGCCGCGCTCGTCCAGCCGCACCACGACGACATCGCCCTGGCTGCTGCCGTGCCGGATGGCGTTCGTGACCAACTCCGTGAAGATGAGCAGCAGATCGCCGGCTCGGCCGCCGTCCACGTTCCATCCCCACTTCCTCAGCTCCGACCTCACGTTGTGGCGCGCCACGGGGACCACGTCCGTATCCGCCGGGAAGACGCCCTCCCAGTGGCGGACGGACCTCACCTGCTCGACGGCCACCATGTGCATCGCTCCCACCGGGCGAAGAGGCTGCGGGTCGTGGGCCAACGGCCTTCGTGCAGAAGGCACGGAACGCCCGACGCGCGTCTTACGTAATCACCCTCAACTTCTGATCACCAGGCCGGTTTTGGTGCGAAAATGAGTCGCTTAGGGTTCAAAGCGGCCCGTGGCCTGCACTGTTACTCGGCATGGATCTGCAGGGGACTTATGGAGCGACGACAGCTTGTCCGATGGCGCAGGGCTGCCGGCCTCACGCAGGAGCGGCTGGCCGAACTCTTGAACGTGAGCCTCTCCACCGTGCGCAGGTGGGAGCGCGGCCAGGACAAGCCGCGGCCGTGGAGGTACCCGGCGCTCGCGAGGGTGCTCAAGGTCCAGGTGGCCGACTTGAGTGCGCTCTTCGACGGCCCGATCGCGGACGGCGACAACAGTCAGCTGCCAAGCGCACCGGCGATCGCCGATCTCACCACGGTCCTGGAGCTACGGGAGGCGCATCTCGGCTTGTCGGCGCGCTACGACCTGGTTCCCGGTGCCGAGTTGCTCGCGGAGGGGAGCGATCAGCTCGCGCACCTCAAGCAACTCACTCAGCAGTCCCAGCCCGGAAGGCTCAAGCGAGACCTGCTCGCCTTGCAGGCCGACGCCGCCATCCTGGTAGGGAAGATCGTCTGGGACGCAAGCCAGCGCCGGGCGTCAGCAGCAGCCCGCACGTACTACGACCAAGCCGCCCGGATCGGCGAGAAGCTGCGCGATCCCTCCGTACAGGGTCACGCCCTGCTGCGAGCGAGCTACGTCGAGCTGTACGGAACCCGCGATGCCGCCGCGGGACTGGCTCTCGCCCGAGAAGCCGCTGCTGCGGCGGCTCCCATCAGCCCGGCTCTGGCTGGTCTCGCGCTGCTCCACACCGGCGAGGCCCACGCCATGCTTCGCCAGGGGCGCGAGTGCGACCAGGCACTCGGCGAGGCGATCAGCACCCTCGAATCGGCGGACGCCACGGACATCGCCAGCGACCTCGGCGCCGTCGAGCAGGTCGAGCGACTCGCCGGGTCGTGCTACCTCGAACTCGGGCAGCACCGCGCCGCGCAGAGGAACCTGGAAGCCGCAGCCCGCTCCATCTCGATCGGCCCGAAGAGCCGGCCGATCGTCCTGGGCAACCTGGCCCGGGCCGCCATCGGGCAGGGCCAAGTCGACGGAGCCGTCTTCGCCATCAACCAGGCCATCGACGACCTCGCAACTACCATGAGCGGCGGCGGAATCGGGGTGGTCGTCACCGCCGTCAAGGAGCTCAGACCGTGGCGCACAGTCCGGCAGGTGCAGGATGTGCAGGACAGGTTGGTCGACTTGATGGCTGCGCCGTAGAAGGAGGGCCCATGCCCAACAACATCGAGGCGGAGAAGACTTCGGTACGCGAGCGCGTGTGGGATGCACTGGATGCCGCAGGGGCCGCCCGTGGCACCGCTCATGGCGGCATTCCGGACTTCCACGGCTCCCGCGATGCCGCAGAACTACTCGCCCAGCTCCCACAGTGGCGAACCGCGTCGGTGGTCAAGGCCGTGCCCGACACGGCGCAGGAACCGGTTCGGGCGATAGCCCTGCGGGAGGGACGCCTGGTCTACATGGCGGTCCCCCGGCTCGCCCTTTCACACCCGTTCTTCGTCCTAGACCCGGCTGAGCTGCCCAGTCCCGCCGAGGCGGCGGCGGACCGTCGCACGGCGGCGACCGTCGCACCAACGATCGACGTGGACGGGATGCGGCCCGTCGACCTGATCGTTCTCGGGAGCGTCGCAGCCGATCGCTCCGGAGCCCGGATCGGCAAGGGGGCCGGCTACTCGGACCTGGAGTACGCACTGCTCGCGGAGGCCGGGCTGGTAGGGCCGGACACCGTCATCGCAACAACGGTCCACCAGCTGCAAGTGGTGGACCGTGTCCCGACGACGGAGCACGACGTCTACGTGGACCTGGTGATCACACCTACCGAGGTCATCACGTGCCCGCCTCGCCCTCGCCCGGCCGGCATCCTGTGGGACCACCTCACCGAGGCGAAGATCGCGTCGATTCCTGCCCTTGTGGACCGGCGGCTTCATCACGGCCGGACGGCCGAGTGATCGGAGCCGGGCCGGTCATGCGCCGGGAGCCCGTCCCCCGAAGGTGACGGGCTCCGTTCGGCTCTAGGGGACTACTCCCAGCCGAGTGCTAGCCGAAGACGCTCGAACTCGTCGCGCGGGATCGACTGGGTCGGCACGTAGAGCAGCTGCGTGACCGCCCGGTTGGTGCGGGGGTAGATCCGGGTCTGGTAGATCCGCAGCCGGGGGACGACGACGGTTTGCTCGGGGTGGGTGAGGTCGAACAGCTCCCCGAGGTCGTGGGGCAGCGGGGCGCCGTCCTCGCCCACCAGATCGATGTGACCGGTGGCCAGGGGTTGATGGGCGGTGATGCCCGGCGTTGTCGGCTCCGTCCGGTGCGGCTCCGGCTGGGCCGTCGGGCCGGGCGGCGGGTCGAGCGGCGCGGCGGCCGACAGTTCGGCGGGCGGGGTCTCCAGATCCGCGCCGTCCGCGTCGGCGGCGGTCTCCGCCGCGGGGGCGGCAGCCGACTTCGGGGTGGGCTTGCGGGCTGCCATCAGCGCGCCTTGAAGGTGCCGTAGACGAAGGACTCGGGGCGCGGGACCTCGAGGCCGATGCGCTCGGAGCCACGCATGGTGACGACGCCCCGTTCGAAGTTGTCGCGGTTCTCGGTGCTGACCTGGACGGAGACCTGCTCCCGGTCGTACAGGCGCGCGCCGAGGCCGAAGGCGCCGATGAGGAACTTGCCCTGGTTGATCGCCATGGAGTCCACGACGGACAGCCGCCAGACGACCTTCTGCGCGCCGATGGCGACGTTGACGGCGACCCGGTATGCCCCCTGGCCGTCAGTCTCCAGTTCCAGGTCCTCGAAGTCGAACGGGTGGAGCACGATTCCGCTCGGCGGAAAGTAGGCGAGGAAGGCGCGGGTCGCGGCGCGGCGGATCGCGGCGGACTGCTTGTCGGTGTCAGCCTGGGCGTAGGTCTGCACGCCCTGAGTGTTGACGATGCCGGTGATCTTCTCGTCGCCGCCGACGCCGTAGAGGATCTCGTTGTCCTCGGTCATCTTGACGCCGTCGACGAGTTCGGTGTCGATGATGTCGCGCAGCCGCGGCTCGTCGGCCAAGGTGTTCTTGTGGACGGGGATCGTGGTCGCGATCTCGGCGACCGGGTAGGTGACGGTCTTGAACGTCAGCTCGGACTGCGGGGCTCGCGCGTACACCTCGACGGCCGCGCCGCCGCCGGGCGGCACCTCCATCGCCCGCTCGGGCACGATCGCCGCCGCGTTGGTGAAGCCGGTGACGCGCACCCCGTAGAGCAGGTTCGCGGTGGTGGTCTGGGACGGGAACAGGTCCCGGATGCGGCCGGGTCGCACAGCGCGGGACACGAGGTCCAGGTGCTCGGCGGTGCCGAAGCCGAGGACGGGGGCGGTGCCAGCGGAGCGGCTGAACACATCCTTGCGGCCGAACTGGTCCAGGGCGGTGCCGTCGATGGTCACCATCTGGTCGAATGAGCCGCGGAAGCCGGCGGCGCCCAGGGCCTTGAACTCGTCGCTGTCCAGGAATCGCTGGCCGAGTGTCTTGGCCTGGTTGCCGAGCCGGGCCGCGAGAGCTGCGTCGTGCGGCGCGACGGGCACTGTGGTGGGCTCGTTGAGGAAGGCCTCGATGGCCGACGCGCCCTCGAGGTCGGTGATCAGCCGCTTGATCTCCTGCGCCTCGGCCAGGGTCTTGCGGAAGGCGGCCGCCTTCTCCGCCGAGACGGTGACTCCGCCGTCCTCGATGGTGAACGACTGGCTGATGCCGTCCAGTTCGGCGGCCTTGGAGCGCAGCGCGTTGTTGAGCTCTTTGAGCCGGGACTTGTCGGTGGGCACGGTGTGGCTCCTTGGAATGTTGCCGGGCCACCCCGCCAGCGCGGGACGGATGGGGTCCAGCCGTGCGACCGGTCAGCACCGGGTCGGCACGGCGATCGGCACACCGTAGGAAGAGCTGATCGTTAGTGTCGCGTCGAGCGCCGAGGCGCGTGTCCGGCAGGATTGAACACCGGGCCGCTCTCTTTCAAGTCGCCTTTCTGCCAGATGATTTGGATGTTCCCATGCCTACGCCACGGGGGTGAGTGTGGTGGTGTCCGGCAGGGCGCCGGACATCCGGCTACCGCCGGCCAGTGCGTTGGAGACATGCGTGTACCCCTTCCCCAAGCCCCAACTGCCGCTCATGGATGCCGCCTCGTGCCCGCCGTCCGACCTTGACCGCGAGGCGGAGCTGGCCCTGACCGTCGACGGGACGGAGTTCCACGTCGTTCGGACCTCCTCCGGATGGGCCCTGCGGATCCGTTCCTCCTCCTCGGTCGAGCTGTACGGGCCGTCGGACAGCTTCGAGCAGACGAAGGAGTGGCTGTGCCGGTACGCGGCGTGGCGGCTGTGGCCGTTGACCCGGACCCGCGGGCCCTGGGGATGCCTGGTCAAGGCCTCGGAGGGCTGGATGACCGCGCTGGCGCACACGGCACTGCCCCCCGCCGTCCAGCCGCACCTTGGCGTGCAGGACGCGGAGGTGTGCGTCGCCGGTCACCTAATCACCCCGGCCGCGTGGTCGGCCGTGCACGACACCAGCCTGCCGTCGGCGATCCGGGCGATCGAGACGCAGTTCTGGGTACGGGAGGGCTACCGGGTACTGGCGACGTGGGCCACGGCCGATCTGGGAACGATCACCCGCGACGCCTACCGGGGCCAGGAACTCGGGCGCGGCAACTACTCGCCGACCAACCTGGCCGAGCGGCTCGGCGTCTCGCCATCGGCAATCTCCGGCGCCGCGTCCGGAACCGGATGGAATCCCACGATCAACAGGTCAACCGGTGTGCTGGCGAACCGGAATCGGCGCCTGTAGAAGTCGAGGAACGCTGAAGGGGCGGGCACATGTCTGTGTCCGCCCCTTCAGCGTTCGTGGTAGCGGGGACAGGATTTGAACCTGCGACCTCTGGGTTATGAGCCCAGCGAGCTACCGAGCTGCTCCACCCCGCGTCGGTGGTCCCGACTGTACGGCACCAGTCGGTGATCACAAACTCGGTTCGGCCCGGGCGTCGGCGAACAGGGCGAGGGCACTGCTGAGCTCCCCGGGCTGGAGCGTCGCTGTGGCCTGGGTCTTTCTCTCGTCAGTCGGAGGCTCGGGCGACTGCCAGTCGATGCCGGCGGCGGTGAGCACGGCGACCAGGTGCTGTACGGCGGAGGCCAGGCGGTCGGCGTTCTCTCCGGACAGGACGCGTCCCGCCTTGCTCTGGAGGTCTGCCAAGGTCTTCATCTGGGAGGCGACCCGTTCGACGTCGGGTGCGAGGGCGGCCAGCGCCGCGTCGGGGCTGGTGCCCTCGACATCGAGGACCAGGCGCACGCGGCTGGGCTGACCGACGGAGGGGACGCCGTCCCCGGAAAGTGTGTACGGGACCTCCCAGCTGGTCGAGGTGAAGCCGTCCTCGGTGTACCTCCAGACTGTCGCGATGACCCGGTCCGGGTAGGTACCGATGACCTGCACCATGCCGTGCTCGAAGCGGTCGTCCTCGCTGGGACGCAGGCGGTGGCCGACGGCGGAGGCAATGGCGTCGATCCGCTCCTCCAGCGTGCCGGCCAGCGGTGCCAGTTCCACCTGGGTGTCGCCCAAGACCCCGCGGGTGTGCTGCTTGAGGTCAAGGGTCGAGGTGTAGGGGTTCGCGCCGAAAAGGACCGGGCTGTACTCGTACAGGTCGAGGTCGGTGATGCGGCGAATGCCTTTGGCACGTTTGGCCGTTCGGACCTGGTAGCCGATCGACCACTGCACCTGGTCGCCGAAGAACAGCAGGTTGGCGTACATGTCCTTCCCGGCCTGGGTGGCCAGGTTGCAGCGGCCCTTGACGAGGAGCGCGCCGGCCTCGGCGGGCCAGGGCTGGTCGTTCGGCAGGGTGGCGGGCAGCCGGGGGTCGCCGGGCAGCAGCTCCTCGGTGTGCTCGGTGCGGGCTGTCCACACGTTCCAGTCGTGCGACCAGACACCCTTCGGCGTGATCTCCGCGAGGGTGCGGGCGTAGGCGCCGGGTTCGATCACGTCGCCGTCGTGGTCGCGCAGCCCGGTGATCGATACGAGCGTGGTGAAGGTGCCCTGGTCGTCGGTCTCCAGCACGCCGAGCATCGCCTGCTTGTGGTCCAGCGTGCTGCTGGGGGTCGGTGCCACCGTCTCGCTCCCGGTTCGCTGGGTTGGTGGCGGCAACGGTAGGCGGACGGCGGGCTTGGGTCTCGTTCTACTCGTCGTACCAGCCGTCGTCCTCGTGTTCGGCATACACCTGCTGGACGTGCCAATCACCGGGGCCTGCGAGGATGACGATCTCGGACTCGTCCAGGCAGCCGATGCCCGTTCCCGGCACGGCCAGGATGCGGGTGACCGGCACGTCGCCGCTGATCGTGTAGCCGACATGGACCTCGCCGCCGTGCGTGGCGAAGTCGGCGGCGACATGTTCTTCCGTGGTGAAGGATGACAGCGGGCGCAGTGGCAGGTCCGTGACCGTGCCCCGGCCGTCGATCTCGCTGACGTGGGTGTCGTCGTAGCCGCCGGTGAAGCCGCGGTGCACGGTGACGTGGGTGACGCCGAGGTCGGCGAAGTGCTCCTGGGTTGCCTCCCACATGGCGGTCAGGAAGGCGCGCAGCAGAGGCGCATTGTCGGCCAAGGCCTGCGCGGTTTCGGCCTCGAGGTCGGCATCGCCGTGTTCCCACACCATGGTGTCGGTCAGGTGGAACGTCCGGCGGGCGGTCTCCTGGAGAGCGAGGGCGTCCGCGTCGTGGTCGTTGGAGGTCGCCGCCCAGCCGGCTACGAGGTGGGAGACGGCCTCAGCCCGCGCGAAGTCCCGATACTCCTCGGCGTTCATCCTCGCGTAGCCCCAGGGCTCACGGCGAGCGCCACTGTCGAGGTCCGCTTGCTCGACGTAGTCGGCGTAGCCGTTGGCGCCGGCCTCCGGGCGATACGCGGCAAGCTGTCCGGTGCGGACCCGGGTGAGGCGGTCGCGCTGGCGGTCAGACAGCAGTTCCTCGTCAGAGACACCGTCCATCCGCCTGGCAAGCGAGTCACACATGGCGGCCTTAACCTTGCTGGCGGACCTCTGCCGCTTGCCGAGCAAGTCCGCCTGGCTTGCCGCATGATCGTCCGCGAGGGTGCCCGGCAGGCCAACTCGGCTGGCACCCGGGTGGTGGGCGAAACGGCCCTGATGGTCGCGCGCATGCCGGGCCTCATCCCAGAGCCGGTCCTTGCGGCGTAGCCGCAGGGTAACGGTGAGGAAGTCGTGCACCGCACCGCCTTCTGCCGAGGATCAGGACGGCGGCAGCGTGGCACCCGGCTGAGGATGGTGTCGCGCCGAGCCGTGCGGGACTACTCCGCGGTCTGCCAGTGCCAGGTGCCAGGGCCAGCCAGGATGACCACCTCCGACTCGTCCAGGCAGCCGAGGCCCGTGGCCGGCGTCGCGAGCACCCGTTCTGCGGGCACGACCGCGCTCATGACGAAGCCAGATCCCTCGTACGCGGCGAACCCGTGGGCTACCTCCGGGTCAAGGGAGAACGCGGAGAGCGGGCGCAGCAGCGGATCGGAGACAGTGCTGCTGTCGGCCGTCCAGTCCGCGGGTGGCCGACCGTCGGGGGTGGCCACCCCGCGCCACACGGTCAGGGAGCCGAGCTGGGCTTCGGCCAGGTGGGTCTGGGTGCGCTCCCACATCGCCGCCAGCATCGCCGCGTAGCCGGTACCGAAGGCGGCCTGCTGTTCCGCGATCTCCCGCGCGATCTGGTCGGTGCTGGGCCAGTCGGCGGCCGGGTGCAGCCCGAAGGCGTCCCGTGCGGTCTCCTGGAGGGCGAGGGCTCCGGCGTCTTCGTCGTTGGACGTCATCGCCCAAGTGGCAACCACCTGGTTGACGGCGTCGCGCCGCAGGAGTTCGCGTGCCCGGTCGGCATCGACGTGCGTCCAGGACGGGTCTGCCGGGGAGGTGCCCGGCAGGACGGAGTTGGCGATGCCGGTCGCGAGGTCCTCGTACGCGTGCGCCTCGCCCGTGCGCACCTTGTCGAGCCAGGCCCGGTCGGAGTCCAGCAGCAGGGTCTCGTCCGGCATGTCGCGCAGGTCGCGTAGGAGCCCTTCCACCACGTTCACCTTGTACGCCTTGGCGACGCGCTCGCTCTGCCCGTCGCGGAACACCAGGCCGTGCTGCTCCTCATCGAAGCGGGGTTCGGAACGTGGGGCCCTGGACGGCCGGCTCGCGGCCGCTCGGATGCGCTCCAGCTGCGGGAGGAGTCCCGCGCCGGGGCCGTGCGCGAACCGGCCTCGGCCGTCTCGTGGGTGCAGGTGTTCCTGGAACGGCTTGTGCTTCGCGCGCAGGCGCAGGTGAACAAGTCGGACGGTTCGGGTCGGGTGGCCCACGCGGTCCTCCGGTGGTGGGGCAGCTTGATGCAGCGCACCCTGTCAGCGGCGCGCCTTAGCGTCGCTGCGGCCCGGCGGCGGGCCTGAGGAGCAACGCATGCCGGGTGCTGTTCTCCTCAACCCCGTATGGTGCTGGCCGACGATCACACCCTCGCGCTGCCGCCATTCTCCTGCTCGGCTTCGTCCCGCAGTTGCTGCGGGGCGGCATTGCCGAACGGCTGAGCCAGCACCCGGCGGGCGGCCTCCTGCCTGTCGACGCGGAGCACCTGGGAGAGCCCGTCGAGCGTGGTGACGGGTTCGCCGTTCGCGTAGCGGACGTCCCAGCGCCTGCTGCGCAGCCAGTCCTCGTTGAGTTGTTGCCGGTCGCTGGGTGGTGTTCCGGTGGTCATGCTTCATCCTCACACGGGGGTACGGGCGGGGTGCCCGCGCTTCGCCGGCCGGTGGTGGGTCAGCGCTCGAGTTGCCAGGCGAGGCGGCAACGGCAGTTGACGGGCTGCACGGGTCGGGCGGTCGGGTCGCCCGGGTGACGCAGCACGTCCTCGCCGATGATGAACGGCTGGCCGTAGGACTGGGTCTGGCCGTCGGCCGCGTCGTGGTCGGGCCTGGCGCCACCGTCATCGCGGGCGACCCAGCGGCGGACAAGGCCAGTGCGGGCGCTGGCGGCGGCCGCCTGGTCGCGGGCGCTCTCGACGGCGGCGGTGGCGAGGTGGCCCGCTTTGACGCTCGCCCGGTTCGCGAAAGAACGGCCCCAGTCGCGGGTTGCGTCGGCGATGCCCGTCAGGCTCTTGCCCTCGCGATCGGCACCAACGACATCATCGGAGAGGGCTTCGGCCTGCTTGGCGAGCCAGGTGGTGAGCAGCGGGGCAGTCACGGGCCAGACGGAGACGGTTGCGGTGCCGGTCGAGCCGAGGGCGTCGTGCATCTCGGTCGCGGCCTTGGCGGCGGCCTGCTCGATGAGAGGCCGGAGTGCCTGAGCGGCCTCTCGCTGCCAGGTGGCGACGTCGATCACCAGGTCGACGGGCAGGTCCTTGACGGCGGTGCCGGCGACGGTGTGGCCGCGGTCGTCCCAGTGCCGGGTTCCCTTGCGGTACCGGGGCGAGTTGAGTCGGGCGACGGTGCGTTCCGTCCAGCGGGTGGTGAGCGTCTGGAGGGCGTCGTCCAGACGCTCGCGGAGGGCGTCGGCCGCGGTTTCGTCCAAGACGAGGTCGAAGGTGGACGTCAGGGCCTTTCCTGGGTTCGGCGCCGGGGGCGGTGCCGGGGTGCCGAGGGCTGGGGCGTCTGCGGTGCGGCTGGGTAGGGCGGTGCGGCCGGAGGCCAGCCACAGGGCCCGGGTCTCGGGGGTCTCCTCGATCTCGTCGGCGTATCCAGCGAGTTCGGCGTAGGAGCTGATCGAGCGGACGCCGGCGGCGACTTCCTCGCGGGCTTCGGCCAGACGCTTGCTGCGGGGCTCGCGCAGCACGTCGATGTCGGAGGTGTCGAAGTAGACCTCGTCGCCCTCTTCGACATCGTCCTGGAAGGCGTCGGCGAGCAGGCGCAGGTGCGGCGGCATCGTGATCTCCCAGAACATCGTCTTCTCGGCGCGGGCGTTGTCGAACGTGCGGCCGCTCGCGTTGCCCAGCTGGGACTCCGGGACGCCGAACGCGGCAAGTAGCTCGACTTTGGACAGGGCGGCGACGGTCTCGTAGGCCATGTCCCGGGGCGTCACGGAGGTGTCCATGACGGTGACGTTGCCGCCGTTGAGCACCGTCCAGGAGCCGGCAGCAGACGGCCCAGTGCCGAACCTGGCGCGCAGCAGGCGAAGTTCGTCATCGTCCATGTCGCCGTCGATGCCGATCACGCCGCCGGGCCTGGCGTCGTTGTTGACGAACGACAGGTTGTAGTGGCGGGTGAAGAAGTCGAGGTCGGCGGACAGGCCGGCGGCCTCCAGCGGGGTGATGCCGGAGTAGGGGTCGAGCGGGTGGGGGTTCCTGATCCACCGCACCCGTTCCACGTCGAGGCGGCGCAGTTCGCCGGTGATGGTGACGGTCTCGAAGTGGGAGATGAGGTCGCTGCTGGTGGACGGCACCGGCCGGGTGCGGCCCGGTGGCAACAGGTCGATCCGCAACAGGTCACCGCCTCGCGAGAATGTCGGCTCGAGGAAGACTCCTCGCTTCGACAACATCAACTGCATGCTGATGCGCTTCTTGAAGGTGAACGCGCCCTCGGCAGGGTTGGCCCTGATGTTCATCGCGCGGTAGAGCGGGTGTGTGTCGTGGGGAGGCAGCTGCTCGTCGGAGGTGCCGCTGCGTGGGCGGACCCGCAGCAACCTGTCCGCAGCGTGGTTGGAGATCGTATCGACGGCCTTGTAGATCCACACCGCTCGTTCCATGCCGTCGCGCACGGCTCGTTCGACGGACCATGGGCGGGCCCGATCGACGCCTACAGGGGTCCAGCCCGGGGAGAAGTCCGGGAGGGACTTCGCGGCCGGGGCGGGGCGGCGCAGGGTGGGGAACCAGCGGCGTGGCATGGGGCTCCTACTCCTCGTCGGTCTGGCCGAGGGCGGCGGCGCTGCCGAGCACCGAGAGGCTTGTGCAGGCGAGGCCGAGGCGCGGGTCGGTGGCGTAGGCGGCCGCGTTGAGGCCGAGGGCGCCGAGTACGAGCAGGACGACGGCGACGACGTCGCGCACCTGGCGTGCGGTCAGGTGTGCGACGTCGTCGTTCAGGTGGGGCTGGTGCCTGCTGGGTATCGTCACGGCACGCAGGCTAGGCACTTCGGTGTCTAGCGTCCTGGCGGCCTCTTCCCGGCCCGAGTTCCCGGGTCTCCTGGATCGGGCTTGCGGAAGTTCTCGGCCGCGTCGACCTGGTGGCGGTACTCGGGCGCGGGCCTGCGCTTGCGGGTCCCGATCGGTCCGCCGTGCAGCATCGGGTCGGAGCCTGCGCACGGCGCTTGGTAGACCTCGTCATAGGGCCGGCGGCAGCGGATGCACATTACATCTGCCGACCGGATCTTGGTGGTGGCCGGGACGCGGTAGACACCGCGGCGGCGCGCGTAGGCGGCACCTTGCGTGTCCACGGGAACGTACGCGGCGATCACCCATTCGTGGATGTCGGTGTTGGCGTCGTCGGTCGTGGTGCGGTCGGTGGTCAAGCTGCACTCCCCTCGCCAGCGGATGCCCAGTGGGTGGGCGCCAGTGGCAGCAGCGATTGTTCGTCCGGTTCTACGCGAGCCCCGCAGTACAGGCGGCCCTCGTCGTCCTCGTCAGGCCCGCTCCCCTTGTGCGTTGGTCGGATGGGTGGCGGCACGCCAGGTGTTCCGATCCGGGCCGCACGTACGAGCCGAGGAGTTGACTGTGCCGCATCGGCACGAACCGGAGCTTCAGTCACATGACCCAAGTCAGCGAATTTGAGTCAAGAAGCTGGTCGATGCTGCCGCGCACTGGAGCTCGGATACGACCGTCTGCTGCCCGTCGGCCAGCAGGCGCCTGCCCGGCCTGTGGGCACCCCGTTCTCCTGCGGCTGCACCGCCCGCAGGGTGGCCACCGGAGAGGGCAGTCACGGTTGTCAGGTGACGAACTGCCATACGGCATCTAGTCTCTTGCGTCGTGGCAGGTATGGGGAGCGCCGGTCACGGCTGGGCGGTGATGGGCGACGCGGCCTTCCGGGTGGCTGCTGTGGCACGTCCTGCCGCGACGTAGTCGGTCCCGCGTACGGGCCGCAGGGGATGTTGGGCCTGGGTGGCCTGGGAAGGGTGAGTGGGGGCGCGGTGGAATCGATCAGCTACAGGATGATCGGCCGCGATCGTGAGCAGCAGGAGCTGTCCGAGTTCGTGACGGCCGACGGGGGCCGCGCGCTTGTTCTACGCGGTGACACGGGGGTCGGCAAGAGCGTCCTGCTGGATTACGCCGCCGAGATCGCTGTCGCCCGGAATCACCGGGTGGTCCGGGCGTACGGGGCGGAGGCCGAGTGGGAGCTGCCGTTCGCCGGCCTTCATCAGTGCCTCCACCCTTTGCTCTCCGACATCGGCAGGCTGGACGAGGGCCGCTCGCGGGCGCTGGACGCCGTGTTCGGCCGGGGCGACGGAACACCTCCGTCGGTCATGACGCTCGGCATCGCCGTCCTTGACCTGCTCTCCCTCGCCGTGCCGGACCGTCCCCTGCTGCTGGTCCTGGACGACGGGCATTGGCTCGACACCCCCAGCATCGAGGTATTCGGCTTCGTGGGACGGCGGCTTACCGGCAGCTTGGTGAAACTCCTTGTGGGGGTGCGCTCCGATGTGTCCTGCGGCTTCGACACCGCCGCGCTTCCCCCGCTGACGGTCACCACGCTGTCGGCGCAGGCCTCCGAGGAACTCTTGGAACTGCACTACCCCGGTCTGGAAGCCGACCTGCGCCGAATCGTCCTGGACGAGGCCCAGGGCAACCCTCTGGCCCTGAGGGAACTGCCGCCGCACATGCTGAGCGCGCCCCAGGTACTTCGCGAAGACCCGGTCACGGGTGGCCCGGACGTGCCCGGCTACCTGGGTGTTCCTGTGCCGCGTCGACTTCAGCAGGTGTACGACGTCCGGCTGAAGGCGCTCGACGACACGGTCCGCGTCGAGTTGCTGCGTGGGGCACTGGACGGCGTCGCAGCGAGCGCGACTGCCGGCCGCCGCCTGCGCCCGCGCTACCGCATGACGAACGCCATGGCTGCCGTCGACAACGGACTGCTGGAGGTCGACCCGTTCAGCGGCGAGTTCGTCTTCCGGCATCCACTGGTGCGCTCGACGGTCGTCCAGAGCGCCGCGCCCGAGGAGCGGCGCTCGGCGCACGCGCTTCTCGCTCGTGTGCATCACGAGGACCCGCAACGGCATGCCCTGCACCTGGCCGCCTCGGTGTCTGGCCCCGACGAGGAGGCCGCGGCCGCCATGGAGAACGCTGCGGAGTCCGTCATCCGACATGGCGGAGCGGTGGCCGCCGTCGCCTGGCTGACCCGGGCTGCAGAACTGAGCGAGACCCACACCGAACGCTCCCGCCGACTGGGCGCAGCAGCCTTCATCGCTGGTCACGCCGGTCTGCTGGAGCGTGCGCAGCAGCTTGCCCTAGCCGACACAGACTGTGTCGCGGGCGAGTCTGCCGCCGCCGTTCTCGCATCGGCGTACACCGCGTTCTACGAGGACGGGAACGTACGCTTCGCGCGCAGCCAGGTGGTCGGCGCGATAGAAGCCATCCGCGACAGCAGTGAGGGTGCGCCGGCCGAGGTGGTCGCCCGGCTCGTCACTCTGCTGCTGGCCGTCGACCAGTACGGGGCAGACGAGTCCGCGTGGGCGGACACCCATGAGCTGCTCGCTTCCTTAGGCGACTTGGTGCCACCGCTAGCGCGCCTCTACGAGGACACGTGGGGCGATGTGGTTCGTCGGGGTTCCGGAGCGCGGGAGCGGCTCGAGAAAGCGTTCGGCGGGCTGCGCATGCTGGAGCCGTGGGAACTCACTCGGCTGGCTGTCTCCGCGTACCACGTCGACGCGCTCGTCCTGTTCCGGCCGCACCTGCGGCGCACCGTCGACCGCGAGATGGCGACCGGGGCCGCCGTAGTCGGCCTGACGATGCTGCACTTGGTCATGCTCGACCAGCTGGCCGTCGGAGAGTGGGATGACGCGGAGCGGACCGGGAAGCGCTGTCTGGAGCTGGCGACGACGCACCACCACCCGCTGTTCGCCCACCAGGCCCGCGCGTACCTCGGGCTGCTGGCGGCGGTGCGCGGCAGCGGTGATCTCGCGCGAGACTGCCAGACCACCGTCGACGCCTGGGCGCGGCCCCGAGGAATCGGCTTCCTCACCCAGATCACCGATGCCGTCGGTACCGCCGCCGCCCTAGCCGAGGGAGACTACGAGACCGCCTACCAGTACGCCGTCGGCATCACCGAACCCGGTACCTTCACCCCCTACGCCCATCAGGCTTCCCGTACCCTGCTTGACCTGGTCGAGGCAGCCCTGCATACCGGCCGCGTCTCCCAGGCACGACAGCACGCCTTGGCTGCCGAAGAGGCCGGCTTGCCCGAGATCTCGCCCCGCCTCGCCCTGGTTACCTACGGTGCGCTGGCCATGACCGCCACCGACCCAGCGCACGCCACGAGGTGGTACCGCCGGGCTGAGGGCCTTCCGGAAGCGGACACCTTCCCCTTCGAGCTCGCCCGCATCCGTCTCGCCCACGGTGTGCACCTGCACCGCACCAAGGGCCCGAGGACGGCGCAACCGGTGCTGGCCGGCGCCGTCGAGGTGTTCGAACGCATCGGTGCCTCCACCTGGGCCGCACGCGCCCGCACCGAACTGCTCACCACCCACCCATCCCCGCTCGACGCCGCGCCGCACTTCGAAGCCCTGACCCGCCAGGAGCGCCGGATCGCCGATCTCGCGGCGAGCGGACTGTCCAACAAGGAGATCGGCGCCCAAACCCACCTGTCGCCGCGCACCGTCAGCTCCCACCTCTACCGCGTCTTTCCCAAGCTCGGCATCACCTCCCGCGCCGCCTTGCGCGATGCCCTTGACCGACTGCCCGCCGCCCCCGACGCGTGACCCTCTCCACGACAGCACCAGCCTCAGCCGGCCGCTACCCGGGCCTTCCCGGAACTCTTCATGAACGCCGTACACGGCCGATGCGCGGCGCCACGTGCAGCCCGGGCTTCTACCGTCAGATGACGGATGTGGAAGTCCGTTGGCAGGCGAAAGAGTTGAGCAGCCCGCCTAACCCATGGACCTGACGTGCCGACGCCCTGCGGCGGGCAGCGCCGGCGCCTTCACACCGTCATCAGGAGACGCATCATTAACCCTCACGACGTGCCTTCCTGCGCTGCTCCCGTGGTCATGGACGCCGCCTTCAAGGCCGACGCCCCCGCCCGCTATGCCCGCCTACGGGAACTCGGCCCCATCCACCGAGCCGAGTTACAGCCCGGTCTGGAGGGGTGGATTGTCGTCGGCTACGACCTCGCCCGCGAGGCGCTGACCCACCCCTCGCTGCTCAAGGACGCCACGCCCGCTGCAGAGGTGCTCGACGCCGTCGGCTTCGTGCTCCACAAGCCCTCCGTCGGCCTCGGCGCGCAGATGCTGGAGGCTGACCCGCCCGAGCACACCCGGCTACGCCGTCTCGCCGCGGCAGCCTTCACTCCACGTCGAACGGCGGAACTGGCACCCCGAATCGAGCAGATCGCCCACGAGTTGATCGACGCTATGCCCGGCTCGGGCGAGGTAGACCTCGTGGAGGCCTTCAACGCCCCGCTGCCCGCGACCGTCATAGCCGAACTCCTTGGCGTCCCGACGGAACACCATCAGGACTTCCGCCGCTGGTCGGCACAGGCCCTGCGGCCGACCTCGCCCGAGCACCGCTCCTCACTGGCCGCCTTGCACAGCCTGCTCGCCAACCTGGTCACGGACAAGCGCCGCTGTCCCAAGGACGACCTGCTATCTGCCCTGGTCAGCGTCCGTGACCAGGAAGCCGGCGAGCTCTCCGAGGAGGAACTGGTCGGCACCGCCCTGATGCTGATCGTTGCGGGCCACGAGAGCACCGTCAACCTGCTCGGCAATGCCGAAATGGCTCTGCTCAGGCACCCCGACCAGCTGCAGCTGCTGCGTGACCGGCCGGAGCTGCTGCCCGGCGCGGTGGAGGAGTTTCTGCGGTACGACACGTCCGTGGAACGCTCCACGAACCGCTACGCGGCCCAGGATGTGAAGCTGGGCGACGTGGTGATCCCCCGGGGCGCCGTGCTCGCCGTCGCCCTCGGTTCGGCTGGCCACGACGCCCCCATGGCTGGTTGCCCCGCCTCGGCGTCTCTCGACGTGGCCCGGCCGGACGCCCGCCACCTCGCCTTCGGCCACGGCATCCACCACTGTCTCGGCGCCCCGCTCGCCCGGCTGGAGACGACCATCGCCCTGCGTGTTCTCCTCTCGCGCCTACCGGAGTTCGAACCCGCAGTCCCGCTTGAATCCCTCTCCTGGATCGGCTCAGGCATCATCCGCGGGGTGCTGTCTCTCCCAGTCCGCTACCGCACTCGCTTGCGCGGGCGAATCGCGCCCGCGCTAGCGGCCGTCGTCAGGCGCGGGCCGTCTCTGGCCAGGTCCGCCACCGTCAAATGACTCAATTTCCGGCCGGGCCCGGGGAGCGTGTCCCTGGACCGTCAACCGGTCGAGGCGCTGGGTCGACGGCGGCCAGCACCGGCGTTGCCAGAACACAAGGGTGCATGCTCCTCGGGGGGGGCGGCTCGTTGCTGGTCGCGGTCAGGCGATCACACGGACCCGTCGCCGACCGGTGTGCGGCTCGTAGGGGGCGAGCAGGACCGCCTCCGCACGGTCGGGCGAGCTGATGCCGCGCCTTCTCATCGACTTCTTGGACTCGATGATGGTGCGCCCGCCCGAGTTGGTCTCCAGCTTCGGGGTGGACAGCTGGGCCTGGGTTCGGCGGTCGACGCGTAGCCGTACCGTGCCCTGCCCGTGCGGGGAGAGGAGAGCTCTCATCGCGAGCCACATCTCATCCCTCTTGGTGGAGGGGCGCAGCGTCGCGGCCTCGTCGTCTCGGCCGGTGCCCTCGCTGGCGAGCACGGTGACGATCTCGGCGTGGTGGAGGCCTTCGCGTCGCCAGGCCTCCAGCAGGCCGGCGACGCCCCAGCCGATGCCGACACCGTCGATCTTGACTCTCACGTCGGCGGTGCTTCCGATCGTGGCGGCGAGCAGTTGGGCGGCCTTGATCTCCCGCAGCACCACTCCGGCGACGACCACGGCGTCCGCGTTCTCGTGGCCGGCGGTGGCGTGGCGCAGCTCGACCAGGTCGCCGACGGAGCGGGCGATCGCGAACTCGTCGCCCCCGTCGGCGGCGACGTCCACGCCCAGTCTGACCCAGGCACCGCGCCGGACCCGGTAGGCGCTGGTTTCGCTGTCCAGGCCGAGGGCGTTGAGCGCGACGTAGTCGGGGCCGTCCGGTTCGGGGCTGTCGATGGCGCGCTCGACCCAGGAGGAGGGGATCGCGCGGGCCTGGCCTCCGCGGGGAAATCTGGCGTGCACCTTCGCCTGGACGAACGGTGCGTCCTCGCCGTGGTCGCGGATGGCCTCTTCCACCCACTGCGGGTCCACAAGATGAGTGGCGAGTAGGTGGGCAGGGGCGTGAGCAGGGCAGGCGCGGCACCGCCGGGTGCGTTCCCCGGATAGAAGCGGGGTGTCGTAGACGCTGATCGGGAGGACGAGAACTGCGGGGTCGGCGCAGGTCTGTTCGAACCAGCTGCCCTCGTCGTCGGTAGCGGGGTTGCCGATCAGCAGGGCGCGGGTGTGTTCGCCGGTGAGCAGGCCGCGCATCGCGGCGCCGATGATCCGGCCGATGCCGCCGGCCTCGTCCACGATGACCATCAGGCGGGGCGCGTGGATGCCCTGGACGGCGGATTCGTCGTGCGGCGGGGCGCTGAAGCCGTAGGCGATGACGGTGTCCGAGCCGTGGCGGTCGGGCATCTTCCACTGGGCGACGCCGACGTCGCCGGGAAGACCGGCGCGGGCGACGATCTGGCGGATGTGCGGCCACATCTGGCGCTGGACCTGGCGGGCGCGGGTGGCGGTGGTGACCGTGAGGGCGGTGCCGGGCGGGTGGACGACGGCGGACCAGACGGCGGCACGGGCGGCGATGTGGGTCTTGCCGGATCCGAAGCACGAGGGCACCGCGACGCGGCGGTTGTCGACGAGGGCCTCGAGGATGTCCCGTTGGCGGCTCCACTGGGATTCGCCGAGGACGTCCTCCACGAATCCGACCGGGTCGTCGGCCCATAGGGCGTAGGGGGTGCCTGCGTCGGTGTCGGCTGCGGCGAGGACCTGCTGCCAGTCGGCAGCGTCGAGGGTCTGGTAGAAGCGCCGGCGGACGGCGGGGGGCGCGTCGGCGAGTTCCGCATAGAGGCGGCGGCCGAGCCTGCCGGAGCGGGACGCGGGCATCGCGGGCAGTGGCTTGGTCACGCTCTCCCCCTTGTTCACGCTGGTCGGCTGGTCACGGTGCCTGACTTGCAGCGGAGCGTCGCGCTGAGGACGCCATCACGAATATCCCATGGCCATCTTTATAGACCTAAGTCAACTTATTTGCGAGGCTGGTTCCGCCAGCCGGGGACCGCGAACCCCTGGCCCGAACCTCAAGGAGACCAACCATGGCCCTGACCAGCCGAGTCACCGCCCGACACGCGGCAGTCACCCTCGCCCTCACCACCGCCTTCACCACGGGCATGGTCATCAGCATCCGACCCACCGCCGCCCCGGCCAACCCGGTGGCCGTGACGGTCAGCCCCGCCCAGGCCCAGGCCCTGACCTCCACCGCCCCGACAGCCCCCACTGCGGCCCCAGACGTTTCCCTTTCCCCGGCCGCCATCTGCCCCGTGCCCGCCGACGCCCCGAGCCCGGCCGCCATCACCCTGCCCGAGCCGCCCGCCACGGTCACCGTCACCGTCCCGGCGGCCACAATCACTGAGCCCGCCCCGACCGTCACCGTAACGATCACCAGCACGCAGATCGTGACCGCCCCGACGGCCCCCTCCCCGGCCCCGCCCGCAACCAGCACCCTGCTCCCGACCTCGGCCCCCTCCCCGGCCCAGAGCAGCCCGCGCAGCCCTCAGTCGAGTCACTGACCTGATCCCGGGGCTCCTCCACTCGAGGGGCCCCGGACCGGCATGGACAACACCCAGCCGGTCGCCGTCTTCACCGCCACCACTCCCAGCTGGCGCCGCGCCCGCTGCACCGTACGCGGAGCGAGCCCGACGGCGGTCGCCGCCGCCAGCACTTCCCGGGCCGGCGCCGGTCCCGCCGTCAAGATGCTGCTCAGGAACCTGCGGGCACTGGTACTAGCCGGGCGCCGCCGCCGCAGGTCCGCGCCGCTCATCGCCTCGTCGCGGCCCCGCGCGAAGCGGCTCCACACCACAGGCCTGAACCCCTCGGCCTGGTGGAACTCCAAACCGCCCATGACCGCCCACGAGCTCGTGGACACCGGCACCAGGGCCATCGCCCCGCCCTCCCCGTGGACCACCATGTGCACCGCCACCGTCAGCCGGGACTGCGAAGCCTCCACCGCTCTGCGCGACGACGACCAGCCGGCCCGCTTGGAGGCCTCCCGCACCGCCAGGACAGCCGTGCCGACGCGCTGCACTACGTCGGCGAGCACCCGCAGCGCCATCTCGACGGGGACTCGGTACGGGCAGATCGTCATCAAGTCCAACACCACGAGGTCAGGGCGGCGCTCGCGCAGCAGCTGCTCCAGGCGGTCGGCGTCCGCGGGCAGGCGCAGCCCCCGCTGGCCGCCCCGACCGCCGAGCACCGCCGCAACCTCCACATCCTCGCTGCCCGGGCCGCACGCCGCCAGCAGTTCCGCGGCGTGCTCGACCGTTTGCGGAGATGCGAGCACCAGCACGCGACGTGCCGATCCGGGCTGCTGCCCGTCCGGCAAAGCCCCGCCGGCCGCCGAGCGGGCCGCGATGTCCAGGGCCACCGCCAACGCGTTTACGCCGTCCTCGCCGTCGATCAGGCTCACCCCCAACGCTGGCACGTACCCGGGCCAGATCCAGCCGGGACCGTCCTCGAAGGCCGGCGGCGCGACGACCACACACTCCGGGCTCAGCCGAAGCGCCGCCGCGATGTCCTGCGTCTCGCATCCATCCGCCAGGCAGTCCAGCTCCACACGACCGTCCCCGGCGGCGAGCACCAGCAGCGTCCCCTGCCGGTCATCGTGCGCGGGGCAGCGCGCCAACCAGCCGCCCTCGGTCGGCCAGACGTTCCCCCACCGGCGCAGCGCCGCCAACACCGCCTCGTACTCCTGCACGCGCCCTTCCTTCGTTGATCCGACCTCAACCAACCGGCTAGTTGGCAGCCCGAGTTGCCCCCACTCCTCAAGACACGCGACGCCGCAAAGCGTTGCCCTCCGAGGACCGCGCGAGGCATGTGGCCGCGTGCGGCAGGTGCAGCCGCTCGTACGACAGCAGCGGCAACTCCGCGTTCGGTCGACGCGAGCGGATGGTGCCTGTGCCGTCGCGGAACACCGCGGTGTTGCCGAGCGCGCACGGGGCCGCGTCCACAGCCAGGCGCGCGCCGGCGGCGGTGATGGTCCAGTGGACTGCCGTTCCGCACAGCCGACACCGGGCGAGGCCTCGCTTCGGCAGCATGCTCACGCCTCTCCGGCGGCTGCGGTGACGCCGACAAGAAGCGCCGCCACGGGCCGCCAGCCGAAGAGGGCGACGGCGTGGGCCTGGCCGTGCTCGGCGATCGCCTCCAGCACCTCCAGCGGGTCGGGGGCCTGTGTGCGACCCCCAGGAAGCGCGGCCATCAGCGGCCGCTGCCCGGGCATCGGTGCCGCGCCACCGGGGCGGGCCCCGTCGTCGGGCCGCGCGGGCAGCAGCGTCAACGGCCTGTCGACGGCACCGGGTTCCTGGTCGCGGGCGATCTCGGTCTCGATCGAGGCAAGCCGGGCCGCCACGCTCACGTGCGCCGCGTAGGCCGGTCCTCGCCGTGGCGCAGCACGGTGTCCGCGCTTGGCGTGGCGGCCGGACCCGCTGTGCCCGGGTTGTTCCCGTTGTTCGCGCACCCACTTGCGCCACAGCGCCTGCCAGTCCGTAGCGAGGGTGGCACGGCCTCGGTGCCAGTCGGTGAACACCGCCGTCACGGCGGCGAGCCCGGCCGGGCCGCCAAGGCGGTCCAGATGGCCTTCGACCGCCGCCCACGCCAGCGCCGACGGGTCCGGTGCGAAGCCGTCGGGCAGGGGGTGCCGGCGCGCCGGCCCCCATCCACCTGTGCCCTCCTCACCCACACCAGCCCCCTCCCTGCGGGAGGGGCTGGGAGGGGCCGGGTGCGCGCGAGGACGAGGACGGTCCCCGGGGGACGCGGGCGGCTGGCCTGCGCATTCGCCGCCGGCTGGGGCACATTTTGTTCCCCGCTGATCGGCGGAATCGTCGCCGTCCGGCGGCGGGTTGCGCTGCTGGCGCTTCTTCTCGGCCGCGCGCCGACGCCGTTCCTGGACCTGGCGTCGGCTCGGGTTGGCGTCCATGTAGCCGTGCATCACGTAGTCGCCGCGCCGGGGCTGGGGGCAGCGCGTGCACGCGTGACCGGCCTCGTGCCATAGTCCGGAAGCGACGAGCTTGTTGATCTGCGTGACGGTGCCGTTCTTCGCGGCGACCGCCGCCGGGATCACCCCGTCGGTCAGGTGGGCGCTCGCGTAGGCACCGCAGCGCACCCACAGGCCGACGGCCGCGTTGCCTGCCGCGAGGATCTTGGGGTGGTCGTCCGTGTTGTCGCCGACGGCGAACCAGGGCATGCCGGTGGTCTCCTACCAAGGTGGGGTGCCGGGTCCGCAGGCCGGCATGACGATCGGAGAGAGGTGGCGGCGCTCAGGCCGCCGTGTCGGTGACCTGAGCTTCGAGGCCCAGGAGGACGCGCAGCTTCGCCGTCGGCACGAGCACGCGACGGCCGACGGTGATCGTCGGGATGTCACCGCGCCGGGCGGCGTTGTAGCTGGCGGCGCGCTCGAGGCCGAAGAGCCGGCCAGCCTCGGGGACGGTCATCGTCGGCTGGACCTGCGGGTCGGGGAGGGCGGGAACGGGGCTTGTCGTCATGCCCGCACCCTGGCCCGGGGCCGGGTCTACCGTCCCGCCGTCCACAGTCGGCTCAGCCTGTCCCCGTGCGTGTGGCACCGGCCGCGCCAGTACACCAAGGGCCACGTTCGTGCAGGTCAGAATGAATGCACGCCGCGAATGGCAGCCTTGCCGTGAACTGCGGCTCCTCGCGGACAGGCCCGTCGGGGAGCGCGCGAACGCTGGGGAGCGGTCCCGGCGCGATGACGCGCCGCCCACCCATGTGTCTTTCTCCGTCCAGAGCCGTCCACGTCGGCGAGCGCGCGAACGATCCCGTCCAGCTCGGCGCGACCCAGTCGTGCTCAGCACCGTACGGTCACGGCCAACTCCGCCACGACCGAACCGACCTGTGCCCCGGCAGGCGCGGGCTGGTGACTGTGGGGACGACCTGACCGCCGCCCCAACCACCGGGCGCTGAGCGCTGATTGAGAGAGATGAGCGAGCGCGAGTCGAAGAACGACAGTCCCGGGTCGGTGTATCGCCGCTGCACCTGCCGCGAGCCCGTCCTGGACGAGAACAGGCAGCCCGTGCTGGACGCCAAGGGCAAGCCGAAGATGCGAGAACTCGGCGCCAAGTGCCCGAAGTTGAAAGGGAAAAAGGCTCATGGCACGTGGTGGTACTACCTCAGGCTGAAGCCCGGTCCCGACGGCAAGCCCGGGCGGGACCGCAGGGGCGGCTACCCGGACAAGGACGCCGCCGTCGCCGCCCTGAAGAAGGCGATCGGCAAGGTGGACCGCGGCGAGGTGATCGACCACCGCACGACCGTCGCCCAGTACTTGCTCAAGTGGCTGGAGCAACGCAAGACCCTGGAACCGACAACCGTCAGCTCGTACGAGAGCCACATCCGGATCTACCTGATCCCCGCACTCGGCCACATCAAGCTGGAGGACCTGACCGCAGAGCCGATCACCGACATGTTCGACGCGATCGAGGCCCGCAACATCGTCGTCGCGTACGAGCTGGCGCTGATCGCCAAGGCCCGAGCCGATTACGCCGAGTGGAAGGTCCTCTACGGGCGCAAGCCGGGCCGGCCGAAGAGGAACGCACCACCGCCGCCGGTGCCCGCGCCCGAGATCCCCAAGCGCGAGCCCCACCCTCAGATGCGCATCGTCGCCCCGGCGACCATGCAGCGCATCCGCGCCACCCTGCGCTCCGCCCTCACGGCGGCGGTCAAGAAAGGCCAGGTCAGCCGGAACTGGGCGAGCCTGGTCGACCTGCCCTCCGGCAAGCGGCCGAAGGCACTGCTGTGGACGCCGGAGCGCGTCGACGAGTGGCGGCGCACCGGCGAGAAGCCGTCGAAGGTGATGGTGTGGACCCCGGAGCAGGCCGGCCAGTTCCTCGACGGCATCGAGAGGGACTGGCTGCGCGCGTTCTGGCACCTGGCGATCTTCCGGGGGCTGCGCCGTGGCGAAGGCGCCGGCTTCGAATGGCCGAAGGCCAACCTCCAGGCCGCGGTCATCACCGTCGACTGGCAGGTGGTCACCGTGAAGGGCAAGCCCCTCGGGAAGAAGCCGAAGGCCGACAGCGAACGCACGCTCGCCCTCGACAGCCACACGCTCCAGGAACTTCGGGACCACCGCGACCGGATGGCTGAGGCGCGCCACGACGCGGCCGAAGCCGGACGGCCGTGGCCCATCACCGACAAGGTGTTCGTCCGCGAGGACGGCACCGAGATCAACCCGGACTACCTCACCGACAGGTTCGAGCTGCTGTGCAACAAGCTGGGCCTGCCGCCCGTACGCCTGCACGACCTGCGGCACCTCGCGGCCACCCTGCTGCTCGGCGCGGGCGCCGACCTCAAAGTCGTGCAGGAGGTACTCGGCCACGCCACGTTCGTGCTGACCGCCGACACCTACACCTCCGTACTGCCGTCCCTCGACCGCGAGAACGCCGAGAAGGCCGCCGCGCTCGTCCCGGTGAAGTCCCGCAGCAACACCAGCGCCCCACTGGTGTACCTGCTGGTGCTCGGCGGGATCGAGGTCGCCATGACCAACGCCGAGGACGCCCACGCCCTCGTGGACCTGTGGAACGAACTCCTGGCCCACGGCTACCCCGGGCTGAGGGAACGCCCCGCGACCATACCGACGAAGCGCACCCGCTGGACCGGCCGCGGGGTGCTGTGGGAGCGGCAGCCCCGGCACCAGCAGCTGCACTCCGCCGTGACCGGCATCGACCGGCGCTCCGGCACGGTGATCTACGAACTGCCGCTTGCCGAACAGCCCTGCTTCGAGTTCGAGCGCGACCTGTACACCGACCAGGCCGCCGTCAGCTCGGTGCAGCTGCGTCACGGCCTGCGCGGCACCATCGAAGTCGTGGCCCGCGGCACCGACGCGGCGGCAGTGAAGGGCGCGTTCGACCAAGCCCTGGAGCAGGCCGCGCAGCTCCTCACCACCAGTTCCCCCGGTGCCAACGACGGTCAGCCCCCGGGTGAGACCGTCTCGACGTGACGACCCTTGGCCCGACCCCGCGGGGCCGGAGCGGCCTCCGCTCCGGCCCCGTTACCTGGTGCGCACCCACCATGCCAGCCACACGACGACGGTGCTGCCCAGTGCATGGCCGGAACCGCCCAGCACGCCCCAGCAGAACCGCCGCAGGCTGCGCCTGACTACCGTTCTGCGACGGCTTTCGCCAGCCACCGGGGTTTGGATGGGTGCCTTCAACTTGCCCACCATCGAGCCTCCTTGCTTCGTCTTGTTCGAGGTCGCGGGCCGCCCTGTGCGGGCCGCTGCACCCAGCAGACCAGGTGCCCCACCCGCGGTTTCCGGTAGACCTCGGGGGGTTCTACGTCCGCCTCGGTACCTCTAGGTCTGCCGGTTAAGCACGCACCACGTCAGCGCGGCACGCCAACTCCCCGGCCAGTAGCGTGAGCTCATGGTGAGAACTCCACCCAGCGCGGCCGACCAGCTGCTGCTCCAGCTCGTCGCCGACTGCGGTACGAAGGTGTCCGGCCGCCAGCTGGAGCGCTGGCGCGCTCGTCCATGGCCCCTGCTGCCAGCCAACCCCCGCTCCCGCCCGGGCCGCCCCGTCGGCGGAAGCACCTCCACAACCAACCCCGCGGTCGTCGATCTCGTGGTGTGGCTCGGCCAGCACAGCCGGCCCGGCGCCGATCCCTTCTACCTGGCGCTGGGCGCGTTCGGCGCCGAGCTACCCGTCCCGGAGGAGACCGTCCGTGAAGCCTTCACCCGGCAGGTCGTCCGGCTCGCGGAACGCATGACCGACCAGCTCGGCCCAGTGCCCGCAACTGGTGACGTCCAGGAGTGGGTGAGCGACCGGGCCGACGAGATCGCGCAGCAGGGCGCACGTCGGCTGACCGGGGTGAACCGCCGGATCAGGGCGATCGACAAGCAGCTGCGGCAGCTGCCCGCGGTCGCCGAGCTGTGGAAGTTCGCCGCCGGGTTTGACCCGGACCGCGCCGACATCGAGCCCTTGGACAACACGGGTGTACTGTTCCACGGTCTGGCGGCGGCCGTCGGCGGGGCCGACGGGATCGCCCCGGAGGTGGTCGCGCGGATCGCCCGTGCTCAGGCAGGCCGAGAGGTTCCGCAGTACACCGCCCACCTGCTGGAGACCGACCCGCTCGATCCTCTTATCGCCATCCGGCACACGCCGCCCCACCAACTGCCGGGGCTGCCGTCCGAGAGCGTCGTGAATCACTTCCTCTCGGTGGCCCGGGAAGCCCCGCTGGAGCGGCTACGGGCCGGCTGGGCCACCGCCGGGGAAATGGCTGGCTGGGCCGAGGCACTGTGCCAGGCCGTCGAGACCGAGCTGTCGTCCGAGCCCCCGGGAGGCGACGCGTGCCTCGAGTGGGTCTTCGGCCAGCTCTTCGGCATCGGCAGGATGTACCTGATCAAGGGACTGGCCGAGCCCTCCCCCACCCCCGGCCAACAGGCACTGACCGCACTGGAGCTGGTTTTCTCCTTCGACGCGATCAACAAGGTGCTCGCCACGACGGACGCGGACGGACACGAGACACTGCACCGTCTCGCGCCGCCGTTCCTTCTCCGGCTGGCCGCCGTCGAAACTCGGTCGGCCGGACCGAGCGAGGTCGGGCCGCGAGCGCCCGCTCACCCGCCGCCCGGGCGCGGGCGGCGGCCTCGTCGCGGGCCTTGGTGAACTCGGTCGGCGGCCGGGAGAAGAGCGCGTCGGCCACCGCGGTGAAACCTGCCGGCTCAGTCTGCGTGGGGTCCGTGCCGGGCCGGGCGGCGTTCACAACGCCCGCAGCGCCCGTTCGCACTCCCGGCACCGCAGCTCGGCCAGCGCGGGCGGATACCACGGCTGGCCGTAGCCGCCCTGGTAGTGGGAGTGCTCCATCTCCGTGCTGTCGAGCCCGCACAGGGTCCCGGGCAGCGGATCTTGCGGCACGTCGGGGTCGGCACCTGCGGCGTGCACCGCCACGACGACCGGTTCGCCATCGTCGGGCGCCAGCCCATCCGCGGGGTCCAACTCGTAGAGGACGACGATCGAGGCCATGCCCCGAGGATGCGGCACCCGGTCCACCAGCACATCCCGGGTGCGCCGTTCGACTCCGTCTCCACCGTGCCTATCGGCCTACTCGAGTCCGGCTGAGCAAGGTGCGACCCGAATCCGCTGCTGATCCACGACGCTGCACGCTTCGCCGTAGTCGAGCCCGTAGAAGTACTCGCTCCTGCGCTCGCCCGGGTGCCTGCGCCGAAGCTCTCCGAGCACCACCTGCTCCCAGGGGTGCGCGTCGGTAACCGGCTCGGACACCCAGGCATCGAACAGCACGTACCCGCCCCTCTCCGCTCCGGACCGAAGCTCACGTAGCCGCCCCGCACCGAAGCGGGTGGTACGTCCGACCTTCACGTACGAGTTGGTCGGGCCGACGAACGACAGCAGGTAGAGCTGGTCCCGGCCGGGAAGCCGGGGCTGTTCCGCACCGGCCCCAAGTCCCCGCAACGCACGCCACTCCGCGAACCACACCAGGGCGACGACTTCCTCGGACGCTCGGTCCGTTCCATCGGTGCGGAGCCTGCCCAGTAGCACCTCGCGGAGTTGGTCCTCACCGAGGTGGTCCAACAACATCTCGGGATCAATCTCCCGCTGCGCGAGCCGGGCGGCGTACTGGGACTCGGACAAGGGCGCCATCTCAGAAGGATTCCACAACTAGCCAATCTGGTCTGGTCGTTCCCCACATTCAGCCCGGGCGGTTCCGATGCGGGCGAGGAGGCGGGCAGCAGCCATCGTTTCCAGGACAACCCTTATGGTGAGCTCGTACGGATAGGCCAGCTTGGGAGGCGGAAGTTCATGGGCGAGGACACGGAACGGGCTGTCGATGTCGTCGTCCTCACGATGAACGACCGACACGCCGAATTCCGTGACGCAATGGCGTCGGTGCTCGCCCAGAAGGGGGTCAGCCTGCGGACGGTGATCGTGGGCAACGGCGTCGAGCCGGACTACGTACCGCCCGGGGTGGTCTCCGTAGCCCTGCCGAAGAACACCGGGATTCCCGAGGGGCGAAACGTCGGGGCACGGGCACTGATCGGCCCGGACGCCGGAGAGTTTCTGCTGTTCTTCGACAACGACGCGATCCTGCCGGAGACCGACACCGTTGCACGCCTGGTGGCCGAGTTCGACCGGCATCCCGAGGCGGCGTACGTCCAGCCCCGCATCGCGGATCCCACCACGGGGGAGACGTTGGGGCGGTGGGTGCCGCGGTTGAAGTCCTCCGATGCCCGGCGCCCGGGCGTGGTGACGGTGATGGCCGAGGGCATCGTGCTCATCCGTCGCGCGGACTTCGACGCTGTTGGCGGCTGGCCCGGGCACTATTTCCTTTTCCACGAAGGCATCGACCTGTCGTGGCGCCTGTGGGACCTCGGAAAGATCGGTTGGTACGCAGCCGATGTCGAGGTGCATCACCCGGCGACCAATCCGGCCCGGCACGGCCCGTTCTACCGCATGGTCGCGCGCAACAGGGTGTGGGTGGCCTACCGGCGTCTGCCACTGGTGCTCGTCCCGGTGTACCTGGCGGCGTGGACGCTGATCAGCGCCTACCGCTTCCGATCGACGGGGCAGCTCGGGGTGTGGTTCAAGGGCCTCACGGAGGGGCTGCGCGGCGGGCATGGCGAGCGGCGCCCGATGAGCTGGCGCACCGTGTGGAGGCTCACCCGCGCCGGCCGGCCGCCGATCATCTGACCGACGGCCTTCAGCGCTCCCTGCCTGCGGGGCATCAGATGGTGGCGGAGATTCGCTCTCGCACCTCTGCGGCCTCGGGCACATGGGAGTAGGAGGCCAGGGCGGAGGCCAGGTCCCGCAGGGGGCCGGTGGTGCGCTGGGAGCTGATCTCGGCAGTGATGTCGAGCGCATGGTGCGCGGTGGCGCAGGCACCTTCGACGTGGCCTTGCTGGAGCTGTGCATCAGCTGCCCGGACGAGGTAGATCGCCTGGGTCCGTACTGTGCCTGCGGCCTCACGGGCGCTGAGCGCGAACGCCTTCTCCGCCTGGTCGGCTCGGCCCATGGCGAGCTGGGTGGAGGCGAGGCTGCCGGCGTACTCGGAACCGTCGAACCAGTACGCCCAGTCCGGCTCGTACGTCCGGTCTCGCTCGGCAGCATCGAGCTTGGCCCGGGACGCCTCGAGGTCGCTCCAGCAGCCTTCATTACGCAAGTGGGAGCGCGCTCGTGCCCGTCGTGCGAGAACCAGTGCCTCCACGCGTGGTGTGGCCTTGCCCCGTACAGCGGCCACCGCGGTGCAGGCCAGTGCCTCCGCTTCGACGGGACGTCCGCAGTTGTACGCGGCCGCGGCCCAGAAGGTGAGGATGTGGGCGCCCAGCGCCGGGTCGTCCGCGGCATGCGCGGCCTGTAGGGCGGCCTTGAACGCCACGTCGTCGCACCGGCCGTTGACATCGAATGCGGCCCAGGCCCGCATCCGGGCGAGGTCCGCGCCGGCCGCGTACAGCCGACTCTGGTGGGCGAGCGTGTAACTGCGGTTGGTCAGCAGTTCGGTGACGGCTTCCAGCGCCGCGGCCGTGTCCCGGATCAGCGTGCCGCCGCCGTCCTCGTCGTCGGCCAGCCGCAGTTCCCGCACCCGACGCTCGATTGTTGTGACGGCGCCTTCTCCGATGCGCCGGCCCGTCGTGAGCTGCGCAGCCGCCACCGGGTCGGCGGTGAGCCATGAGAGCAGGGCGGCGGTCATCGCGGTCGAGCCGAGGAAGAACGTCCGACGGTCCATGGGACTTCCGATCA
Organism: Kitasatospora sp. NPDC114501; assembly: GCF_055633695.1. Classification (NCBI taxonomy): domain Bacteria; kingdom Bacillati; phylum Actinomycetota; class Actinomycetes; order Kitasatosporales; family Streptomycetaceae; genus Kitasatospora; species Kitasatospora sp. NPDC114501. The sequence goes on along the minus strand of NZ_JBVKDS010000021.1, from coordinate 69,434 downwards.
CTTCTCTGAGGGCGCCCACGGTGCCGGGGCCCGTCCACGGGTGCTCGTTCGGCTGCTGAAGCGGGTCGTACTGAAGCCACTGGGGCCACGGGTGGGATTCGACCAGGACGCTGTCGACGCCGATCAGGTCGGCGATGACGAACTGGGTGAGGTTGTCGGGGGTACGGCCTTTCTCCCAGCGTAAGACGCCGTCCCGGCCCGTTCCTAGAGGCGTGCCCAGTTCGGCGCTTCGATCGCACAACTTCCGCGCGAAGGCAGATCGTTCAAGGTTCCTGGCCATGCGTACACGGATCAGCGGATGGTCCTGCGGCTCCGCAGCCAACCTGTCCCTCCCTTGGGCGCGTGACAGCGATCCGCCCGACGCTACTGGCTCCCGCCGTATGCCCGACACCCCTTCGGGTGTTGCTCCGGTGCTGCTCGTCGGCGCACCGGCGCAGCACCGTCCTGGGTGCTTCCGGCGACTCATGGCGGGGACGCATCGTAGGGCTCCCGGCTGAACGCCGGGACGGTTCCGGTGGCACTGATCTCAGCACCGGTCCGAATCCCCCTGATCGGAGCGCATGTTGACGAGTGCCGTCACCGGAGCGCAGACCTTCGCCACCGCGTATCTGGAGCAACTGGCCGACAAGGTGATTCCCGAGGAGCACGCTGTTCTGACGGCGGAGGACGCCCGCGCGACCTACTTCCGCGACGCCGACGCCTTGGAGGTCAAGCAGAGCATCCACGACCGGTTCCGCACCAACCCGAAGGCCCTGCACGACCACCTGCTGGAGGCCCTCGCCCTGCGCGGCACCGAGGAGTTGCTGGACCTGGGCTGCGGTAACGCCTTCGTGCTGGAGCGCCTGCGCCCGCACCTGGCGGCCGGCCATCTCACAGGCCTGGACATCTCCCCGGCGATGCTCGCCGCCGCCCGGCACCGCCTGGCGGGGGTGGCAACGCCGTGCGAGTGGATCGAGGGCACCGCCGACCGCCTCGACGCTCTCGCAGACGACACCTTCGACCGCGTCATGTGCGTCTACACCGCGCACTACGTCGCCGACCTGGAGCGGTGCTTCGCCGAAGTTCGGCGGGTCCTGCGCCCGGGTGGCCGGTTCTTGCTCACCACCGACCGGCCCGACTCGATGGTCGAGATGTACGACGTTCACCTGCACGCCCTACGGACCCTGGACGGCCCCGACCACCTGGCCAAGGCGTCGTCCAAGGCCCGGATCTCCCTGACCAACGGCCGTCGGCACCTGGTCGGGCACTTCGAGCAGATCCGACTCCTGGAGTGGCAGGACCAGTTGCAGTTCGCCGACGTCGCGCCGTTTCTGGCCTTCTACCGCGCCTCCTACCACTGCTCCGCCTCCGCAGGCCCGGACCCCGCCTCGCCCGCCTTGCTCACCGCTCTGGAGGAGCACGTGGCGGCGGCCGTCGCCGACGCGATCGACGCCCGCGGCTACTTCGCCGTCACGAAGCTCTCCGGCACCTTCATCTGCTCCTGACCACCCGTCCCCCCGATCCCGAAGGAGGGTCCCATGGCCCACCCTGTCCCTAGCCCGCTGGCCGGTGCGCGCGTCTTGGTCACCGGCGGCGCCGGCTTCATCGGCACCGCCGTCCGTGACACCCTGCTGCGCGCCGGGGCCCGCCCCGTCCTGCTCGACGACCTGTCCGCCTACGACCCCGCCGTCTTCGCCCTCCTGGGCACCGGCCGCAGCGACCCGCACCTGGTCCTCGGCGACGTCGGCGACGAGACCCTCGTACGCCACCTCGTCGCGGACGCCGATTACGTCGTCCACGCCGCCGCGCACTCCACCGTCCAGGGCTGCCTTGCCGACCCGAAGACCGCGTTCCGCTCCAATATGGCTGGCACCGACACCGTGGTGCGTGCCGTCGCCGACACCCCCGGCGTGCGCCGCCTCGTGCTGCTGTCCACCGCTCAGGTCTACGGCCACGGCGGCGAGGACGTCGGCTCGACACGCCCGCGTGTGTTCACCGAGACCCAGCCCCACCAGCCACTCAACCCGTACGCCAGCGCCAAGTCCTGGGCCGAGCAGCACACCCGCCAGCTGCTGCAAGCCGCCAGCCGCGACTTCACCGTGCTGCGCCCGTTCTCCGTCTATGGGCCCGGCCAGGTGCCCAAGCCCGGGGCCGCGTCCTGGGTGGTCGCGCAGTTCGCGATGTACGCCGTGCTGGGCCAGGAGCTGCTGCTCAACGGCGGCGGCGTGCAGGTGCGTGACTTCCTGTACCGCGACGACGCGGCCGAGGCGATCACGCGGGCCCTGACCGCCCCGGGCGCGGCCGGGCGCGCGCTCAACCTGGGCACGGGCGTGCAGACCTCTGTGCGCGACGTCGCCGACCACGTGATCGCGCACTTCCCCGGCACGCAGATCCGCATCGCGCCGCCCGCCGCCGGCGACCCGCGGGGCGGGCGGGCCGACACCGCTCTCATGCACGCCGCGCTGGACTGGGCGCCTGCGGTGACCGTCGCCGACGGCATCACCCGCTACGTCGAGTGGGTCGACGCCAACCCCCAGGCCGTGCCCGAGTGGATGCGCGCCGAAACCGCCGAGAGCCGCCTGGCCGCCTGGTCGGGCGCGGCCCCCGTCCGTTCCTGATCCCCATCGCCGGTCGGGTCGGCCCACGGGGACCCGACCGGCGATGCCCAGTACCTCCTACCTCCTGGAAGGAACCACCATGGCAAGGAAGTTGAGGGCCGCAGTCGTCGGCCTTGGATGGGCGGGAGGCGTCCACGCCCGCACTCTGGACGCGCTGGAAAGCGTCGACCTCGTCGCCCTGGCCGACCCGGACCCGCGTCGCCGCGCCCGGTTCCCCGGGCACTGCACTGTCCCCCACCTTCGGGACCTGCTGCTCATGGACCTCGACTACTGCGTCGTCGCCGCGCCGACTGCCGCCCACGAACACCTCGCGCTCCAACTCGCCGCCGCCGGCATCCCCGCGCTCGTGGAGAAGCCCCTCGCGTCCACCGCGGCCGCCGCCCGGCGCATCGAGGACGCGTTCCACGCCGTCGGCGTCCCCGCCGCCGTCGGCCACACCGAACGCCACACTGCCCCCGTGGCGGAACTCGCCCGCCTGCTCCACGCCGGGGAGTTCGGCGCGCTGTGGCACATCGACGCCCGCCGCCAGGGCCCCTACTCGGGGCGGATCCGCGATGTCGGGGTGACCCTCGACCTGGCCGTACACGACCTCGACCTCGGCGCGTGGCTGGCCGAAGCGCCCATCGAGTCGGTGAGCGCCGACACCGTGCGCGTCGCCGGTCCGCACGAGGACCTCGTCACCGTCACCGCCCGCCTGGGCGGCGGCCCGCTGCTGAGCGTCCACGCCGACTGGATCAGCCCGTACAAGGCCCGCATTGTGCAGGTGCGCACCGAGGCAGGCCTGCTGATCTCGGACGCGATCGCCGGCACGCTGAGCCTGCACGCCAACAGCGCCCCCGTCGACGGGCAGGGCGGCTTCCGGGGTGTGAGTAGCGGGCCGTCGATCGCACTGCCCGTGGCCGAGCGGCCCGCGCCGTTCACCGTCCAACACGCGCTACTGCGCGATGTGCTGCTCGGCCACGGCGACGGCGGCCTGGTCACCCTGGCCGACGGCGCGGCCGCGGTCGCCGCCGCCGAAGCGGTCCTCGCGGCCGCCGCCACCGGTCGTACGACGCCGGTCGCCGCCCGCTCGCTCGCCGCCGCCTGAGCACCAGACCCCGCCGATGCCCGCCCTGCACGAGCTCGCCGACCAGCGGCGCCTGCCCGACCACCAGGTGATGGACCGGGCCACCCTGGAGTGGATCGCCTCCCACCGCCCACCGATCGCGTCCGGCCCGGCCAGCGCCCTCCCGCCGGGGCTGCACGTCGTGGTGCCCGCCGAGGACTGGTTCGCCGACCCGACGCTGGCCGACGGCCTGCACGGGATGCGGCACAACGCCCGCGTCTCGGTTCTCGCCCAGGTCCTCGCCGCCCGGCACCACCTGGACGCCGAAGCCACCCTGGCCCTGGCGGTGGCGGCGGCCGTCCACGACTGCCGAAGGCTGGACGACCGCACCGACGCCGGCCACGGCGAGCGCGCGGCCCGATGGCTGAGCGAGCAGCACGGCGCCGTCACCACCTTCTTCCGCCTACCCGACCTCACCGAGCAGCTCCTCGCAGCGGCCACCACCGCCATCGCCCTGCACGACCTGCCCGCCAGTGCTACGCCGCCGCACCGCCGCTGCGCCGACCCCCGCGCCCGGACGGTGACCGACCTCCTGGCCGCCGCCGACGCCCTGGACCGCTACCGCCTGCCCGCCCTGCGCTGGTGGCCCGACCCCGCCCGCGTGCGCACCCCGCTGCCCAAGGCGGCGCACGCCCTCGCCTTCCGGCTCGTGCTGGACAGCGAGCACGCCCGCCTGGACGGCGCCAGCCACAGCGACGCCCTGCACCACGCCCTCGACCGCCCGACCCGGGAGCAGCAGTGAACCCCGAATGGGAGTACGCCCACACCGACCACACCGCCTACCGGCAGCGGCCCGCCCCCGCCGGGCTGGCCGACACCGACGCCGACTGGCAGCACCACCTGCACCACGGCACGCCCAACGGCGCGCTGATGGGCCGCGGCAACGCCCAGCTCCACGCCCTGGCCAGCGGGGGCCCGCTGTACCTGATGCACACCACCGCCGCGCTGGACGCCATCCGCTCCAGCGGGCAGGTCCTCGGCGCTGGCGGCTGTCTGGTCGGCGCCCTGTACTGCGCGCCGCTGACCCCCACCGCCGCCGGACTGCGCCCACACAACCTCGGCTCCTACCTCATGGAGACCAAGGGCCACCGCGACGTGGTCGTCATCGAGATCACCCCGGCCGCGCCCGCCCCGCCCGAGGGCGTCGACTACCTGCGCTTGGGCGGCATCCACCTGGACACCTACCGCGAGCACCAGTACGCACTGACCGCGGCCGAGGACGAGCGGCTGCGCGCCGCCGCCGTACGACGCGTGCGCGACAGCGCCGACTTCCTCAACCTGCTGCTCGCCAACGCCTCCGGCACCACCACCGACGGGGCCGAGTTCCTCGACCGCCTCTCCCACGCCATCACCGGCTTCCCGTTCCTCGGCTACCTGTACTTCGAGGTGCTGTCGGAGTACCTGATGCTCCACTCCGCCTCGCCCGAGAGCCGGGCCTGCGCGGAGCTGGGGGAGATGAACAACCGTCTGTACAAGCGCCTGGCGTTCAACGCCGTCCCCACCATGGACCGGCTGTTCGACCTGGCGCTGTTCCGGCCCGGCCACCAGCGACTGGCCGAGCTGATCGGTGCGATCGAACCCGGCCTGGCCGAGGCCGCCCCGGCGTACGTGCGCCGCCGCCTCGCCCACCTTTTCGCCACCACCGCCCTGGACGCTGGCCAGGACGTGCGCACCGCTACCTTCCACGGCGCCGACTTCGATGACCTCGCCGAAGCCGCCCCCCGGTTGCTGGGCCAGCTCCTGTTCCGCGAACTGCGCGCCCACCCCCGCTACCCGCAGCTGTTCTCCCTAATCGAGCAGGCCAAGGCCCACGGCGTCTACGCCTACTGGAACAGCCGCCGCATCACCGCCCCGTACAACGGCTTCCTGCCCAAGGGCGAGATCGGCGTCAACCTCGCCACCCCCGCCCCCGTCACCCTCTGGACTGCCCGAACCTGCGAGCGCGGCTTGCTCCACCCCCAGGACCAGATCGCCGCCGCCCTCCACCCGCGCCTGGCCGACCTACAGAGCACGGCGCTTGGCAAGGCCGCCTTCACCCCGCACACCACTCACCCGGCACTCCAGCCCGCCCACTGACTCCTCCCACGACCGCCCACGAATCAAGGACCCATCCCCATGCGCATCGTGCTGCTCGGCGGCGCCGGCTAGATCGGCACCGCCGCCACCCGCCACCTCATCGACCTCGGCCATCACGTCACCGTGGTGGACGGACTGATCTACCGCCCCAGCGACGACCCGGCCCGCCTCCTGCCCGCTGCAGCTGACTTCGTCCGCGCCGACCTACGCGACCCGCAGGCGCTCCTCGCCGCCGCCGACGGCGCGGACGCGGTGGTGCACCTGGGCGGCGTGGTCGGCGAACCCGCGAGCCAGGTCGACGAGCGGCTCGCGGTCGAGCTGAACTACGCCTCGCCGCTGATCGCCGCCGACGCCGCCCGCCGGGCCGGCACCGGCCACTTCGTGTTCTTCTCCTCGTGCAGCGTGTACGGGATGCACGAGGGCACGGTGGACGAGGACACCACCCCCAATCCGCTCGGCATCTACGCCCGCACCAAGGTCCTCGCCGAGCAGCACCTGCTCCGCATGCTGGGCCAGCACGCCGCGCTGACCAGCCTCCGGCTGGCGACCGTGCACGGATCCTCGCCGCGCCAGCGCCTGGACTCCGTGGTCAACAAGATGGCGGCCACCGCCGCCGCCACCGGCCGCATCCCCCTCAACGGCGGCGGGCAGCGCCGCCCCCTCGTCCACGTCCGCGACGTCGCCCGGGTGCTCGCCGGCGTCGTGGAGCAGCGCATCACCGGCGCGCTGAACGTCGGCAGTGACGCCGAGAACCACACCATCGCCGACATCGCCGAGGCCGTGGCGAGCGTGGTGCCCGGCGCGGTGATCGACCGCGGCCCGGAACGCGACGAGGCCGACGCCCGCGACTACCGGGTGTCCTTCGCCCAGCTGCAGAAGGTCCTGCCCGGCGCCTGCCCGACGCCGTTGAAGGATGGGGCCCGGGAGGTCGCCGACCTGGTGCTGGCCGGCGTCGTCGGCAATCCGACCCAGGACCAGTACGACAACCACAAGGGCCTGGTCGCCGCCGTCGCCGCCGGGAAGGTCCGGCGGCGGGACGGAGAGGACTGCGAGCAGCACTGGGCCGGCTACCGGGCCGCCTGGGGCACGCGGTGAGCGCCCCGGCCGCGAAGGCACCGTTCCTGCCATGGAACCGGCCCTCGATCGGCAAGGAGGAGGAAGCCGCCGTACTCGGGGTGCTGCGTTCCGGGTGGCTGACCGCCGGCCCGAACGCGGCCGCGTTCGAGCAGGCGGTACGCGACGCGCTGGGACAGCAGGACGCGTTCGCGGTGTCCTCCTGCACCGCCGCACTGCACCTGGCGCTCCTGGCGGCCGGGCTGCGCCCCGACGACGAGGTGATCACGCCGAGCTTCACCTTCTGCGCCGCCCCGAACGCGATCCTCCAGAGCGGCGGCACCCCGGTCTTCGCCGAGATCGATCCCGCGACTCTCAACCTCGACCCGCAGGCCGCCGCCGAGGCGATCACCGCCCGCACCCGGGCGATCGTCGTCATGCACTACGGCGGCCAGCCCTGCGACCTGGCGGCGTTCCGCAAGCTCGCAGACGACCACGGCCTGCTGCTCATCGAGGACGCCGCCCACGCCCTTCACGCCTGGCGCGACGGCCAGCGTGCCGGGTCGGTCGGAGACCTCGCCGTGTTCTCCTTCTACGCGAACAAGGTCATCACCACCGGCGAGGGCGGCATGCTCGTCGGCCGCGCTGACCTCGTACAGCGGGCCCGGCTGCTGGGCCGCCACGGCATCGACTCCTCGGTGTGGCAGCGCCACGGCACACGCAGCACCGCCGACTACGAGGTCACCGAGCCCGGCCTGAAGTACACGATGCCGGACATCACCGCCGCGATCGGCCTGAAGCAGTGGGAGAAGCTGCCCGACTTCACCGCCGCCCGCACCGCCATCGCCGCCGCCTACGACAAGGCCCTGGCAGGGCTGCCGGGCCTGACGCTGCCGACCGTGCTGGACGGCGTGGAGCATGGCCGGTTCCTCTACCCGGTGCTGATCGGCCCCGTCCCCGGCCGCGACCGCGACCGGGTGGCCACCGCGCTGCGAGAGGCCGGGATCGGCACCAGCGTGCACTTCCAGCCCGTCCACCGCCTGGCCACCTATCGGCACACCCCGCACCACCTGCCGATCACCGAGCACACCGCGGCCCGGCAGCTGTCCCTTCCCTGCTACCCGGCGATGACCGCCCATGACGTGCAGCGCGTCATCGACGCCCTGCACGCCCTCTGGTCCTGACCGCCCCGACCGGGGCCAGCCGTCAGGAGATCGGCGGCTGGCCTCGGCTGCGGCGGTAGCGCAGCTGGACCGCGTCAGGAAGAGCCGGACCCGTGGCTCCCGCGCTGCTGCCCAAAGCACCGGAAGGGCAGCACCCGCGCTCCTTCCCGCGCCACCGGTACCCCGGGGATTATGGACGCGCTGCCTTTCCCGCGGCCACCCACCATTTCATCGCCGCGAACAAGGTCCGCGGCGTACGGGCGCAGGCTCGTTCCGCCTCAAGTTCTCGTAGTCCTGCGGCGCCACTGCCGCCACTTGGTCCGGGCCCACAGTGCCTGCGAGCCGCCCAGCAGGAGAACCACGGTCGCGCCGTCCAGACGTTCGAGGGTGCCGTGATCGGGGCCGAGTTGTCGGACGGCATGGATCAGCAGGGTCAGGTCGGCGGGTGCGGTGATGAAGATCAGTGCGGCGAGGCACAGCGTCGTTCCCGTCACAAGGACGGCGCTGTAGAGGTGGGCAGCGCGGCGTTGGCCTGGCGGCAGGTCCAGGGTGGGGTCGGTGGGCGGTGGGTCCTGGCGCGGGTGCAGCACCCGATGGGTGAGGTGTCGGGTGTAGGAGACGCCGTCGGCATACAGGTCCGCGGAGCCGGTGAGGTCCTGGAGGACGTAGTAGAGGTCGGTGCGCATGTTGATCAGGAACTGCCAGGCGAGCGGGATCAGCGCGAGAAGCGCCAGGGCTTGAAGTGCCTGGCGCCAGGCAGAGGCTTGTTCGAAAGTGGCGGCAGTGAGAATGGCGAGGCAGGCGGCGATGAGGTTGACGGCCATACCGGACAGGTAGGCGGTGAGGCGGTGGCGGCGTGGGGCGAGTTCGATACCGCTCATATCGGTCTGGGCGACGAGGAACTGCAAGCGGGTGCCGAGCTCGAGGTAGGCGGGAACGCCAGTGGCGCGGGCAGTGACGAGGTGGGCGAGTTCGTGTAGGAAGACCAGGGGCCAGCCGACGCCGAATACTGCGAGCAGCACGAGGCTGCCGTACCGACTCCAGAAGAGGCTCTGATAGCCGGGCGCCAGCGAGGGGTCGACAGTCATCGTGACGGCCGCGGTCCCGGCGATGGCGACGACGGCCCAGGGCAGGAACGGGTTGAGCGACCACGCGGCGCGGCGCGGGGTGATCCAGGGCAGCGCCGGACGTCGGGGGATGGGCCCCGGCACCTCGCTGCCGTCGACTCGGGCGACGAAGCCGAACTGGGTCAAGGCCGTGACGAAGGAGGCGACGTCGACGTCCTCGCCCGTCTCGGCAGCGATGAGCCTGGCCGTCTCCGCCACGGTGAGGCCCCGGCCGAGGTGCTCAATGACCCTCGCTCCGGAGGGGGGCAGTTCAACGACCTCGCCGGTCTCGAGGCGTCCGACGATCACCGAGTCGCCCGTGGGACGTGTACGCAGCTGATGCAAGATCACACGGCTGGCGCCGGTGATCACCGGGAGCGCTGGTGAGGCGCTCATCCGGTCGTCCGGTCGTCCGGCCGCTGCCTGGCGATTGCGCCAGCATCGACCGCTGGGCCCGCGCCGGTGCCGCAGGCCGGGCAGTCGGGCAGGCGCGGGGAGCGCAGCAGGACCGGGTCATCCAGGGCGCCGAGGTTGATCCCGAACATGACGCCGGGTTCGAGCGGCGGTGCTCCGGTGAGCAGGGTGATCGCGGCGTGGGCGACCAGCAGGCCGGACATGCCGGCGGTGACGGCCGTCACCGGGTTCCAGGGCCTGCGCGGTGAGGCGACGGCGGGGTCCTGGCCGGGGGCGAGCCCGAGGTCGCGGCGGTTGATCTCGCTGGTGCGCACGCACTCCCAGCAGCCCCCGGTCCCGGGCACGTATACCCCGGCGGTGGTCACCGGGCCGCGGTAGCCACCGTCGACCCATCGCGTGCCCGACTCCAGGCAGGCCTGGTTGGTCCACCGCCGAACCTCGGGCGGCTCGTCGGCGCACATCAGCAGCAGGTCGTACGGCTCGGCGCCGGAGCCAAGCAGGTCCGCGACATCACCGGGCCCTTCCACCAGGCGGCGCTCGCAGGTGACCTCGACGTCGGAGTTCAGCGCCCGCAGATCCTCCTCGGCCGCCTCGGCCTTGGATCGGCCGATGTCTCTCTCCCTGTACAGCGGCTGCCGGTTCAGGTTCGACAGGCCGACGGTGTCGGGGTCGACGCAGTGCAGATGCCCAACCCCGGAGGCGACCAGGGCCTGTGCCGCGTAGCCGCCGGTCCCACCCAGCCCCACCAGCAGAACCCGGGATCGACGCAGATCCTCCTGCATATGCCAGGCGCTGCGCCTTGGCGTGCGGTCCAGCCAGCGCAGCAGCGGCACGCCGCGGCTGTACCGCTCCTGCTCGCGCGCCGTGAGGTCAGGCACGGGGGCGTCGGCGTCCTCCAGGTGGCCAGCCTCGTACAGCGCCGCGACCGCTCCGGCAGCATCGGCCACGCTGACCTGCGGGTGGGCGCCGCAGACCAGCTCCGCGAGTTCGGGAACCGTCCGAGTGCCGTCCATGGCATCCACCAGCGTCCAGACCCACCCGTCGGGGTCCTCGATCTCCACCCCGATGCCGTAGACGACGCTACCCAGACGCACCGTCCCGTCCTTGGCCCGGTAGCCGGAATGCTCAGGTTTGACCCGCGGACGCACCAACATGAGCAACCGCTCCTCCCCCTGAAACCGCTTGACGCAAAACAACCAACATGGCCTACTGACGTACAGTCAACCGTGCGCCTACGGCTGATCTTTCTCAACCGAGATTGGGGGACGGCATGAACCAGATCACGATCAAGCCGCTCGAGAAGAAGAAGACCACCGCGGTCAGCGGCCCCAGCGGGGGCTGACCGACAGGCCGGGTCGGGCGTAGCTAGCACGCCCGACCCGCGCCCCGGGGCGGCCATCGGCACACGCCGACGGCCGCCCCTTCGCATGGACAAGACCAGGACAGGCGCACACCGGGGAGGACCACCATGTTCACCGACACGTCGACTACTGCGGGCACCGCGGTACTCCACGACCGCTACCCCGCGCTGGACGAACTCGCTGACGCCGCGCATCGCCTCGCCGCCCGCCATCCCGGTTTGTGCCGCGTGCGCACCCTCGGCACTTCCCGCGCCGGCCGCCCGCTGCTGCTCCTGACCATCGGCCACGATGACGACCAGGTGCTGGTCGTCGCCGGCGCCCACGCCGACGAGTTCTCCGCCCGCGCGAGCGTCCTCGAACTGGCCCACCGAGCCCTCGCCCAGCCGGCCCTCCCGACGGTCACCTGGAACTTTCTGCTCTGCCTCGACCCCGACGGCGCACACGTCGCCGAGGACAGCCGCCACGCCCGGACCCTGCCCGAGTACTTCGCGACGTTCTTCCGCCCCGCTGCCGAGGAACAGCCCGAATGGGCCCCGGCCGTCGGCATCGACCTGCCCGAGAGCCGCATCCTCCTGAACCTGATTGACGAACTGCGCCCACGCCTACAGTTCACCCTCCACTCCACCGACGTCGGCGGCACCTTCGTCCAGGCCACCCGCGACCTACCCGGCCTCGCCGGCCCCTTCGCCAAGTCCGCCAACAACCTCGGCATCCCCCTCGACTCCGGCAGCTTCGACACCTTCTGGCTTCCGGAACCTGGCCCGGGCGTGTTCGTCATGGACCCCGGCGACATCGACCGCCAGGAAAGCACCACCGGCATGCTGGCCACTCCCAGCACACCGGACGCAACTGAGACGGGCGTCCGCGCCACCCCCTGGTTCACCCCGCAGCGCCACGGCGGCGACACTCTCATCATCGAGGTCCCCGTCTGGGCCAGCCGCCCGGACTCCACTCTCACAGCCCCCGACGCCCACACCCACCTCACCGCCTGCGCCGACCGACTCCGCGACCACGGCCGCCAGATCACCGAACTCCTCCACACCGCCAAACCCCACCTCACCGACAGCCCCTTGCTGCGCGCCGCCCAGACCCCCCTGACCGCCCTGCGCCAGCTCGCTGACCAGTGGGACCCGCAGACAGGCGGCCAACGCCTTCTCCAGTCCGGTCTCATGACCCCCGCCCGCCTCGAAGGCATCGAACTCTGGGCCCACCGCCTACCCGTACGCGCCGCCGCATTGCTGCACCGTGCCCTCGGCCCGGACAACCCGCGCACCGCGTTGGTCGCCGGACGATTCAATGCCCTGCTGCGGGAGTGGACCGGCGAGTACGAGCAGCGTTTCCGGCCCGTGTGGATCCCGGTGGCCCACCAGGCGGCCCACCAGGCGAACACTGTCCTCGCGGCTGTGGAGCTCGGCCTGCGCGACGTATGACGGCCGCTGCTGCCTCCGGGGACGATGACCGGCGGGGCCGGGGCTGCCCTGCTGGGGCCGCCCCGGCCTTCGGCTCACATGCGCCGGCGTTCGAAGAACACGAGGAACGGGGTGACGAACCCACTCGCCTCGACCGGTGTGGCGTGGCCGACGATCACGAGAAGTACGCCAGCCGCCAGCGCGGCGCCGTACACGCCGGCGCGCACCGGGCTGTCGGGCCGTCCGGCCGCTGCGGCCGGCACGACGTTGTTCTGCTGGTCCGGGGTTCAGCCATATTGGAAGGGCTCCTGTTCACGAGAGGGCAGGACAGTCATCGCCCGCAGCGCCTGATGAACTCTGCGGGCGACGTTCTACGACGGGGTCGGGGCTCGGCCAGGCACGGCCAGCGCCCCGACCTCAGTCGAAGCTTGAAGTGAAGGTTGTTCCGTCCTCACCCGGCCAGATGACCTCGATCATCATCGAGCTACACAGGTCGATGAGGTCCTGGCGGGGCTTGGAACTGGTGAGGACGGCGAGTCTCGGCGTGGGCGAGAGGAACCGCCGGAAGTCGAGGAGCTGGCCAATCGCCAGCCGCACGGCTTGCCGCGTCGGACTCGTCTTGCACTCGAGCAGTACGTTGTCGGTTCGGTCGTAGAGGTCGATGGTGAACGGCCGCACTTCACCCGGCGGCCGAATCTGGTATCGCACGACCTCGTGACCGAGGCGCTCAAGGTACGCACGGTATCGACGGGAAAGGCCAGCTTCGGAGTCCCGGTTCGCCTGGACCACTCGCTGGCTGAGACTCCGGCTTCCGATCACCGCGATTTCTTCCGCGATGCTGTCCTCCAGGCCCGTGAGCGCGGTCGCCACAGGGGTGGCGGCTCCCCGGTTACCCACCGGCCGGAGGCGGAAGACGATCACCGTGCGGAGATCGCCATCGACGTCGATGGCGTCCTCGGAGATGTAGGGCTGCTCCTGGTCGACTTCGAACTGGCCGAGGCAGCGCCAGGCCGCCCGGTCCACTCTCTGCCACACGTACACGTCACGGCCGGCGTCCCTGTGCGTCAGGAGCGCCTTGTTGCCCTGGGTAAGTGCCTGGTCGCCCTTCTGCCCGGCTCCGGTATAGAGGTAGGTCCCGTCCTCATCGAACCCGTCGATCAGCCCGTACTTCTCAGCCGCGATCGGGTCGGAGAACAGGTGGATCATGCCCGCCCGTCCAGAGATCGCGATGCCGCTCTGCCGGTTGCCCCCGTACAGCTCATGCAGCTCGGGTCGAGGCAGCACCTCGCCTGGCTTGGGTCGTCGACTCATCTCACTCCTCCCACCCTCGGCGACATGTCGAGACTAGCACGGCACAGAAGCGTGACGGTATATGGCCACGCTTTGCCACCACCCAGGAGCTAGCGGGCGAGCCACAGTGCCACTGACCTGCTGCTTCACGCCAGCCATCCGGACAACCCCCGGCCATCCACCCGAAGAGAGAGACCATTTCGTTATCGAATGCCCGACCGCCCAAGCCTGTGACAGTTGGTCACTCGAACGTGCGATCGAATAATGGGCCTATGGCACCGAACGACACGCCCGCCGTACCCGATGGGGAGCAGCGCGACGCCGAGATCGCCTCCACCGCCCTGATGACGCTGCCGGGGGCCAGCCGTGACCACAGGCGATGGCGGATGATCGAGATCCGGCGGGACGGGCGTTGGCAGCCGGCCATGCTGACCGTCTGGCGGCGACCCCCAGGGAGTCCTCTGTGGGTGGTCCACGTGATGTGGAGCCCCGACCCCGACCACGGATGGGGCTGGTTTGTGTACTCGGATGCGACTATCCGCCCGCTGCCGAACCCCGGCGAAGCGGCGCCGACGGGCGCACCGCTCTTCGGCCGGTGGCGCGATGCTGCATCCGTGCCCCGCGAACTCGCACCGCCCCCAGGCGCCGATCCGGGTGATCGGGAGCGTTGGCAGTTGGCCTGGATCAGGGCTGGCGGCGCGTGGCGGTCCGGACTGATAACTGCCGTCCGGAGGCCGGCTCCGACGATGCCGTGGATCGCCTACTGCCGCTGGGGAGAGGACAAGCAGGTCGCCTGGTTGGTTCATGACGGGCGGGGAGTGCGTCCGGCCGTCCCCATCGCAGATGCACACGAGGGGTGAGGAGTCGGTCCGGAGGTGGATCTTGCTGGATTGCCCCGGACGTGGGTGGAGAGGGGCCAGTCGGGGGCGCTCTGGGGGCGCTATCCCCGCTTCATCCCCGCAGGAGGACAAAGCGGGCAAATTGAAGGCCGAACGGGACGCCGATGCGGGGCGCGAGGAAGCGTCAAATGTGAAAAGAGCCAGGTCAGTTGGTGTCTGACCTGGCTCTCTCGTTCGTGGGCCACCAGGGGCTCGAACCCTGAACCTACGGATTAAAAGTCCGCAGCTCTTGAGTTAGCGTCGGCGCGAAGTAGGGGACCGACGGCCCTGGACTCCTTACGTTCGTAACAGACCGTAGCTGCCGTCCCTCGTCTGCCGTCACTTTCAGGGTACTCCGGGCCATCGCGCGGCGCTCCGGCCGCGACCCACCGGGCAAGGACGCCATTTCCAGCGTGCACCGACGCCGGCGCCGAGAACTGCCCCTCCTCCCCTGGCGACCTGCACGAACTCCCCGCGGCAGCAGGCCCTCGTCAGCAGTCGCAGACATCAGGGCGCCTTCCACCCGGCATGCCCACCGGGGCTCGACGCGCGTCGAAGAACGACCCGTGCGTACGGTCTGCCCCGTTCAGCACGCCAAACCCTGTTCCGCCCGTCCAGGCGGACAGGTGACTGTGGGCGTGCCCGGCCGAGCCCGAGCGGCTCCACCACCCCATCAGAGGGAGACCATGCACGTCCGACCCCACGTTCCCGCCACAGGCCGGCTTTCGGTTCCGACCCAGACCCCTGCCGGTCCCGCTCACGAGGTCAATCCGGCGCCGGAGTTCGACCTCCTGCACAGCGGCTGGTACTCGACCGAGGAACTCGCCTTGCTGTTGAAGGTCGACCCCTCGACCCTGCGGCGCTGGCGCTCCGCCACTCCCCCGCAGGGCCCGCCCTTCGTCCAGATCGCGCCCCGGCTCTACCTGTACAGCATTCCCGACACCCAGCTGTGGCTCGCCCAGAAGCGCACCGACCCATCCGAGGCAGCCTGAATGCCCGACCACACCCCGCTCATCCCCATGGGTGTCGACCTCACCGACGACATCGAGCACCGCCCGGACCGCCGCCCGCAGTTCCGCTACCGCGCCCGCGTGCGCTGGACCGACCCCAACGGCGGCGGCCGCAAGTCGGCTTCCTCCTCCGTCCCCACAGAGGAGGAAGCCGAGGCCTGGATCGCCCGCATGCAGCGGGCCGCAGCACGCGGCATCACCCCCAAGACCCTCACCATGACCCTCGCCGAGTACGGCGACGAGAACTGGGACCTGGCGATGCGCGGCCTGGAGACCACCACCCTCGACCCCTACACCGCCGGCTGGAAGCTGCGCGTCACCCCGGTCCTCGGCCACATACCCGTCACCAGCATCACCAACGGCATCACCGACCGGGCCCTCCACTCCTGGATCGCCGACGGACTCAGCATCTCCTCCGTCAAGAACAGCCTCGCCCCACTCGTACGCATCATGGAGCAAGCCGTCCGCGACGGCCTCATCGACTTTAATCCCTCACGCACGAGCGGCTGGCAACGCCTCTACAAGAAAGCCGAGGACGAACTCGACGACCCCCGCTCCCTCGCCCTCGCCGACTGGGACGCCCTCGACGACCTCGCCAATGCCCTCGTCGAACGCTCCCACAACCACTACCGCGGCTGGGGCGATATCGTCCGCTTCGCCGCCTGCACCGCCGCCCGTATCGGCGAAGTCTCCGGCGTCCGCGTCAAGGACATCAACCGCTTCGACTGGACCTGGGACCTGTGCCGCCAGACCACCACCGGCCCCGGCGGCCTCATCGACAAAGGCACCAAGGGCAAACGGCGCCGCACCGTCCCCATCATCGAAGAGATCCGCGACCTCGTGAACTGGCGCATGAACGTCGTCGGCAACGACCCCATGGCTCGCCTCTTCACCGGACCACGCGGCGGCCGCGTCACCACCGCCATCCTGCGCGACGCAACCCACTGGGACGAAGTCGTCGTCAGCCTCGGCTACGAGTACCTCCGCCGACACGACCTCCGGCACACCGGCCTCACCTGGCTCGCCGACGCCGGCGTCCCCATCCACGTCCTCCAGAAGATCGCCGGACACGGCCACATCACCACCACCCAGCGATACCTCCACCCGGACAAGAGCTCCATCGCAAAGGCCAGCCAGACCCTCAGCAGGCACCTGTCGGCCGACCGGCACACCTCGTCGCCGACGCCGGCACCGGCCGAGGCGACAGTGCGCCATCTGCGCCTCGTCCAGTAGCAGCCCCACCGGGCATCCGCCGGAGACCCCCACTGGCACGTTGCCCGCAACGGCGGGCTCGTCATCGTCAACCACCGTGCTGTAGAAGTCGCCTGTGGCAGACGATGAAGAAGATGCGCCGCCCTGGGTCCGGTTGCTGCTCCGCGAGCAGACCGCGCGCAACATCCACGGCATCCTCCAGGCATCTGGAATCGCCGCGCCGCTGGAGGACGTACGCGACCTGTGCAACCGCCCGGTCGAGATGTACGACGCAGGCCCTTCTCCGCTCCCGCGTGAGTGATCACTTCATCTCCCCAGCCGCGGCGGCAGGTTGTGCCCCCGTACCGGCTTCCGCTCCCCTACTCGGCTCGGAGCCGCGGATTCTCGGCGGCCCCAGCCGGGTAGTGCTGCTGGCATATCGCGCAGGCAGCGCGGCCCCGCGTGGGGCCGCGCTGTCGTGGACCAGGGGGTGGACCGGGTGGCACGCCGAGAGACGGTGGCGGAGATCCTTGCCGAGGCGTACCGCTTGAAGCAGCAGGCGCGAGCCGCGCAAGCGCAGGGCGGGACCCAACAGGCGACCGGCCGCGCTGCCGCCCCGCCGGCTCAACCCCGTCCCAGGAAGCGGAAGGTGGACCCCGCCGTCGAACACGCCCGGCTCCTGGCCGCCGGCGAGAAGCACCTCCAGCGCGAAGAGGCCGCCCGCGCCAAGGAAGCCGCCCGCGTGGAAGCCGAGTTGGCCAAGCGCCTGACGGCTCGGCGCCGCGAGGAGGAGGCGAAGAAGCGCGCGGACGCCCTGGCCGAGAAAGAAGCCCAACGGCAAGCCCGGCAAGCCGAGACGACCCGGCTCAAAGCCCAGGCCGAGGAAGGCACCGCCGAGTGCAACCGGCGCCGCGAGGAACTGGAATCAGTCCTGCTACTTCGCCCCGAAGGCCTGGAGGCGTGGCACCCGCACGTCGAAGAAGCGTTCGCCCACGACGGTCCTCAGGGCGTCGCCGAGCGGATCGAAGACCTGCTCCAGCGCTCCCCTGTCCCCCGGGGCTGCCGGACCGCGGCCCAGGCGGTCTACGTCCCCGAGGCCCAGCAGCTCCTGATCGACGTCGAGCTGCCCAACCACGAGATCGTCCCCGCGGTGGCCTCCTACCACTACATCGCACAGCGCGCCCAGGTCATCCCCCAACCCGCCAAGCAAGCCGAGATCCACAAGGCCTACGCCCAGCTCGTGGCCCGCCTGGCCCTCCGTGCGCTGGACGAGGCGTTCTCCGCCACCCCGGCCTCGTTCGTGGAGACCGTCATCCTCAACGGCCGCGTCAACACCACCGACCGGGCGACCGGCCAGACCGTCAGGGCCTGCGTCGTCAGCGTCGTCGCCGAGCGCAAGGACTTCGCCGAACTGATCCTGGACGAGCCCAGGCTCGACCCGCAGCAGTGCCTCCACCGCCTCGGCGCCACCGTCTCCAAGCACCCCCACGACCTGGAACCGGTCACACCCGTCGTCGAGGCCGACCTGTCCCGCTACCGCATCACCACCGACACCGCCGTGGTCGCCACCCTGGACAGCCGGCCCGACCTGCTCCAGATGAACCCCTACGACTTCGAACGCCTGGTGCGCGAACTCTTCGAAGCCATGGGCTACGAGACCTGGCGCACCCAGGGCTCCCGCGACGACGGTGTGGACGCCGTCGCGACACTGACCGACCCGACCGGATCCACCATCTTCGCCATCCAGGCCAAACGCTCCAAGAACGTGGTCCCGGTGAACACCGTCCGCGCCATGTCCGGCGTCATGCACGACAAGGACGCCGGCTACGGCATCGTCGTCACCACCTCGTGGTTCGGCAAGGACAGCTACGACTTCGCCCACCGCAACGGCCGCCTCCGCCTCATCGACGGCCGCAACCTCAAATCCCTGCTCGCCGAACACCTGAGCATCGACGCCCTGGTCGGACTGCCCAAGGTCCCCCCGGGCTGGCGGGCGGACGACCTCGCGTGAAATCGGATACGGACCTCTCCGGGGCAACCCCGGTGGCAGCCCCATCCGCCACCCTCGGCCGGACCAATGAGCCTGCCAATCGATCCTCGTTGCCCCCAACAGGCTGTTCAGTCGAGGAAGACCTCGGCCTGCTGAGCGGCCGAGGCCAAATACCGGTCACCAGAAAGATGGTGGCTGCAGGGCTTGGTGGACGCGTGTCCGAGTACATCCTGAACACATACCGCAGTACGCCTGCTTCAACCAGCCGGGTAGCCTCGGTGCGCCGAAGCCCACTCCTACGACAAGGACACACTCGACGCAGTGCTGGCAGTGTTTCGAGCGCGCCAGTAGCTGGCAGCGTCCCGACCCGCCTGCATCCCGGTGAACTCATCAGTCCGCTTCGCGAGCGCGGCGGCAGGCTCTATGTCCTCGACGTAGGACTCGAGGCCCAGGCTGAGGGCGCTACCACTCAGAAAATCGGCGTACTCGCGCACGGACTCCACAATCGGGAAGCTCGCGGGATTGCCGTGCGCCAGGGCATTCCGGACCCGGCGACGCCTGGCCTCCAACACAGAACCTTCGGCGGTGTAATACTCAATTAGGGCAACGTACTTAGCGTGGTCGCTCACACTCTCAAACATCCGCCTGATCCAGGCGCGCTCGGACTCAATACGGCAGACCGAGAGTAGATCGTCAGAACGATCGGTGACGAACAGTATCCACGGGCGCAACGGGTTGCTCGCAAGCCACTCACAGGTCAGCTCGTGGCGCAGTTCGTTCCGATCTCCACCGCCAACCAAACACATATGAACGGCTCGCCGCACATCGGCAAGCCACCGAGCATGCGGCCAGCGCTCGCCAAGGAGGTCGAACAACTCGTTCGGAGCGAGTGCTGCGTGCGCCGCCACGTGTTGCACCACACGATCCGCGAGAGGGACCACGCTGCTGATGTCTGACTCGGAAGGCTTGCGCATCATCATGTCGCGACTGAACGGATGGTCGGCTGCGGTCTGCACTTCGAGTGCGGCCGCGAGAAATCGGGGAAGCTCCTCACGGGCCAAAGCCAAGGCGATGCGCGGGCCGTGTTCCTCGATCGCTCGTCCGGTGATGTCTGCACCGTAGTGATCATCAGGGAAGCCCGTCTCGCGCGACGATACCTGGAAGCCAAATGAGCCGACCTGACCGGAGCGCAGGAGCCCGTGCTGAACGAGGTGTGGGCGGATCCCGCCAGAGTTGTGAATCGAGACGTTGAGGATGGTGTTCACGATGCGAACAGCACGGTCCAACGCGCCGGCCGCCGTGGTTCTGCCAAGGTCAACGCGAACCAGGAAGTCCACATCAGACTTCTCGTCGACCATCTTTGCGACCTTGAAGTGGCCCCCACGCCGTACTATTTCCCAGAGCTCTGCCTTGTGCTCGAAGTCCTGCCCCTCGGGCTCGGCATTGGGCACCGCCCAATGGGCATCCACGAAGGACACACCCCCGACGGAGAGACGCGGGAAAGCCCGGCCCTGGTAGCCAAGCCACACCACGATCGCCTCGGCTTCCACCGGAGCACTGACATAGGTTCGGGCGCTCGCAATCCGCTTCTCCAGCAGTACGTTCGTCGAACCGATGGGAATGTCTTCGGGCTCACGGCCGAACGCGACCACCGAGACAAGGTCACGGAAGGTCGTCTCTGCGCTGAGGCCGCGCCTGCCCAACTGGTCGAAGAGCAGTTCAGCGATGGGGCGGTACTCTCGACCTTCCAGCGTGCGGTCCTGAGCCGCAGCCACGAGGTCATCCCAGCTGGCGCGAACTGCTTCGTCCGTGTCGAGCACTTCCAGGAGACACTTCGCGGCCGTGGCGACGTCGGTCCAGACGGCGTCGGTGCGGGTCCCCGGTGCCTGCGTCAAAACCGCTGCGGGGCTACGGTCGAGCTGCGAGAAAGCGGCTTGGAACTGTGCGAACGACGCAGTGATGTGTGCTCGGAGAGAGGCGCCGAGCGCATCAACGGACTCATCGAGGTCCCGGCGCAGCGACGTTCGATTGGCGGCTTTCTTCCAAGCATCGACACCACTGGCAAGCTCAAGCCACTCCAAGACCTCCTCTACGATCACGGTGAGCGGCAGAACGGTGCTGACGCCGTGGCGACGGTCGAGCGACGAGACGAGGGACTTCAGCCAGTCCGGATCGCCAGCGGACCAATGGTCGCTGACGTTGTAATCGGTCATCATCTTCAGCCCACCTTCGTGCTGCCGTTTCTCCAACGAGGCTCCGCCCTCCTCGTCTTCCCCGACCCAGCGCTGGTCCGCCCTCGCACAACAGCGTGGTCCCCTGCTGGTCCCTGGCAAGATCACCTGAGGCCTGGCACAGAGAGCGCAGGTACCAACGACTCGCCAATGGAAAAGGCCGCTGACCTGGGATTTCTCCCGGCCAACGGCCTTCCGACATACTGTCGGGACGACAGGATTTGAACCTGCGACCCCTTGACCCCCAGTCAAGTGCGCTACCAAGCTGCGCCACGTCCCGTGGTCTCGGTGCCTGCAGCGGGGCCTGGGGGGCTCTGCTGTGGGCTTCTCGACCTTGTCGCCGGTTGTCCCGGCGACGTGGAAAACAATACAGCACGTCGGGGGGTGCTCGCTGCCAGGTTCGGGGGTGGGTGGGGTCAGGGGGTGGGGTGGCGGGCGTCGTAGGTGAGGAAGGCGGGGCGGCGGGCGGCGAGGAGGAGGACGGCGGCGACGCAGGCGAGGCCGCCGGTGATCACGGAGGTGGCGGGGTTGGTGAGGGCGGCGACGGTGCCGGACTCGAAGTCGCCGAGTCGGGGGCCGCCGGCCACGACCACGATGAAGATGCCCTGGAGGCGCCCGCGCATCTCGTCAGGGGCCGCGACCTGCATCATCGTGTTGCGGAAGATCATGCTGACGGTGTCGGCGCAGCCCGCGACCGCGAGCAGCAGGAGGCCGAGCCAGAGGTTGTGGAGGGCGCCGAAGGCCGCGATGGCCAGGCCCCAGGCGGCGACGGCGGCGAGGACGGCGACGCCCTGGCGGTGCACGCGGCCGACCCAGCCGGAGAAGAGCGCGCCGATCAGGGCGCCGACGGCGGGGGCGGAGACCAGCAGGCCGACGGTGCCGGCGTCGCCGCCGTAGAAGGTGACGGCGATGGCCGGGAAGAGGGCGCGCGGCATGCCGAAGACCATGGCGGCCAGGTCGGCGAGGAAGCTGGTGCGCAGGTTGGGCTGCTCGCGCAGGAAGCGGAGGCCGTCGAGGACGGAGGCGCGGCCCTTGCGGTCGCCGAGCGGCCGCATGGCGGGCAGGCGCCACATCGCGTAGAGGGTGCCGGTGAAGGCGACGGTGTCGATCAGGTAGGCGGCCTGGGCGCCGTAGGTGCCGATGAGGACGCCTCCGAGCATCGGGCCGACGGTGAGGCCGAGGTTCATGCTGACGGTGTTCAGCGCGTTCGCGGCCGGGAGCTGGTGGCTGGGCACCAGGCGGGGGATCATCGCCGAGCGGGCGGGCGAGCTGATCGCGAAGAAGGCGGCCTGGACGGCGACGGCGGCGTACAGGACGGCGACCAGGCCGAGGCCGGCCAGCGCCTGGGCGGCCAGGACGGCGGAGACGGCCGCCAGACCGGCCGAGCCGATGAGGCCCAGTCGGCGCCGGTCGACGGTGTCGGCGATCGCCCCGCCGTAGAGGCCGAAGGCGACCAGCGGGACGAGCGAGAAGATGCCGACCAGGCCGGTCGCGAAGGCGGAGCCGGTCAGGTCGTAGACCTGGACGGATACGGCGACGGCCGTCATCTGCTGGCCTATGGAGGAGACGGCCTGCCCGGCCCAGACCCGGCGGTAGTCGGCGTGGTCGCGCAGCGGGCTGAGGTCGGCGAAGGCCCGCCGGTACCAGGGTGAGTCGGCGGCCGCCTCCGGCCCCGGTCCGCCCCCTGGCCCGGGATCGGGTTCAGCGGAGGCGGCGGGTGCGGAGGACGAGGGGGCGGAGCCGAACGGGGCGGATGAGGGGGACGGAGTGGAATGTTGATGGTTCGACATAGCCCCCCATGCTCCGCTCCACCCCGGGGCGGACCCGCACCGGGGCCCGCCCCGACAGACCCGCCCCCCCACCGCCCGTTACCGGCTCAGCACCTGCTTCTCCCCCGCCTCCACCGCGAAGTCCAGTCGGTTGCCCGGCGGCGGGAACGGGCAGATGAAGTGGTCCGAGAAGGCGCACGGCGGCAGGTAGGCCCGGTTGAGGTCGAGGACGGTGCGGCCGTCGGCGTCCGGCTCCGGCAGGGTGATGAAGCGGAAGCGGTAGGTGTCGATGCCGCTGGTCGCGTCCGCGATCACGCCGCTGAGCCGTCGGCCCGACCGGCTGACGGTCAGGGTCCGGTGCTCGCCCGCCACGGTGAAGGCGATCTGCCCGGAGACGGCCAGCGGGCGCTCCCGGCCGTCGGCGTTCGGGACCACGACCGACCGCGCGTCGCCGTCCTCGAACGGGGTGAAGACGGCGGACACGGCCCACTCGGGCGCGTACGGGTAGGCGGAGATGCCCGCGAACGCGGCCCGGCGCGGCGAGGCCGGGTCGAAGACCCGCAGGGCCAGCTCGCCCTCGCGCTCGATCGGGACGAGCAGCAGGGCGCCCAGGGTGGCGGTGTCGGCGGCCGGGTCGCTGTCCGGGCGGAGCAGCGCCTCGCCGTCCACCGGGGCGTCGGCGCCGTCGACCGTGATGCCGTCGGACGTCTCCGCCCGGACCCGGACGCCCTCGGCGTCGGCCCACCAGCGCCCGGGCAGGCCCGGGATCTCGGCGGGCTCCGGCTCCAGCCAGTGCGTGCCGGTGAGTGCGAGCTGGCCGTGCGGCGCGCTCACCGTCGCCGCCCGGCCGTCGCTCCAGTGCTTCCAGTCCTCCGCGGCCGTCGCCGTCATCGGTTCACCCTCCCGGTCGGTCCGCGGACGGCCCGCGGTTCGGGCCGCCCGTCTCGGTCATCCACAACGCCGTCCATGCGGACGGATCATTCCCGTCGACCCGGAGCCACCGAAACCGCAACACGGCTGCGGCGCGCCGACACGGGGCACAACACGAGGCAACGCCTAGGCACACCGCCGGCCACACGACCACCTACCCGTCGCGGCGCTTCAGCGGCCGGAACAGCCCCTCCTGCACGACGGACACGACCAGCCGGCCGTGCCGGTCGAAGATCTGCCCGCGTGCCAGGCCGCGGGCGCCGTGCGCGATCGGGGACTCCTGCTGGTACAGCAGCCAGTCGTCCGCCCGGAACGGCTGGTGGAACCACATCGCGTGGTCGAGCGAGGCCATGTCGAAGTTCCGCTCGCCCCACAGCGGCTCGACCGGGGCGCGGACGGCGTCCAGCAGCGTCATGTCGCTGGCGTAGGTGAGGGCGCAGACGTGGATCAGCGGGTCGTCCGGCAGCGGGCCGTTGGTGCGCAGCCAGACGCCGCTGCGCGCCTCGACGCCCTCCAGTTCCTCCTCCGTCCAGCGCAGCCGGTCGACGTAGCGGATGTCGAAGGGCTGGCGGCGGCTGATGAACGGGGGCAGTTCGCCGAGCCGGGAGCCGACCTCGTCCAGGGCGCTGGGCAGGTCCTCGGGGGCGGCGACGTGCGGCATCGGGTACTGGTGCTCGATGCCGCCCTCCTCGGGTCTGTGGAAGTCCGCGGTGAGGGCGAAGATCGACCGCCCGCCCTGGATGCCGAGCACCCGGCGGGTGGTGAAGGAGCGGCCGTCGCGGATCCGGTCGACCTGGTAGACGATCGGCACGCCGGGGACCCCGGGGCGCAGGAAGTAGGCGTGCAGCGAGTGGACCGGGCGCTCGTCGTCCACCGTGCGCCCCGCCGCGACCAGCGCCTGCCCGGCGACCTGACCGCCGAACGTCCGTTGCAGCGCTTCCTCGGGGCTGCGCCCCCGGAAGATGTTGAGTTCGATCTGCTCAAGGTCGAGCAGGTCGACAAGGTCGTCGACGGGGGTTCCCATGCGCACGCTTCCTCTCGGACTCCGAACGAATTCTCCAGCTCACTCGAATTCTCCGGCGACCCGGGTCATTCCCGCGCATCGGTCCGAAGCCTCCAGTTCACTCGAACGAGTAGACGAGTGGACGGGGAGACGAGGGCGCCAGTGGACGAGCGGAGGAGCGGACGAGTCGACGGGGGGACGGGGGGACGAGAAGGCAAGCACCCACGAGCAATCCCACCCTCCCCTACTACTCCCCCAGCCCCGACTCCCGCACCGTGATGTTGAGCCGCCCGACCAGCCCCAGCGCCGGATCGGCCGTCCCCGGCAGCGTCCGCACCACCCCGTGGTACGCGAACCGGGCCAGGCCGCCGAACACCAGCAGGTCCCCGCTGCGCAGTTCCAGGTCGGTCCACGGCCGGGTCCTGGTCTCGGTGTTCCCCAGCCGGAAGACGCAGCCGTCGCCCAGCGAGAGCGAGACCACCGGCGCGTCCGCCCGCTCGTCGCGGTCCTGGTGGAGGCCCATCCTCGCGCCGTGGGCGTAGTGGTTGACGATCGCGATGTCCGGCTCGTACGACGCCGCGCCCGCGACCTCCCCCAGCGCGTCCCCGTACGCCTCGGCGACGGCCCTGCGCGCCAGGTCCCCGAGCAGCGGCGGGAACGGCTTGACGGGCGCGCCGTCCTCGGCGACCCGCCGGTACCCGTACGGGTACCAGTGCAGGCCGAGGCTCACCATCCGGACGGACATCATCCCGCCAGTGGGCATCCGCACGGTGTGCAGACCGGCCGGCGGGCGGGCCCACTCCCGGGAGGCGGCGACCAGGCGGCGCTGCGCGTCGAGGTCCAGCCAGCCGGGGAGCAGGACGGCGCCGGGGGCCGGCTCGGAGCGCTCGCGCGCGCCCGCGGACCCGCCCGGGTCGCTGAACAGCTCGTCCTGGATCACCCCACCATCCTCCCGCACCGCGGCTACCCGGGCCCAGCCCCGGCGCCGGCCGCGGGAGCACCGCCGAGCAGCCCCAACTCCCGGGCGCAGGACGGCCAGGCCTCCCACCCCTGACGGCGGACGATCTCCTCGCCGACGGTCGTCTGCTCGCGTCGGCTCGCGTGGTCCGGCCGGTCGGCGAAGCGCGGACCGCCGGCCTCCGCCCAGGTGGACGGCCGGATCTGCAGGCCGCCGTAGAAGCCGTTGCCGGTGTCCGCCCGCCAGTCACCGCCACTCTCGCAGTCGGCGAGCTCGTCCCACACCAGGTCGGCGACCCGGACGGCCGCCCCGGCCCGTGCCCCGCCCGACGGGACGGCCAGCAGCACCGCCACGGCGGCGCCCACGCCCACCACCACGACCCGACCCAGACCTATGCGTTCATCGCACGAATGTGGCATGGCAGCCGACCATAGGCGCGCCACCCGCCCGCCGCCCGCGCACTCGGCCGAACGCCACGAGACGCCGTGAACACCGCAAGCGACGTGAACACCGCACGCACCGCCACCGACGCGAGCCACCGCGCAACGCGAGCCGGGCAACGCCCCGCAACGCCAGGCAACGCCGACGGCCGCTCCCCCGACCGGCGGAAGGAACCCGCGCGGCGGAGAAGCGGCCGTGAAAGCCGGGCACATCGCTACGTCAGCCCGTCGCCGCCCGAGCAGGCAGCACCGACGTGCCGCTGGAGCCCGCGCAGCCGATGCCGGCTACGCAGCAGGGCCCAGGTGCCCCGGGAGACCTCAGATGCTGAGGGTCTGGCCCGGGAGGATCAGGTCCGGGTTGCCACCGATGACCTTGGCGTTGTTCTGGTACAGGTCGTGCCAGTCCAGGCCCTGCGCGGCGGCGATGGAGCTCAGGGTGTCACCGGTCTTGACGGTGTAGCTGCCCTTGGCGGCCGGCTTGGCGTCGTTCGAGCGGTTCCAGGACTTGGCGCCCTGGTCGGCCTTCGGCGCGGACTTCGGGGCGTCGGCCTTGGGGGCGGCGGCCTTCGGCGCGACGGCGTCGTTCTTCGGCGCGGTCTGGGCCTTGGGGGCGGCCTTCGGGGCCTCGGCCGGCTTGGCGGCGGGCTTCGGGGCCTGCGCCGGCTTGGCGGCGGTCGAGCCCGCCGAGGTGTCGACGGCGGCCGGGGTGCCGCCCTTGGTCAGGCCGGCCTTGACGGAGCAGACGGGCCAGGCGCCCGGGCCCTGCGAGGCGAGGACCTTCTCGGCGACGGCGATCTGCTGCGCCTTGGTGGCCAGGTTGGCCTGCGAGGCGTAGGCGGTGCCACCGAAGGCGGCCCAGGTGCTGGAGGTGAACTGCAGACCGCCGTAGAAACCGTTGCCGGTGTTGATGGCCCAGTTGCCACCGCTCTCGCACTGGGCGACGGCGTCCCAGGTGGCGACGGAGGCGGCGGAGGCCGAGGTGGCCGTGACGAGGCCGGCCACCGGCAGGGCCGCGACAGCGGCGCCCGCCACGACGGCCATCCGAACGCGGTTGCGCTTGGTGGCGGTGGAGGTGGTGGCAGCGGCGGTCTCGTTACGGAAGGTCATGAGGTTCCTCTCGACAGCCCCGGGGCGGGCATGCGGAACCAGACCCCGTGAGGGGCCGCGTTCGCTTGCCGCGTCCGTCGGACGGCCGTGCACGTATCGGACGTGCCGCTGCCGCCCCGGTCACCCAGCCACTCGCCGACGATCTGTTCGAGCGATCGTCTCGGCGGGCACCTGCCGCGCCCGGCGGACCGGGGGGCTGTGCGTCGGGGGTGAACCCGGGTGGCGCTCGTTGCGCCGACCAAGAAGCTACGAGCCGGGCGACGGAGAAGCCAAAACTTCAACGGTCCGCCCAGCTCAGCCAAGGGTTACCGGCGGTAATGACCAGGGAATTGTGCCCGAAATGTCCGCTTTAGCCGTTGTTTCCTAGATCAAACATCCGGGTCCCGTGACTCACCTCACTCTTTGATTCCGGCAGTCCCGGCCCCGACATCGACAGATTGCGACCACGAGAACACGCCACGCGGTCGGATCCGAGGCAATTCCCGTCAGCCTCGACGGGCACCCGTGACGCCTGACACAAGGGTCCGTTGGGCATGGCGACCTCCCCGTGTCCGCCCGCGAACCGCCATCCACACCCCATCCGAGGAGACCCTGTGCCGCGCATGCTCGACGTCAGCGACGAGGTCCGGTCCGAGATCGGCGACGACGAGGCCGACCGCCTGCTAGGCGGCGACCGCGCTCCCGACAGCTACGAGTGCACCTCCTGCCGGACCCCCGGCGACACGCACGTGGAGCCCACCAGCACCGTGCTCTTCGTCGGCGAGGAGACCGCCGTCCTCGCCTTCGCGCACGCCCGCTGCATCCCCTCCCAGGTCGTACCGGTCGCCGAGGAGCAGCTGGTCGGCGCCGTCCGCAGCATCAGCCAGTCCCAGCCGGGCGGCGGCCCGGACCTCGCCGCCTCCGGCGTCCCCGGTGGCCCCGGCTTCCCCGGTGGCCCCGCCGTCGCACCGAGCGCCCCCGTGCCGACCCCGGCCGCGCCCGTCGGCCCCGCCCCGACCCAGCCGACCGCCCCCGGCCAGGCCGCCATCCTCGGCATCACCTGCGGGCTGGTGCTGCACGGCAAGGTCGGCCACGCCTCGCTGGTGGTCGAGCCGACCGGGCCGGTCGGCCGCCCCGGCAGCACCTCGGGAGAGGACGAGTTCCTGGACCTGCTCCAGGACGCCGGCTTCCAGCCCGTCACCGACCTGGACGAGACCCCGGAGCAGCTGCCCGGCTGGTCGGTCCTGGTCGCGATGGGCAAGCTGCACGCGATCCTCCAGCCCGCCGCGGCCGGCGGCAGCACCGGCTGGTGGCAGGCGCACCAGCCGCTCCAGGTCACCGACGCCTGGCGGATGGCCGCGAGCCAGCTGTCCGAGGTGACGATGTACGCCGTCCCGGCCGGCATGGTCGGCCGCCAGCCCCGCGAGGACCTGCTGCGCCAGGCGCTGGAGCGGGCGGTGGCGCTGGGCCAGGTGGTGGCCGCCTCCCTCCCGCTCGCCGGCACCTGATCCACCCCGCGTTTCCGTGCCCCGACCCGCCGGAAGGCGGCCACCACCCCCGTGGCCGTCTTCCGGCGAACGCGTACCACCCCCGCGACCCGCCCCGCCCCGCCCTACCGCGACCCGCACGGCACCCGCCACGGCACCCGCGCCGAACCTCGCCGGGCCCCGGCGTGCCCGCTCTCCACCCGGCGCGCCCGCCCGTCCCGTGCTCCGGCGTGTGGAAGCGCCCACGCTCCCGCGCCCCGCATCCCCCGCCCCTCTCACTCGTTGGCCCCTACGTGTACAGCTACGACGTCTCCGCGTCCCCCGGCCGGTCCGCCACCGCCTCGCGCTCGATCCCGGGCATGCGCCCGTCGTACGACGCCGAGCACCCGCACTCCGCCACGCCGATCTACGACGAGCTGTACTCCGAGTACCGGCGCCTCTTCCGTGCCCTGCCCGGCGACCGCTCGGGCGAGGAGGACCTGAAGTTCACCGGCTTCGCGGTCCGCGACGGCTACCCGACGGTCGGCGAGCAGCGCCCGCACCCGCCCCAGCAGCAGGCCTTCCACACCCTCGCGGGGCAGGCGCCGGGCCTCCCCCAGTTCATGCCGAGCCACCAGCACCACGGTTCGGGCCCCACCGGCGGCCACCAGCACGGCCACGCCGCCGCCCAACAACACGGCCACACCGGCGGCCACACCGGTACCCCCGCCAACGCCCACACCCACACCCACACCGGCAGTCAGACCACCGACAGCCTCCTCGCCGGTCACACCGGCAGCCACGCCGCCCCCCGCGCCGGAACCCACACCACCGGCCACCACCACGGCCACTCCGTCGGCCACCCCGAGCCCGCCGCCTCCACCACCCCCGCCGGCGACGACCCCGGCCGCGCCACCGCGGTCCCCGCCCAGGACCAACCAGCCGCCCCCGCAGCCCAGTTCACCAACGGCCAGGGCTGGGTCGCGGCCGGCTACCTGGGCGCGGCCCCGCACCCGATGCCGGTCCCCGCGCCCGTGCCCCCGGCGCCGCCCGCGCCCGCCCCGGTGACGGGTACGGTCACCGGGCTCGTCCCCACCCGGCCCTCCGGCGGCCGCCACCGCCAGATGCTCTCCCTGCCCCCGGGCCCCGCCGTCGACCTCCGCTGACGCCCGGCCCGTGCCCCGCACAGGGATCCCGGCCGCACCCGGCCCACCCCACCGCATCCCCGAACACGCCGGAGGGCCCCGCCACCACCGTGGCGAGGCCCTCCGGCCGTCGGTCAGGGGACCGGCCGCGGACCGACCGTTCCCCTCTCCCCTACTACTTCCTCTTGCGCTTCTCCCGCACCCGCACCGAGATCGAGATCGGCGTCCCCACGAACCCGAACTCCTCACGCAGCCGGCGCTCGATGAAGCGCCGGTAGCCGGCCTCCAGGAAGCCCGAGGCGAACAGCACGAAGCGCGGCGGACGGATGCCCGCCTGGGTGCCGAACAGGATGCGCGGCTGCTTGCCGCCGCGGATCGGGTGCGGGTGGGCGGCGACCAGCTCGCCGAGGAAGGCGTTCAGGCGCGCGGTCGTGATGCGGGTCTCCCAGCCCTCCAGCGCGGTCTCGATCGCCGGGACGAGCTTCTCCATGTGCCGGCCGGTCTTGGCCGACACGTTGACCCGCGGGGCCCACTGCACCTGGACGAGGTCGCGCTCGATCTCGCGCTCCAGGTAGTAGCGGCGCTCCTCGTCGAGCTGGTCCCACTTGTTGTAGGCGATGACGACGGCGCGCCCGGCCTCGACGGCCATCGAGATGATCCGGGTGTCCTGCTCGGCGAGGGTCTCGCTGGCGTCGATCAGGACGACTGCGACCTCGGCCTTCTCCAGCGCGGAGGAGGTGCGCAGCGAGGCGTAGAAGTCGGCGCCGGCGGTCAGGTGGACCCGGCGGCGGATGCCGGCGGTGTCCACGAACTTCCAGGTCTTGCCGCCGAGTTCGATCATCTCGTCGACCGGGTCGCGGGTGGTGCCGGCCAGCTCGTTGACGACGACGCGCTCCTCGCCGGCGACCTTGTTCAGGAGGCTGGACTTGCCGACGTTGGGGCGGCCGATCAGCGCGATGCGGCGCGGGCCGCCGGGGGCGGCGTCGCCGAAGGTCTGCGGCGGGGCCTCGGGCAGCGCGTCCATGACGGCGTCCAGCAGGTCGCCCGAGCCACGGCCGTGCAGGGCGGAGACCGGGAACGGCTCGCCGAGGCCGAGCGACCACAGGTAGGCGGCCTCGGCCTCGGTGGAGGGGCCGTCGACCTTGTTGGCGCACAGGACGGTCGGCTTGCCCGCCCGGCGGATGAGCTTGATCAGGGCCTCGTCGGTGTCGGTGGCGCCGACGGTGGCGTCCACCACGAACAGCACCGCGTCGGCCTGCTCGATGCCGAGCTCGGCCTGGGCGGCCACCATGGCGTCGATGCCGAGGACGTCGATCTCCCAGCCGCCGGTGTCGACCACCTTGAAGCGGCGGCCGTTCCAGCTGGCCTCGTAGGTGACCCGGTCGCGGGTGACGCCCGGCTTGTCCTCGACGACGGCCTCGCGGCGGCCGATGATGCGGTTCACCAGAGTGGACTTGCCGACGTTGGGGCGGCCGACCACGGCCAGCACCGGCAGTCGGACGTGCTCGGCACCGTCCACGGCGTCGAAGCCGTCGAGGTCGAAGCCCTCCTCGGCGGCGAGCGCCATGAACTCGGCGTAGTCGGCGGCGTCCAGCTCACCGGGGCCGGTGGCGGCGTGCTCTGCGGTCATGTTCGTCTGTTCCGTTTCCCGGCCCGGCCCTTCCCAGGGGCGTGCCGTGCGTACCTGCCCCGCTCGGGGCAGCGCGATGGTTGTCTCCGCGGCACCTCGACGGCCCGCGGTTCACTCGTGGGTCGGCCCGAAGGGGTTCGGACCGGCCCTGGTCGGACCGACGGCAGCCGGTCAGACCGCGGACAGTCCGGCCCGCTCCTCCACCAGCCCGGCGATCCGGTCGATCACCTGCTCCAGGGTGAGGTCGCTGGTGTCCACCAGGACCGCGTCCGCGGCCTGGGTCAGCGGCGCCGTCTTCCGGGAGGAGTCGGCGGCGTCCCGGCGGGCGAGGTCGGCGGCCATCGCGGTGATGGTCGCCTCGTCCACGCCCTTGGCTCGCAGCTCGGCGGCCCGGCGGGTGGCCCGGGCCTCCTCGGAGGCGGTCAGGAAGACCTTGACGGTGGCGTCCGGGAACACCACGCTGCCCATGTCCCGGCCCTCGGCGACGATGCCGCGCTCGGCGACCTCGGCGCAGCCGCGCTGGAGCTCCACCAGCCGGGACCGTACGGCCGGCACCGCGGACACGGCGCTGACCTTGGCGGTCACCTCGGGGCCGCGGATCGGGCCGGACACGTCCTGGCCGTCCACCGTGATGGTGGGGCCGTCGGCGTCGGTGCCCGAGACGATCACCGGCTTGCCGCACGCGACGGCCACCGCCTCCGCGTCCTCGACGTCGACCTCGTTGGCCAGCATCCACCAGGTCATCGCCCGGTACATGGCGCCGGTGTCCAGGAAGCTCAGGCCCAGCCGGGCCGCGACCGCCCGCGAGACGGTCGACTTGCCGGAGCCGGAGGGTCCGTCGATGGCGACGACGACCGGGGCGTGCGCTCGGTCGGCAGTATCCACGGGGCGAACCTCTCTCTGAACACGGGAGCCGGAGCCTGGGCAGGCGGACGGCCGGGGATTGTCTCCCTCAAGGTTAATGGACCGCCGCTGTGACGGACTCCGCAGCCGTCCGGGCCGATCAACCGACCCAGACTAGTCGACCCTGGGCGACCGTCCGACCAACCGGCACCGCCCGACCACCCCGGCCCGACCACCCCGGCCCGACGGCGCGGCCCGACACCCCCCGGAGCCTCAGTCCCGGACGCTCCAGCCGCTCGCCCGCAGCGCCTTCGTCAGCCGCTTCACCGCCGTCGGCGCCACCGACAGCTGGACGAAGCCGACCTGCTGCCCGGTCGAGTGCTCGATGGCGACGTCCTCGATGTTGACCCCGGCGTCGCCGACCTCCCCGAACAGCCGGCCCAGCTCGCCCGGCTGGTCACCGAGCACGACCGCCACGGTCTCGTACCGGGTGGGCGGCGCGCCGTGCTTGCCGGGGATGCGGGCCTGGCCGGTGTTGCCGCGCCGCATGACCGCCTCGATCCCGGCCGCGCCCGCCTGGCGCTCGTCCTCCTCGGCGGCCTCCATGGCCCGCAGCGCGGTGACCGTCTCACCGAGGTCGCGGGCGACGCCCTCCAGGACGTCGGCGACCGCGCCCGCGTTGGCGGAGAGGATGTCGACCCACATGCCGGGGTTGGAGGCGGCGATCCTGGTGACGTCGCGCACGCCCTGGCCGGAGAGCCTTATGGCGGTCTCGTCGGCGTTCTCCAGCCGGGCCGCGACCAGCGAGGAGACCAGCTGCGGGGCGTGCGAGACCAGGGCGACGGCCCGGTCGTGCTCGGCGGCGTCCATCACGATCGGCACCGCGCCGCAGAGCGCGACCAGCTCCAGCGCGGCGTTGAGCGTCTCGGTGTCGGTGTCGGCGGTCGGGGTGAGCACCCAGGGGCGGCCCTCGAAGATGTCGGCGCGGGCGGCCAGCGGGCCGGAGCGCTCGCGGCCGGCCATCGGGTGACTACCGATGTAGTGGACGGTGTCGCAGCCGAGCTCGGCGACCTCGCTGCCCGGGCCCGCCTTCACGCTGGCGACGTCGGTGTACCAGTGCGCCAGGTTGCGGCGCTGGCAGTCGGCCAGCACCTTGCCGACCAGCGCGGGCGGCACGGCGATGATCGCCAGGTCCACCGGGCCGTCGGCCGGGTCGGTGGTGCCCGCGCCGAGCGACTCGGCCGTGCGGGCCGCGTCCGGGTCGGCGTCCTCCAGATGGACCGTCAGCCCGCGGGCGGTGAGCGCGAGCGCGGCGGAGGTGCCGATCAGTCCGGTGCCGACGACGACGGCAGTGCGCATGGCGGGTCGCTCTCCTCATCACGATTCTCGAAGGTGCCGGGACCGTCCGGGAGCACCCGCGCCCCATCCTCCCCCATCCGCCCCGCCGAAGTCCCCATCCTCCACCCGGCAACCGGTACGGCGGCCCGGCAGCTTCCGGCTCGGGCAACCGCCACCGGCCCGTCCCCGTCCCACCCAGTGCACACGCCGCACCCGGAAAACCTGCGACGCCCGCCCCGAAGCCGGGCAGACTGGCCGCCCGGGGGAAGGCGCGGGGGCGACACGCGAACGAAGGGGTTGCGCATGGACGATCAGCACAGCGGCCGGAGCGGGCAGTCGAAACCGCCGGCCGTACCGGCCCACCCGTCGGTCCTGGACTCCGTCGTGGTGTACGCCGAGGGCGCGGTGTGCCGCCGGCGCGCCACCGTCCCGGTCCCGCCCGGCGGACGGCTGCGGCTGACCGGCCTGCCCGCCGCCCTGGACGGCCGCTCGCTGCGCGCCCGGGTGCTCTCCGGACCGGCCGGCACCGCGGTCACCGAGGCCCGGCTGGAGCTGCTCGCCGAACTCCGCGAAGCGGACGAACTCCCGGAGCTCCAACGGGCGTTGGACGAGGCCAACGAGCACCGCAGCGCACTCGCCGAGCGGCAACGGCTGGTCCTGGCCGCGATCGCCGAGACCGCCGCGCTGCGCGCCGTACCGCCGCAGCGCCGCCGAGACGAGCCGCTGCGCCGGACACCCGCCGACGCCTGGCTGGAGCTCGCCGACTTCGTCGACGAGCGGCTGGCCCGGCTCCAGGAGCGCGCCGAGGCGCTCACCCAGGAGCTCGAACTCGCCGACCACGAGCGCGACCTGGCCGCCGACCGGCTGGAGCGGGCGTCCACCGCCGACCGGGCCGAGCCGGTCGGGACCAGCACCACCGTCCTGCTCACCCTGACCACCACGGACACCGCCGAAGGCGCTGCCCACCCCGCCCCAGCCCCCGCGCTGGAACTGGAGCTGGAGTACGGCGTCCCCGCCGCCCGCTGGGTGCCCGCCTACCGGCTGTCCTACCGGACCGGCGCCGACACCGCCCACCTGGTCCTGCGCGCCGCCGTCGCCCAGCGCACCGGTGAGGACTGGACGGGCGTGCGCCTCGCCCTGTCCACCGCCGACCTCGACCGCCGCACCGACCTGCCCCGGCTCACCTCGCTGCGGATCGGCCGCAGCCAGCCCGCCCCGCCGCCCTCCGGCTGGCGCGAGCCCCCGGCCGGCCTGAACGACCTCTTCACCGGCTACGACGCGGCCGACGCCGACCGCCCCGCCCCGCGCCGCCACCCCCACCACGCCCCGTACCACCCGGCCGCGGCCTCCGCCCCGGCGCCCGCCGCCGCCCGCTCCGCCCACCTCGGCGGCGCCCGCCCGGGCGGCCCCCGGGCCGAGGCCTTCGCGGCCGACGAGCGGATCGCCCCCGCCGGGTACGGCGGCGGCCTGCTCAACGCCGACCAGCCGATGCCGCCACCCCCGGGCGCCCCGGGCGGCTTCGCCGGCTACGGCGGCCCGCCGCCGGCGCCGGTCGCCGCCGCGGCGCCACCGCTGCCGCAGGCCCCGGGCGGCCTCCCGCCCGCGGAGGCCCGCCGACGCGTCGGCCACGCCGCCCCGCCCCCGCCACCACCCGGCGTCGTCCCGGACGCCACCCTGCTCGACTACCCCGACCTGGTCCTGGCCGGCCCCGAGGAGCCCGCCGCCCGCCGCGGCACCCTGCACCCCCGCCCCGAGCGGACCGAGCAGGCCTGGCCGCCGCCCGGCGGCAGCGGCGCCGCGCAGCTCCGCGCCCTCACCCTGCCCCGCCACGCCGTCCCGCCCCGCGAGTCGGCCGGCTCCTTCGACCACCGCTTCGACGCCGCCGCCCCCGCCGACATCCCGTCCGACGGCACCTGGCACACCGTCACCGTCGACGAGATCCCGCTCGCCGTCAGCCCCGAGTACGTCACCGTCCCCGCCGTCGAGGAGAAGGTGTACGCGACCCTGGTGCTCGCCAACCGCACCGACCGGGCCGTCCTGGCCGGCCCGGTGGAGGTCACCGTGGACGACGAGTTCCTGCTCACCGCCGCCCTGCCCACCCTGGCGCCCGGCGGCACCCGGCGGCTGGGCATCGGCGTCGCCGAGAGCGTCGAGGTGGCGCGCCGCACCGAGTTGCACGAGGCCGCCACCGGCATGCTGAAGGGCAACAGCACCGTCCTCGACCACCGGGTGCACGTCCAGCTGGCCAACCGGCTCGGACGCGCCGTCACCGTGGAGGTCCGCGAGCGGGTGCCGGTCACCTCCGACGCCGAGATCCGGATCGAGGAGCGGGCCGACTGGCACGCCCCGACCGTCTCCACGCCGGACTGCCCGCCCAGCACCCGGCTCTGGCGGGTCGACCTCCCCCCGGGCGGACGCGCCGAGCTGGACGGCGGCTACCTGATCAAGATCCCGGCCGGAAAGGCCATCGTCGGCGGAAACCGGAGGAACTGAGCGATGACCGTCGAGACCCTTCCCCACCCCGTCACCGCCCCCCTCCCCGTCACCGCCGTGACCTGCCTGGAGGACCGTGGCCAGGTCGAGCGCGGCACGACGGTCGGACTCGCCGCGGGCGTGCAGCGGCTGCGCCTCGGCCCGCTCACCGCCCTCGCCGTCGACCGCACCCTGCGCGCCGAGTCCGCCACCGACGGCGTCCGCGTACTGGACGCCCGGCTGGTGCGCGGCTGGGCCCCGCGCGCCCCGCTGCCGCCCGGCCCGGAGGACTCCGAGCTGCGCCACCGGCTGCACCGGCTGGACGCCGAGACCCGGCTGGCCGACCGGACCCGGGCCCGGCTGGAGGCCCGGCTGGCCCTGCTCGCCCAGCTCTCCGCCGACCTGCTGCGCGAGATCGGCGAGGGCGCCGGCCTCGGCGAGCTCGAACCCAACCGCTGGGCGCGGGAGCTCGGCCGGGTGGACGCCGAGCGCGAGCGCTACGGCGAGGAGCTGCGCGCCACCCACTCCCGGCTGCGCCGCCTGGAGCAGCAGCGCTCGCAGGCCCTGATCGCGCTGGACGAGGCCGAGGAGGACCCGGCCGAGCTGACCGCCCACCTGGAGCTCACCGTCGAGGCGGCGCGCCCCGGCCCGGCCGAGCTGACCGTCTCCCACCTGGTGCCCTGCGCGCTGTGGCGCCCCTCCTACCGGGCGGTCCTGGACGGCGGCGAGCTGCGCCTGGAGTCGGAGGCGGTGGTCTGGCAGCGCACCGGCGAGGACTGGACGAACGCCCGGCTCACCTTCTCCACCGCCCGCTCCGCCCTCGCCACCGCGCCGCCCGCGGTCGCCGAGGACGTCCTGGTGCTGCGCGAGCGCACCGAGGAGGAGCGCCGCACGGTCGAGGTCGAGCTGCGCGAGGAGGCGGTCGCCACCCTGGGCCCGTCCTCCGGGGTGCCGGGCGTGGACGACGGCGGCGAGGTCCGGGTGCTGCCCGCCCCCGCCCCCGCGACCGTGCCCTCCGACGGCCGCGCGCACCGGGTGCCGCTGGGGGCCTTCACCGTCCCGGCGGCCGGCGAGTACGCCTGCGCCCCGGAGCTGTCCCCGCTGGTCACCCAGGTGGTCCGGTTCCGCAACGCGGCCGGGCACCCGCTGCTGGCCGGCCCGGTCGAGCTGGTGCGCGGCAGCGGCTTCACCGGCCGCGGCGAGCTGCGCTTCACCGCCGCCGGCGCCGAGGCCGAACTGTCCTTCGGCAGCTCGGACGGCTACCGGGTGGTCCGGGAGGTCGAGGAGCGCCAGGCCACCGCCGGCCTCACCGGCCGCCGGACCACCACCCGGACGGTCCGGCTGCACCTGTCCCGCTTCTCCGGCCCGGAGGAGCACGACGAGCGGATCGTGACCGTACGCGAGCGGGTGCCGGTCTCCGAGGTGTCGGCGGTCGAGGTGCGGCTGCGCAAGGAGGAGTGCTCCCCGGCACCGGACTCCTTCGACGCCGAGGGCATCGTCCGCTGGGACGTCCCGCTCGCCCCCGGCGCCCGGCGCACCCTCACCCTGGTGTACGAGGTGTCCGCCTCCGCCAAGGTGGCCGGGCTCTGACCGGCGAGGACGGACCGGCGGGGGCGGACCGGCGGGGGC
Source organism: Kitasatospora sp. NPDC114501 (assembly GCF_055633695.1). NCBI lineage: Bacteria > Bacillati > Actinomycetota > Actinomycetes > Kitasatosporales > Streptomycetaceae > Kitasatospora > Kitasatospora sp. NPDC114501. The sequence goes on along the minus strand of NZ_JBVKDS010000021.1, from coordinate 31,851 downwards.
GGACCGGCGGCGGACACCGCCGTGCCGATGACGGCCGCTCAGGTCCAAACCGGAGACAACGGGTAGAAAAGGAAGCATGATCCTCCATCTTGCTCCCCTGGACGACTGGCTGACCGACCCGGGCCGCCCGTACGCCACCGCGTCGCTGCTCACCGACGGGTTCATCCACTGCTCGGCGGACGAGCCGACGGCGCTGGCGGTGGCCAACGCCTTCTTCGCCGACACCCCCGACCCGCTGATGGTGCTGCTGATCGAGGAGTCGCTGGTGGAGCCGATGGTGAAGTGGGAGGCCCCGAACGGCGCCCCGCCGCCCGGGGCCACCCCCGGCGTGCTGTTCCCGCACATCTACGGGCGGCTGAACCGCACCGCCGTGGTCGGCCTGGAGAAGGTCGAGCGCGGGCCGGACGGCCGCTGGGCCTCGCTCAGCCCCTGGAGCTGACGGCGCGGACGGGCCCGGGCGAGGTCACCTCCCCGGGCCCGCCCTGCCGGTCGTTCCGCGTCCGGGCCGGCCGACCGGCCCTACAGCCAGCCCCGTTCCCGGGCCGCCATCCCGGCCTGGAAGCGGGTGGTGGCGCCCAGCGAGCGCATCAGGCTCTGGAGCCGGCGCTGGGTGGTCCGGGCGCTCCAGCCGAGCGAGCGGGCGATCGACTCGTCGGTGAGCCCGGCCGCCAGCAGGCCCAGCAGCTTGCGGTGGTCGGCCTCCGGCTCCGCCCCGGCGTCCTCGGCGCCGACCGCCGCCTGCAGGCGGACGGCCCGTTCCCACTCCGCCTCGAACAGCGTGTCCAGTGCCTGGAGCAGCGCCGAGGGGTGGATCACGTACGCGGCGTCCAGCACGCTGTCGCCGACGCTGATCGGGATGATCGCCATCCGGTCGTCCGAGATGATCATCTTCATCGGAAGGGTCGGCCGGACCCTCGCCTCCTCGCCGTCCGCGACGCCGACCAGGATGTTCTTCTCCAGCCGCCCCGGCCAGGCCACCGCCTCCCGGTCGTAGACCGTCCGGAACTTCACCCCCTCGCGCAGCCGCCGCCGCTGTAGGGGCATCGGCGCCCCCGGGTCCTGGATGTACGGCGGGCGGTCGAAGCCGCGCACCTGGTACCGGCTGGTCTCGGTGATGTGCTCCAGCCGCTGGGCGATCGCCTCGCCGCCGGTCAGCACCTCCACCGAGTGCGCCGGGTCGGTGTACCGCGACGCCTCCCGGAAGGCGTCCATCAGCCGGTGCATCTCGGCCCGGGCGTAGCGCAGTTCCGACTCCCGGTGGCCGATCAGGGTGCCGATCGCGACGTCCGGGGGCACCGGCAGGTAGCGGTGCCGGTCCACCGGCGCCCGAGTGGCCATGCCCTGCTGCGCCAGCCGGTCCAGGGCGCGCACGCTCTGCTGGAACGTCAGCCCGCAGCTCTCCGCCAGTTCCTCCGCCGTGGACTGCGGGCTGGCCACCAGCGCCGCGTAGACCTGCCCGTCCGGCTCCGCCAGTCCCAGTGCGCCGAGGGCCTGTCCGCCGACCCGCCCCAGTGCTGCATCGGACACGACGCCCTCTCCCCCTGCTCGCCCGTTCTCCGCCGGCCCGTTCCCGGCGGCCCGTACCCACCCCGGCCGGCACGCACCGTGCTGGCGCAGTCCCGCCACGCGGCGGGGGGGCGCTCCGGTGGCCATCCTCGGCCACGGATCATGACGCTGACAAGGCCGTGACCAGCGGTTGCGTCCCGGCTCACACGACCCGTCCGAAACGTGGACACCCGTGTGCGGACGTTCACACCGCCGGGGAACGCCGGAGCCCCCGGCCGCAGCGGGTGCGACCGGGGGCTCCGGCGGAGCGGACGGGCCCGGGGCCCGTCGACGACAGACCCTAGAGACCGACCTCGCGCATCAGCTGGCCGACCTCCGGGTTGGTCAGGCGGCGCAGCCAGCCCGACTTCTGGTCACCCAGGGCGATCGGGCCGAAGTGGGTGCGCACCAGCTTCTCGACCGGGAAGCCGGCCTCGGCCAGCATCCGGCGGACGATGTGCTTGCGGCCCTCGTGCAGGGTCACCTCGACCAGGTAGTTCTTGCCGACGTTGGAGATGACCTTGAAGCTGTCGGCGCGGGCGTAGCCGTCCTCCAGCTCGATGCCCTTGGCCAGCTGCTTGCCCAGGTCGCGCGGGATGGGGCCCTGGATCGCGGCCAGGTAGGTCTTGGTCACGCCGTACCGCGGGTGGGTGAGGCGGTGGGCCAGCTCGCCGTGGTTGGTGAGCAGGATGATGCCCTCGGTCTCGGTGTCCAGGCGGCCGACGTGGAACAGCCGGGTCTCCCGGTTGGTCACGTAGTCGCCCAGGCACTGGCGGCCGTCCGGGTCCTCCATGGTGGAGACCACGCCGGCCGGCTTGTTCAGCGCGAAGAACAGGTAGGACTGGGTGGCGACGGTCAGGCCGTCCACCTTGATCTCGTCCTTCTCCGGGTCGACCCGCTTGCCCTGCTCGGTGACGCGCTTGCCGTTGACCTCGACCCGGCCCTGCTCGATCAGCTCCTCGCAGGCGCGGCGGCTGCCGATGCCGGCCCGGGCCAGCACCTTCTGGAGGCGCTCGCCCTCGGGCTCGCCGAAGGTCTTGGGCAGCTTGACGGCCGGCTTGTCGTGCCGGGCGAGGACGGCGTCCTCGATCTTGGCCTGGAGCTCGCGGGAGCGCTGCGGCTGGCGGCGCGGGTCGCCCGGGGCGCCCTGGCCCTCACGGCGCGGGCGCGGGGCCGGGCCGGGTCGCCGGCCGGCGAAGCCGCCGCGGGCCGGGGTGGCGTTGGGGCCGCCGCCGAACTCGGGACGGTCGTACCTGCGCTCCTCGGGCCGCAGCGGGCGGTCCGGGTAGCGGCGGTCGTCACGCCGGTCGTCCCGGCGGCCCTCGCGCCGGTCGTCACGACCGTACGAGCCGCCGCGCGAGCCCGAAGCCGAACCCGAGCCGCCGCGGCCACCGCGGTACGAGCCACCGCCCGAACCCGAGCCGCCACGGCCACCGCCGTACGAACCCCCGCCCGAACCCGAGCCGCCACGGCCACCGCCGTACGAACCCCCGCCCGAACCCGAGCCGCCACGGCCACCGCCGCCGCTGCCGCCGCCGAAGGAGCCGCCGCCCCGGCCCCCGCCCTGTCCGCCTCGACCGCTCCCGCCGCCGCTGCTGTTCCTGCCGTTGCCACTGCTACGCATCAAAGTGTCCGTACGTCGTTCCGTCTGGGATGTGCGGTCGTTTCGGCCGACCTCACCGCCCCCTACCGATCGGGCCCGGCCCGACCGGCCTCGCCACTGCCGTCCGCGGCCTGCCCGGCAGCGGCGGCGACCGCCTCCGCGATCATCGTGCCCTCCAGGGACTCCGCTTCCACGTCGTCGACCTCGGGCAGGAAGGGAGCGAGTTCCGGCAGCTCGTCCAGGCCGCGGAGCCCCATCCGTTCCAGGAAGTAGTTCGTCGTCCGATACAGGATCGCACCTGTTTCGGGCTCGGATCCGGCCTCTTCCACCAGTCCTCGCTGTACCAGGGTACGCATCACGCCGTCACAGTTCACACCACGGACGGCGGAAACCCGCGATCTGGACACCGGCTGCCGGTACGCGACCACCGCCAGGGTCTCCAGCGCGGCCTGGGTGAGCCGGGCCTGCTGGCCGTCCAGGAGGAAGCGGTCGACGGCGGCGGAGCGGCTCTCCCGACTGTAGAACCGCCAGCCGCCCGCGACCAGCCGCAGGTCGAAGCCGCGGCCCTGGGCGGTGTACTCGGCGGACAGTTCGCGCAGCGCGGCCGCCACCTCGGCCCGGGGCCGTTCCAGCGCCCCGGCCAGCCGCTCCTCCGCCACCGGCTCGTCGACGACCATCAGGACGGCCTCCAGCTCGGCCCGCAGCCCGGCGTCGGCGGCCCCCTCGGCCCCGGACGCGCCCGCGGCTCCGGCGGCAGCGGGGACACCGGAGGCACCGGAGGCACCGGAAGTCGACGGGGCCGACTTCTGGTGCACGACACGCGCCGCCTCCGCCGCCGGGTCGTCCGCTGCCGGCCGCACCGGCTCCGCGGCCTCCACCGGGTCCGGCAGCAGCTCGAAGGCCGGCTCCAGCCACTCCTGGGCCCGCGGCCGCCCCGGCAGCCCCAGCGGGCGCCGCACCGGCCGCCCGCCCTCGTTCCCGCCGCTCATCGCCGCCCGTCCTCCCCGACCTCGCCCACCGGCCGGTCGAACTCGTCCGTCACCTCGACCGCCACCCGGCCCTCCTCCGCCACCCAGCGCACCAGCAGCTCGCCGAGCGCCTCCGGCTGCTCGAAGGCGAGCACCTGCTCCCGGTACAGCTCCAGCAGCGCCAGGAAGCGGGCGACCACCACCAGGTCGTCCGGCGCGTCCTCGACCAGCCGCTGGAACGAGGCCTCGCCCAGCTCGGTGAGCAGCCCCACCACCAGCCCCGCCTGCTCGCGCACGCTCACCGGCGGGGTGTGGATGTGGTCCACGTAGACGACCGGCGCGGGCCGGGGCGCCATCGCCCTGGCCGCCAGTTCGGCGAGCCGCCGCGGCCCGATGGTGATGACCACCTCGGGCAGCAGCTCCGCGTGCCGGGGCTCCAGCGCGGCGGTCCGGGGCCGGCGCAGCAGCTCGGCCGCCCAGCGCTCGCCGAACAGCGCCGCCGCCCGCTTGTACGCCCGGTACTGGAGCAGCCGGGCGAACAGCAGGTCGCGGGCCTCCAGCAGCGCCAGGTCCGCCTCGTCCTCGACCTCCGCCACGGGCAGCAGCCGGGCGGCCTTGAGGTCGAGCAGGGTGGCGGCCACGACCAGGAACTCGGTCGTCGCGTCCAGGTCCCAGTCCGGGCCCATCGCCCGGATGTACGCCATGAACTCGTCCGTCACGGTGGCCAGCGCCACCTCGGTGACGTCCAGCTTGTGCTTGGCGATCAGGCTGAGCAGCAGGTCGAAGGGGCCCTCGAAGTTGTCCAGCCGTACCCGGAAGCCGCCCCGCGACTCGTCCTCGGTCGCGCTCTCGGCGGTGGCGGCTGGTTCGGCGGTCCTGGGCATGACGGTCCATCTTCACCCGTCCCCGCCCCCGGCCCCGTCCCGGGGCCACCCGACACGCCGCTCCGCCGGACCCGTGACCGGCGTCCCCGGCGTCCGTCTCATCCACGATCCCGTCCAGGGCCTCAGACGCGCCCGCCCCGTCGATCCGGCCCCACCGGACCTGTCACCGGGTTCCGCTTCCCCAGCAGGCCCCACAGGCCCGGGAACGCCCCTGCGGCGCCCGACCCGGGCTCCTCGCCCCGCCCGGTCCCTCTCGGCGCCCCTCCGGGGTCCTGTCGCGCCTTCGGCGCCCTGCCGCCCGACCGGCGGCCTCCCCACGCCGGGGCGGCGGCCCCCCTCGACGCCCGGCGGAAACCGCCGGCCGCCCTCCGCGCCGCCTACCGGCCGCGCAGCCGCCGGACCAGGATCGAGGCCTCGCCCCGCTGCTCCAGGTCCGCCAGGACGACCGCGATGGCCTCCCGGACGATCCGCCCGCGGTCCACGGCCAGCCCGTGCTCGCCGCGCAGCACCAGCCGGGCGTGCTCCAGGTCCATGAGCTCCTCGGCGGACACGTACACCGTGATCTTCTCGTCGTGCCGCTCGCGCCCGCTGGGCCGGCGCGGCGCGCGGCCGCGCGGCCGGGCTCGCCCGGCGGCACCGGGCTGCTCCTCGGCGGCGCCCTGGTGCATCCGGGGCGCCGGGGCGGAGCCGGCGCCGCGGCCGCCCGAGACGGTCTTCCCGGCCGCGGCGACGCCTGCGGCGGGTGCGGGCCCGACGGCCGTGCCGGGCCGTTGGACGGGCGGCTGCGCGGGCGCCGGCACCGTGGCGGCCGCCTGCTGCTCCGGCGTCACCTGCCGGTCGTCCTGGGCTCCCTGGGCGGCCGTGGCGGCCTCGGCGCCGTCCGGTTGGCCGGTGACGGTCCGCGCGGTCTCCGGTCTGGCTGCCTCGGCGGCCGGACGCGGCGCGAGGGAGGGCGACAGCGCCATCCCCCCCGTGGTCCGGAACAGCTCGTCGGCACCCGGGAGACTCACTCGGCGGGGCGGCACCGGTCGAGCACCTCCCTGGCGAGCTGACGGTAGGCGGCGGCACCGACCGAGTTGGTCGCGTACGTCGTGATGGGCTCGCCGGCGACGGTGGTCTCCGGGAAGCGCACGGTCCGCCCGATGACGGTGTGGAAGACGTGCTCGCCGAACGCCTCGACGACGCGCGCCAGCACCTCGCGGCTGTGCACGGTGCGCGAGTCGTACATGGTGGCCAGGATGCCGTCCAGGCGCAGGTCGGGGTTGAGCCGTTCGCACACCTTCTCGATGGTCTCGGTCAGCAGCGCGACACCGCGCAGCGCGAAGAACTCGCACTCCAGCGGGACGATCACGCTGTGAGCGGCCGTCAGCGCGTTGACCGTCAGCAGACCCAGCGAGGGCTGGCAGTCGATGATGACGTAGTCGTAGTCGGGCAGCAGCGGCTTCAGGGCGCGCGCCAGCGCGGACTCCCGGGCCACCTCGCTGACCAGCTGAACCTCGGCGGCGGAGAGGTCGATGTTGGAGGGCAGCAGGTCCATCCCCGGGACCGCCGTCTTGAGCAGCACCTCATCGGCCGTCAGGCCCCGCTCCATGAGCAGGTTGTAGACGGTGACGTCGAGCTCCATCGGGTTGACGCCGAGGCCGACCGAGAGCGCGCCCTGCGGGTCGAAGTCGACGAGCAGCACCCGGCGGCCGTACTCGGCCAGCGCCGCGCCCAGGTTGATGGTCGACGTGGTCTTGCCGACGCCGCCCTTCTGGTTGCACATGGCGATGATCTGGGCGGGGCCGTGCTCGGCCACCGGCGCGGGGATCGGGAAGTACGGCAGCGGGCGGCCGGTCGGGCCGACCCGCTCGCGGCGCTGGCGCGCGGCGTCGGGGGCCAGCGTGGCGGCGTACTCCGGGTCCGGCTCGTACTCGGCGTCCGGGTCGTCGTAGGCGCCGTAGGCGAACTCGCCGTAGGCCAGGCCGTAGGCCGCCAAGTCGGCGTCGTGATCGGTCACCGTGGTCACCTGTGCTGTGTTCTGGCGTGCTTCGAAGGTACGGAGTGCGACCGAGCCGACCTCGGCCGAGCCCACGGAGGGCTGCCGGGCCCCGGGCTCCTCACTCGGCTGGCCGGCGGTGAGTTCCGCCAGTCCTGGCTGACCACCCCCGGGAGCAATTGTCGACTCATTCACAAGTCGTCTTACCTCCTTGGGCATCCAGGACTCTATGTCGATTCGTCAGCGTGGCAGCATGCCGACGGTTTGCGACTCTAGGCCGTTCAAGGCGTTCGCAGCAACACAATCCACGGTAGTGGGCAGGATGTGTCGACTATCGAGCGGGCTGCTGTCAAGGGATGAGAGGGTCACCGGCCCCGACGTTTCCGGGGGCGGGTGACATGACCGACGGACATTGACGACAGAGCGACCTACCCGGACGACCCGCTGATCACGGGCACGGCGAAGCCCCCGGCCCGAAGGGATCGGGTCGGGGGCGAACGACCGCCGGGCGGTCAGGGGGTTCAGGCGAGCACGCTCTCCAGGGAGACCGACTCCAGGCCGAAGGCCTCGGCCACGGCCGGGAAGGTGATCTGGCCCTCGTGCACGTTCAGGCCCTTGGCGAGCGCGGCGTCGCGGCGCAGCGCCTCCTTCCACCCGCGGTTGGCCAGCTCCAGCACGTACGGCATGGTGGCGTTGGTCAGCGCGTAGGTGGAGGTGTTCGGGACGGCGCCCGGCATGTTGGCCACGCAGTAGAAGACCGAGTTGTGGACCTTGAAGGTCGGCTCGTCGTGCGTGGTGGCGTGCGAGTCCTCGAAGCAGCCGCCCTGGTCGATCGCGATGTCGACCAGCACGGAGCCCGGCTTCATGCGGGAGACCAGCTCGTTGGTGACCAGCTTCGGCGCCTTGGCGCCCGGGATCAGCACGGCACCGACGACCAGGTCGGCCTCCAGGACGGCCTTCTCCAGCTCGAAGGCGTTCGACACGATGGTCTTGACCTTGGTGCCGAAGATGCGGTCGGCCTCGCGCAGCTTGTTGATGTCGCGGTCCAGCAGGGTCACCTCGTAACCCATGCCGACGGCGATGGTGGCCGCGTGCCAGCCGGAGACGCCACCGCCGATGACGACGGCCTTGGCCGGGTGGGTGCCGGGCACGCCGCCCGGCAGGGTGCCGCGGCCGCCGGCCGGACGCATCAGGTGGTACGAGCCGACCTGCGGGGCCAGGCGGCCCGCGACCTCGGACATCGGGGCGAGCAGCGGCAGCGCGCCGTTCGACAGCTGCACGGTCTCGTACGCGATGGCGGTGGTGCCCGAGGCGATCAGCGCGTCGGTGCCGGCCCGGTCGGCCGCCAGGTGCAGGTACGTGAAGAGGGTCTGGCCCTTACGCAGCCGGTGGTACTCCGAGGCGATGGGCTCCTTGACCTTCAGCAGCAGGTCGGCGGTGGCCCACACCTCGTCGGCGGTGGGGAGGATGGTGGCGCCGGCGGCCACGTACTCCTCGTTCGGGATCGAGGAGCCGAGACCGGCGTTGTCCTCGATGTAGACCTCGTGTCCGTTGCGGACCAGCTCATGCACGCCGGCGGGCGTGATGGCCACGCGGTACTCGTGGTTCTTGACCTCGCGGGGGATGCCGACCTTCACGACTGAACACGTCCTCTTGCCATGGGGGTCCCGACCGGAGAAGACCGGTGGGCGACGCGCACGTGGGGAAGCCTCCGGGCAGCCCGGGGCGGGGATCGCTGCGCGACTGAGTCCGAGTGTAATGAAGCCCAGTCGGCGTGTCAGCCTTCCAAAGTGAATAAATTTCCCGCACACATTGGCAGGTTCGTAGGCTTCCCCTGCGACTTACCCGCCAAAGACGTCTTAACCGGGCATCTTCGACAATACCTCCGAAACGCCCGTCACCACCCGGCGTCGACGCGTTCCCGCAGGTCCGCGAGGGCCACGGCGACGGCCTCCCGGCCCCGCTCGTCGCCCAGCCGGCGCAGCACCGCGAGCGCGGCCCGGTACTCCCGGTCGGCCTCGTCGAAGCGGCGCTGCGCGGTGTGCGCCTCGGCCACCCGGGCGAGCAGCCGGGCCTCGGCCGCGTGGTCCCCGAGCGCCTGCCGCAGACCGAGCGCCCGCCCGTACCAGTCCGCGGCCCGCACCGCGTCGCCGAGCGCCCGGTGGCAGTTGGCGGCGCTCTCCAGGGCCCGGGCGCAGAGCGGTTCGTCGTCGGCCTTCCGGGCGTGCTCCAGGGCGGCCCGGTAGTGGGCGGCGGCCGGCTCCCAGCGGCCCGCCGAGGCCTGGAGGTCGCCCAGGTTGAGCAGCGCGGCCGAGGCCCGGCGGGGCCGGGCGCCGCGCTCGGCGACGGTCAGCACCAGCTCGTGCAGCCGGTAGAGGTCGGTGGGGGCGGCGGCGCCGGTCAGCGGCAGCGTCCGCAGCAGCGCGGTGACCAGCCGCCCGGCCGAGCCGTCCAGGTCGCCCTGGCCGATCGCGTCGGCCACCGCGCCGAGCAGCAGCTCCCGCTCGCCGAGCAGCCACTCCCGGGCGTGCGCCGCCGAGCGCAGCCGCAGCGGGGCGGGCAGCGGGTCCGGGCCGGGGCCGGCCGCCGGGTCGAGCAGCGCCCGGGCCGACTCGGTGAGCCGGACCAGCCGTTCCAGCAGCCGGGCCCGGGCGAGTTCGGTCTCGGCGGGCCGGTCCTCCTGCTCGCGCAGCCGGACCAGCCGGGGGTAGAGCCGCCCGGGCACCCGGTAGCGCGGGGTCCCGTCGGCGGCCGGCGCCTCCTCGCCGAGCAGCTCCCGCTCGGCCAGCGCGGCCAGCGTCGCGGCCGCGTCCGGCACCGGGCAGCCGACCAGGGCGGAGGCGGTGCGCGGGTCGGCGGTCTGCGCCGGGGCCAGGGTGAGGGTGCGCAGCATCCGCGCCTGGGCGGCCGGCAGCCCGCGGTACAGCAGGGTGAACGCGCCGAGCAGCGGGTCGTTGTCCGGGACGGGTACCGGCTCGGCCGGCTCGGGGCCGGGCTTCACCCAGGCCGCGGGATCACCGGCCGACCCGGTCACCGCGGCGGCGGCCGCCGTGGCGGGCCCACCGGCGCGGCCCTCCGCCGCCTTCCCCGGGCCCGGCTTCCCCGGCTTCGCCGACGGCCCGACGGCAGCGCCAGCGGCCCCGGCGGGAGGGTTACCCGGGGGCTTCGCCGCCCGCTCCCCCTCCTTCTCCTTCTTCTTCGGCGCCCCGGCCCGTTCCTTCTCCCTGTCCCTGTCCTTCTCCTTCTCCTTCACCGCGGCGGCCGCGGCCGGCTCCGCCGAGGCCCCGGTGGCTCCCGTCTCCTCCCCCACCACCCGGTTGAGCTCGCGCGCCGCGTCGGTGACCGCGATCTTCGGGTTCCCGCGCAGCCAGCCCGCCATCAACCGCAGCGCGGCCGGCCGGGCGGCACAGGCCTCGGCCAGGTCGGCCCCGCCGACCGGGTCGCAGGAGATCCGGGTGCCGCCGACCAGGTCGGCCAGCAGCTCGCCGGAGGCCTGCCGGTCCAGCCCGCCGAGGATCACCGGGTCGATGTCCTCGATCCCGGTGAGCGGCCCGGCCGTGGTGGCGAGCACCAGGCAGCCGGGCTCGTCGGCCAGCAGCGGCCACACCTGTCCGGCGTCCCGGACGTCGTCCAGCACGAGCAGCACCCGCAGCCCCGCGAGCGCCTCGCGCAGCGCCACGCAGCCGGGCTCGTCGCGCCCGTCCTCGCCCGCCCCGGGCAGCGGCACGGCGGTCTGCGGGTCGAGCTGCTCCAGCAGCAGCCGGGCGGCCCGGGCGGGCGGCACCCGGCCGCCGTCCGGGGCGGACAGCCGGACGAACAGCACGCCGTCCGGGAAGTCGGCGGCGACGGTACGGGCGAAGCGGGCGGCCAGTGTGGTCCGTCCGGAGCCGGGGCGCCCGGCCAGCACCAGCACCGGGCAGCGTCCGCTCGCCGGGCGGGCGGCGGCCGCCCGCAGCGCGGCCAGTTCGGCGCGCCGCCCGACGAACAGCGCAGGCCCGGCCGGCAGCCGCTCCAAGCCGGGAACGGCCCCGGCGGGCGCGCCGGGGCCGGGATCCATCGTCGCCGTCTTCCTCGCCACCCGTGCCACTCCCGACGTCATCCCGCGCTCGGCATCCGACGCTCGGCTTCCGGTGCCCAGCCCCCGGAGCTCAGCGGGGGCGGCCCGGTACGGGCGCCCTGTCTGCGAAGCGTAGTTCGACCGTCCAGCTCAGCCGAGGTGACATCCGGTCGTACGAATCGGCAAATCACCCCAACGACTCAACGCCCGCCTCGACGCGCCGGGCGACACCGGGGTGCCAGGGGCAACGCGGGGGCCGCGCGCTCCCCGAGGGGGCGGGCTCAGCCCTCGAAGGGGCGGGCCGGCCAGGGCGAGTCCGCCGGGCGCAGCGCGTCCAGCCCGTCCGGGCCGGTGAGCGCGGCGTGCACGGCGAGGGTGCCGGTGATCAGGGTCGGGTTGTGCAGCTTCCCGGCCTGGATCAGCCGGATCAGCTCCGGCACCGGCACCCAGGCGACCTCGATCTCCTGCTCCTCGCCCTCGGCCGCGTAGCGGTCGCCGTCGGCCGGCGCCAGGTCGGTGGCGATGAACATCCGCAGCGCCTCGTCGGTGCCGCCTGGGGAGGTGTAGTAGTCGGCGAGGATCCGCCAGGTACCGGCCTTGCAGTGCGCCTCCTCGTACAGCTCGCGCTGCGCGGCGCGCCACGGGTTCTCGCCGGGCACGTCGAGCAGGCCGGCCGGCAGCTCCCACAGCCGCTGGCGCACCGGGTGGCGGTACTGGCGCAGCACCAGCACCCGCTGCTCGTCGTCCAGGGCGAGCACCGAGACCGAGCCGGGGTGGGTCTGGTAGTCGCGGCGGGCCCAGCTGCCGTCGGGCATCCGGACCTCCTCGCTGCGCACGCCGGTGACCTTGCCCTGGAACGGCGTCCCGCTCGCCCGGACCTCCCACTCCTCCGCCACGTCGGCGATCCCCTGGCGGCTCTGCTCGTCCATCGCTCTCCCCTTTTCGTCAGTACGACACAATCTAACGCCGAACGGCGGCCCCGCGGGAATCGCGGGGCCGCCGTCCGGTGAACGACCGCTGTCTACGGCGGCCGGGGACTACTCGGAGTCCGCCGTCATGATCTCGATGGCCGCCTTGACCAGGCCCGCGAACAGCGGGTGCGGGCGGGTCGGACGGGACTTCAGCTCCGGGTGGGCCTGGGTGGCCACCAGGTAGGGGTGCACCTCGCGCGGGTACTCGACGTACTCCACCAGGTCGCCCTTGGGCGAGAGGCCGGAGAACACCAGGCCGGTCTTCTCCAGGTCCGCGCGGTAGGCGTTGTTGACCTCGTAGCGGTGGCGGTGGCGCTCGTCGACGTACTGCTCGCCGCCGTAGACCTCGCGGACGATCGAGCCCTCGGCGAGCTTGGCCGGGTACAGGCCCAGGCGCATGGTGCCGCCCAGGTCGCCCTTGCCGTCGACGATGGCCAGCTGCTCGGCCATGGTGGAGATGACCGGGTGCTTGGCGGCGGCGTCGAACTCGGTGGAGTTCGCCTCCGGCAGGCCGGCCAGGTTGCGGGCCGCCTCGATGACCACGCACTGCAGGCCCAGGCACAGTCCCAGCAGCGGGACCTTGTTCTCGCGGGCGAAGGTGATCGCGCCGACCTTGCCGTTGACGCCGCGGTCGCCGAAGCCGCCGGGGATGCAGATCGCGTCCACGTCGCCGAGCTGCTCGCGGGCGCCCTCGGGCGTCTCGCAGTCGTCCGAGGTGACCCACTTGATCTCGACCCGGGCGTTGTTGGCGAAGCCGCCGGCGCGCAGCGCCTCGGTCACCGACAGGTAGGCGTCCGGCAGGTCGATGTACTTGCCGACCAGGGCGACCTTGACGATGTGCTGCGGCTCGTGGACCCGGCGCAGCAGGTCGTCCCAGGTGGTCCAGTCCACGTCGCGGAACGGCAGGTCCAGACGGCGCACCACGTAGGCGTCCAGGCCCTCGCCGTGCAGCACCTTGGGGATGTCGTAGATCGACTTGGCGTCGATGGCCGCGACCACGGCCTCCTCGTCCACGTCGCACATCAGCGAGATCTTGCGCTTGATCGCCTGCGGGACCTCGCGGTCGGCGCGCAGCACGATGGCGTCGGGCTGGATGCCGATGTTGCGCAGCGCGGCGACGGAGTGCTGGGTCGGCTTGGTCTTCAGCTCGCCCGAGGGGCCGATGTACGGCAGCAGGGAGACGTGCACGAAGAACACGTTGTCCCGGCCGACCTCGTGGCGGACCTGGCGGACGGCCTCCAGGAACGGCAGCGACTCGATGTCGCCGACGGTGCCGCCGACCTCGGTGATCACCACGTCGACGTCCTCGGTCGCCATCCGGCGGATCCGGGACTTGATCTCGTTGGTGATGTGCGGGATGACCTGGACGGTGTCGCCCAGGTACTCGCCGCGGCGCTCCTTGGCGATGACGGTCGAGTACACCTGGCCGGTGGTGACGTTCGCCGAGCCGTGCAGGTTGGTGTCCAGGAACCGCTCGTAGTGGCCGATGTCCAGGTCGGTCTCGGCGCCGTCGTCGGTGACGAACACCTCACCGTGCTGGAACGGGTTCATGGTGCCCGGGTCCACGTTGAGGTACGGGTCGAGCTTCTGCATCGTCACGCGCAGGCCGCGGGCCTTGAGCAGCGCGCCGAGGCTGGAGGCGGTCAGCCCCTTTCCGAGCGAAGAGGCGACACCCCCGGTGACGAAGAGGTGCTTGGTCGTCACGGCGCGGCCGTTCGCTGCCTTGCCGGAATGGGGCTGTGCCAAGAGGGGGCTCCCGTGGGTCGCGTGTCGAAGCAGACGTGGGCGGGAGGCTCGGGGTTCGCCGGGCGACGGGAGGCCGGCTCGGTGCGCGGCGCTCGTTGGGTCGTCGGTTCGGCTGGTCCGGGGCGTTTGATCCCGCCGGTCCACGGGATACCAGGGTATCAGTGCGTCGACCCGGTCGCCGTTCGGGCCACGCGCGTCGCGCCGGGAGCGCGCGCGGGGCGCACCACCGGCGCATCACGGGCCGCACGTGTCACACCGGTCGCACTACCCGCCGGACCGGGCCAGAAGGCGGTGCCCGTCCGGACCATGGCGGCTCCTCCGGCCGGGCCAGGCGGAGGTGATCCTTCCGGACCATCCTGCGCCGCGCCCTCGCGATGCACGGCATTTCCGCCGAATTGCGGCGCCACACCGGGCTGCGCCCGCGTGCTTCGCCCCTTTCGTCCGTCGTAAGCTGCTCGGACGCATCGCCGACAGCACGAGCACGCGGAGGGCGTGGGAGGGTCAGGACGACTCCCGGTCCCCGATGCGCGACCGGACCTCCCCGTATTTCCGCTCATCCCCACCCATTCCAGGGGCTCGACCGAGCCCCGCGGACACTCCAGCAAGGCCCGCCACCACCCCCGGCAGGCCGGACGTCCCGGGGTGGACCTCCGGCCCCGCAGCCCGCTCGCTCCCTCCGCTCGCCGATGCCCTGACCACATTGCGAACTGGAGATCCACGTGGCCGGCCGTATCGAGGACTACGCACTCATCGGGGACATGCAGACCGCCGCCCTGGTCAGCAGGGACGGGGCGGTGGACTGGCTCTGCCTTCCCCGCTTCGACTCGCCGGCCGTGTTCGCCGGCCTGCTCGGCACCGATGAACACGGCTTCTGGCGGATCGGCCCGGCCGAGGTCGGCCCGACCGAGGTCTCCGCCCCGGCCGCCGCCACGCCCCCGGCCGCCGACCGGGCCCGCATCACCGACACCGACCTGCGGGTCCCCCCGCCCACCGCCGCCGCCCCCGCCGTGCCGGCGGACCGCCGCCGCTACCGGGGCGACTCGCTGATCCTGGAGCAGGAGTGGGACGCCCGGGGCGGCACCGTCCGGGTGATCGACTTCATGCCGCCGCGCCCGCTGGCCGGAAAGGACGCCGTCCCCCAGATGATCCGGATCGTCGAGGGCGTCTCCGGCGCCGTGCGGATGCGCTCGGCCGTGCGGATGCGCTTCTCCTACGGCCGGATCGTGCCCTGGGTGCACCGCGTCGAGCAGGCCGACGGCGGCCACCGCACCGTCGCCGTCGCCGGCCCCGACTCGGTCTGGCTGGACGGCGAGGCCGAGACCTACGGGCGCGACCTCACCACCTACGCCGACTTCACCGTCACCGCCGGCGAGCGGATCGCCTTCGCCCTCACCTGGCAGGCCTCCCACCTCGACCCGCCCCGGCCCCCGGACGCCGAGGAGATGCTGGACGCCACCGCCGACTTCTGGCACGAGTGGGCCGACCAGTGCACCTACCAGGGCCCCTACCGCGAGGCCGTGATCCGCTCGCTGATCACCCTCAAGGGCCTCACCTACGCCCCCACCGGCGGCATCGTCGCCGCCCCCACCACCTCGCTGCCCGAGGACATCGGCGGCGAACGCAACTGGGACTACCGCTACACCTGGCTGCGCGACGCCGCCATCACCCTCTCCTCGCTGCTGCGCACCGGCTACCGCGACGAGGCCAAGGCCTGGCGCGAGTGGCTGCTGCGCGCGGTCGCCGGCGACCCGGAGAACCTCCAGATCATGTACGGCATCGCCGGCGAGCGCGAGCTCACCGAGTCCTCGCTGGACTGGCTGCCCGGCTACGAGGGCTCCCAGCCCGTCCGGGTCGGCAACGGCGCCGCCGGCCAGCTCCAGCTCGACGTCTACGGCGAGGTCGTCGAGGCCCTCCACCTGGCCCACATGACCGGCCTGGTCCGCAACGACCACGCCCACCACCTCCAGCTGCGCCTGATCGAGTACCTGGAGGAGCACTGGCAGGAGCCGGACGAGGGCATCTGGGAGGTCCGCGGCCCGCGCCGGCACTTCGTCCACTCCAAGGTGATGGCCTGGGTCGCCGTCGACCGCACCATCAAGCTGCTGGAGCAGACCCCCGAGGACGCCCCGGCCGGCGGCCATCTGGAGCGCTGGCGCGAGTTCCGCGACCGGATCCACGCCGACGTCTGCGAGAAGGGCTACGACCCGGAGCGCAACACCTTCACCCAGTACTACGGCGGCCGGGAACTGGACGCCTCGCTGCTGCTGATCCCCCAGGTCGGCTTCCTGCCGCCGGACGACAAGCGGGTGATCGGCACCATCGAGGCGATCCAGCGCGAACTGTCCACCGAGGACGGCTTCGTGCTGCGCTACCCGACCCACGACGAGTCCGGCAACAACGTCGACGGCCTCTCCGGCCACGAGGGCGCCTTCCTGGCCTGCTCGTTCTGGCTGGCCGACGACCTCGCCATGATCGGCCGGGTGCAGGAGGCCCGCGAGCTGTTCGACAAGCTGCTCTCGCTGCGCAACGACCTCGGCCTGCTCGCCGAGGAGTGGGACCCGCGGCTCAAGCGGCAGGTCGGCAACTTCCCGCAGGCCTTCAGCCACGTCCCGCTGATCGACACCGCCCTGCGGCTGACCGCCTGCGGCGCCGCGTACCTGTCCGCCCAGCCGGACGGCCCGGCCGCCGACCGGGTCGAGCGGGCCACCGTCTAGCTGGGGCCTGTCTTCGAACTCGCGTCTGCGGGGCGTTCGAAGACAGGCCCCAGCGAGCCGTACCTACCCGCGCTGTACCAGCTCGTCGTAGGTGCTGAGCACCTGGGCGACGGTGGCGGCCTCGTCCGGCCAGGTCTCGGCCTGCTGCCGGCCGGCCGCCACCAGCCGCTCGCGGCGGGCCGGGTCCGCCAGCAGGTCGCGCACCGCGCGGCCGAGCGCCGCCGGATCGCCGGGTGGCACCAGCACGGCGGCGTCGCCGACCAGTTCGGGGATGCCGCCGACAGCGGTGGCGACCACCGGCACGCCGGCCCGCACCGCCTCCTGCACCACCAGCGAGCGGGCCTCCCAGCGGCTGGAGACCACCACCACGTCGGCGGCGGCCAGCAGGTCGGGGACGTCGGTGCGGTGGCCGAGCAGCCGCACCGGCAGCTTCTCCGCGGCCACCCGCTCGCGCAGCGCGCCCGCCTCGGGCCCGTCCCCGGCGAGCAGGACGAGCGGCTCCGGGTCCAGCGCGGACAGCTCCCGGGTGGCGTCCAGCAGCAGCCCGAAGGCCTTCTGCGGGACGAGCCGGCCGACCGCCAGCACCAGCGGGCGGTCCGGGCCGTCGCCGAGCAGCGCGGCGCGTGCCTCGGGGCGGCCGAGCCGGCCCTCGGGCATCGGCGGGGCGGCCACCGGGCCCAGCCGGGCGTCGGTGGCGCCCAGTTCGCGGGCCCGGGCGACCAGGTCGGAGGAAGCGCCGAGGACCAGGTCGGCCGCGCGCGCCACCCGGCGCTCCATCAGCCGCTGCAACCGGCGCTCCATGCCGGTGGCCAGCAGCGCGTGGTGCGAGGTGACCACCAGCGGGGTCTCCGGGCGCAGGCCAGGGAAGCGGCCCGCGGTGCGCAGCGCCAGGTCGGAGAGCAGCCCGGCGCGCAGCCCGTGGGCGTGCACCACGTCGGCGCCGGTGAAGGCCCGGCGCAGCTCGCCGATCGCGGTGGCGTCGCTGCGGGCGCCCGCGGTGGCGGTGATGTCGACGGTGTGGAACCTGGCCCCCGTACGGGAGAAACCGAACAGGGCGTCGGTACCGGCCGGCGCGCAGACCGTGACGTTCACTCCGTGCGCGACCAGGCCCTGGGCCAGGGAGCGCACGTGCGCACCGATGCCGCCGGTGCTGGCGGCCAGGACGAGTACCACCTGCAGCTGCCCCGGTTCGGGGACGGCCGCGGTGGCCCGGGCGGCGGAATGGTCCACGTCGTCTCGCATCCGACTCGATCAGGTTCGCGCGCCGCTTCGCGAGGATTGCCCGCCGGGCGGCGCTCGGGGCTGGGAAGCCAGTGTCCAGCCGCCACCATGCCAGGTCGGCGGCCCTCTTGGACAGTCGGCGCCACGGGGCGCGTCGCCGGTGTCCGAGGGGGCCGCCGGCTCCGACTACCGGCGGCGCGGGGCCCGGGCGGCGGCCAGCAGCTCCTCGGCGTGGGCACGGCCCAGCTCGGAGTCCTCCAGACCGGCCAGCATCCGGGAGAGTTCGCGCACCCGCTCCTCGTCGTTCAGCACCTTGACACCGCTGCGGGTCACGGTGCCGTCGTTGGTCTTCTCCACCACCAGGTGCCGGTCGGCGAACGCGGCCACCTGCGGAAGGTGGGTGACCACCACGACCTGGGCCGACTCGGCCAGTTTGGCCAGCCGGCGGCCGATCTCGACCGCCGCCTTGCCGCCGACCCCCGCGTCCACCTCGTCGAACAGGTAGGTGGGGACGGGGTCGGCGCCCGCGAAGACCACCTCGACGGCGAGCATCACGCGCGACAGCTCGCCGCCGGAGGCGCCCTTGGCGATCGGGCGCGGCTGGGCGCCGGGGTGCGGGGCGAGCAGCACCTCGACCTCGTCCACGCCGTGCGGGCCGTAGGCGACGGTGCGCCCGCCGACCTCGATCCCGGCCAGGTCGTCGACCTGGCTGATCGAGAACGTCACCCGGGCGTGCGGCATGGCCAGTTCGGCGAGTTCGGCGGAGACGGCCTCGGCGAACCGGCCGGCCGCGGCGTGCCGGGCCCGCGAGACCTCGGTGGCCAGCTCGGCCAGTTCGGCCCGCAGCTCGGTCTCCCGGGCGCCGAGTTCGTCGATCCGGTCGTCGTCGCCGTCCAGCTCGGCGAGTCGTGCCGCCCCCGCCTCGGCCCAGGCGACCACCTCGGCGAGGGTGTTCTCCTCGCCGCCGTACTTGCGCAGCAGCTGGGCCAGCACGGCCCGGCGGTCCTCGACGGCGGCCAGGCGCACCGGGTCGGCGTCCAGGTCGTCCGCGTAGCCGGCCAGGTCGCCGGCCACGTCGGCGAGCAGGTAGCCGACCTCGTTGAGGCGGTCGGCCAGGGCGGCGAGCCGCTCGTCGTGGTGGCGCACGGCGTCCAGGGCCCGGCGGGACTGGGCGAGCAGGGTGCCCGCGTCCAGCGCCTCCGGGTCGACCGGGTCGCCGGCCAGGGCGGCGTGGGCGAGGGTCGCGGCGGAGGACAGCGCGTCGGCGTGGCCGAGCCGCTCGGCCTCGGCGGCCAGCTCCACGTCCTCGCCGGCCACCGGCTCGGCGGCGGCGACCTCGTCCAGGCCGAACCGCAGCAGGTCGGCCTCCTGGGCGCGCTCGCGGGCCCGGGTGGTCAGCTCCTCCAGCGTCGCGGAGACCTCGCGCAGGGCGCGGTAGGTCTCCCGGTAGCGGGCCAGCGGCTCGGCCACCGAGGCGCCCGCGTACCGGTCCAGGGCGCCGCGCTGGCGGGCCGGGCGCAGCAGGCGCTGCTGGTCGGTCTGGCCGTGCACGGCGATCAGGTCCTCGCCGAGTTCGGCGAGCAGCCCCACCGGGACGGACCGGCCGCCGACGTGCGCCCGGGAGCGGCCCTCGGCGGAGACGGTCCGGCTGATCAGCAGCGCGCCGTCGTCCAGTTCGGCCCCGGCCTCGAGCGCGCGGGCCGCCGCCGGGGAGTCGGCGGGCAGCTCCAGCCGGCCCTCCACGACGGCGCGCCCGGTGCCGTTGCGCACCAGGCCCGGGTCGGCCCGGCCGCCGAGCAGCAGGCCGAGGCTGGTCACCACCATGGTCTTTCCTGCACCGGTCTCACCGGTCACGGCGGTGAAGCCGGGGGCGAGTTCGACCACCGCGTCGTCGATGACCCCAAGATCCCGTATCCGCATCTCGTCCAACACGGAGACGACCATACGAGGTTCCACCCCCGGCGCGCGACGAGCGGCAACGGCGCGCGGCAACTCCGTGCCCCGAATTTCATCCCTTCCGGGAGTCCTCCGCGGGTGTCGGCACGGTGCACCAGGGCAGGATGAGCTGGACCAGCGGGCCGATGGCCAGCGCGTACGCGACGGTGCCGACTCCGGCGGTGCCGCCGAGCAGCAGCCCGACGGTGAGGACCGTCACCTCGATGCCGGTGCGGATCAGCCGCAGCGAGCGGCCGGTGCGCCGGTGCAGTCCGGTCATCAGGCCGTCGCGCGGGCCGGGGCCGAGCCGGGCGCCGATGTAGAGGCCGCTGGCCAGGCCGTTCAGCGCGATCGCCGCCGCCGTCAGGGCGATCCGGGCGGGCAGGGCGCCGGGTCCGCCGACCACCCGCAGGGTGAGGTCCATGGTCACGCCGATCACCAGCACGTTGGCGACGGTGCCCAGGCCCGGGCGCTGGCGCATCGGGATCCACAGCAGCAGCACGAGGGCGCCGCAGATGGTGACCCACGCGCCGACCGAGAGGCCGACGGTGCGTTGCAGGCCCTGGTGCAGGACGTCCCAGGGGTCGAGGCCGAGGCCGGCCCGGAGCATCAGCGCCATGCTCACGCCGTACAGGGCGAGGCCGACGAACAGCTGGGGGATCCGGCGGCCCAGGGCGTGGGTGTCGCCGAACACCCGGACGGCCGCGGCGGACAGGGCGGTCGCGGGCGGGGTGGACGTGGATGGGGTGGAGGGGGTGGTCGGGGCCGTGGTGGTCGGGGTGGCCAATGCTGCTCCTGCGGTGGTGCTGCACCCCGGGTCGGCCCGGCGGTGGCGGCCGGTACGGCCGCCCTGCCATGATGGCCAGGCCAAAACGGCCCGCTCCAGGGCCAATCCCGAGCGAGTGGACTGATCGCCATGGCCGACTGGCACACCACCGTCACCCCGCCCGCCCTGGCCCGGCTGCTCACCACCGCCCGGCTCCCCGAGCCGGCCGCCGCCCGCCGCCCCGCCTACCGCACCCTGGCCGGGCAGATCCGGCTGCTGGTCACCGAGGGCCGGCTGCCGGTCGGCGCCCGGCTGCCCGCCGAGCGCGAGCTGGCCACCGCCCTCGCGATGAGCCGCACCACCGTCGCCACCGCGTACGAGACCCTCCGCGGCGACGGCTACCTGCACAGCCGGCGCGGCGCGGGCAGCTGGACCGCCCTGCCCGAGGGTGCCCCGCCGCCCGGCGAGGCCCTGCACCCCGTCCCGCCGGACGAGCAGGACCGCATCCTGGACCTCGGAGTCGCCGCCCCGCCCGCCCCCCAGCCCTGGTTCGGCCGGGCCGCCGCCCGGGCCGTCGAACAGCTGCCCTACTACGCCTCCGGGCACGGCCACTACCCCACCGGCGTCCCAGTGCTGCGCGAGGCCGTCGCCCGCCGCTTCACCGACCGCGGCCTGCCCACCACACCCGACCAGATCCTGATCACCACCGGCGCGATGGGCGGCCTGCACCTCGTCCAGCGGGCGCTGATCGGCCGCGGCGACCGGGTCGCCGTGGAGGCGCCCAGCTACGCCCACACCCTGTCGGCGCTGCGGCTGACCGGCGCCCGGCTGGTCCCGGTGCCGTACGCCTGGACGCCGCGGCCCGCCTGGGACCCCGACGAGTGGCGGCGGGTGCTGCGCGGCGCCGGGCCGCGGGTCGCCTACGTGATCCCGGACTTCCACAACCCGACCGGCGCGCTGGTCGGCGAGGAGCAGCGCCGCGAGCTGCTGGCCGCCGCCCGGGCCGCCGGGAGCGTCGTGCTGGTCGACGAGACCACCGCCGAACTCGGCTGGGGCGTCCCGCCGTCCACGCCGCTGCCGCGCCCGACGGCGGCCCTGGACCGCTCCGCCCAGGTGGTCACCGTCGGCTCGGCGGGCAAGCTGCTCTGGGGCGGCCTGCGGATCGGCTGGGTCAGGGCCGCGCCCGCACTGGTGCGCCGACTGGCCAACGAGCGGGTCCACAGCGACGTCGGCACCCCGGTGCTGGACCAGCTGATCGCCGCCGAGCTGCTGGGCGAACCGCTGCCCGAGGTCCGCGAGCACCAGCTGGCCCGGCTGCGGGCCTGCGCGCACGCCTTCGCCGCCGCCCTGCCCGAACGGCTGCCCGACTGGACCTTCACGATGCCGCCCGGCGGACTCGCGCTGTGGGTCTCCACCGGCGGCCTGTCCGGCGCCGCGCTGGCCCGGGCCGGGGAGCGCGGCGGGGTCCGGATCGCCTCGGGCAACCGCTTCGGGTCGGACGGCGCCTTCGAGCACCACATCCGCATCCCGCTCACCGTGCCCGCCGCGACCGTCCCCGCCGCCGTCGAACGCCTCGCCGCGGTGGCCGCCCGGGCGGCGGCCGGCGGCAGGCTCGAACCTGCCGACGAGGCCCAGCCGCTGGCGGTCTGACGGATCGTCAGCGCCGCTCCGCCCCCGCTAGTGGTGGTCGGCCCGGCCGCGCCAACCCGTCACCGGCAGCGCGAACTTGGCGACCAGCCGGTCGGTGAACGGCGCCCGGTGCAGTCTGGCCAGCCGCACCGGGGTCCGGCCCCGGCGGACCTCCACCCGTGCCCCGGCGGGCAGTTCGACCGAACGCCGCCCGTCGCACCAGAGCACGCCGTGCGGGGTCTTGGGCTGCACCTCGACCGCCAGCACCGACTCCGGCGAGGTCACCAGCGGGCGGGCGAACAGCGCGTGCGCGGAGATCGGCACCATCAGCAGCGCCTCCACCTCCGGCCACACCACCGGCCCGCCACCGGAGAACGCGTACGCGGTGGACCCGGTCGGCGTCGCGCACACCACGCCGTCACAGCCGAAGTTGGAGACCGGGCGGCCGTCCACCTCGGTCACCACCTCCAGCATCCGCTCCCGCGACGCCTTCTCGATCGAGGCCTCGTTCAGCGCCCAGTCCTCGTGCACCACGTCGCCGTTGGTGCGGACGATGACGTCGATCGTCATCCGCTCCTCGACCTCGTAGTCGGCGTCCACCACCCGCTCGACCACCACGGCCAGGTCGTCCCGCTCGGCCTCGGCGAGGAAGCCCACCCGGCCCAGGTTGATCCCGAGCATCGGCAGCCCGTGCGAACGCGCCAGCTCCGCCCCGCGCAGCAGCGTCCCGTCCCCGCCGGCCACCAGGATCAACTCGCAGCCGTCCGCCGCCCCGGGGCCCTCGGCCACCTTCTCGACGCCCTCCGGCAGGTCCAGGTCGACCGCCTCGGCCTCCAGCAGTCTGATCCGGAGCCCGGCCTTCAGCAGCCCGTGCACCAGGGCCTCGACGCTGCGCAGCGCCGCCTCCCGGCCGGTGTGCGCGATCAGGAAGACCGTACGTGCTTCATCGCTCATGCCGCTGCCCTCTCCCTAACGCCTGCCGGGTCGCCCTTGGCCCGGTGCGGCCACGCCATACGACATGACGGGCCGGACGCTCGCAAGGCACCCTACCGGGGGCCCTCCGCCACAGCCCGGTCCGCCTCCGCGGGGTCCAGCCGCGGAGCGTCCCGGCGCAACCAGAGGAAGTACTCGACGTTGCCGGACGGCCCCGGAAGGGGGCTCGCGGTGACCGCGCGCACGCCCAGCCCGAGCTCCCACGCCTGCCCGGCGACCTGGCGCACCATCTCGGCGCGCAGCTGCGGGCTGCGCACCACCCCGCCGCTGCCCAGGCGCTCCTTGCCGATCTCGAACTGGGGCTTGACCATCAGCACCAGGTCCGCGTCCTCGGCCGCGCAGGAGGCGAGAGCCGGGAGCACCAGGCCCAGCGAGATGAACGACAGGTCGCCCACCACCAGGTCCACCCGGGTGCCGCCGATCAGCTCCGGCGTCAGCTCGCGCACATTGGTGCGGTCCATCACGGTGACCCGCTCGTCGCTCTGCAGCGACCAGGCGAGCTGCCCGTAGCCGACGTCCACCGCCAGCACGTGGGCGGCCCCGGCCCGCAGCAGCACGTCGGTGAACCCGCCGGTGGAGGCGCCCGCGTCCAGCGCCCGGCGGCCCTCGACCACCAGGCCCTGCGGCACGAAGGCCGCGAACGCGCCGGCGAGCTTGTGGCCGCCGCGCGAGACGTAGTCGGGGTCGCTCTCGTCCTTGGCCACCACGACCGCCGCCGAGGTCTCCACCTGGGTGGCCGGCTTGGTCGCGGTGGTGCCGCCGACGGTCACCCGGCCGGCGGCGATCAGCTCGGACGCGTGCTCACGCGATCGGGCCAGCTTGCGGCGGACCAGTTCCGCGTCGAGTCGGCGTCGTGCCACTGCCACTGGTGTTTCAGCTCCTACGGATCCTGCGGGTCATTCCTGGTCGAGCGCGGCCAGTGTGTCGACGAGCCGCTGGTGAACATCTTCGTACACCGCGACGTGTGCCTCCGCCGGGGCCCCGTCCAGAGCCTCCAGCCTGGCCAGGCCGGCGTCCACCCCGGGGTGGCCGGTGGGGGTCGGCTCGACACCCAGCGGCTGGGCGTCCAGCGACTCGGCGTCCAGCGGCTCGGCGTCCCGGACGGGCTCCGGCGGGCAGGCGGACTCGGGCGGTTCATTCGTCGCGGGCATCGGGCTTCTTCGCGCTGGTGGCCTTGCGGACGGTGGTCTTCCTGGTCGCCGCCCGCTTCACGGGCGTCCCCGGCTGGGTCTCGGCCTGCGCGGCGCCGGCGGTCTTCCTGACGGTGGTCGTCTTCTTCGCGGCGGACTTCTCGGCCGCGGGCTTCTTCGCCGTCGACGTCTTCTTCGCCGCGGTCCTCCCGGCAGCGGGCTTCTTCGCCGTCCTCTTCGCGGCCGCGGACTTCCCGGCCGTGCTCTTCCCGGCCGTGCTCCTCGCCTCCGTGCTCTTCCCTGCGGCGTGGTTCCCCGGCGCTGCGGGCTCCTCCTTCGCCGCAGGCTCCGCCGGCGGGGCCGGGGTGACCACGGCCGCCGGAGGGACGGGCGCAACCGGCGGATCGAACTCGACCGGCTCGTCCACCTCCACCCGCTCGGCCACTATCGGCTCGCCCGGCGTCCCGGCGGCCGACCGCTCCTCCTCGAACTCCCAGCCGCGCCCGAACAGGTCGGCGGCCCGCGGCGCCGGCACCGGCTCCTCGGGCTCGTACGGCCCCGGCCCGGACGCGGCCTCCGGGGCCTCCTCCTCGACCTCGCGCAGCTTGGTCTCCAGGTACGCCAGCACCACGCCGACCTTGGTCACCTGGTCGCCGACCTTCTCGAAGACCTTCTCCGCCTCGTTGCGCGCCACGCCGACCGCCAGGTCCACCCCGGCACGCCCGGCGGTGACCGCCTCCCCCGCGAGGGTCTGCAGGGTCTCCACCGACGGCGGGAACTGACCGCCCAACCGGCGCTCGACCTCGGCGACGTCGACCCCGGCCTTCTCCAGGATCGAGCTCGCCGTCCCGACGACCAGCCTGCCGACCTCCTCCACCACCCCGGCGGTGGTCTCCACCACTCCCCGAACCGTCCTCGGCAGCATCCGGGTGCCTCCCAATCGCCTACGCGCGTCGCTGCGTCGCCCTCGGTACCCGGGCGTTTCCGGGCACCCACCGACGACGCTACCGCCAAAACCCTCCTGCGGTACCGTGGCCCGCAGTCAGCACCGTAGCGACCGGGGGAGGGAGCCCGCCCCGTGGCGAACGCCGAGGAGTGCCAGGAGGCACTGGAGCAGCTCAGCCGGAACATGACGAAGTCCACCGGCGACGTCCGCAAGGCCGCGGCGCTCGACCGCTCGCTGAGCTGCCGGATCACCGACCTCGACCTGACCTTCACCGGGCAGCTGCGCGACGGCCGGATCCAGGACGTCGTGGCGTCCCCGGGCGCCCCGGCCGAGAAGGCGGAGATCCGGCTCACCATGAGCAGCGACGACCTGGTCGCGCTGGTCGGCGGCGGGCTCAACTTCGCCTCGGCGTGGGCGAGCGGCCGGGTCAAGCTGGAGGCGGGCTTCCGCGACCTGCTGCGGCTGCGCACCCTGCTCTGACCCCGGCCGCCGGGCCGCACCGCCGAGGGCGCCCCCGGTGGCCGTCGACCGGTGCTCAGAACCCCAGGCCGGCCAGCGCCTTGCGGCCGTCCACCGGCGCACCCCCCGCGTCCAGCACCGTCCACGCCGCCGCGCACAGCGCCCGCAGGCCGTCCCAGCGGTCCCCGGCCCCGGACAGCCGCAGCGCGCCGGAGTCGACGCCCGCGACCCAGCCGCCGCACCCGAAGCCGCCGTCCACGGCCGCCACCGCCGGGTGCGGGACGAGGAGTCCGCGCAGGTCCGCCGCCAGATAGGTCGGCCGGTGCTCGACCGGGGCCGCCAGCAGCAGCTCCGGGGTGGTCACCCCGGTGAACACCAGCAGACTGTCCACCCCGCCGTTGAACGCGCCCTCGATGTCGGTGTCCAGCCGGTCCCCGACCACCAGCGGCCGCTCCGCGCCGGTGCGCAGCACGGTCTCCCGGTGCATCGGCGGCAGCGGCTTGCCCGCCACCTCCGGCTCCACCCCGGTCGCCGCCCGCACCGCCGCCACCAGGGTGCCGTTGCCCGGCGCGATGCCGCGGGCCCTCGGCACCGTCAGGTCCAGGTTGGACGCCACCCACGGCAGTCCGCTCTGCACGGCGTACGAGGCCTCCGCGAGCTCCGCCCACCCCACCGAGGGGTCGAAGCCCTGGACCACCGCGAGCGGCCCCTCGGCCAGCGAGCGGACCGCGACCAGGCCCAGCTCGGCCAGTGCCTCCTCCAGCCCGAGGCCGCCCACGACCAGCACCTTCGACCCGGCCGGCACCTTCTCGGCGACCAGCCGGGCGGCGGCCTGGGCCGAGTTGATCACGTCGGTCGGCTCGGCCGGGACGCCCAGCTCGGTCAGGTGCTCGGCCACCACCCGCGGCGGGCGGGAGGCGTTGTTGGTCACGTACGCGAGCCGCATCCCGGCCGTCCGGGCGGCGTCCAGCGCGTCCACCGCGTGCTCGATCGCGTGGGCGCCCGCGTAGACCACGCCGTCCAGGTCCAGCAGCGCCGTGTCGTAGGCGTCGGTCAGCGGCCGCTCGCTGCCGCCGGGGGCGGTCCGTCGCACGGGGTTGGCCGTCTCGGTCATGGCTGCGCTACCTCATTCACTGCGTCGTCGTTCACTGCGCCGTCGTTCACCGCGGCCGTCCGTCCCGCACGCCCTCGTGCGGCACGTCCCCCGCCAGAGCCTGTCAGGGCACCCGCCGGGCGTCCCGGCCGGTCAGGACCCGCCGTCGGCACCGTTGCCGGCACCGCCGTCGGCGCCGCCGTCGTCCGCCGAGGGTGCCAGGTACCCGGGCGCTCCCGGCAGCAGCGGTCCGTACGCCCCGGCGCGGGCCGCCAGGGTCGCCCGGGTCTGCCGCAGCGCCTGCCGGTAGTGGTCGTTCTCCGGCCGCATCGCCACGGCCAGCGCCAGGTGTTCGGCGGAGGTCTCGAAGTCGCCCAGCCGGGCCGCCGCGACACCCCACCCGAACTGAGCGTAGTCGTCGGCCGGGTCGGCGAGCGCCACGGCCCGGAAGTTCTCCAGCGCCGCCGCGTACGCGCCCGCGTCGAACTGGGCGCGCGCCAGCGCCTCCCGGATGCTGCGCGAGTGCGGCTCGGCCGCCGCCGCCCGGCTGAGCAGCTGCTCGGCGGCCGCCGGGTGCCCCTGGGCCAGCAGCCGGGCGCCCCGGCGGAACCAGTCGTACACGTCCCCGGTGGGCTCCCCCGAGCGGCTCTGCCGCGGCACCCCGGCCGCCGGGCCGTCGTCACCCGCGGTGCGGTCCGGCGCGCCGTCGACCGGGCCGTCCCCGTGGGTGGCGCCGACGGGCCCGCCCGACTCGGCCGGGCCGCCGTTCTCCGCCCGTTCCTGCCCGTCCTCCATGCCGTACCTCGCCCTCGGTCGCACACCCGGCCCACGATCCGGCACGGGCATTCCGATCTCTCAACAACGCGTACCCGGTTACGATGCCCAGAATGAGCACACCCAGTGCAGAAGACGGAGTCGAGACTCCCGAGGGCGGCCCCGGCGATCCCGGGCACGTCGCCACCGCCGGCCTGTCCCTGTCCCCCTTCCGCGGCCTGCGCTACGTCCCCGACCGGGTCGGCGCCCTGGCCGCGGTGATGTCCCCGCCGTACGACGTCGTCGACCCGGGCCGCCGGCTCGACCTGGAGACGGGCGACCCGCACAACGTGGTCCGGCTGATCCTGCCCAGGCCCGAGCCCGAGGACGCCGGAGACCGCCCCGACCGCGACACCCGCTACCGGCACGCCGCCCGGCTGCTGGCCGCCTGGCAGCGCGAGGGCGTCCTGGCCGCCGACCCGGAGCCCGCGCTCTACGTCTACGAGCAGCGGGTGCCGGCCACCGCCGACTCCCCCGAGCTGCTCCAGCGCGGCCTGATCGGGGCGCTCGCGGTGAGCGGCCGCGAGGGCGGCGTGGTGCTCCCGCACGAGGACGTGATGCCGCGGCCGGTCGCCGACCGGGTCGGCCTGATGCGCACCACCCGGGCCAACCTGGAACCGCTGCTGCTCACCTACCGGGGCAACGGCGGCGCCTCCGACGTGATCGAGCGGGCGGTCGGGGGCGAGCCGCTGCTCTCCACCGCCACCAGCGACGGCACCCACCACCGGCTGTGGGCGGTCACCGACCCCGCCGAGATCGCCGAGATCAGCCGCGACCTCGCCACCTGCCGGGCGCTGATCGCCGACGGCCACCACCGCTGGGAGATGTACCTGCGTCTCCAGCGCGAGCACCGCCACCTGCCGCGCAGCCCCTGGGACCGCGGCATGGTGCTCCTGGTGGACACCGCGCGCTACCCGCTGCGGGTCCGCGCCATCCACCGCGTGCTGTACCGGCTGCCGGTGGCCGAGGCGCTGGAGCGGCTCGGCGACCAGTGGAAGGTCAAGGAGGTCCCCGGGCCGCTGTCCGCCGCGCTCCAGGCCCTGGCCGAGCAGAAACGGCACGGCGGCAACGGCTTCGTGGTGACCGGCGGCGACGGCGTCTACTGGCTGCTCGGAGAGCCCGAGGAGTCCCTGCTCGACGCCACCGTGCCGCACGGCCGCCCCGAGGAGTGGCGCCACCTGGACGCCACCGTCCTGCACGCCACCCTGCTGGACCACACCTGGCACGTCCCCGACGGCCCGGACGACATCGGCTACCTGCACACCGCCGTGGCCGCCGAGCAGGAGGCCGCGCGCACCGGCGGCACCGCCGTCCTGCTGCACCCGGTCCGCGAGTCCGTGGTCCGACGGCTGGCGGAACAGGGCGTCACCATGCCGCGCAAGTCCACTTCCTTCGGTCCGAAGCCGGCCACCGGGCTGGTGCTGCGCAACCTCGCGCTGGGCTGACACCACCGCCCGGCCCGACCACGGGCCGGAACGCCGTGAGGCCCCGCCGTTCCCGGACTTCTCGGGGAACGGCGGGGCCTCACGGCGTTGCGCGGGAGACCGCTCAGCTCTTGTCGGCGTCGGCCTCGGCGGCCTTCGCCTCCTTGGCCTCGGCGTCCTCGGCCTTGGTGTCCCGGGCCTCCTGGGCGCGCGCGGGGACGACGCCGTCGAAGTCCTCGTCGATCTCGAGGTCGTCCTCGTCGTAGAACTCCTCGACGTCCTCCTCGTCCTCGAAGATCACGCGGTCGTCGGCGTTGTCGCCGCCGGTGCGCTTCTTCGCCGGGGCGTCCGTCGACTCGGTCTCGTCCTCGGCCAGCTCCGGGTCGAGCGTGTCGGTGAACTCCACGCCGTCGATCTCGGCCAGCCGCTCCGAGGCGTTGGTGCTGCCGTCGGTGTCGGCCTCGGCGGCCTTGGCGAACCAGTCACGGGCCTCGTCGGCGCGACCGGCCGCGATCAGGGCCTCGGCGTAGGCGTAGCGCAGGCGCGCGGTCCACGGCTGCACGGCGCTGGAGGCCAGCTCCGGGCTCTGCAGCGTCACCACGGCGGCGTCGTACTGCTCCATGTCGCTGCGGGCACCGGCCGCGACCAGACGCATCTCGACCTGGCCGGCCTTGTCCAGCTGCTTCACCTCGGGCTCGCCGGCCATCGCCAGTGCCCGCTCCGGACGGCCCAGACCGCGCTCGCAGTCGGCCATCACCGGCCACAGGTCCGCCCGGCCGGTCATCCGACGGGCGGCGCGGAACTCGGTCAGCGCCTCGGAGTAACGCTGCGTCATGTAGGAGGCGAAACCGGCCGCCTCACGGACGGCCGCCACGCGGGAGGCCAGACGGAGCGCGACGCGCGAGAACTGGTAGGCCTCCTCCGGCTCGCTGTCGAGCAGGCGGGCCACCATCACCAGGTTGCGGGCGACGTCGTCCGCGAGGGTCTTGGGCAGGCTCTTGAGCTCCTGGCGCACGTCCGCGTCCAGCTCGAAGCCGGTGACGTCCTCCGGGATCGGCAGGCGCTTGACGGGCTCGTAGTTGCCCCGGCGGTCGTCGTAGTCCCGACGGCCGCGGTCGTCCCGGCGGTCGCCGCCACGGTCATCACGGTCGCGGCGGAAGCCGCCGGCCTGGCGGTCGTCACGGCGGAAACCACCGCGGTCGCCGCCGCGGTCGTCACGGTCGCGGCCGTAGCCGCCGCCCGACGGGCGGTCGCCGCGGTCGCGGTTGAAGCCGCTCGGTCGGTCGTCACGGCGGAAGCCGCCACGGTCGCCACCGCGGTCGTCACGGTCACGGTTGAAGCCGCCGCCCGACGGACGGTCGTCACGACGCGGGCGGTCGTCACGGTCGCGGTTGAAGCCGCTCGGGCGGTCGTCGCGACGGAAGCCGCCACCGGCCGGACGGTCACCGCGGTCACGGTTGAAACCACCGGACGGACGGTCATCGCGGCGGAAACCACCGCCGGCCGGACGGTCGTCACGGCGGAAGCCGCCACGGTCGCCACCGCGGTCGTCACGGTCACGGTTGAAGCCGCCGCCCGACGGACGGTCGTCACGACGCGGACGGTCGTCACGGTCGCGGTTGAAGCCGCTCGGGCGGTCGTCACGACGGAAACCGCCACCGGCCGGACGGTCGCCGCGGTCACGGTTGAAACCACCGGACGGACGGTCGTCGCGACGGAAACCACCGCGGTCACCGCCACGGTCGTCACGGTCACGGTTGAAGCCGCCGCCCGACGGGCGGTCGTCACGACGGAAGCCGCCACCAGACGGACGGTCGTCGCGACGGAAACCACCGCGCTCGCCGCCACGGTCGTCACGGTCACGGTTGAAGCCGCCGCCCGACGGGCGGTCGTCACGACGGAAGCCACCACCGGAGGGACGGTCATCGCGCCGGAAGCCGCCACCGGCCGGACGGTCGCCGCGGTCACGGTTGAAACCACCGGACGGACGGTCGTCACGACGGAAACCACCGCCGGCCGGACGGTCATCGCGACGGAAGCCACCGCGCTCGCCACCGCGGTCGTCACGGTCACGGTTGAAGCCGCCACCGGACGGACGGTCGTCACGACGCGGACGGTCGTCACGGTCGTCACGACGGAAACCACCGGAGGGACGGTCATCGCGCCGGAAGCCGCCACCGGCCGGACGGTCGCCGCGGTCACGGTTGAAACCACCGGACGGACGGTCGTCACGACG
>NZ_JBVKDS010000021.1:0-641 GCF_055633695.1 Kitasatospora sp. NPDC114501 | reverse complement strand
GGAAACCACCGCGCTCGCCGCCACGGTCGTCGCGGTCACGGCCGTAGCCACCGCCGGACGGACGGTCGCCGCGGTCACGGTTGAAACCACCGGACGGACGGTCGTCACGGCGGAAACCACCGCGCTCGCCACCGCGGTCGTCACGGTCACGGTTGAAGCCGCCACCGGACGGACGGTCGTCACGACGCGGACGGTCGTCACGGTCATCGCGACGGTAGCCGCCACGGTCGTTGGACCAGCCCCCGCGAGACCGGGGCTCGTAGCCTCGGCCGTCGTCCGATCGACGCTCGGGACGGTCCTGGGGCTGGTTCGACATCGTGGTGACTCCTTCTGCTGCTTCAGCTTCACCGCGGGCCGAGCGATCAACTCCGCTGCCGCCACGCGGTTTCGACGCCGGCCTGCTGGCCCGCGCACCTTCTCCATTGTCCGACATGCCGGGTCCCTCCGCGTCTGGGCGGAAGGCCCGGTTTCTGCCGGTCTTCTTCACGTTCGCAAAACACAAAAAGGCCGCGGCCCCAGCGAATCGCTGGGGCCGCGGCCTTGAATAATTGTTCGGCGGCGTCCTACTCTCCCACAGGGTCCCCCCTGCAGTACCATCGGCGCTGTAAGGCTTAGCTTCCGGGTTCGGAATGTAACCGGGC
>NZ_JBVKDS010000020.1:48909-169354 GCF_055633695.1 Kitasatospora sp. NPDC114501 | reverse complement strand
GCTACCTCGCCGGCCTCCACCTCCGCGCCTCGATGATCTGGATCGACGACCTCCTGCGGACGACCGACTGATCACAACCTCACACAGGCCCTAGGGTCCTTCCGACGGCCGACGGCCTGCGCGGCGATCTTCAACAAACGATGGCTTCTTGAATCCTTGATCCCTCAAGGATCAAACCATATATTTGAGTAGTCAAGGAGGTAGCAATGACTGATCAACTAGATGCTGTGCTGCGTCTCGCCCGTGTGCAGATGGCCCTGGTGAAGCGCTTCGACTCCGCTCTGGGGGGACTGCACGGGGTGAGTCTGTCCGACTTCACGGCGCTGCTGCGGCTGGGGCAGGCGCCGGGCGGGCGGATGCGCAGGGTGGACTTGGCTGAGGCGCTGGGTCTGACGGCTTCGGGCGTGACCCGGGGCCTGGCACCGCTGGAGCGGATCGGTCTGGTCACGCGGGAGACGGACGCCCGGGATGCCAGGGTTGCCTATGCGGCGCTGACCGATACGGGACGTGAGCGCCTGGCGGACATGCTTGCCACGGCTGAGCAGATCGCCGCGGAGATCTTTTCCGTTCCTCTGTGGAGCACTGAAGACATCGGTCAGCTGTCTGTCCTGCTCGCCAGGCTGGGTGGTGGCGGACTGCCCGGCTAGGACACCCCTCCCGTGTCATCCTCCTACGTTTCCCCTGCCTCGGATGCCACCCATCCGTATCTTGGAGCACCCGCATGAAAACTGTCCTCGCCCCCACGCAGACGGGCCCCGGCTGCCGACCTGGCCATCCATACGGAGAGCCTGCGCAAGGTCTATCCGAGAGCGCAGGGCGATCTTGTCGCCCTCGACGGCCTGGACCTTTCGGTCGGGCAGGGTGAATTCTTCGGTCTGCTCGGTACCAACGGTGCGGGTAAGTCCACCACGATCGGCATGCTCACCACCCTGGTCACGCCCACCGCCGGAAGCGCGTGGGTCGCCGGCCGCGAGATCAGCGCAGATCCGGTCGCGGTGAAGTCCCGCATCGGTGTGGTCTCCCAGAGCAACACGCTGGACCGCGCGCTCACGATTGTGGACAACCTCGCCTTCCGGGGCCGCTACTTCGGCATGCCCGCGTCCGCCGCGCGCCGTCGCGCGCACGATTTGCTGGAGCAGCTGGGCCTTGCCGACAAGGCCGGCGCCAAAGGCCACGAGCTCTCCGGAGGCCAAGCCCGTCGCGTCATGATCGGCCGGGCCCTGATGCACCTGCCCGAGGTGCTCTTCCTGGACGAACCGACGGCAGGCGTCGACCCCCAGGCACGCGAGGACCTCTGGCAGATCATCGGGAGCCTGCACAGGGCCGGACAGACAGTGGTGCTGACCACTCATTACCTCGACGAGGCCGAAGCGCTCTGCCAGCGCCTGGCCGTCATCGACCACGGCCACCTCCTTGCCTGTGACACCCCCGAGGCGATCAAGGCGAGCAGCGGGGCACAGACCGTCATCACGGTCCGCTACGACGCGGATGCCGGCCCGGTCGGCGCGCACCGCTTCATTCCCGGCGGTCCGCACGACGTGAGTGTCGACGGTCCGACTGTTCGGGTTCGCACCAGGCGTCCCGATGGCGTCCTGGGCTGCCTCCTGCACGAAGGCAGCGCTGCGGGCCTGACCGTCCGCGACGCCGTCACCACACCCCCAAGCCTGCAGACCGCCTTCCTCACCCTGACCGGACGTGATTACCAACCATGACGACCTCGGCCCTCACACCCCGCACCCTGTCGTCCCGCCGGGCGGCCTGGCACGCCTACCGCGCGCTGACCATCCGTGACCTGCACGTCCTCGGGCGTAACCTGCCCGCCCTGCTGGTTCAGATAGGCCTCCAGCCCCTGCTCTTCACCTTCGCCTTCGCCTATGTCATGCCCAGCATCGGCAGCGGTCTCGGCGGAGCGACCCCGTTCTCCACCATCCTCCTGCCCGGCCTGATCGCCAGCACGATGACCCTGCAGAGCATCATGTCCGTGACCGGGCCGCTGGCCGCGGAACTCGGGCCCGGCCGCGAGATCACCGACCGCGCCCTGGCACCCCTGCCCATCTGGGCCCTCGGCCTGCAGAAGATCACCTCATCGGCCGTCTTCGGCCTGGTCACCTCCCTCGTCGTCCCCATCGTGTGGCTGGTCCACGCCCCCGGCCAGGCGCCCCAAGCGCACGTCGACAACTGGCCTCTGCTCCTTGTCACCCTGATGCTCAGCGCACTGCTCGCCGCGACGCTGGGGCTTCTCCTCGGCACCGTGATCGACACCTCCGCCTTCGGGTCACTGCTCGGCCTGCTCCTGGCAGCCGCCACCATGCTGGGCTGCGTCTACTACCCGTGGACCGCCCTCCACACGATCGGCTGGGTCCAGATCCTCATCCTCGCCAACCCCCTCGTCTACATGAGCGAAGGCCTGCGGGCAGCCCTCACCCCCTCCACCGGGCACATGCCCGCCTGGGTCTACCTCACCGCCCTCACCCTCGGGACCGCAGCCCTCGGCCACCTCGCACTGCGCCGCTTCACCCGACGGGTCCAGACCTGAAAACCTCGGCAAGGAACTCCCCGGCTTTCCACTCCGGAGTACGCACCACCGCCCGGCGGGCAGACGGGTTCAACCGAGGCCCTTCGCCCTGCATGTCCCGTTCCGGTGCCGGGGCCATCACCCTCGCGCACATCCCTTCATCCACACGCTTGGAGTACCCGCATGGAAACCACCCCCACCGCCCAACTGCCGCTTCCCGCGCGACGTTCGCCGCCGGACCTGCTGGTTCTCGGTGCCGGCGGTCCAGTGGGCCTGGCCTGGCACCTGGGCTGGCTGGCAGAGGCAACTGACCTTCTGGGATCCGACGTGCCGGTGATCGGTACCTCGTCCGGCGCCATGGCGGGAGCCCTGCTCCTTCTTGAACCCGCCCGCAGGCAGGCAATCGCGAGCGCGCTGCGGGCCGCCGCCCAGCAGGCCTCTGCTCCGTCCGCAGCCGACGGCGCTGCCGCTCGGACCACAACCTGTCCGGATCTTGAGCTGCGGCAGGCCGCGGCAGCCTCCTACGAGGGTGGCCCCAAGGCCATCAGCGCTCTGGGGAGGCTGATGGCCGCGCGCCTCGACGACGGCTCCCACCTTGAGCAGGTCCGCCAGATGGTGGGCGAGGAATGGCCCACGGGGGATCTGACCGTGGTGACCCGCGAGGTGTCCACCGGGGAGAGGAAACTCTTCCGCGGCGAGGTCCCGCTGTTCCTCGCAGTGGCCGGCTCTTCGGCAGCCGCGGGACGCACCGGCCCTGTCACCGTCGGCGGACAGCAGTACATCGACGGCGGCTACGGATCGCTCCTCAACTGCGACCTCGCCCGTGGCGCCGGCACCGTGTGGGTACTGGCGCCGGCTGGGCTGGTGGCCTTCACCCCGGAGACCGTGCCCGCGATCATGCACGAGGAAGTCGCCACGCTCCGAGCCGCCGGAACCCACGTCGAAGTGTTCACTCCGCACGGTGCCTTCACCGACCTTGGCGCGTTCACCGAGGCCGGCCGGGCCATGGACGACGGCGGGCAGGTGGCCCGGACCTGGCTCGGCAAGCCGTAGGACCCCCACCCGGGCTGCAGGTCACTTCGCTACAGTCTCGTCGTCGCCGAGCACGCTGAAGTCGACGTCCGGACGGGCGTCATAGGCGTCGGGGGTGATGCCGAGTTCGTGGGGAGTACTCGCCGAACCGCTTGATGTGTTCGGTCAGGTACGGGGAGATCTGGGCCCGGTCGAGCGGGTCGACGGCTTGGCCCTCGGCCTGCAGCTGGCGCACGACGTCGGCGATGTCCAGGGTGTTGTGGAAGATCACCAGGTTGGCCAGCAGGGAGGTGAACTTCACGTCCTTCTCCTGCTCGACCGGGTCGTTGGCCGCGACCGTGCCGTTCTGGCCGAAGCGCACCCAGTCCGAGAAGCCGTTGAACGCCTCAACCTTGTTGGTCGCCGACGTCACCCGCGCCCGCAGCGGCGCGTCCGAGAGGTAGCGCAGCAGCTGGACGGTGCGGACCACCTTGCCGACCTCGCGGAAGGCGGTGCAGGTAGCGTTGCGGCGCGAGCCGGAGCGAAGCCTCTTGAGCAGCGTCACGGAGGAGATGGCGCCTTCGCGGATCGAGACGATCACCCGCATCAGGTCTCGGTAGTGGGTCTCGATCAGGGACCAGTCGATGACGTTGCGCCAGGCCTCGCCGAACAGGGCGTCGATGTGCTCGTACTGCGCGGTGCGGGAGGGCGGAGCTGGATGACCAGGGCGCGGCCGTCGAACGGCGTGTCATCGTCCGGCGCGCGCAGGCCGATCTCCACCAGGTACTCCGGCAGCTTCGCCTCCACCGCGTCCCAGGGCAGCAGCTGCTCGGACCAGTCGGCCTATTCCTCGGAGCCGATCACCGCGACGTCGCCGGTCGGAGCTCGTCGGCGAGGTAGTAGAACACCATCGCCTCGAAGTGGCGGCGCACGAAGTGCCCGGGCCGGCGCCGGTCGCGGATGACCTTCTGCCAGTTCTGCGTGGCAAAGGAGACGTCCACCTTGCCGCCCGCCTCGTCCCGGTCGGGATGAAGTCGCGGACCTTGGCGCGGGCGCGGTGGGCCTTGGCATGGGCCAGGGCGTCCAGCACAGAGGAGTCCGCGCTGGTGGCCTTCAGCTCGATGACGTCGGTCAGGTCGAACATCACCGGCCGGTCTGCCTTCAGGTGGCCGTGCAGCAGCACTTCCCAGTTGTCGCCGTGGTGCGCGGAGACCCGCTCGATCTGCGCCTACTGCGGTGAGTGTGGGGGCGCTGGCCGGGGAGCTATCCCCGCGAGCGCGGGGCCGACTCCACCACCATGTACATCAGCGTCCCGGCTCCCGGCCAGACGACCAGCCTCCCGGAGCTATCCCCGCGAGCGCGGGGCCGACGGTCCACGGTGAAACGATCCGCGGTGATCTCCGGAGCTATCCCCGCGAGCGCGGGGCCGACTCCACCATGAGCTGGGAGGACGTGATGATCCCGGAGCTATCCCCGCGAGCGCGGGGCCGACTCCACCATGAGCTGGGAGGACGTGATGATCCCGGAGCTATCCCCGCGAGCGCGGGGCCGACGGCCAGCATCTCCTCGGCGTCGTGGCCGTGCTGGAGCTATCCCCGCGAGCGCGGGGCCGACACTTCCTGACCTGCTGCGATTCGGCTCAGAGTGCGCCAATTCATTCAGTTCGAATCCGGAACCCCGCGCGTACCAGGCCGACGCTCCAGCTGTCTTTCCCAGCTGCGCCCCGGCACGCTGGCTCTGAACCTTTGACAGCATCGTACGGGCTGTCGTCAGGCATGGGTGTAGGGGACGGGTTCGCCGGTGAGGACATCGGTCAGAGCCCGGGGTCGAAGAGGCTGACGCAGGATGACCTTCAGCTCGGCGATGCCGCCGTCCTCGCACCCGACGTCCGGACCCGAAGCGTCACGGCGCCTGAGCAGCAATGCGACTTGCTGGTCTGTCTCCTGTGCCACCAGGTCGGGCTTGTAGTCGCAACCGCTCCAGGAGACCTCCATCGTGATCGTACGGTCGTCCGCCGCCACGGCCGTGTTCTTCGCGGACGGGTCGGCGAGCGCGATACGGCGCAAGACCGAAGCATCCCGCCGCTTGTACGGCAACGGGTAATCGGATTCGCCCTCCCCCGCGGAGCACCCCGACACCACGACCGCGATCAACCCCACCGCGACCGCCCAACGCCTGCCGCACACCACCAAGTCCACGACCCCACCGTCCCCTTGTCGCAGACCAGGGTAGGCCTGCCCGACAGTGGCAGCGCATACGGTGTCAGCACATCGCACGCCCACGGCGACACCATCGCCCACCCTGGCCGGGCCGCGGCGGCCAGACACTCCTCGGGAGCACGTGGCTGAACGCGGCACCGAGGCCGATCCGCGCTCGGGCGAGCAGGCGCAGGGTGTTGAGGTCCGCGTGGCAGTTTCTCGGTACGGGCCTCCAGCCGGGCGACCAGCGGCCACAGCTGGGCGACGGCGGTGATGGCGCGGGTGCGCTGGCCAGCCTGACGGCCTACCTCGACGGGCTGCACCTCGCCGAAGCCGCCCAGCCCGTCCACCTCAATCAGCAGCGTGCGGTCCTCGGAAACGGACAAGAGCGGCGATGGGCCCCACACCGGCTGTGTCAGCGAACTGGCTGTCGGCGGTACGCCAACCTGCGGGGACCTCGACAGCAGCCAGGACTTCTGTGCGGGGTCCACCATCGCGATGCTGTATGCCGCGGACGATCCGATCACCCGGTATCACGAGTTCGACGACACCGAGTACACCAAGGCCCTCAGGAACCGTCCGATTCTCGGTCGGCTCAGGTG
This sequence comes from Kitasatospora sp. NPDC114501, assembly GCF_055633695.1. NCBI lineage: Bacteria > Bacillati > Actinomycetota > Actinomycetes > Kitasatosporales > Streptomycetaceae > Kitasatospora > Kitasatospora sp. NPDC114501. Next base: position 163,028 of record NZ_JBVKDS010000020.1, on the reverse strand, counting down.
GCCCGACCGCTAGGCTCGGCCCTACGCCGAGTGAGAGGGCCAAGTCATGCTCGACCCCGACGATGATGAGGCTCCGTCAATCCGCGAGTATTGCTCCGATGCCTCAGTTCCTTGAGGGGTGAACGGTCTGGGGAGTGGGGTGAGCGGGATGGCCCTTTGCTGCTGACCGGATCGGCGAGACCATGGGCCGATGGAGGATTCACTGGAAGCGGCTTGGGACTTCGAGCTGGACTGTTCGGCGGGGATTGACGAGGCCCATGGCCGTGATGCGCATGTGGGCTTGGTGGCTCTGGTCTCGGCGGCTCGGGGTGGTGGGCTCGCGCGCTTCTATCCGTTCACCAGCATGGGCCGACTGTGCTTCAGCACGGGGCCGCGATGGTGGGCGGGGGACGGGGAACCGGTGCCCGCGTTCGTGACGGCGGCGCCCGAAGGCGGCTATGCCGTCTGGCACGGTAGTCCCTACATCCATCCGGCCGTGGTTGCGCTGGAGACGTGTTCCGCCGCCGAGGCCGTCGCCGAGCTCGAACGCGTGCTGGGACTGGATCACTTCATCTGACGACGACTGCAGCGTCAGGGGGAGCCCGCGCTGCGGCCTCCCCTGAGAATTGACGGGTCAGACCCCGGCGAAGGGGACGACGTCGTTGGTCGGTTGCGGGATGGTCGGGCGGGCGGCTTCCGGAGTGGCCAGCAGGGCAACGATCGTGACGGGCTGGTCGCAGCGCGGGCAGTTGCGGACCACGGAGGGCGCGAGGGCGTCGCCGGTGCGGGGACGGGGTGCAGGCGGCAGTGCGGGCATGGCCGGGCCGGCGGCGAGCGCGGGCCGGTTGGGCAGGGGCTTTCGAGGGAGATCACAGAGCTATCCCCGCGAGCGCGGGGCCGACCGGTCGCCTCGTGAGGCGAGAGCGCGGGCGAGAGAGCTATCCCCGCGAGCGCGGGGCCGACGACCTTGCCGGGTGGACCCGGGCCCCCGGCCTGGAGCTATCCCCGCGAGCGCACGTGCCAGCAGGCCGGGCTCAGCCTGGCCGAGATCAGCGAGTTCCAGCAGGAGCAGCCGCGCCGGGAGGCCATGATCCGCGCCAAGATCACCGAGATCCGGCAGCGCATGGTCGATCTCGACCACGCCGAACAGCTCCTGCTCCACGCCCTCAGGTGCGGCGAGGAGGACATCGTCGACTGTCCGAAGTTCCGGCACCAGATGGCGGCGTGGCGGACTCCCGATCCGACCGGTTGATCGTCTCCGGCCGACACCGGTGCGCGACCGGCTGCGTAAGGGGGACCAGAATGGGCTGGGCGCCGTGAGGACGGTGCCAGGAAGGAAGACCAGCGCATGGAGAGCCAGGCCCGCAGCCGCACCGCACTCGTCGAGGAACTCATGGAGCGCTATCCCGACGTGCCCCGCGAGGCGGTGATCAAGGAGGACCTGCTGCGCGGCGGCATGGCCTTCGACGAGTCCGCGCTCAGCGGCAGCGCCGGTGCCGACGGGGGCGGCGAGGTCAAGCCGAAGTCGTACTTCATCTTCTCCTTCGACCACCGCACCCTGCCCGAACTGGGCGCCGCGGCGCTCAACCGGCCGCCGGAGGAGATCGTGCTGACCGGCGGGCCGTACGGGCTGCGCCGCACGGTGGTGTCGGTGCGGGTGAACCCGGACTCGCCGTACCGGGTCGGCGCCGGCGAGGACGGCACGCTCGGCCTCCACCTGGACGGCACCCGGATCGCCGACGTGGGGCTGCCGCCGATGCCGGACTACTACCGGCACACGCTGGCCAACGGGAAGTCGGTGATGGAGGTCGCCCCGACCATCCAGTGGGGCTACCTGATCTACCTCACGGTGTTCCGGGTCTGCCAGTACTTCGGTGCCAAGGAGGAGTGCCAGTACTGCGACATCAACCACAACTGGCGCCAGCACAAGGCCGCCGGCCGCCCGTACACCGGGGTCAAGCCGGTCGAGGAGGTGCTGGAGGCGCTCGCGCTGATCGACGAGCACGACACCGCCCGTGCCTCCCAGGCGTACACCCTCACCGGCGGGGCGATCACCTCGCACGTCGGCGGCCGGGACGAGGCCGACTTCTACGGGCAGTACGCCAGGGCCATCGAGGAGCGCTTCCCCGGGCGCTGGATCGGCAAGGTGGTGGCCCAGGCGCTGCCGCGCGAGGACGTCCAGCGCTTCCACGACTACGGGGTGCGGATCTACCACCCCAACTTCGAGGTGTGGGACAAGCGGCTGTTCGAGCTGTACTGCCCGGGCAAGGAGCGCTACGTCGGCCGGGACGAGTGGCACCGCCGGATCCTCGACTCCACCGAGGTGTTCGGCCCGGAGAACGTGATCCCCAACTTCGTCGCGGGCGTGGAGATGGCCGAGCCCTTCGGCTTCACCACGGTGGACGAGGCGATCGCCTCCACCGAGGAGGGCCTGCGCTTCTTCATGTCCCACGGCGTGGTGCCGCGCTTCACCACCTGGTGCCCCGAGCCGACCACCCCGCTCGGCAAGGCCAACCCGCAGGGCGCGCCGCTGGAGTACCACATCCGGCTGCTGCGCACCTACCGGGCGACCCTGGAGGAGTTCGGCCTCTCCTCCCCGCCCGGGTACGGGCCGGCCGGCCCGGGGCGGGCGGTCTTCTCGGTGAGCTCCTTCATGGACTCGCTGACCGGCTGAGGCCCTGCCGCCCCGGGGCGCGGGCGGCCCGGGCGGCGCGCGGGCGGCCCGGCCCCGTGGCGCCAGGGCCCGCCCAGGCCCGCCCGCGCGCCGCCCGGCTCCGTCAGCTCCCGTTCAGCGGGCGGACGGTGAGGATCTGCTCGGCCCGGCCCACCGGTCCGTGGACGTCGTGCAGCACGGTGCTGGTGACGCCGTGCCCGGCCGGGCCGAAGCTGACGCTGGTGTCCAGGCCGGTCCAGCGGCCCTCGGGGCGGCGGTGGAAGTGGATCGTCAGGTCGGTGTTGGGGAACATCCACTCGGTGGGGTCCTGCCGTACGGCGATGCCGTTGGCGGTGTCCACCAGCATGACGAAGGAGGCGTGCGGGCCGCTGGGCTCCCCCGCGACCAGCTCGACCGGGGTGGAGATCCAGGCGGCGGCGCGGCCGGGGGCGGTTCCCCGGTGGCGGACGTCGATCGAGGAGATGTAGCCGCCGCCCCAGACCCCGTCCATCGCCCAGGGCTCGAACTCCTCCGGCGCGGGCAGCGGTTCGTCGTGGGTGCCGGCGACAGCGGTGGTGTCCAGCTGGGCGAGGAACCAGGCGCGGGCCCGGACCACGGCGCGCCCGGCGACCACCACGGTCGCCTCGACCAGCTCGATGGTGCGCCCGGGGCGGACGGTCTCCACAGTGATCTCGAACTCGTCGAGGGCGATCAGGCCGAGTATGTCGTAGCTGATCCGGGCCAGCGCCAGCCCGTCGGCGGGACGGTCGGCCCGCTGGTGGGCGGCGCGGTGGCGGTCGATGGCGTGCACGATCAGGCCGCCGAGCGGGCTGAAGTGCTGCTCGTCGGGGTGCCAGGCACCCTGCGCCTGCACGGTGGGCTTGTAGCCGTTCTCGCCGGTGCGCTGGTAGTAGCTGTCGGGCGCGGCGATGGGGGTGGTCACGTGCGCTTCTCCTCGGGCCGGATCGCTGGCTGCCGGGCGGGGCGCCGCCGTGGTACGACGGCGCCCGACCTCGGCGTTCAGGATCGTAAGGGGCCGAACCGCCTGGAGGGCGTCACGGGTGACGCATCCCACACCCCCGGAGGATCCGGGCCGTCAGCGCGCGGCCAGCGGGTAGTGGTCGGACAGGTCGGTGTAGGTGTAGCTCTTGCCCCAACTGCTCACCGTCCAGGGCGCGCTGTGCACCCGGACCACCTGGTTGGTGTACTGCTGCGGGCGGGCGTGGTCGGCCCGGTAGAGGACGTAGTCGAGGTCCTCCCTGGGCTCGCCCGGGTAGCGGTAGGCGGCGACGGAGTTGTCGACGGTGTCGAAGGAGTACGGCCAGCCGGTGCGCTCGGAGGCCGGGGCGAGGTTGCCGTTGGTCAGCAGCGCCTGGTACTCGGAGCCGTGCGAGTCGATGTTGAGGTCGCCCGCGACCAGGACCGGCTCGTCGGCCGGGATCCGCTTGGCGTCCAGGAAGGAGCGCATCGCGGTCAGCTGCTTGGCCCGGATGTCCGCCGCCTGACCGCTCGCGCAGCCCGAGTCGGTGGACTGGAGGTGGGTGCCGACCACGTGGGTGCGGCGGCCGTCGACGTCCAGCACCGCGTAGGCGAAGCCCTTGTTGGAGAACCAGTCCGAGCCGCAGGCGTCCTTGAAGACGTACTGCTCCTTGCGCAGGATCGGCCACTTGCTGAGCAGGGTGACGCCGCCGTCCTCGGCGGTGGTGGAGCTGTAGCCACCGGAGGTGGCGTCCCAGCCGCCGGTCGAGCGGCCGACCACCGGCGTGTGGTACGGGTATGCGGCCGAGGCCTTGGTGACCAGCGCGTCGGAGGCCGCGTTGTCGAAGGCCTCCTCCAGCACGACCACGTCGTGGCCCTGGAAGAAGTCCGCCGAGGCGATGGCCTGCGCGCGGTACTGCTGGCCCCAGTTGGGGTAGAGCGAGGTGCTCATCAGGAACGTGTTGTAGGTCAGGACGTCGAGCGGGGGCGCGGTCGCCGGGGCGCTCTCGGCCGAGGCCGGGGCGGCGCCGAGCACCGCGAGGACGGTGGCGGCGGCGCCGGCGGCGAGGGCGCGGCGGACAGACGACAGGGGCATCGGGCCTCCATGGGGGGCGTTGTCGTGGACCCGTCGGATCGAGGGATGTTGTGTATCCAACTTGGCTCCCGGCACCGCCCGCAAGACATCGGGCGAGCATTCGGTGAACTCGCCGGTAACACCGTCGCACCGACCTGACGGCCGGTCACCGCCCGACCCGCCGCGTACCGCCGGTCGGCGCCTGCGGTCACACTGTCCCCAGCGCGACGGAAGACATCACGGAAGACGTGACGGAAGCGACGTGACGGAACAACGGACGGGGGGAACCGTGGCCGGCAGGAAGAGGAAGCAGAAGAGGCCGCTCGCCGAGGGGGTGGTCCCGCCGCCGAAGCGGGTCCGCAGACGCCCGGAGCCGCAGCTGTCGCCGCGGGCGGTGCGCGTCACGGCGTGGCTGACCGGGCTGCTCACCCCGGCGCTGATGGTCGGGGCGGCGGTGCTCGGCTCCAACCCGGACTACCAGCTCCCCTGCGGCGTCCTGGCGTTCCTGGTGCTCTCGGTGGGCGTCATCGGGATCGGCCTCGTCCGGGGCCGCGGCTGGATCATCTGGCCGGCCGTCCTGTTCGGCGTGCTGCTGCTGGCGCTGCCGACGACGAGCATCCGCGCGCAGATCATGGCGCGGCGCGGGGTGGAGACCGCGGTGGTGGTCACCGAGGCGCACCGCGCGACGGACCGGAGCGGGAAGGTGAGCTGGACCTGCGACATCCGGCGCGCCGACGGGCGGCCGCTGCCGCACGGCCGGGTCGGCGGCTTCGGCTGCTCGGGCGCGTACGACGTCGGCGACACCGAGAACGTGCTGGTCGACCCGGCGGGCTGGGCGCCGCCGGTGCCGCTGGACGAGGACCTCGAGTTCCGCCGCGGCGGGGTGTACGTCACCGCGGTGCTGGCCGTCCTGTGGGGCCTGCTCACCCTCGTCGCGGCGCGCCGCACCCTGCGGGAGTCGGGCGCCGCGGCCGGTCAGCGGGGCGGCGGGTAGCGCACCAGGACGTCGGCGCGGGTGCCGTCCGGGGCGCCGTTGGTGTCGCCGGGCACCAGGTTCGAGACCAGCGAGGTGAACAGCGAGGTGAACAGGGCGTAGCGGCCGTCGGCGCTCGGCCCGAGCGGCTCGGACCAGTCGTCGGCGGGGGCGCCGTCGGGGCTCACGTTCACCCGCACGGTGTCACCGCCGGACGCCTCGAACGCGGGCCCGGACGCGGGCGTGAGCGCGGTGGCGGACGCGGGCACGGGCCGGGCGTGCGCCGCCGGTGCTCCGGTGCCCGCCGGCAGCGCGGCCGCCAGCGCGCGGGCACCCGTACCGACGCCGTCCTCACGGGCTCCCCTCCCCTTGGATTCCCCGTCGCTCCGGCCGAGCCAACCGTCCGGTCGTGGCCGCGGTCACCCCGGGATGGGCACGATTCCGCCGACGCCCGCACACGGGAAGCGCGCACCGCCCACACGGGTCGACCAGGATCGGCCCGAGGACGCGCGGCCGGGAATACCTCGAACCGGCGACGGCCCCGCTAAACACGGACCGACCCGGGCACCCCACCCGTAGTTGCTTCGCAGTGGGGCAGCGCCTACGCCGTCGAGCGAAAGGCAGAAGCGATGAGCATGATCCAGACCGGCAGGTTGCAGCTGAACTCCACCCGCGCCTCGGAGTTGACCGGCGGAGCCACCTCGACCTTCACCCAGGTCACCTTCCCCTCGCCCTTCCCCGACAACGCGGCGGTGGTCGTCGTGCCGTTCGTCCAGACGTTCAACGGCCCCGACACCCCGGGGCTGCGGATCACCGACGTCACCACCACCGGTTTCAAGATCCGCATGAACGAACTCGTGGGCGGCGGCAGGGCGCTGTCCGACGGGCCGCACACCACCGAGACCGTCGGCTGGATCGCCGCCACCGTGTAGTCCGTGGCGTCCCCGGGATCCCGTACGGCCCCGGACCGGTCCGGGGCCGTACGGGCGCGCGCCCGGCCGGCTCCGAACAGGTGGGCGGGCAGCCGGGCTCACTCCGTCACGGGTGCACGGGCGGGTGCGCGGTCGGCTGCACCGGCAGGCACTCGGCGAGCAGGCCGACGATGTCGCGCCAGGCCCGCTCGGCCTGCCGCGGGTGGTGGCCGACGCCGGGCAGCACGGCGTGGTCGACCGTCGGGTGGTGGAAGGCGTGCTGGGCCCCGCCGTAGACGACGAGGCGCCAGTCGACGCCCGCCGCCCGCATCTCGGCGGCGAAGGCGTCCCGCTGCTCGGCCGCCATGATCGGGTCCTCCGAGCCGACCCCGGCCCAGACGGGGCACCGGATCCGCGCCGCCTCGCCCGGTCGGCCCGTGGTCAGGCCGTTGACCGTCCCGATCGCCCGCAGGTCGACGCCGTCGCGCCCGAGTTCGACCGCGATCGCACCCCCGGTGCCGTAGCCGATGGCGGCGACCCGCTCGGGGTCGGTCCGCGGCTCGGCGAGCAGCACGTCGAGCGCCGCCCGGCCGATGCCCCGCATCCGGTCGGGGTCGGCGAGCAGCGGCATCACCCGCGCCAGCATCTCCTGCGGGTCGGTGAACCAGTGGCCGCCGCCGTGGAGGTCGAAGGCCAGTGCCACATAGCCCAGTTCGGCGAGCGCGTCGGCGCGGCGGCGCAGGACGTCGCTCAGGCCAGGCCCCTCGGGCCCGATCAGGACCGCGGGCCCGCGGCCTGCCCCGGCGGGGAGCGCCAGGTGCCCGATCATCGTCAGTCCGTCGGCCGGGTACTCGACCGTGCGCGTGGTAACCGTCGTCATGGGACCGGACTGTAGTGACCGCCGGGCCCCGTCCGGGCCGGACTTAGCCCTCGGCAGAGCGGGCGGTCGGGGTCCTACTCCGGCCGGCTGCCGGTGAGCCGCTGCCACCGGTCGCGCGCCTCGTCCAGCTCACGGCGGGCCCGGGGGATGCGCAGGTCCGCCTTCTGACGGGCCAGCACCGCATCGAGCCGCTGCCGGGCGAGTTCCTCGCCCGCGGTGTCCGCGATCGCGTCGCGCAGGTCGGCCTCGGCCCGCGGTACCAGCGCCTGGCGGTCGGCCCTGGACGACTTGGCGTCGGTGGCGGCGTTGAACACCTCCACGACGAACGTCCGGACCTCGGCCTGGGGTACCTCCGCCAGGGGGATCGACAGCATCTGCCGGCGGCCGCTCGGCAGCGACAGGTAGAGGTGGCCCTCCGTGGGCGAGTACTCGTCACGGACCGAGACCTCGTCCAGCGGGTACTCGTCGGTGCGGCCCTCCGCCTTCACCTCCAGCGCGTGGTCGTACAGCCGGAGGCCGTCCCCGAGCGAGGACCGCAGCGCTCCCCGCCCCGGCGACCGGAGCGAGTCCAGGTGCGCCCGGGCCTCTCCGACGCGGGTCCGGTGGGCCCGAGCGGCCGCCTCGACCTCACCGCGGGCCCGGGAGCGCTCGCGGCCCGCCTCCTGCCGCAGGTCGCGAAGTCTGCCGCGGGCGGCGTCCAGGTCGCGCCGGTTCTCGGCGTACTCCGCGCCGAAGGTGTACCGCCACCCGCCGGGGTAGCGCAGCATCAGCCAGACCACCCCTCCGGCGACCGCCCCCACGACCACCAGGATCCAGCCCACCGGCCCCATCGTTCCCCTTCCCCCGGCCCCATCGGCCGCCGACGCCCACCCCGGCAGCCCCGGACCGAGCCGATGGTACGAACGGTGACCGAGCCGCGCCCGGGAATCCGCGAATTCCCCCGTCACGCCGGGTGGCTGCGCGCCCCCCGGAGCGCCGAGGCGCCCGCGGTGGGAGGCGGGCCGTTCCGGCGCTCCCTCACGCCCGTGACCCGTCCCGGGAGTCCGCGCACCGGCGGCGAGGGGAGATTTCGGGCTCTTGGTCGCGGTTTTGGACGATGTGGTTAAAGACCCGGCCAAATAAGCGAGTGACCCCTTGCCGATAATGTGATCACATGTGCAGGCACTGTGGCGTTGCGCGTCGCAGGGGAGGGACCGGTCCGCTTCACCGAGCGGGCCCCATCAACAGGAGTCGCACCATCAACACCGCCATCCGCAAGGCCGCCCGTGGGGCGATGCCCGTCGCCGTCACCGCCTCCGTGCTCGCCACCGGTCTCGCCGCCTGCGGCACCGTCGAGCAGTTGTCCGCCGCCCAGAAGGTGTCCAGGGCCTTCGACAAGGTCGGTAACGGCAAGTCGGCCGGCTTCACCCTCTCCATCGACGCCACCCCCGAGCAGGTCGCCGCGTTCGCGAAGAGCGGCGAGCACGAGCGCGGCGGCAACGGCCTGGTCGGCTCCGCCCGCGGCGACCGCGAGATGGACGAGAAGACCGCCAAGGCGATCTCCGGCCTCTCCGTCTCGGTCGCGATCTCCGCCGACAAGCCGCTCAAGGACGTCGAGGCCTTCAAGAACGCCGGCAAGGCGGACAGGAACGCCGACCTGACGCTCGACAAGTCGGTGCGCGTCTCCTACCTGCTCGCCGACCGCAACGGCACCGCGCTGCTGGAGTACCGCCAGGTCGACGCCACCGGCTACCTGCACGCCGACGCCAAGGGCCTGGTGAAGCTGGTCGGCGAGGACCCGTCCGTGGTGGACGAGATGCGCGAGGACCTGCCCGAGAAGCTGAAGCCGGTCGGGGACGTGCTGGCCGGCAAGTGGGTCTCCTTCGACCTCCAGTCGCTCGCGGACGAGGCGAAGGGGTCCGACGGCAAGAAGGCCGCCCCGAACGCCGCGCCGAGCGTCGACCCGGAGCTCGGCAAGCAGTTGCTCAACTCGATCAAGGACGTGCTCGGCCGCACCGTCACGTACGAGGACAAGGGCAAGAAGGACGGCACCGAGCACCTCTGGGTCAGCGCCCCGGCCCGGCAGCTGGTGGACGAGATGTACAAGGCCGTCAAGCCGCTGTCCGCCAAGTTCCCGAAGCAGCTGGGCACCTTCCCGGACCAGGCCCCGAGCGACGTGCCGGACCGCCGGATCGGCCTCGACCTGTACCTGAGGAACGGCGCCTTCTCCTCCGCCACCTTCGACTTCGCCCAGCTGGCCGACAAGGTCGAGCCGGGTGTCAACTTCCCGGTGAAGCTGGCCTTCGACCAGGCGGCCCCGAACGTCCAGGCCCCGGCCGACGCCGTCAAGCTGACCGACGAGCAGATGACGGACGCGGTGCTCGGTCTGGCCACTGCGGGCACCGGGGGCGACTTCGACCCCGAGGACGCGCGCACCGACCTCCCGATCGCCCCGCCGCTGACCGACGCCCAGATCAAGGAGCTCGCCGGCCTCGGCGTCACCGAGACCGAGGCGCGCGCCTTCAACCGGGCCGGCCTGACCTACGAGGACATCAAGGAGATCGCCCAGGACGGCACCCCGCCCCGGGCCTGACCCTCACCCGTGACCGGCCGACCGCACACCAGCGGTCGGCCGGTCGCGCGTTCCCGGCCCGGGCGGAGCAGGCGCCGCCTCGTACGCCCTGTACCCGACCGTGCCGAGCACCAGCGCCCCGACGACGTCATGATCGCCGTCGTCCGCCGCCGGCCGCGCCGCCGCGTGGGTACGGATACCCACCCGGCGGCGTCGGTGTACCCGGGCCGGTCGTCAGGCGTGGGCGGCGGCGCACTCCGGGTGGCCCCAGGAGCTGCCGACCTTGGTGATCTTGTCGCCCTTGGCGTACGGGCGGCTGCACGGGCAGGTGCCCGGGAAGCGGGCGTTCAGGGTGCGCGAGCCGCCGCTCCGCTTGGCCGCGCCGCCGGTTCCGGACGAGGCGGCGCGCGCCCTGGGGGCGGCCTTCGTGGCCGCGGCCGGGTCGGGGACGGGCAGGTCGGCGGCGGTGCCGGAGGCGTCCTGCTGGGTGCGGGCGGCGTCGCTGGCGGCCTTGTCGGCGATGGCGTTCAGCGGGTCGCCGTCCACCTGGTGGGCCGGCACGTACACGAAGGTGACGTCCCGGCCCTCCAGCAGGGCGTCGATCGCCTGGATCAGCTCCTGGTTGGCGACCGGCTTGCCGGCCGCCGTCTTCCAGCCGTTGCGCTTCCAGCCCTTGAGCCACTTGGTCACCGAGTCGCGGGTGTAAGTGCTGTCCAGCCGCACCTCCAGCGGGACCGCCGGGTCCGTCGAGGCCAGCAGCTGGCGCAGCGCCGTCAGCTCGCCCACGTTGTTGGTGCTGTGCCCGAGCGCGCCGGCCTGCCAGCGCTGGGGCGCCCCGGCGGCGTCCGCGACCACGTACGCCCAGCCCGCCGGACCGGGGTTGCCCTTGGCTGCTCCGTCACACGCTGCGATGACTCGTTCGACCATGCCCCGATCATGCCTGGTCGGACGGCCCGGAGCCAAAGCCGCTCAGCCGCGCAGCAGGAGCAGCAGCAGCGCCGCCGACCAGCTGAAGTTGGTCGAGCTGCGCCCCTCCCCGGTCAGCGGGTCGTAGTTCTCCCGCACCGGGCCGTCCCCGGCCAGCCCGGCGGCGGTGGCGAGCAGCCGCTCGACCGTGCGCCGGGCGTCCTGCTCCCAGCCGTACCGGCGCAGGCCCTCGACGGCGAAGTAGGTCTGGTCGAGCCAGGCCGGCCCGCGCCAGTAGCCGGCCGGGTCGAAGGAGGCCGAGCTGCGGGCCACCGTCGGGAACGGCATGGCCGTGCCGAACTCCGCCGGGTCGAGCAGCAGCCGGCGGACGGTACGGGCCTGCGCGGCGGTGGCGGTGCCCGACCAGAGCGGGATCGCGCCCTCGATGCCGCGGCCCCGGGCGGTGAGCCGGGCACCGGTGGCCAGGTCGGTGTCGTGGAACCAGCCGGTCGCCGGGTCGTACATGGTGTCGCGCACGGCGGCGTCGATCCGTTCGGCGCGGGCGCGCAGTCGCTCGGCGGTGGGCCGGTCGCCCAGTTCGGCGGCGATCAGCGCCAGGTGGCGGTGGTCGGCGGCCAGGTAGGCGTTGAGGTCGACGGAGCGCTGGTCGAGCGACCAGCCGAGCAGGGTCCCGGTCGCGTCCCGGTTGGGGAGCACGGTGGCGGCGTCGAAGCGCGGGGCGTCGTCCATGCCGGACTCCCAGGCGGCCGCCTCCCGGCAGTCCTCGGCGGTGGCGTTGGCCGGATCCACCGTGGCGCCGTACTCGCACAGGCCCTCGCCGAGGTGGTCCCGGGTGCGGTACCACCAGTCCTGGTAGGCGGTCAGTCCGGGCAGCAGCTCCCGCAGGAAGGCCCGGTCGCCGCTGCGCCGGTAGACCTCCCAGACCGCCCAGGAGGCCAGCGGGGGCTTGGAGTTGCGCTCGTTCCAGTTGCCGCCGCCGGTGCCCGGGCCGTTGTAGAAGACGCAGTCGGGGACCATTCCGGCGTCCTGCGGGCGCTCGGGCGAGCCGGTCGGGACCTGGTGGTCGAAGACCGCCCGGATCTGGTCGGCGGCCAGGCCGGGCGCGAAGGCGGCGGTGCCGACGGCCTGTTTCCAGGTGTCCCAGGCCCAGACCCCGCTGAACCACTTGTAGGAGAGCGTGGGGGTGACGGCGTCGTGCCGGATCCGCCCGGCGGGGCTGCGCCAGTTGGTGACCAGGGTCTGCACGCACTTGACGGCGGTGCGGCGGCGGGCGGCCGGGACGCCCTCGGTGGCCCGGGTCAGGTACCCGTGCCAGCGGGCGGCGCCCTCCGCCGCGATCCGGTCGGGGGCACGCAGCGCGGCGGCGGACTCCGCCGCCGCCCGGGCGTACTCGGCGCCGGTGAAGGTGTAGCTCTCGGTCCAGTCCAGGCCGCGGCTCTCCCCCGGTGCCAGCCGCAGCGGCTCGGCGAGTTCGGTGCGGTGGCCGTCGCCGTCGGCGCTCAGCACGACCCGGACGGGCCGCGCGTGGCGGACGGCGAAGCGCTCGGTGCCGTCGGTGAGGTAGTCCCAGGTCTGCCGGACCTTCGCGAAGCGCACCTCCACGCCGTGTTCGGCCGGGAGCAGTTCCGGTGCGTCGCGCTGCGGGCCGGCGGCCGGGCGCAGCAGCCGGCCGGTCCAGGCGACGGCCAGGGCCCGTACGGCCGGGCCGGTGTTGGCGAGCCGGGCGCGGAGCAGGGCGGTGCGGTTGCCGGCGAAGCGCAGTTCCAGGGTGAGGGCGAGGCCATCGCCGAGGTCGTGGGTCAGCCGCAGCAGGCCGGGCAGTGAGGTGCCGCGCGCGGGGGCGCCGGCGGTGAGGTCCAGCGGGCGGCCCCGTTCGGTGAGTTCGAGGCGGTTCAGGCCGTCGCTGAGCCACCAGGGGTACTCCTGGGCGAGGTACAGCGGGCCGGTGAAGCCGCCGGGGCGGTCGGCCGGGCCGGGCAGGGCGTAGGCGTGCCAGGCGCCGAGGTCGGCGAAGACGTTGATCGGGTTGTTGCCGCGGGCGTCGCCCGGGTAGGCCTGGGCGGGGGTGCCGCGCAGGTCGAGGACGTCGGCGTAGCGGTCGTCCGGCCTGGCGGCCTCGTCCGGTACGTCGGGGCCTTCCGGGGTGTCCGCGTGGACGGAAGGCGCGGCGGCGAGGGGGCCGGCCGCGGCGAGGGCGGCGGAGCCGGCCAGGAAGTGGCGGCGGGTCAGCGGGTTCATGCGCGCTCCTGGGCGGCGGGGAGTCGGATGACGGCGGCGCCGAGCGGCGCGAGGGTGACGGCTCCGGCGACCTCGGCACCGGTCAGCAGGTCCGTACCGGCGAGCGGGTCGCTGCCGGGCGTGCGCAGCGGGACCAGGCGCTCCTCCGGGCCGTGGTTGAGCAGGAAGAGGTAGCCGGTGCCGTCGGCGGCCTGCCGGCGGGTGGCCTCGACGCCCTCGGGCAGACCGGGCGGTTCGGCGCCCACCCCGGCCTCGACGAGTGCCAGGTCGAGCACCGGGCCGAGGTCGGCGCCGAGGTGGCAGCTGAGGTACCAGGCGCTGCCGGCGCCCAGGCGGTTGCGGGTGACGGCCGGGAGGCCCGCCAGGGCGCCGGAACCGTAGTGGGCGACGGTCTCGGCGGCCTCGGTCTCGATCCACTCGCTCCACCGTTCGGCGTTCAGGACCCTGCCGTTCGGGCCCGTGCCGTTCGGGCCCGTGCCGTTCAGGTCCCTGCCGTCCGGATCCGTGCCGTTCAGGATCACGGCGGTGGTCGCGCCGTCCGGGATCGGCCAGTGCTCGTCCACCACGATCCCGAGCAGTTCGCGCAGCGGCCCGGGGTGGCCGCCGGGGTGGATGTGGTCGTGCCGGTCGGCGATGCCGCTGAACGGGCCGCAGACCAGCCGGCCGCCGCCCCGCACGTAGGCGGTGAGCCGTTCGGCGGTGGCGGTGTCGAGCAGGTAGAGGTTGGGGGCGAGCAGCAGCGGGTGGTCGTCGAGCCCGGCGGTGGGCGGGACGAAGTCCACGGTGACGCCGCGCTCGTACAGCGCCGCGTACCAGGGGCGGAGCAGGTCCAGCCAGCGCATCCGGGCGGAGGGGTGGTCGTCCAGTTCCAGCGCCCACCAGCTGTCCCAGTCGAGCAGGACGGCGGCCCGCCCGCGCAGCCGGCTGCCGGCGACCTCGCCGAGCCGGCGCAGTTCGGCGCCGAGGCGCACGGTCTGCTGCCAGCCGCGCGAGGCGGTGCCCCGGTGCGGGAGCATCGCACTGTGGAACTTCTCGGCTCCGGCCACCGAGGCGCGCCACTGGAAGTGCAGGACGCCGTCGGCGCCGCGAGCCAGCGCCTGGAGCGACCACAGGCGGTAGCGGCCGGGGCCCTTGGGCAGGTTGACCGGACGCCAGCTGACCGCGGAGGGGGCCTGTTCCATCAGCAGCCAGGGGCGGCCGCCCTTGAGCGAGCGCATCAGGTCGTAGTTCATCGCCGCGGTGACGTGGGCGCGCGGGTCGGCCGGGTCGGGGTAGGCGTCGTCGGAGACGAAGTCCTCGTGCCGGCTCCACTCCCAGTAGTCCAGCGCCTTGAGCATCGACATGAAGTTGGTGGTGACCGGGACGCCGGGCGAGACCTCGTCCAGGACGGCCTTCTCGGCGCGGTGCAGGGCGAGCAGCGCGTCCGAGCAGAACCGGCGCCAGTCCAGCAGCTGGGTGGGGTTGACCGGGCCCGGCGCGGTGCGCGGCGGCTCGATCTGGTCGAAGGAGTTGTAGTGCTGGGACCAGAAGGCGGTGCCCCAGGAGCGGTTCAACTCCTCGACGGTGCCGTGGCGTTGTCGCAGCCAGCGGCGGAAGTCGGCGGCCGAGGCGGGGCAGAAGCACTCCTCGACGTGGTCGGCGTACTCGTTGTGGACGTGCCACAGGGCGAGCGCCGGGTGGTGGCGGTAGCGCTCGGCGAGCATCCGGGTGAGCCGGACGGCGGCCTCCCGGTAGGCGGGCGAGGAGGGACAGTAGTGCTGGCGCGAGCCGAACTCCAGCCGTACCCCGTCGGCGGTGACCGGCAGCAGCTCGGGGTGGGCGCGGACCAGCCAGGCGGGTGGCGAGGCGGTGGCGGTGGCCAGGTCGACGGCGATGCCGTGTTGGTGCACCAGGTCGAGCAGCCGGTCCAGCCAGCCGAAGTCCCAGCTGTGGGCTTCGGGTTGGAGGCGCGCCCAGGAGAAGATGCCGACGGTGACCAGGTTGACCCCGGCCTCGGCCATCAGCTTCACGTCCTCGGCCCACACCTGCTCGGGCCACTGCTCGGGGTTCCAGTCCCCGCCGTACAGCAGGCCGGGCACCCGGGTGAGACGGTCCATCGTCATCCTTTCAGGGCTCCGCCGAGCAGGCCGGCCACGAACTGCCGCTGGAAGACCAGGAAGAGCGCCATCAGCGGAAGGGTGGCGAGGAAGGAGCCGAGCATCAGGCCGGAGTAGTCGACGTGGGTCAGCCCGGTCAGCGTGTTGAGCGCGACCGGCACGGTGTACCTGTCCTCGGTGTTGAGCATCAGCAGCGGCCAGATGAAGCTGTTCCACTGGCCCATGAAGGTGAAGATCACCAGCGCACCCAACTGCGGCCGCACGCACGGCAGGACGACCCGGTAGAAGGTGCGCAGCTCGCCGGAGCCGTCGATCCGGGCGGACTCCAGCAGTTCGTCGGGGAAGTCCAGGAAGCCCTGGCGCATCAGCAGGATGCCGAAGGAGTTGGCCAGGAACGGCACGATCACGGCCTGGTAGCTGTCGATCCAGCCGAGGCTGGCCATCATCTGGAACAGCGGGACCAGCAGCACCTGGAGGGGGATCATCATGGTGGCCAGCACCAGGCCGAGCAGCAGTCCGCGGCCGCGGAAGCGGTACTTGGCCAGCCCGTAGCCGCACATCGCGGAGAGCAGCGAGCTGAGCGCGGTGTGGACGACGGCGATCCCGAGGCTGTTGAGCAGCACCCGGCCGAAGCCGATGGTCTCCTGGAGGTGCGCCAGGTTGCGCAGCAGGTGGCCGCCGGGCAGGAACGGCGGTGGGGAGTGGAACAGTTCGGAGCTGCTGTGGGTGCTGGCGATCAGCATCCAGGCGAAGGGCACCAGGCTGAGCACGGCGCCGAGGACGAGGACGGCGAGCACCGCGGCCCGGCCGAGCCGGGCGGGCAGCGGGGTGCGGGCGGCCCGGGTGGGCGGGCCGGTCGGCGGGGTGCTGGTCATCGGCGGCGTTCCCTTCCGTAGAGCCGGAACTGGAGCAGTGAGACCGCCGCGATGATCAGCACCACCACCCAGGCGATGGCGGCCGCGTAGCCGAAGTCGAGCTGCTGGAAGCCGACCTTGTAGAGGTAGACCACCGGGGTGAGCGTCGCGTCACCTGGGCCGCCGCGGGTCAGCACGTAGTTCTCGTCGAAGAGTTGGAGGGTGCCGATGGTGGAGGTGACGACGCAGAACAGCACCACCGGGCGCAGCTGCGGCAGGACGACGCCGGTGTAGGTGCGCACGGTGCCGGCGCCGTCGAGGGCGGCGGCCTCGTACTGGTCGCGGCCGATGGCGTGCAGTCCGGCCAGCAGGATGACGGCGTTGTAGCCGGTCCAGCGCCAGGTGACCGAGCCGATCAGCGAGATCCGGGCCCAGGTGGGCGAGTTGAGCCAGTCGACCGGGCCGAGGCCGAGCGCCTGGAGGAACTGGTTGGCGAGGCCGCCGTCGGTGCGCAGCAGGACCTGGAAGACCACGGCGTAGGCGACCAGGGTGGTGATCGCGGGCAGGAAGAACACCGCCCGCCAGCCGGCCCGGAAGCGCAGCCAGGACTGGTTGAGCAGGACGGCCAGCACCAGGGCGAGGCCGGTCATCACGGGCACCTGGACGGCGAGGATCATGCCGGTGTTGACCAGGGAGTGCAGGAAGGCGGGGTCGTCAAGCATCCGCCGGTACTGGTCGAGGCCGACCCAGACGTCGGCGCCGTCGCGGCGGGCGGTGAAGCTCTGGTAGAGGCTGGCGCCGAGCGGGTAGGCGAAGAAGGCGACGAAGAGCGCGGTGGTGGGCCCGGCGAAGAGCCAGGCGGCGGTGCGTGGGGAGCGTCGGCGGCGGGCGGGGGCGGCCTGGATCGAGGCCGCCGGCTTGCGCGGGGGCACCGGAGGACTGGTCATCGGGCCCGCCCCTACCCGACCGTGCGGCGGCCGGTGGCGGTGGCGATCTGGCGGGCGGCGGAGCGCAGCACGGTGCCCGGGTCGGCGCCGTTGTGCAGCACCTGGTTGACGGCGGTGGTGACGATGTCGCCGGCCTTGGAGTCGTCGGCGGTGAGCTCGACGGTGGGGATGGAGCGGGCGAGCCCGGCGAACAGCTGCATGGCGGCCTGGCCGCCGTAGTAGGGGGCGGGCTGTTGGAAGTACGGGTCGTCCAGGGCGGGGAGGTAGGCGGGGAAGAGGCCTTCGTTGCGCATCATCGAGGCCTGGTTGGCCTGGTCGGCGAGCAGGAAGGAGAGGAATCCCCATGCCGTCTCGGGGTTCCCGCTCTGCGCGGTGACGCACAGGGCGGAGCCGCCGCTGTTGGAGGTGCGGGTGCCGCCGGGGGTGAAGGCGGGGAGCGGGACGACGCCGAACTTTCCGCCGAGGTCGGCCATTTCGGCGGTGAGGGTGCCGTCCCACCAGGCGGCGGTGGGGGTGGTGGCGGCCTTGCCGTCGTGGGTGGCGGAGACCAGTCCGTCCCAGCCGTTCTCGAAGTCGACCAGGTCGCGGTCGACGAGCTGTTTGAGCAGGGTGAGCGCGCGTTCGGCCGCGGGGGTGGCGACGGCCACCTTGCCGTCGGTGAACCAGCGCTGGCCCTGCTGCTGGAGCAGCATGGCGAAGAGGCTGTCCTGCTTGGCGTCCAGGATGAGCAGCTTCCGGCCGGTGGCGGCCTTGAGGGTGGTGCCGGCGGTGAGGTAGTCGTCCCAGGTGGCGAGGGCCGCCGGGTCGATGCCGGCCTGCTGGAACAGGTCGCGGCGGTAGAACAGGGCGCACGGCCCGCTGTCCCAGGGCAGGGCGTGGACCCGGCCCTGGGCGTCCGAGACGGCGCGCCAGGAGGCCTCGGCGTACCGGGGCCGGAGGTCGGCGGCGCGGCTGGTGAGGTCGACCAGGCCGTTCGGGAAGTTGCCGGTGTAGGTGGGCAGTCGGTGGCCCTCGACGGTGAGGATGTCGGGCAGTCCGCTGCCGGCGCCGAGGCCGACGGTGATCTTGTCGTAGGCGTTGTCGTAGCCGATGTCCACGACCTCGACGGTGGTGCCGGGGTGGGCCTGTTCGAAGGCCTTGCCGAGCCGCTGCATGGCCTTGGCGGCGACGTCCCAGGACCAGATGACGACCTTCCCGGTGAGTGCGGCGCCCGGGCCGGCGGCGAGTTGCTTGGCGCCGGTGCCGCCGGCGCCGCCGGTCGCGCACCCGGCGGCGCCGCTCAACAGCAGTGCGCCGCCCGCGAGTCCGGCGGAGAGCATCCGGCGCCGCGTCGGGCCCCGGGTGAACCCTCCCTGGCCGTGGGCGAGTTGGGGATGTTTTTCGTGCCGGGTTTCTGCGGACATCTTGCCTCCCGACTGGTGAATGCCGAATGCTGTATACAGAACTCAGCATTCACAACCCCGTCAAGGCTTGTGACTGAAATCGCGGAAGGTGCCAGGATGAGCACACGCGCCCCCCGGACCCACCCGTACATCCCCAACTCCGCCCCGCAGGTGAGGAAAGCGATGCTGGCGGCGATCGGCGCCCAGGACGTCGAGGAGTTCTACGCCGACATCCCCGCCGCCCTCCGGCTGGACCGCCCGCTGCGGCTGCCCGAGCCGCTGGCCTCCGAGGCCCGACTGGTCGACCACATGGAGGAGTTGCTCGCCCGCAACACCGCCGTGCCGCCGGGCCGCAGCTTCCTCGGCGCCGGCTGCTACCGCCACCACGTACCCGCCGTGGTGGACGAGATCGTCAACCGCAGCGAGTTCCTCACCGCCTACGCGGGCGAACCGTACGAGGACCACGGCCGCTTCCAGGCGCTGTGGGAGTACCAGTCGCTGATGGCCGAGCTGCTGGCCGTCGACGTCGTCAACGTGCCGACGTACGACGGCTTCCAGGCCGCTGCGACCGCGCTGCGGATGGCCGGACGGGCCACCGGGCGGCGCCGGCTGGTGCTGGTCGGCGCGATCGACCCGGACCGGCTGTCCCGGATCCGCGACTACGTCCGGGGCGTCCACGAACTGGTGCCCGTCCCGGCCGGACCCGCCGCCGTCCGGGCCGCGCTGGAGCAGGGCGACACGGCCGCGGTCTACGCCCAACTGACCGACCACCGCGGCCGGGTGGACCGGGACCTGCCGCAGTACGTCGAACTCGCCCACCGGGCCGGGGCCCTGGCGGTGGTCCACGTCAACCCGCTCAGCCTCGGCGTGCTCACCCCGCCCGCCGAACTCGGCGCCGACCTCACCTGCGGCGACCTCCAGCCGCTCGGCATCCACCCGAGCTTCGGCGGCGGCAACGCCGGCTTCATCGGCAGCCCGGACGACGAGCGGCTGGTCGCCGAGTACCCCAGCCGGCTGTTCGGCCTCACCCCCACCGACGTCCCCGGCGAGTACGGCTTCGGCGACGTCGCGTACGAGCGCACCTCCTTCGCACTGCGCGAGGAGGGCAAGGAATGGGTCGGCACCGCCGCCGCCCTGCACGGCATCGCCGCCGGGGTCTACCTCGCGCTGATGGGACCGCACGGCATGCGCGAGATCGGCGGGACGATCCTCGCCAACACCGAGTACGCCCGCCGGCGCCTGGCCCGCGTCCCCGGCGTGGAGCTGGAGGACCCCGAGGCCGTGCACTTCGCCGACTTCACCGTCCGCTACACCGGCGAGCGCGGCGCCGCCGAGATCGCCGCGGCACTGCTCGCCCTCGGCCTGCACGGCGGCACCCCGGCCGGGCCGCACGAGGGCCGGTACTGCGTGACCGAACTGCACACCCGGACCGACATCGACCGCCTCGCCGACGCGCTTGAGGAGATCGTGAAGTGACGAACCGTCAGGAGACCACCCGGCCGGTGGACCCGCGGATCGCCGCCAAACCCGCGCTGCGCCGCTTCCACCAGGCCCGCTGGGACGAGAAGCTGGTCTTCGAGCTGGGCACCCCCGGCGAGCGCGGCGTCCTGCCCCCGCTGCCCGAGCCCGCCGTCACCGCCGCCGTCGGCGACCCGGCCGAGCGGCTGCCCGCCGCACTGCGCCGCGCCGTACCGCCCGCCCTGCCCGAACTCGGCCAGCAGCAGGTGCTCCGGCACTACCTGCGGCTCTCCCAGGAGAACCTCGGCGCCGACCTCAACGTGGACGTCGGCCAGGGCACCTGCACCATGAAGTACAGCCCCAAGGTCAACGACACCTTCGTCCGCGACCCCCGGATCGCCGCCCTGCACCCGGCCCAGGACGCCTCCACCGTCCAGGGCGTGCTCGAACTCGTCCACCGGCTGGAGCAGTCGCTCAAGGAGATCTCCGGCATGGACCGGGTCAGCCTCCAGCCCGGCGCGGGCTCGGCGGCGATCTGGACGAACGTCTCGGTGATCCGCGCGTACCACGCCGCGCGCGGCGAGCCGGAACAGCGCGACGAGGTCATCACCACCGCCTTCTCCCACCCCTCCAACGCCGCCTGCGCCAGGACCGCCGGCTACCGGGTGATCACCCTGCACCCGGACGCCGACGGCTACCCCGACATCGAGGCGCTGCGCGCCGCCGTCGGCCCGCGCACCGCCGCCCTCCTGATCACCAACCCCGAGGACACCGGCATCTACAACCCCCGGATCGCCGAGTTCGTCCGGATCGTCCACGAGGCCGGCGGCCTGTGCGCCTACGACCAGGCCAACGCCAACGGCATCCTCGGCATCACCCGGGCCCGCGAGGCCGGCTTCGACCTGTGCCACTTCAACCTGCACAAGACCTTCTCCACCCCGCACGCCTGCGGCGGCCCGGCGGCCGGCGCCTGCGGCGTCACCGCCGAGCTGGCGCCCCACCTGCCGCGCCCCACCGTCGAGTTCGACGGCGAACGGTACTACCTGGACGACGACCGGCCGGACTCGGTCGGCAAGATCCGCCCCTACCTGGGCGTCGTGCCGAACCTGGTGCGCGCCTACGCCTGGATCGCCGCCCTGGGCGCCGAGGGGCTGCGCGCGGCCGCCGAGACCGCCGTGCTCAACAACAACTACCTGCTGCACCGGGTGCGGCGGATCCGCGGCGTCTCCGTCCCGTACGCCGAGGGCCGCCCCCGGGTCGAGCAGGTCCGCTACAGCTGGCAGCGGCTCAACGAGGACACCGGCCTGCACAGCGAGGACCTCGGCTACCGCGCCGCCGACTTCGGCACCCACTACTGGACCAGCCACCACCCGTACGTCGTCCCCGAGCCGATGACCCTGGAGCCCACCGAGTCCTACTCCCGGGCCGACCTGGACGAGTACGCGGCGATCCTGGCCGAGGTCGCCCGAGAGGCGTACGAGGACCCGGAGACCGTCCGCACCGCGCCGCACAACTCCACCGTGCACCGGATCCGGCCCGAACCGCTGGACGACCCGGCGGTCTGGGCGGTCAGCTGGCGCGCCTACCGCCGCAAGGTCCTGGGCGAGCGGCCGTGACGTCCGCCCCGGGCGCCCGGATCGGGCTCGTGGTCAACCCGGTCGCCGGGCTCGGCGGCCGGGTCGGCCTCAAGGGCAGCGACGGCGCCGACGTCCAGCGGCGGGCCCTGGAACTCGGGGCCGACCCGCAGGCCGTCGCCCGGGCCGCGCTGACGCTCCGCGACCTGCCCGGCGTGGAGCTGATCACCGCCGACGGCCCGATGGGCGCCGACGCCGCCCGGGCGGCCGGACGGCCCGCGCGGGTCGTCCACCGGCCCGCCGGGGCGGCGACCACCGCCGCCGACACCCGGGCGGCGGTGCGCGCCCTGGTCGCGGCCGGCGCCGGACTGCTGCTGTTCTGCGGCGGCGACGGCACCGCCCGCGACGTACTGGAGGCGCTCGGGCCCGAACCCCGCCTGCCGGTGCTGGGCATCCCGGCCGGGGTCAAGATGCACTCCGCGGTGTTCGCCGTCCACCCCCGGGCCGCCGCCGAGGTCGCGGCGGCCTGGGCGGCCGGCCGGGGCGTGCGCCTGGCGGCCGCCGAGGTGGTCGACCGGGACGAGGCCGCGCTGCGGGCCGGCCTGGTCTCCGCCCGGCTGTACGGCCGGCTAACCGTCCCGGTGCTGCCCACCCGGGTGCAGCAGCGCAAGACCGGCAGCTCCGGGCCCGACCCGGGGACGCCGGCCGGCCTCGCCGCCGAGGTCGCCGAACGGGTCGGCCCCGGCGGGCTGCTGGTCCTCGGGCCCGGCAGCACCACCCACGCGGTGGCCACCGCGCTCGGCGCGCCGGACACCAGCCTGACCGGCGTCGACCTGCTGCGGCTCGGCCCCGCCGGCGCCCCGCGGACGCGTGTCCGACGCCAGGCCCTCGGCCCCGGGCACGCCGACGGCCTCGCCACCGCCGCCCGGGTGCTGATCCGCGACGCCCGGGCGGACCAGCTGCGCTCCCTGCCCACCACCCCCTTCATCGCCCTCTCCCCGATCGGCGGCCAGGGCTTCCTGCTCGGCCGCGGCAACCAGCAGCTCAGCCCCGAACTGCTGCGCGCCACGGGCCGGGAGAGGCTGCTGGTGCTCGCCACCGAGGCGAAGCTCGCCGCCCTGGCGGGGCGCCCGCTGCTGCTGGACACCGGCGACCCCGACCTGGACGACGCCCTCGCCGGCCACATCCGGGTGATCACCGGCCGCCGCTCCGGCGCCGTCTACCGCCTCTCCGCCTGACCCTCCCCCCTCGCAGAGGAGCTCCCCATGATCGACCTGCACGGCAAGCGCGCGATCGTCACCGGCGCCGCCTCCGGCATCGGCCGGGCCACCGCCGCCCTGCTCGCCGAACTCGGCGCGGCCGTCGTCCTCCTCGACCTCGACGCCGAGCGCGGCGAACAGGCCGCCAAGGAGACCGGCGGCACCTTCGTCCGCTGCGACGTCTCCCGACGCGCCGACTGCGAGCGGGCCGTACGCGCCGCGGTGGAGCAACACGGCGGCGTGGACGTGCTGTTCAACAACGCGGGCATCATCCGCCGCTCCACCGTCACCGAGATCAGCGACGAGGACTGGGACCTGGTGATGGCCGTCAACGTCCGCTCGATCATGCTGCTCAGCGGGCTGGTGGTGCCGCTGATGGCCGCGAACGGCGGCGGCAGCATCGTCAACACCGGCTCCGGCTGGGGCATCAGGGGCGGCGGCCGGGCCGTCTCCTACTGCGCCTCCAAGGGCGCCGTGGTCAACATGACCCGGGCGATGGCCATCGACCACGGCCCGGACAACATCCGGGTCAACTGCGTCTGCCCGGGCGACACCGACACCGGCATGCTCGCCGAGGAGGCCCGCCAGCTCGGCGAGGACCCGGACACCTTCTACACCGACGCCGCCGACCGCCCGCTCGGCCGGATCGGCCAACCCCGGGACATCGCCCGGACCGTGGCCTTCCTGGCCAGCGACGCCGCCGCCTTCGTCAGCGGCGCGGTCATCGCCGTGGACGGAGCCGGCACCGCCTGACCCGCACCCCCGTACCCGGCCCCGGGCGCCCGACCGCCGGTGCCGGTCGCCCGGCCGGTACGCTACCGACCGAGAACGAAAGGAAGCCCGATGGCGATCGAGCGGCGTCCGCTGCGCGAGCAGGTCAAGGACGAACTCCTGGAGCAGCTCGGCCGCGGCCGGTTCACCCCCGGCGAGTCGATCAACGAGGTCCAGCTCGCCGAGGAGCTGGGCGTCAGCCGAACCCCCCTGCGCGAGGCCCTGATCAGCCTGGAACGCGAGGGCATCATCACCAGCGAGCGCGGCAAGGGCTTCCGCTTCGCCCCCACCGGCAAACAGGAGTTCCTCGACCTCACCGCGATCGTGATCGCCCTGGAGTCGCTGGCCCTGCGCACCTCCGACCCGGCACACCTCGCCGAGATCGCCCCCCGGCTGCTCGCCGAGGCCCGCGCCTTCTCCGCCCCGCAGGCCCCGCACGGCACGATAGAGCGCTACGACGACGCCTGGCACGCCCTGCTGCTCTCCGGCTGCGCCAACGCCCGGCTGCGCGAGATGATCGACTCGCTCAAGCTCACCCTGCACCGCTACGAGCGGGTGGTGGTGGGCGACCACGAGATCCTGGAACGCGCCGCCGAGGAGCACGAGCGGATCGCCCAGTGCCTGCTGGACGGCGACCTCGACCAGGCCGTCGCCGCGCTGGAGGCCAACTGGACCAGCGGCATGGAGCGCATCCTGGACCGGCTGCCCCCGATCGCCGCCCGCTGAGCGGCCGAGGCCCGGGCGTACCGCATCTGGTAGGCCCGGCACCGGTCGCTCCGCCCTCGACGGAGCGACAGGTACCTCCGGCGTTCAGGCGGGCCAGCGCAGCACCGCGCCGAGGCCACCCGGCGGGCCGGGGACGGTCTCCGGGACGAGCACGGCCTCGGCCGCGCAGGCCGTGGCGGCGCGCAGCAGGGCGTCGGCGGCGGGGGCCTGCTCCGGGTGGCGGACGCCCATGCGGCGCAGGTCGGCCCGGTCGACGCCGAGGTGCTCGGGCTCGGGGCCGGTCCACACCGGACGCTCCGGGTCGTGGCCGCCGGTCTGCAGGAGCAGCGCGGCGAGCTGGTGCTGCCGGGCGGCGCTCACCACCGCGGGGATGCCCTGGGCGGCCGGTCCGGGCGCGGTCTCGGTGCCGTCGCCGTCGGTGCGGTGTCCGCCGGGACGGCCGACACCGGTGCGGAAGGCGTCCAGCAGCTCGGCCAGGTGCCGGCCGCGGTGGTCGGCCCAGGCCTCGGCGAGGCGCCGGTCGAAGGCTCCCCCGGCGGCTCCCCCGTCCAACTCGACGGTCACTTCCCGGAGTTGCGGGGGCAGCCGGTCGTGGACGGCGCGGCGCTCCCGGGTACCGCCGGTGAGGACGAGCAGGTGGGCACCGCTGTGCGGCCAGCTCCGGGTGAGGTGCTCGGCGACGATCCCGGCGGTGCGCTCCCAGGTGTCCTCGACCCGGTGCCGGTAGTGCCACTCGTAGCGGTCGGCGGGCGGGGCGCGGTGGCCCCGGCCCTGCCACTGCGGGCCCTCGACGGTGCCCATCGGCTCGCCGTGCCCGAGTTCGTAGCGTCGCAGGTCGGCGCCGGTGCGGTCGACGGCGGCGACCAGGCAGGCGGGCACCGCGTCGTCCAGCAGGCCGAGCAGCGGGCCGGTGTGCGGGAGCGGGGCCCAGGTGACGGCGACGTCGGGCGGGGAGACGGCGAGCGGCACGTCCAGCGCGACCTCGCCGTCCGCGGCGAACACCGCCCGGCCGGGCGGGGAGCCGGCCGCGGGCATCGCGGCCAGGTGGTCGCGGACGGCCGCGCAGGTCGCCCCGTCGGCGCCGGCCTCGGCCAGCCGCTGGACGGCGGCGCGGTCGATCAGCGCCCGCCGCCGGGCGGCGTCCTCGGTGGCGCGGGAGGTGTCGAGGTGGACCGAGGCCCAGGGGCCGGGCCGGTCCAGCAGCGGGGTGAGGAAGGCGAGGTCCATGACGGCCTCCGGGAGTGGCGGGTCGGTTCGGCCGGCGACGGGTGGTCAGTGTCCGAACATGTGCCGGATCCGGCCGCCCGGTCGCGCCGCCGTCTCCCGGCCGCCCTGCTCGGCGGCCCGCTCCTCGGGCGGCACCCGCATGTCGTCGGAGCCGCCCACGGTGCGTTCGCGTTCCACGGGAGCCGCGACCGGCCGCGCCCGCCGCACCCGTCGCGGCGTCCGCCGGGCCAGCCGCATCATCGCGAGGCCGAGGCAGAAGATCAGGGCCAGCGCCACCCCGGCGAGGAAGATGCTCAGGCTGTTCAGCGTCACCAGGTCGTTGCCCAGGATCGTCACCTGGTAGTCGGGCCCGCCGGAGAGGTTGTCCGCGATCAGCAGTCCGACGAACGCTCCGGACGCCGCCATCAGCAGAAGTCCCAGCAGCAACATGGGGATCGGTCCCTTCCGTCCTGGTCTCGGCCCCCCTCGTCCGGTCGCGTCTACCCGCCCCCGGCAGCCCCTAACGGCCGCCGGGCGACACGGCGGAACCCGGAGGAACCGGGCTGTCGCCACTCGATACGAGGAGCTCGCGGTCCGCCACGAGGCGACTGTCCTCATCGCCTGCCGTCAACGAGTGGCCATGACTCCGCGGCCACACGCTGGGATCCCCGATCCACGCCGCAGGGAGATCGCTGCCGCCGAGGACGCGGGCGAAGTCGTCGTCTTCCACCTCTCGTGTGAAGTCACCGGTCTTGTGCGAAGTGACCGGGGTCCCGCTCAGCCTGCCGTCACGGCGGCCGGGTACGCGGTGACGGCGGCTGCGTCCCGGGTGCGCAGTCCGACGTGTCCGTCCGGGCGGACCACGACGAGTTCGCCGTCGTGAGCCTGATACGCCGACCCCGCCGCGGCGTGCGGGTCGATCAGGTCGGAGCCGATCGGGTAGGCGTTGACCCCGGCGACGTCGGGCAGCGGGCCGAGGCCGAACCGGTAGGGAGCTCGCGTTGCGCCTCTTCGTGGAACACGGCCATGACGAGGTGGGCATGCGCGACGTGGCACAGGAAGCGGACGTCGCCGTGACCACCGTGTTCGCACACTTCGCCGCCAAGGAGGCACTGGACTTCGACCAGGACGAACACCACGAGGAACGCCTGGTCGGCGCGGTAGCGAACCGGAGTCCCGATCAGTCGCTGCTCGACGCGCTGCGCGCCGAGGTGCTCGACGCCGCCCGATGGTTCTCCACACCGAAATCCGTCTCGTTCTGGACCCTCGTCGAAAGCTCGGCCGCGCTGCGCGGCTACGCCTCCCGAATGCGGGCGCGGCACGAGCAGGCCCCCGTCTCCGCCATCTCCTCAGACCCCGAGGCACCCACGTCCGCCGCCGCCTGTCGTGCGCTCGCCCGCTTCACCCTGGACGCGTACTCCCTGGCCCGGGACGCCGAGAACCCGCCGGCCGCGGTGGAGGAGGTCTTCGATCTCATCGAGCCCGGCTTCGCGTCCGCGGCGGGCCGACGGTCAGCGAGGCCGCTGAAGTAGCCGCCCTTCCTCACGCCCGGCACGAGGTCGTCGCCGAGCCGCCACAGCTGGTTGTCACAGCCGCTGGCGCCGAGCGTCACGGGACGTCGGCCAGGTCGGGGTGCTGGTCGCGCAGCAGGTCGCGGACCAGCTTCGCGATGGTCCCGGTCCCGGAGTGGGTCATCCGGAGCAACGCCGGTCGGGAGACCCGCCCGCGTGGCGCTATTCGGTCTGGACGGCGATCAGGCAGGTGTCGTCGTCGGTGTCGGCGGGGCTGAGTTCGAGCAGCCGGTCAAGGTACTGCTCCAGGTCCGGGCCCGGGGCGCCGGCCGCCCGGAGCAGTTGCTCCACCGACTCCTCCACCGGGCGGTCCCGGCGCTCGACCAGTCCGTCGGTGTAGAGCAGCAGGACGTCCCCCGGGTCGAGCCGGGCGGTGTGCTCCTCGTACTCGGCGTCGTCGAGCGCGCCGAGCAACACGCCGTGCGGCAGCGGCAGCACGTGGGCGCCGTCCGGGCCGAGCCGGATCGGCGGCAGGTGGCCGGCCCGGGCCCAGCGCAGTTCGCCGCTGACCGGGTCCAGCAGCACGCAGACGGCGGTCGCGGTGATCTGGCCCGGTTCGCGCAGGGCCACGGTGTTGGCCCAGCCCAGCAGCCGGCCGGGGCCGGCCCCGGTGACGGCGAGGCCGCGCAGCGCGTGCCGCAGCGCGACCATCCCGGTGGCCGCGCCGACGCCGTGCCCGGCCACGTCCCCGACCGCGAGCAGCACCCGCCGGTCGGGCAGCACCAGCACGTCGTACCAGTCGCCGCCGACCCGGTCGCGCTGGCCGGCGGGGCGGTAGCGGACGGCGGCGTGCAGGCCGGTGACGCCGAGCGGGGGCGGCGCGGCCGGCAGGATCGCCTGCTGGAGCCGGAGCGCCAGCTGCGCCCGCTCGGCGGACTCCTGCTCGGTGTCGGCCAGCCGCTCCCGGGTGGCGCCGAGCGCGACCTCCGTCCAGTGCTGGGCGGAGACGTCGTGGTAGGCGCCGCGGACGGCGACCAGCCGGCCGGCCTCGTCCACCACCGGTTCGGCGATCACCCGGGTGAAGCGGTAGGTGCCGTCCGGGCGGTCCAGCCGGACCACCGCGGAGGCGGTGCGGTGGTGGTGCCGGACGGTGTCCAGCAGCCGCCGGATCGCCGGCCGGTCGTCCGGGTGGGTGTGCCGGGCAAGCCGGTCCAGCGGTACGGGCGCGGCACCCGGCGGCAGCCCGTACAGCTCGCGCAGCCCGTCGCTCCAGCGGATCCGGCCCTCGGCGGGGCGCTCCTCGAACCCGGCCACCCGGGCCAGCCGCTGGGCCTGGCGCAGCAGGGCGGTGCGCTCGTCGTCCTCCCGCTCGTCGTCCAGCTGCCAGCAGACCAGCAGCCGGGCGCCGAGCGGGACGACCGAGAGCAGCACGGCCACCGGGACGGCCGGCCCGTGCTCGCGGAAGGCCAGCCGGACCGGTTCGGCGGTCGACGGCACGCCGGTCTCGTACGCGCGCAGCAGCCGGTCGAGCAGTCCGGCGGCGCAGGCGGCCGGATAGGTCTCCAGCAACGAGGCGCCCTCCAGTTCCGCCCGGGAGCGGCCGAGCGGGTCGCGGAACCCGGCGCTGACCCGCAGCACCGTGAAGTCGGCGATCCGCTCGGCCCGGACGGCGGGAGCGAGCAGCAGCGCGGGGGTGAGCAGCCCGTCCAGGAGGACGGCGGCCTGCTCGGGGGCCACCGGCTCCGGGGGCGGGCCGAGCAGGGTGGTGCACAGGTCGGCGAGGGCGCACAGCTCGCGGCGCTGGGCCGGGCCGAGCACCGGGGCGGATCCCGGGCCGGCGGCCGGCCAGAGCAGCTCCAGCGCGCCGCGGCGGCGGCGCCGGTCGATCAGCGGGAGGACCGCCCGGGCGGCGTCGGCGCCCACCGAGGGCGCGTCCGTCCCCGGGTCGCCGGGCCACAGCTCGGCTCCGCCGCCGACGACCAGCTGCGCCGGGGTGGGCACGCCGGGCGGTACCCGGGCCCAGCCGGCCGCCTCCTCGGCGGACAGCCCGGCGTGCGCGGCGAGGGCCAGCGCACCGCCGGGCAGCCGGAGCCAGACGGCAACGGCACGGACGCCGAGCGCCGCCGCGGCGTGGTCCAGGACGGCCCCGGCGGCGTGTTCCAGGTCGGACGCCGCGGCGAGCGCGGGCGCGACGGGCGGGCCGGCCTCCGGCGGTTCGACGGCGGTCAGGCCGACGGCGGACCGCCCGGGCCCCGCCTCCGGTTCCTGTGCCGGCTCCTGGCCGGGGCCCGGACCCGGCTCCGGCAGCCCCGCGACGTCCGCCGCCAGCGCGAGCACCGGCACGCCCGCCTCCCGGGCCAGCCGGGCGAGGTGCGCGGCGGCCTCGGCGACCGGCAGGCCGAGCCGCTCGGCCAGGATGCCGGTGGCGAGGTCGACGGCGGCCCTGGTCCGGGCCTCGGTGTGTGACCGGGCGGCGGCGGCCTGGAGGCGGCGGACGGTCTCGGCCAGGGCCCGGGCGGTGCGCTCGGCGGAATCCCGCCCGGCGGACTCCTGGCCGGTGGCATCCCGCCCGGCGGTCACCGCACACCCCGGGGTCGGAGCGCGGTTCGCCCGTGCCGAGGAGCGGTCATGACGCGTCCAGCCAGTCCCGCATCCGCTCCAGCAGCCGGCGGGTGTCGACCGGCTTGGTGACGTGGTCGTCGGCCCCGGCGGCCAGGCTGCGGTCCCGGTCGCCGGGCATGGCCTTGGCGGTGACGGCGACGACCGGCAGCCGTTCGAAGCGCGGGTCGGCGCGGATCGCCGCGATGGCCGCGTAGCCGTCCAGTCCGGGCATCATGACGTCCATCAGCACCAGGTCGGTCTCCGGGTGGGCGCGCAGCAGGTCGAGCCCGGCCCGGCCGTCGGCGGCGTGCAGGACGTCCAGTCCGTGCCGTTCCAGGGCGGCGGTGAGTGCGAAGACGTTGCGGATGTCGTCGTCGACGATCAGCACGGTCCGACCGGCGAGAGGCCCGGCCACGGCCGGGGCGTCGCCGGTTCGCGCGGCCTCCTCCGCCTCCCCGGGCTCCCGGACGGCCGGGGGCTCGCCACCGAGCGCCCGGATCACCCGCACCCGCAGCTCGTCGAGTCCGCCGACCTGCTCCACGCCGTCGGGCCGCGCACCGCAGGCCCCATAGCCGAGCACCGGCGTGCCGCCCGCCGTGAGCTGTCCGAGCAACGGGGCGAGGTGCGCGGAGCCGACCAGGTCCAGCAGCACGCACCGGTACGGCCCGCCGGCGAGCGCGGCCCGCAGCCCGGCTTCGTCGCCCACCCCGTCGACCCGTACGGCCGAGGACGGCCAGCCCTCCGGGGGCCGGCCGTCCGAAGGCCCGCCCTCCGCCGGTACGTCCGGAGAACCGCCCGTCGGACCGTCCGAGGACCCGCCCGGGGAAGTCCCCACCGCCGCCCGGGCGAGCTGGGTGAGCAGCCCCGGCGGGTCGGGTTCCACGACCAGGACCCGCGGCCCGGCCGCGCCGTCCGGCGTCTGCTCGGCCTCGCCCAGCGGCAGGTACAGCGTGAACCGGCTGCCCTGCCCGGCCGCGGAGCGCACGGTGAGGGTGCCGCCGAGCAGCCGGGCGAGCTCCCGGCTGATCGACAGCCCGAGGCCGGTGCCGCCGAAGCGCCGCGCGGTGGATCCGTCGGCCTGCTGGAAGGCGCCGAAGATGGTGTCCAGGTGGGCCGGGTCGATGCCGATCCCGGTGTCGTCCACGTGGAAGGCCACCGCGGCACGGGTCCGGCCGAGTCCGGGCGGCAGGTCCGCCTCCTCCACGCGTTCGATGTGCAGCTCGACCCGGCCGACGTCGGTGAACTTGACGGCGTTGGAAAGCAGGTTGCGCAGCACCTGGCGCAGCCGGGACTGGTCGGTGACGATCCGCTCCGGCGTGTTCCGGTCGACGGACACCTCGAAGGCCAGCCCCTTCTGGTCGGCCAGCGGCCGGAAGCCGGACTCCACGTACTCCAGCAGCTCGCGCACCGCGAAGGGTTCGATGGCCAGGTCCATCTTCCCGGCCTCCACCTTGGAGAGGTCGAGGATGTCGTTGATGAGCTGGAGCAGGTCGGTGCCGGCCGAGTGGATCACGCCCGCGTACTCGACCTGCTTGGGGGTGAGGTTGCCGCCGCTGTTCTCGGCGAGCAGCTGGGCGAGGATGAGCAGGCTGTTCAGCGGGGTCCGTAGCTCATGGCTCATGTTGGCCAGGAACTCCGACTTGTACATCGAGGCGAGGGTCAACTCCCGTGCCCGTTCCTCCAGTTCCTGACGCGCCTGCTCGATCTCCAGGTTCTTCGCCTCGATGTCCCGGTTGCGCTGGGCGAGCAGCGCGGCCTTCTCCTCCAACTCGGCGTTGGAGCGCCGCAGTTCCTCCTGCCCTTCCTGCAACTCCTCGGATCGGGCCTGGAGTTCGGCGGTCAGCCGCTGGGACTCGCCGAGCAGCTCGTCGGTGCGGGCATTGGCCAGCAGGTTGCCCAGGTTGACCCCGCAGGCTTCGGCGAACTGGGCCAGGAAGTCGCGGTGGACCTGGGTGAACGGGTGGACGGAGGCGAACTCCATCACGCCGATCAGCCACTCCTCCAGGGCGATCGGCAGGATGACCAGGGAGCGGGCGTCGGCGCTGCCCGCGCCGGAGGAGACGGTGGCGTAGCCGGGCGGCAGCTCGTCCACGGCGACGGTCCGCCGGGTCCGGGCGGCCTGGCCGACCAGGGTCTCCCCCAGCCGTAGCCGCCGCTCGCCGGCCGGGCGGCCGTAGGCGCTGATCAGGGCCAGTTCGGTGCCGTCCGCGCCCTCCTCGGCGAGGAAGAACGCGCCGTACTGGGCGCCGACCAGCGGGGTCAGTTCGTCGGTGATCATCTCGGCGACGGCGCGGATGTCGCGCCGGCCCTGGATGGCGGCGGAGAAGCGGGCCAGGTTGGTCTTGAGCCAGTCCTGCTCCTGGTTGGCGAGGGTGCTCTCGCGCAGCGATCCGACCATCGCGTTGATGTTGTCCTTGAGGTCGGCGACCTCGCCGGAGGCGTCCACGCTGATCGAGCGGGTCAGGTCGCCGGCCGCGACGGCGCTGGTGACCTCGGCGATCGCCCGGACCTGCCGGGTCAGGTTGCCGGCCAGCTCGTTGACGTTCTCGGTGAGCCGCTTCCAGGTGCCGGAGACGCCCTCCACCCGGGCCTGCCCGCCGAGCCGGCCCTCGCTGCCGACCTCCCGGGCCACCCTGGTCACCTCGGCGGCGAACGAGGACAGCAGGTCGACCATCGTGTTGACGGTGGTCTTCAGCTCCAGGATCTCCCCGCGCGCGTCCACGTCGATCTTGCGGGTCAGGTCGCCCTCGGCGACGGCGGTGGTGACCTGGGCGATGTTGCGCACCTGGCTGGTCAGGTTGTGCGCCATGAAGTTGACGTTGTCGGTGAGGTCCTTCCAGGTCCCGGCGACGTTGGGCACCCGGGCCTGGCCGCCCAGGATGCCCTCGGTGCCGACCTCGCGGGCGACCCGGGTCACCTCGTCGGCGAAGACGGACAGGGTGTCCACCATGGTGTTGATCGCGTCGGCGAGGGCCGCGACCTCGCCCTCGGCCTCGACGGTGATCTTCCGGGAGAGGTCGCCGCGGGCCACCGCGGTCGCCACCTCGGACATCGAGCGGACCTGGCCGGTGAGGTTGGAGGCCATCACGTTGACGTTGTCGGTGAGGTCCTTCCACGTCCCGGAGACGCCGCGGACGGTGGCCTGGCCGCCCAGGTTCCCGGCGGTGCCGACCTCCCGGGCCACCCTGGTCACCTCGTCCGCGAACGAGGACAGCTGGTCGACCATCGTGTTGATGGTCTCCTTCAGCTCCAGGATCTCCCCGCGCGCGTCGACCCGGATCTTCTGGGTCAGGTCGCCCTCCGCGACGGCGGTGGTCACCTCGGCGATCGAGCGGACCTGGGCGGTGAGGTTGTCGGCCATGACGTTGACGGACTCGGTCAGCGCCTTCCAGGTGCCGGAGACGTCCCGGACGTCCGCCTGGCCGCCGAGGCGGCCCTCGGTGCCGACCTCCCGGGCCACCCTGGTCACCTCGGCGGCGAAGGCGGACAGCTGGTCGACCATCGTGTTGATGGTGGTCTTGAGCTCCAGGATCTCCCCGCGGGCGGCGACCGAGATCTTCTGGGTGAGGTCCCCCTCGGCCACGGCGGTCGCCACCTGGGCGATGTTGCGCACCTGCCAGGTCAGGTTGCCCGCCATCGCGTTCACCGAGTCGGTCAGGTCGCGCCACGTCCCGGCGACGCCCGGCACCTGCGCCTGGCCGCCGAGCCGGCCCTCGGTGCCGACCTCCCGGGCCACCCGGGTCACCTCGTCCGCGAACGAGGAGAGCGTGTCCACCATGGTGTTGACGGTGCTCTTGAGCTCCAGGATCTCGCCGCGCGCGTCCACCTCGATCTTCTGGGTGAGGTCGCCGCGCGCCACCGCCGTGGTGACCTGGGCGATGTTGCGGACCTGCCAGGTCAGGTTGCCCGCCATCGCGTTCACCGAGTCGGTCAGCTCCAGCCAGGTGCCGGTCGCGTCCGGCACCTGGGCCTGGCCGCCGAGCCGCCCGTCGGTGCCGACCTCCCGGGCCACCCTGGTCACCTCCGAGGTCACCCGGGCCAGCTGGTCGGCCATGCCGTTGAAGACCACGGCGATCTCCCCCAGCACCCCGGGCCGGTCCGGAGCGAGCCGGGTGCGGAAGTCCCCGTCGCACACGGCCGTCAGCCCGGCGAGCAGCTGCCGCAGCGCCTGCTCGGCGGGGTCGGGCACGGGGGCTCCGGCCACCGGGTGCTCGTCCATCCGTCCACCGTCCGGATCGCCCGCACGGCCGGGGTGCGCCGTCCGGACACCTCAGCCCCGAGGGCGGCGGGCGCCGCCCTGCTCCCACTGTGCCACCGCGGGCCGGGGGTGACACGCGGGAGGAGCCGGGGGTGACCCGCGGGACGAGGTCGCGGGGTGGTGCCTCAGCCCGGAACGGTCTCGCGGATCGGGAAGGCGTCGGTGGCGCCGGTGAGTTCGAGCATCCGCAGGATCAGCGGCCGGGGCCGGGCCAGCTCGATCCGGCTGCCGTCCACCGCCGCCCGGGCCTTGGCCCGCAGCAGGGCGTTGAGCCCCGTCGAATCGCAGAACTCCAGCCCGGCGCAGTCCACCACGACCACGGAGGCGGGTTCCGTGAGGGCCCGGTCGAACGCGGTCCGCAGATCGGCGATCGAGTCCAGGTCCAGATCGCCGCGCAGCACCAGCACGGTGCCCAGGGCCCACGGCCGGAGATCGACGGTGAGCCCCTCGGCCCGGCCGACGGCAGGGTCCCCGGACTTCGACGGGCGCTGCGCCATGGCTGCGGACTCCTCTCGCACGGTCCGGACCGCACGCGCCGGTCGACGGCCGGCGCTGACACCCCCACGGCTATCCGCTGCGGCGCGCCGGAAACCCCTCCGTACGTCCCGGTCGGGACGGACGGCCGATCAGCCCGGGCCCGGCCCCGCCTGCCCCCTGGCCCGGTCCCCGTCCACCGCCGCCCCGACGGGTGGGCGCGGCACCTCCAGCCAGACCAGCTTCCCACCGCCCTCGGGCCGCGAGCCCCAGGCGGTGGCGAGCCGGTCCACCACCCGCAGCCCGTGCCCGCCCGGACGGCCCGCCCCCGCGAACGGGCGCAGCCGCGGCGGGACGGGGCTGGCGTCCGCGACCTCCACCCGCAGCCGGTCGCCGTCCCAGCGCAGCCGCAGCTCGCGCGGGCCGCCGGGGGCGTGCAGGCAGGCGTTGGTGACCAGCTCGGAGACCATCAGCAGGACGTCCTCGGCCGCGGCCCGCCGGTCCTCGTCGGCGGCCGGCAGCCAGTGCCAGGACACCAGTGCCCGCCGGCTGAAGTCGCGGCTGCGCTGCACTGCGCCTGCGCTGCCCTCCAGCACCAGCCGCCTGGTCTGCTCCCGGCCCGGCGGCCCACCGTTCGCGGGGCGCTCCACGGCCTGCCTCCTCACCTCGGTCCGGGTGGCGCGACGGCCCCGTCGACGGAGGCCCCGCCGGAGGCCGCCGGCGCCGCACGGAGGTCGGGGCGGACCCGCAGCACGCGGTCGGCCCCGGTGAGCGCCATCAGCCGCGCCCCCAGCGGGCCGGGGCCGGCCGGCTCCAGCCGCAGCCCCACCGCCCGCGCGTCCAGTCGGGCGCGCAGCAGGACGTTCGGGCCGGTCGAGTCGCAGAACCGCAGACCGGCGAGGTCCACCACGATCCGCTCGATGCCGTCCGCCGACGGGGGCCGGGCGAGCGCGGCGCGCAGCGCGTCGGCGCTGTCATGGTCCAGTCCCCCGGCGACGGTGACGATCCGCACCGGCCCCCGGTCGCGCACCGCGACGCTCAGGCCGTCGGGTTCCGGCTCGGCGGGGCCGTCCTGACCGACGGGCTCGCGGGACGGCTCGGGTGACCTCGGCACGGCTCGCTCCCACGCCCGATGGGGACGGCTGGGCGCCGTTCCGACCTCATCGCGTGCGCCGTCCCGGGCCGCGCGGACGCCGGTACCCGCGAGCACACCGGGTACGGGCGGTAGCGCCGACCGTCGGCCGTCCATGCCCCGCGTCTGCCCGGCCCCCGCCGGGGCACACCCGCCGGGGCCGTACGGCTCGCATCGCGGCCCGGACCGTACGGCTCGCGGGCCCTGCCCTGGACGTTGGAGCCCGGCCCCCCCGGGGGAAGCCGCACCGGTGGCGGGGGCCGCAGGCCGCTCGCCGGTGTGCCCCGGGCCCGACCGGGAGCGCCCGGACGCACGGAAGGCAGGGACGGGCCGTGAGATTCCTCGACCGCAGCACCGCCGGACACCAGCTGGCCCGCAGGCTCGTCCCGCTGCTGAGCGGACGCGGCGGCGACGGAGTGGTGGTCCTGGGCCTGGCACCGGGCGGGCTGCCGGTGGCCGCCGAGGTCGCCGAGGCCCTGGGCGCCCCGCTCGAGGCCACCGTGGTGCGGCCGCTGGCCGTGCCCGGCCACGACCGCCCGGTCGGCGCGATCGCCGACGGCGATCCGCCGCTGTTCGACCGGTGCACCCTGACGAGCCTCGGCGTCACCGCGGCGGAGCTGGGTGCGAGCGTCAGGCGGGAGCGGGTCGAGGTCCACCGCCGGGAGTCGCTCTACCGCCAGGGCCGCGCCCGGCTGCCGCTGAACGGGCGCACCGCCGTCCTGGTCCTCGACGGCCTGACCGACGCCCTCACCGCCCGGGCGGCGCTCCACGCGCTCGCCGCCGAACGCCCGCGGCAGCTGGTCGTCGCGGCGCCGGTCGGCGACGCCCGGATCGCGGCCGGGCTGCGCCGGGACGTGGACGCGGTGGTCTGCCTCCACCTCCCCCGCTACGCGCACGCCGCCGGGCCCTGGTACAGCGAGTTCCACGAGGTCACCGACCGCGAGGCGGCCGTCCTGCTCCAGCGCCGCACCCCGCCCGGCCGGCCCCGCGCCGGTCACGCGGCGGCGCGGAGCGACCGGGCCTGAGGGGCGTCCGGGGCTTCCTTCCAGTCGTCCGTCCGGCATGCCCGAGGACGGCCCGGCCGCCGAGGCCGCCCAGCCCGCCGTCGCCGTCCGACCGGCTTCCGGTGAACAGTCCGGGACGCCCGGCCCGGCGGAACCGGCGGTCCGGACAGCCGAGGCCGGATCACCCGAACTCCCCCACCGGGTCGCCCGGCTGAGGGTCTAGGGCCTGTCTTGGGGTCCGTGCCCCGCCACGCCCGCCCCGCGGTGCGTGCCGGCCTGCGCAGCCCGTGTGCACTCCCCGCCGTCGCCGATCCGCTGCCGCCGCCGTGCGGCCGCGCGGCGTCCCGTCAGGCCCGTCCGGCTCCTGGACCCGACTGGTCGCCACCAGCCACGGGATCGGCATCGCCCTGGGAACCCGCTGACCGACGCGGCCCTGGACGCCGCCCGCGCGGCCGGGTTCGCCGTGCTCCCCCGCCGGCGCTGCGCGCCCTCGGGGCGCTCCGTGCGCTCTCGCCGCACGACCTCCACCGCGCCCTCCACCCCGGCCGGCACCTCGCCGGACCCGAACCGGTGCCCGCCCGGTAGTCCCCGGGCGGCAGCCGCCGAACGGCGGATCCGCGGGGTCACCCCCGGGCCCGCGGGTCCGCCGACACCCCATCAGGAAGCTTGTACCGAAAGGTCCGTTTCCTCATACTTCCGGTCAGCGTCTGTCAGGAGCAGATCATCCGCCGCGCTTCCGGAGAGCACCGGCCGGGGTCCGCCCACCGCCTGACCACGCTTCACGGCCCCGACCCCAGGGCCGTCACCCCCTCAGGAGGACATCGGTGAGGACCACGCGCACCACGCCCCGCACCGGCACCAGGCGCCGCTTCCGGCTGCTCGCCGCGACCCTCGGCCTGCTGACCGCGACCGCGGTCGCCACGCCGGGCGCCGCCGCCGCCCCCACCCCCACCGCGCAACCGGGACAGCTCTCGGCGGTCAGCGACGCCATCCTGAACGCCGAGGTCGACGGCACCGCCTGGTACGTCGACGAGGCCGCCGGACGCGTCGTGGTGACCGCCGACAGCACCGTCACCCCCCTCGCGCTCGGCAGGCTGATGAGCGCCGTCGGCGCCAACGCCGCCGCCGTCGACATCCACCGCGTCCCCGGCACCTTCACTCCGCTGGTCGCCGCCGGGGACGCCATCTACGGCGGCCAGTACCGCTGTTCACTCGGCTTCAACGTGGTGAGCGGCAGCACCCACTACTTCCTCACCGCCGGGCACTGCGGCAACGTCGCCCCCGACTGGTACACCGACGCCAACCACCTCACCCGGATCGGCCCGACGATCAGCTCGACCTTCCCCGGGCACGACTACGCGCTGGTGCGCTACGACAACGCCGCGCTCAGCCACCCGGGCGGCTTCACCTCCGCCCCGAACGCCTTCGTCGGCGAGTCGGTCCAGCGCACCGGCTCGACCACCGGCACCCACGGCGGCACCGTCACCGGCCTCAACGCCACCGTGCGCTACGCCGGCGGCGGCACCGTCACCGGCCTGATCCAGACCAACGTCTGCGCCGAACAGGGCGATTCGGGCGGCCCGCTGTACGACGGCGCCAAGGCGCTCGGCCTCACCTCGGGCGGCAGCGGCGACTGCACCTCGGGCGGGACGACCTTCTACCAGCCGGTCAACGCGGCGCTCTCCGCGTACCAGGTCAGCGTCTACTGACCGGGCCCTTCCAGCCTTGCCAACCCTCTGAGCCGTCCGAGCCGTCCGAGCCGTCATGACCCCGTCGGCCCGCCGCATCTGCGCGGCGGGCCGACGGCCCTGTCCGGGGGGGCGACCGGTCAGCCCGCGTACACGTCCTCGACGTACCGCCCGGTCTCGACCAGCCCCTGGAGCCAGGCCTGCGCCCGCCGCTCGTCGGCCCCCGGGGTGCGCTCCCGGTACATCGCCCGGAACGCCTCCCGGACGCCCGGCGCCATCCGGGCCCCGTCGCCGCACACGTACACCTCGGCTCCGGCTTCGAGCAGCTCCCAGACCTCGGCCGCCTCGGCGGCGATCCGGTCCTGCACGTACCGCCGCCCGTGCTGCGGCCGCTCGCTGAAGGCGGGCCGCAGCGAGACCGCGCCGGCCTGCTCGGCCGCCTCCAGCTCGCCGCGGTGCAGGTAGTCCGCCGCCGCGTCGTCGCAGCCGAAGTACAGCAGCGCCGGGGCGAGCCCGGCCCCCTCGGCGAGCAGCGCCCGGCGGTCGGCGACGGCGCCCCGGAAGGGCGCCAGGCCGGTGCCGGCCGCGATCATGACCACCGGGGTGCGGTGGCCGATCCGGAACGCCTCCCGGCAGGGCTGCACCCGGGCCAGCACGGTGTCGCCGACGGCCACCCGGTCGAGGTAGCCGGAGCCGGTGCCCCGGAAGGCGCCCCGGCCAGAGCGGGCCGGGGCGCTGAGCACCGAGACCATCAGCTCCACCTGGCCCGGGTCGCCGGCGGGCGAGGAGGAGATCGAGTAGTGCCGCGGCCGGATCGGCGGCAGCAGTTCCAGCAGCACCGGCCAGGTGAGCCGCTCCTGCACGGCCGGGTGGTCCTCGATCAGGTCCAGCAGGGTGCGCGGGTCGTCCTCGGGCAGCGCCCGCAACGCGGCCTGCTCGGGCGGGCAGGGGTTGAGCGCGGCCAGGGCGGCGCGCTGCTCGGCGCTCGGGCGGTCCTGCAACTCGACGTGGCGGGTGAGCAGGTCGCGCACCGTCACCGGGCGGTCGACGGCCAGGCCGGTGCGCCGGTGCGCCACGATGCCCAGCACCGTGTCCGGGTCGGCGCCGAACAGCTTGGCGGCCCGCTCGACCAGCACCGGGTCGTTGGCCGGGAGCACGGTGAGGTGGTCGGCGGTCCGGTAGCCTGCGCCCTCCGGCAGGGCCAGCCGCACCAGCCGCTTGACCCGGGGATAGGCGGGGTCGGTCAGGCTGCCGACGGCGGTGACGGTCAGCTCCGCCATGTCGTGCCGGGCGGCCAGCGCGGCCAGCGGGCCGCCGGTCACCTCGGTCACCGAGTAGGCGGCCTCCGGCCGCGGCGCGGCGGGGGCGTCGGCGTCCCCGTGGCGCGCCAGCAGGGCCTCGCGCAGCGCCGCGGTGAACTGCCGTACGGTGCCCGCCAGATCGCCGGAGGCGTCGGCCTCGGCACGGGCCAGCAGCCGGGTGCCGCCGAGCGCGGCCAGCCGGTCGTCGATCAGCGCCGGGACGCGCTGGTAGGTGGCCGCGTAGGTGCGGTCGCCGATGCCGAGCACGGCGTACTCGACGCCGTCGGCCGCTCGGGTCTCCGGCCCCTCCTGGGCCTCCTGGGCCTCCTGGAGCCGGCGGACGAACAGGGCCGCGTCGTCGGTCGGCTGCCCGTTGTACGAGGCGGCGGTGATCACCACCGGCCGGCCGGTGGGCAGCCCCTCCGCGTAGGCGTCCAGCGGGGCGATCTCGGTCTCGCAGCCGAGGTCGGCGGCGGCCTCCGCGAGCTGCCGGCTGAACTCCCGGCACGCGCCGTAGTTGGAGCCGTGCAGGAGCAGCAGCCCGGTCCCGCGGCGGACCCGCGCGGCGCGCTCGGCGGCCGGGCCGGCCTGCCGGTCGACGGCCGTCGGCCCGGCGGTGCCGAGGGCGGCGGAGGCCTGGACGGGGGCCCGCCGGGCGAGGCCGAGGGTGAAGCCGTCGGGCTTGATGGTGAGCGTCTGCTTGACGGTCAGCCGGTAGTCGGCGTGGTCGATCAGCCGGTAGCGGTGGACCAGCATGCCGAGCAGCATGACGGCCTCGTGCAGCGCGAACTGCCGCCCGATGCAGGCGCGTTCGCCGGTGCCGAAGGGCTTGAAGGCGTGCGGGGAGCGGGCCTCCTCGCGCTCGGGGTCGAACCGGGACGGGTCGAACAGCTCCGGGTTGTCGCCCCAGGCCGGGTCGCGGTGCAGCATCGGCGTGGTGACGAAGACGGTCTCCCCGGCGCGCAGCGGGATGCGGCCGCCGAGCAGGGTGTCCTCGCGCGCCTCCCGGCTGAACGCGGGCGCCGTCGGCCACAGCCGCAGTGCCTCGTTGAGCACCTGGCGGGTGTGGCGCAGCCGTCCGACGTCCTCGTAGGAGGGCTCCGGGTCGGCCCGGGTGCCCCAGAGCCCGTCCACCTCGCGCTGCACCTGCCGCAGCACGGCCGGGTGCTTGACCAGGTAGTACAGCGCGAAGGAGAGCGCCCCCGAGGTGGTCTCGTGGCCGGCGATCAGGAAGGTGATCACCTGGTTGCGGATGTTCTCGGCGTCCAGCCGGGTGCCGTCCGAGGGGCGGACCGCGCCGAGCATCAGGGCGAGCAGGTCCTCGGCCGGGCCCTGGACGCCCTCCCCGGCGCGGGCGGCGATCACCTCGTCGACCACGGCGGCCAGGTAGTCGGCGTCGGCCCGGAAGGCCGCGTCGCGCTCGCGGTGGTCCGCCGCCGGGTCGCGGGTAAGCCTGGTCATCGCCCAGTCCAGGCAGCGCACCATCGCCTCGACGAAGGGGTGCGGCTCGTCCCGCTCGAAGGAGCCGAAGTCGAAGCCGAAGCCGGCCAGTCCGATCGTGTCCAGGGTCATCCTGGTCATGTCGCCGGGCACGTCCACCGGCAGTCCGGCGGCCTCCCGGCGGTCCCAGGAGTCGACCAGCCGACGGGCCACCCGCAGCATCACCGGGTGGTAGGTGCGCATCGAGCCGAGCGCGAAGGCGGGCATCAGGATGTCGTGCGCCCGGGCCCAGTTGGGCTCGTCGTTGAACGCGGTGAACAGGCCGTCGCCGGTGAACTGGCGGACGTTCTCCAGGGCCGGGCTGATCGACTTGGTGAACCGGGTCTCGTCGGCCAGCTCCGCCACCAGCTCCAGGCCGCTGACGACCAGGGTGTCCCGGCCGTGCAGCCGTTGGACGAAGGCCGGGCCGTGCTCTCTGGCCAGTTCCATGGTGCGCAGCACCGGGGCGGCGAGCGGCGGCGCCGACGAGATGTCCACCAGCGGGACGGCCCGGCTCTCGGCCCCGGCCGCCCGCTCGTCCTCGGTCGCGCTCTCCACGGTCTCGGTCATCGGTGTGCCCCTCCCACAGCAGGAAACTTTCGGCTTCCACCACTGTGAGCCCACCGGGCGGGGGTCCGGGCCCCGGTCACTACATGATTGTGTAGTACCCGGGGCCGTCACGGGCTTGCCCACGAACCGTCAGCACCGGCCCCCGGGGAGGAGAACCACTCATGCGTACGACCGAGGGCTGCGGCCCGGCGCCGGACGACGGGCTGGAGGCGGCGGTGATCTGGCGCAACCGGGCGCTGCGGCTGCTGGACCACGTGCCGCTGCCCATCGCGGTGTGCGAGTTCGGCGGTCGGATCCTGATCGTCAACCGCGCGATGGCAGCCGAATTCGGCCGTTTGCCGGGCCAGTTGCGCGACCGTAGGATTCTGGAGTTCTTCACCCTGCGGGACAGCGGCACCCTGGAGGCGCTCACCGAGGCCGTCCGGTTGCACCGCCGCTCGCAGTACCCGGCGCGGGTGTCCTGGACGCCCGCCGGCGGCCGGGAGCGGCACGGTGAGATGACCGTCGCCCTGGTCGGCGACACCCCGGAGCAGACCCCGAGCCTGTTGCTGTCGCTGAACGCGGCGGAGCCCGCAGGCGAGGCGGCCCCGCCGTCCGGCCCGCGGGCCGAGGCCAGCCCGGTCGAGGCCCGGATCCTGGCCGCGGCGGCCCGCGGCGACACCACCGCGCAGATCGCCCGGGAGATCGGCGTCACCCCGGACGGGGTCAACTACCACCTGGCCCGGCTCTCCCGCCGCTGGCGCGTCCCCAACCGCACCGCCCTGGTCGCCCGGGCCTACGCCACCGGCGTGCTGCTCCCGGGCACCTGGCCGCCGCGTCCGGCTCCCTCCTTGTGATGCTTCGTCAGGTATTTGTCTCATAGCGGGAGTTGATCCGATCGCCCGTACGGCCACGGAAGAGGCATACCGGCCGCGATCAGATCCGAGCGGCCCCGCCCGGCGCCTGCCGTCGCTCCGCCTCGATGAACGCCGTCGTGGCGGAGGGGTTCTGGAACGGCCGGCCGTAGGCCTCCCCGAGCCGGACGAGGGTGGTGACCTCCGTCGTCCAGCCGTGCCCGTCGAGCCACTCGTCGGTGCCCGGGCCGAGCCCGCCGCGCCACAGGCCGGTGAGGTGGGCGAGCGCCGGATCGTCCGGGGTGCGGCTGAGGTCCCGGCCCTGCTCCAGCAGCAGCCGGCTGCCCGGGGCGGCCAGCCCGCCCACCGCCGTCAGCAGGGCGGCCGCCTCCTCTGCGGTGAGGTAGACCAGCAGCCCCTCGGCCAGCCAGACCGAGCGCCGCGCCGGGTCGAAGCCGGCGGCGACCAGCCGATCGGGCCACCGCGGGTCGAGCAGGTCGGCGGGCAGTGCGGTGCGCTCGGCGTTCGGTGCGGCGCCGATCCCGGCCAGGACCTGTTCCTTGAAGGCGAGCACCGGGCCCAGGTCGAGTTCGAACACCCGGGTGCCGCCCGGCCAGTCCAGCCGGTAGGCCCGGGTGTCCAAACCCGCCGCCAGCAGCACCACCTGGCCGGTGCCGGCGGCGCGCAGCCGGTCGTCGTAGAAGCGGGTGCGCAGGATGCCGTGGGCGAGCAGGGCCCGGGCGAAGCCGCTGCCCGGCTCGGCGGGGGCCAGATCGAGACCGGCGGCGGCGACGAACGCGGCGGCGTACGGGTCGACGAAGAGGGGGTCGGGTCGGGAGCTCTCGTAGGCCCGCACCCGGGCGACCGACAGGGCGGTGCGGGAGACCGGGCTGAGCGGTTCGGAGGTCGTCATGCCCGGCAATCTACATCGGCGCCGATACATCGGTGAAGATGTATTCTGGCGGACATGGACGGCGTGCAACTCCTCAGACTGGGCAAGCGGTTGACCGAACTCGGCCGCGCCCTGATCACCGACCCGGCCTCCGAGCAGCTCACGGCCGGGGAGATCGCCGTGATCTCCGACGTGTTCCGCCACCCCGCCTCCTCCGTCCAGGAGATCCGGGTCCGCACCGGCTTCGCCCAGAGCCACGTCTCGGTCTCCGTCGCCCGCCTGCGCGAACGCGGTCTGCTCGACGCAGCCCCCGACCCGGGCGACGGGCGGCGCACCCTGCTGACCGTCTCCGAGCCGGCCCGGCGGGCCATCCGCGCCCACGTCTCCCGGCCCGCCGAGCCGGTCATCGCCAGGGCCGTTCCGGACCCGGACAAGGCGCGGCGGGTCACCGAACTGCTGGACGAGCTCGCCGGCCTGCTGCTGCCCTGACCCGGCCTGGCGCGTCACCCACCGCCAAGGGCCTCCGCCACGCGGGAATTCCACAACTCCGTCACAAGCTCCGCCGGTTGCTCCCCGCACGGAGCCGTTCCCTGCCATCATCCCGACTGAGCCCGGGAGCCGCCCGGGCGTGGCCGGAGGGAGCGCGATGGACGCGCGGATCAGGGTCGTCGGCGGCGACGAGCTGCGGGAGACGGCGGAACTCCGGGACTGGCTGCGGGCCCGCCGCGCGGACGCGTCGCTCGAAGTGACCACCAAGCGCGGCCGGGTCACCCTGACCGGACGGCGGACGGAGCAGGCGCGGGCCGTGCCGCTCCTCGCCGAGGTGCCGAGCGACGACGATGAGTGAGCTCCTCGGCCGAACCCCGGCGCCACCCCTGCGCACCGGCGGCCCGGCCCACCCGGGCAAGATACGTGCGACCGCCCGCCTCGTGGCCGGGGTCCTGCTCGTCCTGACCGGCCTGGCCGCCGTCGCCCTCGGCTTCTCCCGGTTCGTCGACACCTACGACGAGGTGTTCGCCTACCGCGACGGCCCCGCCTGCGCCGCCCTCGCCGGCCCGCCCGCCAAGGACTGCACCACCCGGGAGACCGGCCGGGTCACGGGCAGGAAGACCACCTGGGAGGGTGAGAGCACCAGCCACGAG
Source organism: Kitasatospora sp. NPDC114501 (assembly GCF_055633695.1). Lineage (NCBI taxonomy): Bacteria > Bacillati > Actinomycetota > Actinomycetes > Kitasatosporales > Streptomycetaceae > Kitasatospora > Kitasatospora sp. NPDC114501. The sequence continues at coordinate 118,705 of NZ_JBVKDS010000020.1, read as the reverse complement.
CTGACCGTCTCCCGCGAGACGGCGCCGGACCGCACCTACTACGTCTCGGCGGACCTCTACGACAGCGCACGGACGGGCCTCGACGTGGACCTGACGGTCTGGAACGGCCGCGTCATCGAGCTCTCCCACGGGGGCCACCGCATCGCGATCGTCACGGTCCCCTGGCGCCCCGTCCTCGAGCTGGCCCTGCTGATCGGCGCGGGCACCGCCCTCGCCGTCCAGACCCTGCTGCGGGGCCACCGGACCGGCTGGAAGGCCCCCGCCGCCGCCTACCTCTCCATCGCCTTCCTCGCCTTCTTCGGCAGCACCGTCATGATCACCATCGGGTGGTCCTTCGCCACCGCCCTCGCCGTCGCGATCACCGGCTGGCTGGTCCTCACCGCCGGCATCACCGCCCTGTTCCGGGACACCCGTTAGCACCCCGCCCAGGGCGAGCCCACCGTCCCGGGCAGGACGCCGGGCCGCCGACGGAGCGGCCGGTCGGTCCGAAGACCGGCCGGCCGCTCCGTCGTTCCGGCCCGCGGTCAGTGCAGCCAGGGCTGGTAGTTCGGGTTGTCCACGCAGCCGGACTCGACCAGCGAGGCGGTGGCCCGGTCGACCGGGCAGGCCCGGCGGATGAAGTGCCGGTCCACGCCGCCGGGGAAGGCGACCTCCACCTGGTCGGCGTACTGGTGCTGGTCGCCGATGGTCGCGTTCACGTTGATGCCGCCGGGGGCGTCGATGAAGTAGTCCCAGGGCACCTTCTTCCACTTCTTGTAGAGCTCGGGGTCGTAGGTGGTGCTGACGAACGGCGAGGGCTGGTTCTGCAGCACGTAACTGGTGATGTCGTACTGGCCGTTGACGTCCTTCGGGGCGAAGCCCTGCTCGAAGATGACGGACGGGTCGCGGCCGTCCGAGCGGAAGAGCGGGTGGCAGTCCTTGCGCCAGTGCGGTGCCGGGGTGATGCGGGGGACGTCCACCCGGCGGTCCACGGCGGCGTACAGCGGGTCCGGTCCCTCCGGGATGCTCTCGAAGGTGCTGGCGGGGAGGGTGACGGTCGGCCGGGCGGCGCAGTCGTCGGCGCGCAGTTCGGCCTCGTCCGCGAAGTCGATCCGGCGGCCGTCCAGGACGATGGCGACGGCCTCGGTGCCGAGTTCACGGATGACGACGCCGTCGCACTGGGGCCCGCTCCAGAGCGCCTCCCCGCTGGGGTCGAGGCAGCGGAACGGGGCGGTTTCGGTCTCGGCCGCGGGGGCGGCGGCGGCCAGGCTCTCGGGGGTGAGCACGACGGCACAGGCGAGGGCGACTGCGCCGGCGGCCGTGCGAATTCGGAAGTTGATCACGAGCGGTACCCTGGCCGCCCGCCACCCCCGAGGTGCCGCAACCCACCCGTTCGAGGGCGCGTCCGCGACTCGGGTTGACGTGCTCGGCCGTCAGGCGAGGACGACCGGCGTGCCGCTCAGCTCGACGCCCGCCTGGTCGAGTTCGGCGACGGCCCGGACGGTGGTCTCGGCGGAGACGCCCGCGGTGTAGTCGAGCAGGACCCGGACCGCGAAGTCGGCCCGCACGCCGTCGAGCGCGGTGGCCTTCACGCAGTGGTCGGTGGCGATGCCGACCACGTCCACCTCGGTGACCTCCCGCGCGCGCAGCCAGTCGGCGAGGGCGGTGCCGTCCGCGGCGAAGCCCTCGAAGCCGCTCTTGGAGGCGGAGTGCGCGCCCTTGTAGAAGACCTCGTCCACCTTCCCCTCGGCCGCGGGGACGAAGTCGGGGTGGAACTCGCTCCCCTCGGTGCCGGCGACGCAGTGCACCGGGAAGGAGTCCTTGAAGTCCGGGCGGTCGGAGAAGTGGCTGCCCGGGTCGAGGTGGTGGTCGCGGGTGGCGACGACATGGGTGTACTCGCTGCCGGCGGTGCGCTCCACGAGGTCGGCGATGGCGCGGGCCCGGCCCGCACCGCCGCCGACCGGAACGGCTCCGCCCTCGCAGAAGTCCCTCTGCACGTCGACCACGATCAGTGCACGCCCCATGGCACAGCCCTTTCTGACGGAAGCCCCGGTCCCCCCACCCCTGCCCGGCCGGCCGGCGCGATGCACCTCGCACGTGCGATGTTCACCCGGCCGAGAACCCGCCGTAGCGGCGTTGACGCGCCGCCCCGGGCCTTCTGCCGGACGCCGCCTCGGCCGCGGCCGGCGGTGCTCACCGGTGCGGCAGAATGGCTGAAGATCATTTCCCTGGGAGGGTGTGTGCTGCTGCTCGACCTCGACACCGTGGCGCCTCGCGAGCGGGTGGAGGCGTTCCATCACGCGTTGACGGATTCGCTGGTCCCCAACGACGTCGCCCACGAGGAGCCGGAGACCGGGATCCGCGCCCGGATGGAACTCTGGCGCGTCGGCGGACTGGACTTCTTCGCCACCCGGAACTCGGGCTTCGAGGTGCGGCGGACGGCCCAGCACGTCCACCACCACCGGAGCGACCCGGTCGTCTCGGTCTCGCTCCAGCCCCGGGGCGTCCACCGGGCCGAGGTCGCGGACCGCCGGACGCTCCTGGGCGCCGACGACATCTGCGTCTTCCACGAGCTGTCGCCCCGCGTGTACGGCTGGTCCGGCGACGGGGCCTCCCAGGCCGTCATGTTCGACATGAACCGCCTCGGCGTGCCGGTGGACACGGTGGTGAGGGCGTCCCTGCGGTTGCGCGCCAGTCCGCTGTACGGCCTCGTGCTGGAGCACCTGCGGGGCGTCTGGCGCGATCCCGGCCGACTGGAGGCCGATCCCGGCGCGGAGGCCCTGGCCTCCGCCACCACGGAACTCGTCCGCGCGCTGCTGCTGTCGGCCGCACACGCCGAACAGGCCCCCGAGGTCAGGTCGACGATGGACGAGACCCTGCTCACCCGGATCACGGCCTACGCGCGGGCCCACCTCGCGGACCGCGACCTGACGCCGGAACGGATCGCGGCGGAGCACGCCGTGTCGGTCCGCCGGCTCTACGCCCTGCTCAGCGGGGCGGGGATCAGCCTGGAGCAGTGGCTCATCGCCGAACGGCTCGGGAAGGCACGGCGCATGCTGGCCTCCGCGCGGTACGACCGACTGACCGTCGCCGCGGTCTCCGCCCGCTGCGGGTTCAGCAGCCCGAGCCACTTCAGCCGCCGCTTCCAGGCGGCCTACGGGGTCTCCCCGAGCGAATGGCGGCGGCTCGGCGGCGCTGTCGCCGCGGACGGGCCCGGGTGACCCGCCGGGTCCGTCCGAGACAGGTTCGCCCCCGAGGCACAAGGTTCCGGCACTCCCCGCAGACAGGGACAAGAGCCGTGCACCGTGGGGCATCGCGGCGGTGTCACCGTGTGTCGAGGACACGGAGGGATGACCACGAATGACGACTGCCACGACCGAACAGCGGCGGCGGACCCCGGCCGGCACCGCCGCGCTGCGCGAGCTGATCGAGCAACTCGCGGAGTCGCTCCGTCGGTCCGTCACCCTGACCGACCCCTCGGGCCGGCGCGTCTACTCGAGCCGGCACTTCGACGACGCGGACCCGGCCCGCCTCCACAGCCTGCTCCAGGGACGCGTGAGCAGCGAGGTCGCCCGGCACGTCCGCGACCAGGACGTCATCCGGTGGTCCAAGCCGGGTTTCCTCCCGGGCCGGGAGGAGCTCGGGCTGCTCCCCCGCTACTGCGTGCCGCTGCGTGAGCGCGGCCACCTCCTCGGCCTGCTGACGGTCATCGCACCGGACGCCACGCTGGCCCCGGAAGAGATCGGGACCGTCGCCCGGGCGACGCCCGCCGTCGTCGGCCAGCTGTACGCCGACCACGTCGCGGCCGATGCCCGGAGGACCGGGGAGCAGAGGCTCCTCCTGTCGCTGCTGGACTCGGACCCCGCCGCGCGTGCCGGCTCCCGCACCCGGCTCCTGGACGACGCACTGCTCCCGGACGCCTCCCACGCGGTGGTCAGCGTCGTGCAGGTGGCGCGCTCCCGGGTGTCCCCCGGGCAGGTGGCGTCCGCACTCCACGGGGTGCTGGAGGGACTCCGCCGGACCCGGTCGGCGCACGGGGCCTTCGCGGTCACCTCGCACCGGGCAGTCCTGCTCCAGGTCGCCGACCGGCCGCCGGCACCGGAGGAACTCCGGGAGCAGTCCGCCCGCCTCAGGGAAGCCCTCGGCGCCCGCCTGGGCGCCTCGGCCGCGCCCGTCATCGGCATCGGCGGCCACCAGAGCGGCCTCGCCGACGCCTGGACCTCCCACGAGCAGGCACTCGTCGCGGTCCGCGCGGCACGCCGGATGCCCGGCCTGGACGGCATCGGCTCCTGGGAGGAACTCGGCGAGTTCGCCGTGCTCCTGCAACTGCCGGACCGTGCCCTGAACGAGTCGCTGCTCCCGAAACCGCTGCGCGCCCTGCTGGAGTCCAGCGGCGGGCACCGCCTGGAGGCGACCCTGCGGTGCTTCCTCAACCACGCCGGATCGGTCCCCAGGACCGCCGAAGCGCTCCGGATCCACCGCACCTCGCTCTACTACCGGCTGCGGCAGATCCAGGAGGTCACCGGACTCGACCTGGACAGCGGCGCGGACCGCATCACCCTCCACCTGGGCCTACGCATCCGGGAACTCCTGGTGTCCCTCGGCGCCTCCGGCGACGACGACCGGCCCGGGGAGCATGCCGCCGGGGAGGTCGCCCACGGTCGAGCGCCGCTCGGAGCGGCTCGACGTCGGCTTCACGATCGCGTCCCCTGCCACGGGTGACAGCGCGGCTGGCCGAGAACGTAGCAGCGCAGGTCGACGTCCTCGGGCAGGACGGGCCTGGCGCGGGGGAGGGCGACTGCGCCGACCGCCACGATGAACGTCCTGGTCACGGCGTCGCTCCCCTTCTTGGTCTGCGGGGCCTGGAAGAGCAGGTAGCGGGCCGCCAGGTAGTCCTCGGCGGTGAGACGGGGCCGGGCCAGGAGGTCGAGGGCGGCGGAGTGCAGGACGGCGCTGTCCCGGGGAGCGGGCGTGGCGGTGTGGACCGGCCTGCCGCCGGTCTCCAGCCGGGAGACGTCCAGCCCCCGGGACGCGGCCCGGGCGACGAGTTCGGCGTCGGCACGGCGGGCGGCATCGCCACGCAGGAGGCGGTTGCCGGCGATCCGCCGCCCGTCCGGCAGCAGCACCCGGTTCTGGAGGGTGTCGCCCCTGACGCCCTCGGCGGCGAAGCGCAGTTCGGCGAGACGGCCGTAGCGGAGCATGACGTCCCAGGCCGGGGTCGCCCGGCCGCCGGTGTAGGTGCGCGTGGCCTGGTCCCACCGGGCGCCCTCGCGCAGGCGGCCGACGTCCCCGAGGCGGTCGTAGTTGGTGTCGCCCTCCCGGATCGGGGTGCAGAAGCGCTCCGGGTCGAAGGCGGCGCCGCCGCCCGGAGGCGGGCCCATCGTGACGGCGAGACGGTAGCGCCAGTCGACCAGGTGCGCGTGGACGGCGGCCAGCGCGGCCACCCGGGCCGACGGGTCCGGGGCTGCCTGCCACATCCGGGCCAGCAGGCCGGCCGCCCCGTTGGCCGCGCTCGCCTGCTCGGAGGCGAACTTGCGGGCCGTGGTCTGTCGGGCGGGGTCGGCGAAGCGCAGGGCGAGCGGGCTGGTGGGGAAGTCGCCGGGGGTGAGCAGTGCGATGGTCATGACGCTCTCCTCGCCACTCGATCAATAATTGGGTGTCATCGTTCAGTTCGAGACTGGTAGCGTCCCGGACGTGGCAAAGCTGAACCAGATCATCGCCGTCGAAAAGGGCGTCAAGTCCAAGTCCTTCCAGGAGCTGACGCAGGCCCACCAGGACCTGCAGAAGCCCGCGCTGCTGGCCGGGATCTCCCGCACCTACCAGCCCAAGGACGAGGAGGGCGAGCAGCTGCCGCCGGAGTCGACCAGGGTGCAGCTCAAGGCCGAGGACATCCTGCGGTCGACCGCGAACACCCTCACCCGGCTCTTCGACGTGACGGCCACCAAGGACTGGGCCAACGTCGACGCCCGCGCCGACGTGGTGGTGGACGGCCAGGTGCTCCTCCCCCAGGTGCCGGTGCCGTACCTGCTCTTCCTGGAGAAGCAGCTCACCGACCTGTTCACCTTCGTGAAGAAGCTCCCGGTGCTGGACGCCTCCGAGTCCTGGAACCTCGACCCGTCCACCGACTCCTGGAAGACCGAGCCGGTGCGCACCATCCGGACCAAGAAGGTGCCGCGCAACCACGTCAAGGCCGAGGCCACCGAGAAGCACCCGGCCCAGGTCGAGGTCTACTACGAGGACGTCGCGGTCGGCTACTGGACCACGGTCAAGTTCTCCGGCGCGCTGCCGGCCCGCCGGGTGAACGAGCTCGCCGAGCGGGTGGAGAAGCTCCAGCAGGCGGTCAAGTTCGCCCGCGAGGAGGCCAACGCCGTCGAGGTCACCGACCAGCGGGTGGGTGACGCCGTCTTCGGCTACCTGTTCCGGTAGCCCCATGATCGCCCGCCCGGGGAGCCGGGCGGGTGCACCGGGCGCGTCACCGATCCTGTCCGGGGAGCCGGGCGGGTGCGTGCGCTGCGCGGTGCGAAAAGCTGACACTGATGTTGAAGCTGACCAGGGGTTTCAGTGGAGGTTCGAATCCTCCCCCCGGCACCACCGGCCGGGGTGGCCCAACCAGGCAGAGGCAGCCCCCTGAATCTCAGACTCTCGCTCCAGTCTCAGCATTCGCCGCCGAACACCGGATCGACCGGGCGCGGACGAATATCGACGAATGCAGGTTCGAGTCCTGTCTGTGCCGCTCCGTGGCACGGTAGTTCAAAGGCAGAACGCGTCGATTTCAATCTGATCCGCGACCCTTAAACGTGCCGGTGTGCGCAATTGGGCGGCACACAGGGGCCCGGGAGCTGGCTACGCTCCCGGGTCCTGTCGCTCGCCCAGGGCCGCCAACTGCTCCCGGATCCGCCCGGCTTCGGCGGTGCGGTGCTGGTCGAGGTAGCGGGCGAGGGCCTCCTCCCAGGCCCGCCGGGCCTCGGCCGGGCTCCCCAGGGCGCGGTGCGCGTGGCCCAGGCAGGCGAGCGCGTCGGCCTCCTCGTAGTGGTCCCCGAGCCGGCGGCGCAGCACCAGGGCCCGGCCGTAGTACTCGACGGCCAGGGCGTACCGGCCGCTGTGGTGGGCGGTGTAGCCGAGGCTGTCCAGGGTGTACGCCTCGGTCTCCACGAAGCCGTGTCGGTGGCACAGGGCCAGGGCCAGTTCGCAGTAGTGCCGGGCCTGCCGGTGGTGGCCGAGGCGGGCGTGGTACCAGCCCACCGCGTTGAGGGCCTCGGCCTCGCGCGGCGGGTCGTCGAGCAACCTGCGGATCCTCAGGTTCCGGACGCTGTGCGCCAGCGCCCGCGCGTCGTCGCCGCGGCGCTCCCAAGCCAGCGCCAGGTTGAGGTGGGTCTGCGCCCGCCCCGCGGCGTCGCCCGCCCGCTCGTACAGGGCGAGGGCCCGGCCCAGGTGGTCCAGCGCCCCGTCGTGCCGGCCGAGGTCGACGAGCGCACGGGCGAGCAGCCGGTGGGCCGGCGCCGGGCCGGCCGGCTCCCCCAGGGCCTCCAGGGCCGGCAGCGTCGCCTCCAGGGTCTGGACGCGGTCCGGCAGGCGGCCGCGGCGCCAGTGGAAGGTGTCCAGCGCCCAGGCCAGCCGCCACGCCTCCTGGTTCCGGCCGCTCGTCAGGGCGAGCGCGTGCGCCGCGAGCAGGCACGGGTGCTCGGTCTCGAACCACGACATCGCGCCCGCGGCGTCCTGGGGAAGGCCGCCCGCCGCGCCGGAGCCGTCCTCGGCGATCGGCGTCCGGTGCGGGGCCAGCAGCCGGTCGCAGGCGAGCGCGGTGTCGGCGTAGTGGCGGACCGCGCGGCGCAGCGCGGCGTCCCGGACGGCGGCGGGCCGCTCGTGGCCCCGCTCGGCGGCGTACAGGCGGACCAGGTCGTGCATCCGGTAGCGCCCGGGGGCGTACTGCTGGAGGAGGTGGGCCGTCTCCAGGGTGCGCAGGACGGCCCGGGCCCGGGGGGAGGGCAGGGCGGTGAGGGCCGCCGCGGCGTCCAGGCCGATGTCGGGCCCCGGCGCCAGGCCCAGCAGGGCGAAGGCCCGCGCGCTCCGGGCGTCCAGGGCGCGGTAGGAGGTGTCGAAGACCGCCCGCAGGTCGGTGGCCAGGTCTCCGGCGCTCAGGGCGTCGAGCCGGGTGGTGGCGTCGTCGAGTTCCGCGGCGAGCGCCGCGAGGGGCAGGCCGGGCCGGGCGGCGGCGCGGGCCGCGACGACGGACAGGGCCAGCGGCAGCCCGGCGCACTGCCGCAGGACGGCGGCGACGGCGGCGGGCTCGGCCGCCACCCGGTCGTGGCCGAGGGCGCCCAGCAGGATCCGGCGGGCCTCCTCGGCGTGGAGCGTGTCGAGGGCCACGTACCGGCAGCCGTGCGTCGCGGTCAGGCCGCCGAGGTCGCTGCGGCTGGTGACGAGGACGGTGCAGGAGGCGCTGCCGGGCAGCAGCGGGCGGACCTGGTCGGCGTCGCGGGCGTCGTCCAGCACGACCAGCATCCGCCGGTCGGCCACCAGGGAGCGGAACAGCCCGGCCTGGGCCTGCGGATCGGCGGGGACGGCCGCGGGCTCCGTGCCGAGGGCCTCCAGGAAGCCGCGCAGCACCGCGGCGGGCGGCGTGGGACCGGTGAGGCCGAATCCGGAGAGCTGGGCGTAGAGCTGTCCGTCGGGGAACCGGGCGAGGTGCTCGTGCGCCCAGCGCAGGGCCAGCCAGGTCTTGCCGATGCCGCCAGCGCCGCCGATCGCCGAGATCACCAGGACCTGGCCGTCGCCGTCCGGATCCCTCGGCGTCCGGTCGCCCTGCGGCATCCCGCCGTCCTTCAGCATCCCGTCCAGGAAGGCGAGTTCGCGGCTCCGGCCGACGAAGGCCGCCGGCGCCGCCGGGAGCTGCCGCGGCACCGGCCGGGCCGGCCCCGCCGGGGGTGGCGCGGCAGCGGGCGGCCCGGCCGGGCGGCCCGGTGCGGCGTCGAGTGCCGGGTCGGCGGCGAGGATCCGCTCGTGGAGGCGGCTCAACGCCGGGCCGGGGCTGCTCCCGAGTTCCTCCGCCAGGTGCCGCCGGATCCCCTGGTACCAGTCCAGGGCGTCGGCGGACCGGCCGCCCCGGTGGAACGCCAGCATGAGCTGCCCGGCGATCCGTTCGTTCAGCGGATGGACCCGGGCCAGGGCGACCAGGTCGGCCACCAGCCGCTCGTGCTGCCCGAGGCGGAGCCGGAGGTCGGCCAGGTCCAGCCGGGCGGCCAGCCGCTCCCGGTCGAGGAGGTCGCGCTCCGCGTTGAACCACGGGGTGTCCGCCCCGGCGAACGCCGGTCCCCGCCACAGCCCCAGCGCCTCCTCCCAGAGCCGGGACGCCTCGTGTTCGCGGGCCTCGTCGCGGGCCCGGCCGGCCAGCTCGCGGAACCGGTGGACGTCCACCGACCCGGCGGGTGCCCCCAGCCGGTAGCCGCCCCGCTCCCGGACGATGTCCACCCCGACGCCGGACAGCGCGCGCCGCAGCCTGGACACGTACCCGTACAGCACGTCCCGGCCGCCGCCCGGGGCGCTCCCGCCCCAGACCCGGTCCACCAGGACGTCGGCCGGCACCGCCTGCCCGGGATCGGCGAGCAGGGCTCCCAGCACCCACTGCTGCCGCGCGTGCCCGATGTCCACCGGCGCCGCGTCCCGCCACACCGCGACGGCCCCCAGGACCCCGAAGCGCACCTCCATGCCGATCGCCCTCCCGTCGTGGCCGAACGACCCTGTCTACCCGCCGCCGACCACGGGGTACAGCCCGATTCCAGACTTCCCGAAGGTTTTCCGCAGACCGCCCGAGCACGGTGTGGAGCACGACGCCCGGCCCGGGCACGGCGGTCGGCGACCGGATCGATCCGGCGCGGACCGCCGGGCGGGGCCGGACGCACGGGGCGGCGGCGGGCTCGCCGCCCCGCCGGGAGGGAGCGGGCGGCACCGGGCCGCGCGCCCCGGCACCGCCCGAGCCGGCGGTGCCACCCGGCACACCATGCCGGGAAACAGCGGAAGGAGTCACGGATGACCAAGGTCCTGCGGACGATCGGCGACCGCCTGGTCGAGCGACTGGTGCCCGGGACGACGGCCCACGCCGTCACCTGTAGCAGGGTCGGCTCGAAGTGCATCACCGGCAGCTGCGCCGGCCAGCGCAACTACACCCAGTACCGGGTGAACTGCTCGGACGGCAGCTACTACATGGAGTTCGGCCACTGCGGCTGCTGATCCGCCCAGGGCGCTGAGCCTTCGGGCCGCGCCGCGACGGCGAGGGGGGCGGGGTGCCGGCGGTCCCGCGAGGAGCGGGCCGCCGGCACCCCGTGCCGTGAACGCTCCCCGGTACTCCAGGTACACGACGGAAAGGTGTCGCCGACATGGCGCTGGTCGCACTGTCCTGCCGCGTACTGCTCGCCGTGGTCTTCGCGGTCGCGGTGGTGGGCAAACTCCGCAGCGCGGAGTCCTTCGGGGCGTTCGTGGGCTCCGTACGGGGGTTCGCCGCGCTGTCCCCGGAAAGGGCGCGGGCGGTGGCCGGCCTGGTGGCCGCGGCGGAGGCGGCGGGGGCCGTCCTGCTGGTGCTGCCGGGCCCGGCCTCGGTCGCCGGGTTCGCGCTGACGGGCTGCCTGCTCACGGCGTTCACCGTCGCGATCGGGGCGTCGCTGCGGCGCGGGGTACGGGTGCCGTGCCGCTGCTTCGGCGCGTCCACGAGCAGCACCGGAGCCGTCCAACTCGTCCGCAACGGCCTGCTGGTCGCCGTGGCGGCGACCGGTGCCGCCACGGCGCCGAACGGCCTGCCGGACGCACCCGGCGGCCTCGCGGTGGCCGTCGGCACCGGCCTCGTCCTGGGGGTCGTCGCCACCGTGCTCGACGACGTCGCCGAGCCGCTGCGCGACGTCTTCCCCGCCACCGTCCGGAAAGGACAGAGCTGACATGCCCTACCTCGTCGCCGCCGTCGTACTCGTCGGCGCGCTGTGCCTGCTCGACCTCCTGGTGACCGTCGGGCTGATCAGGAGGCTGCGCGCGCAGCGGTCCGCCCGCCCGGCCGCCGGCGCGTCCGCCGACGCGTTCGCCGCCGAGGGGCTGCTCGCCCCGGGCGCGGCCGTCGGCGCCTTCGAGACCAGCACCGCCGACGGGCGCCCGCTGCGCAGCGGCGACCTCGCCCCCGGGACGGTCGTGGCCTTCCTGACCCCCGGCTGCCCGCCGTGTCGCGCCCAACTGCCGGAGCTGGTCGCCGCGTTCGCGTCCGCTCCGGACAGCGGCGCGGTCGCCGTCGTCGCGGGCGGCCAGCGCGGGGAGGCGGAGACCGAGCGGATGCTCGGGGAGCTGGGGCCGGTGGCCAGGGTCGTGCACGAGCCCGACACCGGGCCCGTGACCGAGGCGTTCGCCGCCCGTGCCTTCCCCGCCGTGTACCGGGTCCGCGCCGTCGGTGGCGGCGAACTCGTGGTGGAGGCGGTGGGCGAACACGTCCTGCCCGCCCCTGCCCCGGCGCCCGCCCCGGCGCTCCGGTGAAGGCGGCGGGGACCGCGCGGGGGGCGAGGGCCGCGAAGGCGGCGAAGGCCGCGCGGGAGGCGAAGGCCGCGCGGGAGGCGAAGGCACCGTCCCCGGGACCGCGGCGGCTGGCCGGCGTCCTGCGCGCGGCCACCGGGCTCGCCTTCCGGGCGGCGCCCCGGCACCTCACGGCGCTCACCCTCCTCACCGTCCTCGGCGCGGTGCTCCCCGTCGCCTCGGCGTGGGCCGTGCGGGCGGTGCTGGACCGCCTGGCCGCCGGCGGCGGGCCCGACGCGCTCCTCGCGCCGACCGGAGCGCTCGCGGCGGCCGCGGTCGCCGCCGTCGCCGTCTCCCACCTCCTCCAGTACGTCCAGGCGCAGACCCAGCGCGCGGCCGGGCTGCTCGCCCAGGACCGCCTGCACCGGGCCGTCGACGCCCTGACCGGCCTGAGCCGGTTCGAGGACCCGCGCTTCCTCGACCGGCTGCGCCTGGCCCAGCAGGCCGGGGGCCTGGTGCCCACGCAGGCGGTCAACAACGTGCTCGGGGTCCTGCGCGGCACCCTCACCATGGCCGGATTCCTCGGCTCGCTGGTCGCGCTCAGCCCGCTGCTGGCCGTCGCCGTGCTCGTCTCCGGTGTGCCGGCGCTCCTCGGGGAACTGGTGGTGAGCCGCCGCCGGGCGAGGATGTTCTGGACCATCGGCCCCGCCGAACGCCGGGAGCTGTTCTACCTCCAGCTGCTGACCAGCACCCGGGCGGCCAAGGAGGTCCGGCTGCTGGGCGCCGGCGGCTTCCTGCGCGCCCGGATGCTCGACGAGCGCCGCAGGGCCGACGCGGCCAGACGGGCGGTGGACCGGCAGGAGCTGGCGATCCAGTCCGGCCTCGGGGTGCTCGCCGCGCTGGTCGCCGGGCTCGGCCTGCTGTGGGCGGTCCGGGCCGCGGGGCAGGGCCGCATCGGCCTCGGCGACGTCTCCCTGCTGGTGGTCGCGCTGCCCGCCGTGCAGGCGGCACTGGCCGCGCTGGCGGCCGAGATCGCGAACGGGCACCAGGCGCTGCTGCTCTTCGACCACTACGTCGCGGTCCGGGGCACCCGGGACGACCTGCCGGTCAGCACCCGCCCGCGACCGGTGCCCGCCCTGCGCGGCGGCATCGAGCTGCGCGACGTCTGGTTCCGCTACGGCCCCGACCACCCGTGGGTGCTGCGCGGGGTGGACCTCACGATCCCCGCGGGCAGCGCCGTCGGCCTGGTCGGGCTCAACGGCGCGGGCAAGACCACCCTGGTCAAGCTGCTGTGCCGGCTGTACGACCCGGAGCGCGGCGAGGTCCGGTGGGACGGCACCGACCTGCGGGACTTCGACCCGGCCGAGCTGCGCCGGCGCATCGGGGCCACCTTCCAGGACTACATGGAGTACGACCTCACCGCCGGCGAGAACATCGGGCTCGGCGACCTGGAACGGCTGGCCGACCAGGACGGCGTCGAACGCGCCGCGCGCCTGTCCGGGATGCACGAGGTGATCGCCGGCCTGCCCCACGGCTACCGCACGATGCTGAGCCGGACCTTCTTCTCCGAGGAGGACAGGGACGACCCGGCCACCGGAGTCGTCCTGTCCGGCGGGCAGTGGCAGCGCCTGGCCCTGGCCCGTTCGCTCCTGCGCGACCGCGCCGACCTCCTGGTCCTCGACGAGCCCAGCTCCGGCCTCGACGCCCAGGCCGAGCACGAGATCCACCGGCGCCTGCGCGAGCACCGGGCGGGCCGCACCAGCCTGCTGATCTCGCACCGGCTCGGGGCGCTGCGGGACGCCGACCTCCTGGTGGTGCTGGAGGACGGCCGGATCACCGAACGGGGCTCCCACGAGCAGCTGGTGCGGGCCGACGGGGCCTACGCCCGGCTGTTCGCCGTGCAGGCCAGCGGCTACCGCGCGGCGGCCCCGGCGGCTGAGATCCCGCCCGCGGTCCCGGCCGCACCACAGCCCGAACCCGCGACCCGTCACGCCGTCGCCCGTACCCCCCGTCGCGTCCCTGACCTGAGGAGGTCCCCCGATGCGGCCATCCCGCCGACAGCTGCTCCCGCTCGCCGCCGCCGTCGCCCCGGTCCTGCTGGGCGCCCTGCTGGCGCGGCGCCGCTACGCCGTGGTCACCGTGGCCGGCATCAGCATGGAACCGGCCCACCGCGACGGCGAGCGGCTGCTGATCCGGCGGCTCGACCGGACCGGCCGCCCGGGGCGCGCCGGCCCCGGCCGGGGCAGCGTCGTCGTCGCCGCCCTGCGACCGCCCTCCCCGGGGCCGCCCGGTACGGACGACGCGGGGGCGTACGGCGAACCGCCCCGCGCCCGCGGCCGGATCATCAAGCGCGTCGTGGCGGGCCCCGGCGACCCGGTGCCCCCGGGGCTGGGGCCCGCCCTCGCCGCCGAGGCCGGCCGGCCCGTCCCGCCCCACCGGTTCGTCGTCACCGGCGACAACGCCGCGCACAGCCACGACTCCCGCCACCTCGGCTACGTCGACCGCGGCGACATCCTCGCGGTGGTGGTCCGCCGACTGGGCCCCGCCCGCGAGCAGGTGCGGGGCTGAGGCCGACTTCCCGCGCGGCGCAGGCGAGTTGGCTAGACTGCGGCGGGCCTGGCATGATCACCGACGAAGGGGCAGGGAATGAGCACCGACGAGACCGTGGCGAGGGCCGCCGAGTTCGGGTCCGACGGATCGGCCGCCCTGCACATACGTCAGGACATCCCGCACAGCGCCCGGATGTACGACTACTTCCTCGGCGGCAAGGACAACTTCGCGGTCGACCGTGAGGCCGCCGGTCGCGTCCTGACCGTCTTCCCCACCATGCGCACCGCGGTCCACGCCAACCGCACCTTCATGCGCCGCGCCACCCGGGCCCTGGCCCGCCGCGGCCTGCGCCAGTGGCTGGACATCGGCACCGGCATCCCCACCTCGCCGAACCTCCACGAGGTCGCCCAGGCCGTCGAACCGCGGGCCCGCGTGGTCTACGCCGACAACGACCCCGTCGTCCTGGCCCACTCCCGCGCCCTGATGACCAGCACCCCCCAGGGCCGCACCGCCTACGTCCACGGCGACGTCCGCGACCCGGCCGCCATCCTGGCCACTCCCCAGGTCGCGCAGACCCTCGACCTCACCCGGCCCCTGGTCGTGTCGATGGTGGCCCTGCTCCACTTCGTTCCCGAGCTGGACGACGCCCGCGCCATCGTCGACCACCTCGTGGCACCCCTGCCGGCGGGCTCCGCGCTCGTCCTCTCCCACGCCACCGCCGAACTCGACCCGGCCGGCGCCTCCCAGGTGGAGAAGATCTACAACCAGGCGGGCACCTCCCTGCGGCTGCGTCCGAAGGCCGAGTTCGCCACCCTCTTCGACGGCCTCGACCTCCTCGGCCCCGGCATCGTCCCCGCCCACCGCTGGCACGACGACGACACCGACACCCCCGCCGACGACACCGTCCCGGCCACCGTCACCGACGCCCAGGTCTCCTTCTACGCGGCCGTCGCCGTCAAGCCCTGAGACCTGAGGCCTGAGACCCGCCGAGGGCACCACCCCGCCCGGCGCACCGGCCCGGCGCCGGGCGGGTCTTGAAGCCGAACTGGACAAAGTAGGATGACGTAACTCTCGTGCTACGCGCGAAGAGTTCCATGAATACTCCATTTGTCCGATTCATCTACCGCTTCACACGCACGGAGCCACCCCCATGGACAACCCGTCCACCGCCGAAACCGGCGGCGCGATAGAGACCCGCGGTATCGAACCCGTCCCGGACGACGAGCGCCGGGGCAGAGTCCGCGAGCTCTTCCCGACCTGGGTCGCGGCCAACATCAGCGTCCTGCTCCTCACCATGGGTGCGGCCCTGGTGGTGTTCAACCAGTTGAACTTCTGGCAGGTCCTGATCGTCGCCGCGTGCGCCGCACTCGCCTCCTTCGGCATGGTCGGCGTGCTGTCGGTCTCCGGAAAGTGGGGCGGAGCCCCGGGTGCCACGCTCTCCCGGGCCACCTTCGGCGTGCGCGGCAACCTCTTCCCCGGCGCGATCCTCTGGATCGCCCGGTTCGGCTGGGAGACGATCAACGCCGTCACCGGCGCCTACGCCGTGCTGACCGTCCTCGACCTGCTCTTCGGCGTGAAGAGCAACACCGCGCTGATCGTGATCACGCTCTTCGCCTTCGTCGCCTGCACCTTCCTGGTCTCCGGGATGGGCCGGAAGGCGCTGAACGTCTGCAACACCTGGTCGACGTACCTCTTCGGCGTCTTCAGCGTCCTGGTGCTGGGCTACCTGGTCGCGACCATGGACTGGAGCGAGGTCTTCGCCAAGCCCGCGGGCACCACCGCGATGATGATCGCCGGCATCGGGACCATCGCCGCCGGCGGCATCAGCTGGGTCCCCACCGGCCCGGACTTCGCCCGCTACCTGCCGCACTCCGCCTCCGGCCGGAAGATCGTCGGCGTGACGGTCTCCGGTGCCGGCCTGGTCATGGTGCCGATGGTGCTGATGGGCGCCGTGATGGCGGTGGCCTCCCCCGGCCTGGCGCAGGCCGCGGACCCGGTCTCCTTCCTCGGCGACCTGCTGCCGACCTGGCTGGCCGTGCCCTACCTGCTGACCGCGATCGTGGGCATGCTGCTGATCAACAGCCTCTCCATGTACTCGGCCGGCTTCACCGCGCAGACCATGGGCGTGAAGCTGCCCCGCGCCATGGCCGTCAGCATCAACGCCGTGATCTCGCTGGTCGGCGGCCTGCTGCTGATGCTGGTCGCCAAGAGCTTCCTGGGCTCCTTCATCACCTTCCTGGTCCTGCTCGCCGTCTCCTTCTCGGCCTGGATCGGCGTCTACGCGGTGGACATGTTCCGGCGCCGGTCGCGCGCGGTGCGCTACGACGCCGCCGCGCTGATGGACACCGGCAGGAACAGCCGCTACTGGTACGTGGGCGGCTTCTGCTGGCAGGCGATGGTGTCCTGGGTGCTCGCGCTGCTGATGGGGCTCGCCTTCACCAAGTGCGACTGGTTCGCCGGCCCGCTCTCCGACACTCCCGTCGGCCGGTACGGGCTCGCCTGGGCGGCGACCATCGTGATCTCCGGCGTGATCATGGCCGTGCTCCCCACCCCCCGGGAGAACACCCCCGCGACCGCCGAGCGGCCCGCCGACGTCCAGGCGGAGCACACCGAACGGGTCACCGTCTGACCGCACGACGCGCCTCCCGCGCGAAACCGGACCGCCCGGTCGCCGACTCTGCCGAGTCGGCGACCGGGCGGTCCGGTTTCGCGGCCGGCTTCCGTTGTCTCCGGCACCGGTTCCGTCCACCGGGCGGTCCGGCGGCTGGCCGAATCCGCACGGCTCCGCTCCGGTGTGCCCACCGCCGCGGCACGGGGTGCGGGTCGAAGGGTCGGGGAGGCGGAGTGAAGCCCGGGTGAAGGATCCGTCGACGGCCGTACGGGGCCGGAGCTGCCTCTTCCCAAGTCCGCCGACGAACCCGCTCCCCCGTCGCACCGCACCGCTCGCGGGGGTGAGCCGGATCCGTCGAGGCTTCGTAGGCGTACGCATGGGGGCGAACCGGACACCGCGGAGCCCGGCGGGGTGCGGACGGCCTCGCAGGGCTGGAGCGGATTACCAGCCAATATCACCGCAGCGCCCGCTCGGTGGAACCGACCCGACCTACACTCGGCGACGCGGTGGCGCCCGGCCGGTGATCGGTCCGATCCGGATCGTGTTCCTGCCCGGGTCCGCCCTCGTGCGCCGAGCCCAGCGGGCCCGGCACGGAGACGTCCTGACGATCCGCCGGGTCCATCCCTTCGACACCCTTCGGGAGCCTTCATGGCCGACCACCTGCAGGACGTCCTCGCGCTCGACGACCTCGACCTGGGCGAGCTGACCGTCACCGCGCTGCGGGACGGCATCGCGTTGCCGGAGGGCGGGGCCTCCAGCAACCCCGCCTCCAGCTCCTGCCAGTCGTCCTCCAACTCCAGCATCGTGCACCCGCCCACGACGCAGCTCTGAGGTCTGAGGGCCGCGGCACCGAGCCGTCCCGAGCAGGACCGAGCAGTGCTGCTCAGGACCGGAACACCACGGAACCCGGCGCGTTCCGGTGCGAACGCGCCGGGTTCCCGCTTCCCCATCCGCCAGCATCGGAGGTCGCCCCCGTGCCCACCCGTGCCCCGTCGGCGCCCGTGTCGCCGGTCGCCACCTCCACCGCGCCGTACACCCTGGTGCGCGCCGCCGTGCTCGCCCAGGCCGCGCAGTCCGCGCCCTCCGCTCTGGTACGGGACCTGTTGGCGCGGCTCACCGCCGCGGAGGCCGCCGACGCCGCCCTCCGCCCCGTGCTCGCCGACGACCTGTACGCCAGCCGGGCCGGACACGACGAGGAGTTCCACCGGCGGGTCGTCCTGCCGCTGCGCCGGGACGTCCACAACGGCCGCGCGGCGCGCGCCGCGCAGCTCGACCGGCTCGGGGACCTGCCCGCCCGGCTCCCCCGGCTCGCCCGGTGGCTGGAGCTGCGGGAGCAGCGCGCCCGGCTGCTGGACGAGCTCGCGCGGACCGTACCGCCGGCCCTGGCGGCGGAACGGGCCGCGCTGGCCGGGGTGTGCCGGGAGCCCGCGTTCCGGCGCGCCGTCGCGCTGGGCAGCGCCGACCTGCTGCGCGCGGTGGTCAACGCCTCGGACCCGAGCCCCGGGCGGGGCGGCCGGGCCCGCAAGGAGGAGGCCAAGGTCCTGCGCCACGCGCTGCGCGCGACCGGCAAGACCAGCCCGCTGTCCTGGTTCACGGCGGTCGGCTGGGCCTCGGACGACCCCTGCCCGAAGACGGGCCCGAGCCAGTCGCCGACCGCACCGCGCGCGGTCGTCCGGGTGAACCGGACCCTGGTCGGCGCGCTGGTCCAGGCGCTGCTCGACGAACCGCGGCGCAGCCGGAGCCTGCCGCACCGGATGACCAGCGCCGCCCGCGTCGACGCCGGACGGGCCCACTACCAGCGCACCCGGACGGTGTTCGTCGGCGGCCGCTACCTGGCCAGCCGCGAGGAGGAGGTCGAACTCGGCGCCCGACCGGAGCTGGCACTGCTCGCCTCCCTCGCCGAGACCCCCGACCCGCCGGACCGGCTCGTCGCCCGGCTCGCCGAGGCCCTCGGGCGCCCCGGCGCGGACCCGGCGGTCGGGCGCTTCGTCGACCGGCTCCTCGACGCCGGGCTGCTGGTGCCCACCGAGCCGGTCGACCCGCAGAGCCCCGAGCCGCTCGAACAGCTCGCCGCCTGGCTGCGCACCTGGCCCGAGGACGCCGGGTTGGCCCGGAGCGTACGGAAGCTCGCCGACGACACGGCGGCGTACCCGTCCGCGCCCGCCGAGCGCCGGCCGGGCCTGCTCGCCGCCCTGGCGGCCGACTGGCGCCGGGTGCTCGCCGAGGCCGGCCGCCCCCTGCCCGAGGAGGCCTTCCCGGTCAGCGTGCTCAGCGAGGACGTCCACGCCCCCGCGCCGCCGCACGCCCGGCTGGACGCCGCGGACCGTGCCGCGCTCGGTGAACTCACGGCGCTGGCCGAGCTGTTCGACCACGGTCACCTGACCCGGCTGGCCGCCCGGGACCGCTTCGTCGCCCGGTACGGCGCCGGCGGCGTCTGCTCCACGCCGTGGGAGTTCGGCGCCGACGTCGGCGACGCCTGGGCCGACGTTCCCGCTCCCGACGAGATCGCCGCCCTGCGACGGGAGTTCGCCGACCTGCCCGAGGTGGACGGGGAGGTCGTGCTGCCGGCCGACCGGGTCCGCGCCCTGGCCGGCCGGCTGCCCGCCTGGACGGCGGCCCGGCCGCTCAGCTACTCCTGGTTCGTCCAACGGGAGCCGTCCGAGGGCCTGTTGTGCGTCAACCACGTCTACTGCGGCTGGGGGCGCTTCACCAGCCGGTTCCTCGACGCCACCGCGCCGCAGGCCGCCACCGAGGTCGCCCGGCAGATCCGCGACGGGCTCGGCGGGAACGCGCGGGCCGTCCAGCTCCGCCCGGTGGGCGGCTTCAACGCCAACCTGCACCCGCTGCTGCTCGCCGAGGAGATCGGGCCCGACCGCCGGTGGTCCGCCCTCGCCGAGGCCGACCTCGACCTGGTCCATGACGTCGACAGCGACCAGCTCCGGTTCCGGCTGCGCTCCACCGGCGAGTACCTCGACATCCTCTACCTGGGCTTCCTCTCCCCGATCATGCTGCCGCAGCGGCTGGCCCCGCTGCTCGCCGACCACCCGAACGGCGTGGTCGTCCTCCAGCCGCTGCTGCCGCGCACCGCCCTGCCCGCTCCCGGCGGCACCGTCACCCGCACCCCGCGGCTGCGGCACCGGCACGTGGTCCTGGCCCGCCGCCGCTGGCACCTCCCGGCCGGGGTCCTCGACGCCCTGCGGGCCGACCTCGCAGCCGACCCCGGCCCGGACGGCGTCCCGCTCGCCGCCGTCGCCCGCTGGCGTGCCCGCCTCGGCCTGCCCGAGCAGCTCTTCCTCCACCCCGTGACGCGGCCCGCCGAGGACGCGGCGGCCGTCGACGTCTTCCTCGACCGGCTCCGGGCGCCCAAGCCCCAGCCCGTCGACCTCGGCAACCCGCTCCACCTGCGGCACCTGGACCGGTGGCTCGCCCGCCACCCGCACGGCGCCCTGCTGGAGGAGGCCCTGCCCTTCATCGGCGGGCAGCCGGAACCGACCCGGACGGTCGAACTCGTCGCGGAGACCTACCGTCCGGCCCGGCCCGGCGCCGCCACCACGCCCGTGCCCCCGCCCACCCCGCACCCGCGGCCGCACCGCCGCCACGGCGCCGAGGAGTCGCCCGATGAGTGAGCCGATGAGCGATCCGACGACCGATCCGGCCGACCGGCCCGCGCCCGGGACCGCCGTCGACGTGATCCTGACCTACTACCAGCCCGTCAAGGCACGCGCCCTGCGCGAGGCCGTCCTGCCGCTGGCGCTGCGGGCGACGGAGCAGGGGCTGCGCGCCCACGTCGAGCGGCACTGGCGGTTCGGGCCGCACCTGCGGCTGCGGCTGGAGGGCCCGGCCGAGCGGGTGGCCGCCGTGGCGCGGGAGTCCGCCGAGGTGCTGCGGGCGTGGGCGGCCGCCCACCCGTCCGTCGCCGACCGCACGCCGGAGCAGCTGCTCGCCGAGGCCGCCGTCGCCGGACGGGCCGAGCTGATCGCGCCGCCTTACGGCCCGCTGGTGCCGGACAACACCGTCCGGACCGTGCCCGTCGACCCGGCCGCCACGGCGGACCTGCACGCCCTGATCGGGGCCGAACCGGCCGCGCTGCGCGACGAGCTGATGCGCCTCGGGCTGCCCGCGACCGCGTCGGCCTGCGCGTTCCTCGGGGAGCACGGCGACACCGCGCAGGCCCGGGTGCAGCTGGCGGTCACGGCGCTGGCGGCGCACGCGAGCACCCATCCGGACGGGCTGGTCGGCGGGCACTACTCCTTCCTCTCCCACCTGGAGGACTTCCTCGTCCACGAGGATCCGGACGGTCGCCTGCGCGCGGCCTTCGAGCAGCGCTGGGAGCAGGGCGGCCCCGCCGTCACGGAGCTGGTCCGCCGCGTCGCGGCCGGGGACACCCGGGGCTGGGAGCAGGACTGGGCGCGCTGGTCGGCCACCGCCTGGCACCGGGCCGAGCGGCTGCTGGCGGCCGGGGTCGACCTCTCCAGCCGCGGCGAGGAGTACCGCAAGCGCGCGGAGGCCCTCGGCGACCGGGCCACCGCCGAGCGCTGGAACGCCGAACTGCGCACCCGCTACAGCGAGTTCCACCGGATGCTGTCGCGCAGCGATCCCGACGGCACGATGTTCGACCGCGCCGACTACCTCGTCTACCGGACCGCCACCAACGCCCTGTACCGGCTCTTCGCGATCTGCGACGTCCGGCCGGTGGAACGCTACCTGGCCGCCCACCTCGTCGTGCGCAGCGTGCCCGGGCTCACCGGGCACCGGTGGCAGGACCACATCGCCGAGGTGACCGCCACGGTCGAGGGGGCGGCGTGACGGCCGAACCGGTCACCGGACGCCCGCACCTGCGCCCCGGGGTGGCGGTCACCCCGCTGCGGGAGGGACTGCACCTGCGCGGCCGGAGCACCAGCGTCACCCTGGAGGGCAGCCGCTCGCTGCCGGCGCTGTGGGAGGTCCTGTCCGCGCGGCTCGACGGCGATCCGGCGGCCATCGCGGAGGCCGGACACCCCAAGGTGGAGGCGGCGCTGGCCACCGTCACCGCCCGCCTGCGCGAACACGACCTGCTGGTCGACCACCCCGACGGCGCCGACCTGCCGCCCTGGCCCGGCTCGGTGGCCGACCGCCCCGGGGACGCGGCGGCGGCCCTCGCCGCCGCGCACCCGGTGGTCGCCTCGGCGGACCCGGACGACGCGACGGCCCGGGCGGTGGCACGCGCCCTCGCCCGGGGCGGGGCCCGGCCGACGGTCGTCGCCGAGCCCTCGCTGCCCGCCGGTCAGGTGCTGGCCGTCGCGGGCGAACCGCCGGTGGCCGTCGGTGTGCGGTGCGACCCGGACGGCGGATTCGTCACCGCGCCCGCCGACCCCGAGCGCGCCCGCGCCGATCTCGCCGCGCTCGCGGAGCGCCTGCGTCCCGACTCCGGTGGCGGCGACGGCGGTTCCGTCCCCAGGGCGCTGCCGCTGCTGCTCGCCGCCGCGACGGCCCAGCGGCTGCTGTGCGCCGTGGCCGGGCTGCCGGACCCGGCCGACCCTCGGGACGACCCCCGGCTGCTCGCCGACCGCCCCGCCGTCCTCGTCGCCGACGCCCGTCCGCTCCACGCCGAGCACCGCCCCTGGGCGGCGGGGCCCGGGCGCGCGGCCGAGCCGCCCGAGGACCTCGACGCGGCCCTGCGCCGCATCGCCGCGCTCGGCGACCCCCGGCTCGGTGTGCTCGACGCGCCCTCCCCCGGCGACCTGCCGCAGCTGCCCGCCGCCCTGGTCGTCTGCCGTACGCCGGACGGGATCCTGGCGGCCGGGGCCGCCCGGACCGACCTGGCGCGGCTGGCGGGTGCCGTCCGGGCCGCCGAACTCCAGGTGGCGGCCGCCGATCCGGGAACCGCCGAACGGCGCGTGGCCGCCACAGTCGATGCCGCAGACGATGCCGCGGACGGCGTCACGGCCGGGGTCTCGGTCGGCGTCACGGTCGGCGTCACGGTCGGCGCCGGCCCCGGGCACGCCCTCGGCCGGGCACTGCGGCGCGCCGCCCTCACCGTCCCCGGCGACGACGGGACGCCACCCGACGCCCTGTGGCGGGAGCACCCGCAGGCCGGGCACTGGACGGCGGCGCTGGCCCGACACCTCGGCCGGGACGCCGCCCTCACGGTCCGCTGGCTCGCCGGCTCCGCCTTCCTGGCCACCGTGGAGGGGAGCCGGGCCGTCGAGGCCACCGCCGCCGACGCGGTCGCCGTCGCCGCCCTGACCGCCCTCACCCGGCTGACGGCCCGTGACCTCGGACTGTCCGCCGCCCACCACACCTCGTTCAGCGGCGCCGCCGCCCCGCTGGCCGCCGCCGGACAGCAGCTCGTCGACTGGGTCGACGAGGGCTGGACGAGCCGCTGGCTCGCCGGACTCGCCGACCGCGAGTCGGACCTCCAGGCCGCGCTGCACGACCTGACCGGGCTGCGCACCGCCGCCTGGCGGCCCGGCACGGCCGCCGCCCGCCCCCTGGCCGACGCCCTGGAGGGCTGCGGCTTCACCGTCCTCGTGCCGGTCCTCGGGCCCGTCCGCGTGCCCGCCCCCGCCCTCGTGCCCGCCGGAGGCGCCCGGTGACCGACCTCCCCGTCCTCACCCCCGAACAGGCCCTGGCGACCACGAGCGGCACCGCCGTCGTCCACCTCACCGCCTGGACCCTCGGCCTGGCCGAGCAGCTCAGCCGGCACGCCCTGGCGCACCCCGTCCGCCTGGTGCCGGTGCGCGAGGACGGTGCGCTGACCGTGGTCGGCCCCGTCCTGCACCCCGGTTCGCCCGCCTGCCTGCACTGCGCCGAGTTCCAGCGGCTCGCCACCGCCGGCGGCCGGGTGCCCTGGCAGAGCCCGGCCCTCGCCCTCGCCGGCACCGGCACCCCGGCCTTCTCCGAGGCGGTGGCCGCCCTGGCCGCCGACCTCGCCGAAACCGAAGGAGCCGCCGACCCCGCGCCCCCCGGCGAGCCCCCGGGCGCCCCGACCCACGCCACCGTCCACGTGGTCCACGGCGACCGCGCCACCTGGTCCACCCACCGGGTCCGCCCGGTCGGCGGCTGCCCCGTCTGCCACCCCCTCCCCGAGGACGCCCCCGAGGACGCCCGCCTGCCCCGCACGCCCCACCCGCTGCCCGACCCCGCCGTACTGCGCGGCGCCAACGACCGGACGACCGTCGAGCGGCTGCGCGCCGAACTCCACGACGAGCGCTTCGGCCCGGTCCGCCGCCTCTACCGCACCGAGGACTCGGCCTTCGCCCTCACCACCGCCCTGGTCACCGACGGCCGGGCGGGGGACGACGGCGGCTACGGGCGGTCGGTGGACTTCCGCTCCAGCGAGCGGGTGGCCCTGTTCGAGGGCGTGGAGCGGCTCGCGGGCATGCGGCCGCTCGGCCGCCGCACCACCCTGCGCGCCTCCTACGCCGAACTGGTCGCCGAGCGCGGGCCCGAGGCCGTCCTCGACCCCGTCCGGCTCGGTCTGCCCGACCCCGGCGTCCACCCCGCCCGCACCACCGTCCCCTTCACCCCGGAGCTGGTGCTCGACTGGGTGCACGGCTGGTCGCTCACCCACGACCGCCCGGTCGCCGTCCCCGAGCACCTCGCATACTGGGACCCGCCGGGCCCGGGCCGCCCCCGGGTGGCGTACGAGTCCTCCAACGGCTGCGGCCTGGGCAACAGCCCCGAGGAGGCCGCGCTGTACGGCCTGTTCGAGGTCGCCGAGCGCGACGCCTTCCTGCTGGCCTGGTACGCGCGGACCCCGCTGCCCTCCGTCGCCGTGCCCGTCGACGACCCGGAGGTTGCCGAACTCGCCGACCGCGCCGACCTGCTCGGCTACCGGCTCACCCTGCTCGACGCCACCGACGACCTGGGCATCCCGTCGGTGCTCGCCCTGTGCCGCTACCGGGGCACCCACCCCGACGCCCCGCGCACCTTCCTGGCCGCCGGAGCCCACCACGACCCGCGGGCGGCGATCCGCTCCGCCGTCGCCGAGGTGGTCACCAACGTCCAGGACGCGCCGCACCGCTCCGCCGCCCCGGGCGGGCCGCGCGACCCGCAGCGCCTGCGCACCATGCTGGAGCGGCCCGAGCTGGTGGCCGTGCTGGACGACCACGTCGGCCTCAACACCCTGCCCGAGGCGCAGCCCCGCCTGGACTTCCTGTTCGCGGGCCCGCCCCCGGTGCCCTGGCGGGAACGCTGGCCCGACGCCCCCGAGCCGGTGGGCGACCTGACGCTGCTGCTGGAGCGGACGGTCGAGCGGCTCGCCGGTCAGGGCCTGGAGGTCGTGGTGGTCCGCCAGGACGAGCCGGGCGTGCGCGACCGGCTCGGGCTGTACTGCGCCAAGGTGATCGTCCCCGGCGCGCTGCCGATGACCTTCGGCGAGGCCAACCGGCGCACCCACGGCCTGCCGCGGCTGCTGGAGGTCCCGTACCGGCTCGGCCGCACCCCGCGCCCGCTGCGCCACGACGAACTGCCGCTCCACCCGCACCCGTTCCCCTGATGTCCCGCCCGTTCCCCTGATGTCCCGCTCGATCCCCGCCCTGCCGTCCGGGAAGGACGCGATGACGACCCGACAGCCGCCGACCGCCGCCTGGCACAGCCTGCACCTGGCCCTGCCGCTGCCCGCACCCGAGACCGACGCCTTCGTCACCGAGGACCTCGCGCCGCTGATGGACCGCCTCGCGGGCGAGGGCTGGTTCTTCATCCGCTACGGCGAGGGCGGCCCGCACCTGCGGATCCGCTTCCGGGAGACGGCCGGGGACCCGGACACCCTGGCGGAGGAACTCACCCGGCTCGCCTCCCCGTACACCCCGCCGGACGGCCCGTGGACGGCCCGGCACGGGGAGGTCACCGCCGTCGCGTACGAGCCGGAGACCGAGCGCTACGGCGGGCCCGCGCTGCTGCCGATCGCCGAGGAGCTCTTCACCCACTCCACCCGCACGGCCGTCCACGCGCTGCGCGCCCTCGACGCCTCCCCCGGCGCCCGGCTGCCCGTCGCCCTGGACCTGGCGCACACCACCGCCCACGCGCTGGGACTGGACGAGCTGGCGTCCGCCCGCTGGCTGCGGCGCCACGCCGCCGGCTGGCGCTGGGTGACGGAGTTCCAGCCGCTGCCCGGGGCCGCCGTGCACAGCCGGGTGAACGTGGTGTTCGCCCGGCAGCGGCAGGCCCTGGCCCGCCGGGCCGCGGCGCTGCGGGAGGCGCTCGACGCCGGTACGGCCACGCCCTGGCTCGCCGACTGGTCGGAGCGCGTCGCGGACGCCGCCGCCCGGATGCGGGCCGGCGCACCGCAGGCGTCCGAGGAGCGGCTGCGCCGGGTGTGGGCCTCGCAGCTGCACATGCTGTTCAACCGGCTGGGGGTCGGGCCGGACGAGGAGCGGGCGGTCTGCCGGCTCGCCGGCCGCACCCTCCTGGAGACGGACCGGCCGTTCACCTTCTTCCCCGAGGGCCGGCACGCCCCGGACCACCAGTACCTGGAGCACAGCAAGTTCCAGATCGGGCGCCCCGAGGACACCGCGCTGGCGCCGGTGCCGCCCGCCGAGGCCCCGCGGCCGGCGCCCGGCGACCTCCCGCTGCCCGCCGACCCGCTGCCGGCCGTCTCCCTCGCCGACGCGCTGCGCACCCGCCGCTCCGCCCGGGGCCGGCTGACCGGTCCGCTGACCGCCGGTGAGCTGGGCGGCGTGCTCTGGTCCGCGTACGCGCCCAACCGCCCCACCGGCGACCGCCCGTACCCGAGCGCGGGCGCCATGCGCGCCGTCCGGGTCCGGCTGGTCGCCCTCGCCGTCGACGGCCTGCCCGCCGGCACCTACCACTGCGTACCGGAGCTGCGCGCCCTGCGCCCGATCGGCCCGGCGCCCGACATCGACCAGCTGAAGGCCCTGTCCTACTACCTCACCCGCCCCGACTCGGACCCGCAGGCCCTGGTGGTGGACGAGGCGCCCGCGGTGCTCGCCGTCCACCTCGACCTCGCCGGACTGCGCCGCCGCTACGGCCTGCGCGCGCTGCGCCTCGGACTCGTCGAGACCGGGCACCTCGCCCAGAACCTCCTCCTCACCGCCGCCGCCTTCGGGCTCGGCACCACGCCCCTCGGCGGCCTCTTCGACGACCTCGCCCACGAGCTCCTCGCCCTCGACGACCTCGACGAGCCGATCCAGTACCTCCTGCCCCTGGGCCGCCCGGCGTCGCCCTGACCCGCGGGGCCGGGCGGCTCCGACCGGCTCAGCGGCGCCGCGGTTCGGGTCGCACCGGGCGGTAACGCTCGAGATTGCCGCGGACCTGGTCCAGGTACGGCCGGATCGACGCCAGCCTCGCCTCGTCGTGCCCGCGCACCACCCAGGTGGAGGTGCGGTAGGCGGCGGCCAGGTTGAGCGCCGGGTCACCCTCGACGCCCCGCAGCTCGGGCGCGATGGCGCAGAGCATCCGGCCCACCGCCAGGATGGACTCCTCCGCGCTGAAGGGCGGTTCGGGAACGGTGTCCTGACGGCCCACCGGCAGGTAGTGGCGCAGCACCCGCGGGGTCCAGCGCGCGATGCCGTACTCGTCGGCGGCCGGGTCGCTCAGGTTCGGGTCGAAGCCGCTCTCGGCCTTGAGCATCGCCGCGATCAGGGCGGGGGTGACCTCGGGTTCGAAGCAGCTGGTGCCCGCCTCGATGATCGGGTCCCGGTACGGGGCCGGGACGTCGGTGCCTGGGCGGAGCCAGCGGGCCGGGTCCTGGGCCGGCGCCCGGACGCTGACGGGTGCCATGGCGCCCGACGCGGGCGAGTCCCCCTGGACGCAGACGCCGAAGGTCAGCGCGAAGAGGAGGGCGGCGGCGGAGCCGAGGACCCGGCGCAGGACGACCGGCCGGCGCCCGCGCTGGGGCGCCGCCGTCGGCACGTCAGGCGCCGTAGCGCCATGGGGCGCCGCCTCGTTCCCCCCTACCGCGGTCGCCGCCGCGGGCTCCTCCGCGGTCGCCGCCGCAACCGCCTCCTCCGTGGGCTCCCCCGCGACCGCCTCCGCCCCGGCGACCGCCCGTCCAGGCGGCCCGGCCACCACCGGCGGTCGGGTGATCAGCCGGTGCGTACGGACGCGGCGGCGCTCCCACTCCTCGGGGTCGCCGCCGCACGCGGCCACGAATGCGGCCAGCACGGCGTCGCTGGGCAGCCGACGGCCGGCGGCGGCCTCGGCGAGCGTGGAGGCCGAGTAGTTGGTGGTCGCGGCGAGCCGCCGGTACGGCGGGCTGCCGGCCTGGCGTCGCAACTCCCTGAGCTCGAGCGCGAAGAGCGCCAGGGGTCCGTCCCCGGCGTCCAGTGGCTGTTCCTGCCGTCCCACCCGTTCGTCCCCTCAGTTCCCGTTCCGTGCTTGTCCTGATGTTGTCCGGCGTTTGTCCGAGCAGGTCACCGGCGCGTGACAGCGCGACCCGCGCCGTATTCGATGGACACGGCACCCCGGCTTTGCACCAGTCATGCCAAGGATCAAACCGGGTCCCGGGGTGCCGCGCCCCGGCTTTCCACCGGATACGCCGTGTGCGGTACTTCACACGCCGTCAGCGCGCGCCTGCCG
The DNA here is from genome assembly GCF_055633695.1 of Kitasatospora sp. NPDC114501. Taxonomy (NCBI): domain Bacteria; kingdom Bacillati; phylum Actinomycetota; class Actinomycetes; order Kitasatosporales; family Streptomycetaceae; genus Kitasatospora; species Kitasatospora sp. NPDC114501. The sequence continues at coordinate 90,564 of NZ_JBVKDS010000020.1, read as the reverse complement.
CGCGCGCCGCCGCGTTCACCACGTCGCACGTCACCACCCCCAGGAGGATCCGTCGATGTCCAACGCTTCCCGGCCCGCCCACGGCGAGCCCAGCCGCCGAACCGTCCTCCGTGCCGGCGCCGGCCTGACGCTGGGCGCCGGCCTGCTCGGCACGGCCGCGGGCCCCGCCCGCGCGGGCACCGCCACCACCCTGGCCCAGAACGGCACCCCGCTCTGCGACACCCCCGGTGATTCGGCGAGCGCCCAGGGCCTGGGCTCCGGAGACCTCGGCATCCCGTACTTCCGGGAGCACGACGGCACCTGGGGCTACGTCTTCGGCGACGCCTGGGCCAACCCGGCCCAGCGCGACCCGTACCTCGGCTCGCCGGTGATGCTCGCCCAGGCGGACTTCGACCGCACCGGCGGCTCGCCGATCTCCTTCACCTGGGCGATGCCCACCGGCGGACAGGCCAACCAGCTGTTCGACTACGCGCACCAGACGGACAACGGCCACGGCTGGGAGTTCAGCCGCATCCCCAACGACTGCATCGAGTTCGGCGGCCGCACCTACATCCAGTACACCTCGGTGGCGACCTGGACCCCGCCGGCCGGCTACGACGGCTCGCTGATGTCCGGGGTGGCCTACTCCGACGACCACGGCGTGACCTGGCACGACTACCCGTACCACTGGCCCGGCGACACCCAGGGCACCAACCAGTCGATGTACGGGATGTGGTCCTTCGCCGGGATCGACCCGGACGGCTGGCTGTACGTCTTCTCCAAGCGCTGGAACGGCACCCACCGCAACACCGCCGACGGCGGCGCGATCCAGCTCTTCCGGATCCGGCCGAACGACTTCCGAGCCGGGAACTTCGGTGCGCAGGAGAACTGGGCCTACCTCAACGGCTCCTGGCAGTGGACGACGGCCGCCGGACCGTCGGTGATCCTCTCCGGCAACAACATCGGGGAGTTCTCCGTCAAGCGGATCGGCGGCACGTACTGCATGAGCTACTTCGACGTCACCGACTACTCGATCTGCACCCGCACCGCGCCGCGCCCGGACGCGGTGTGGACGGCGCCCAAGGTCCAGATCGCCGGCAACAGCTCCTGGCCGCCGAGCCACTGGGGCCGGCCGCAGCTGCCGTCCCTCTACGGCGGCTACATCCACCCGGGCAGCGCCGGTGCCGACTCGCTGACGCTGATCGTCTCCCAGTGGAACGGGCAGCAGGGGCAGTCGCCCTACCGGGTGCTCCAGTACGACGGCATCAACCCGTGACGCCCGCCGGGCCCCGGCGAACCACAGCCACCCCCACGCCGGCCCCCGCCCCCGACGAAGCGACCCGAAGGAGACCGTGCATGCCTGTCGGCACCGCACGACCCGCCGTCCTGGCCTCCGCCGCGCTGCTGGCCACCACGCTGGTGGCCGTCCTGGCCGGCCCCGCCCGGGCCCAGGCCCCCGGGCCCGTCCCAGGCCCGCGGACCACCCAGCCGCTCCCGGGCACGACGGACCACCTCTCCGCGACCGACGTCGGCTGCGGCGTCCCGGCGGACCGCGACATCGCCGTCACCCGCAAGGTGTTCGAGGTCGGCCAGCGGATGAACGTGGACGACAAGGTGATGCTGGCCGGCTTCGAGACCGGCTGGGTCGAGTCCCACATGAACAACCTGGCGTGCGGCGACCGGGACTCGCTCGGGGTCTTCCAGCAGCGCCCCTCCCAGGGCTGGGGCTCCCCCGACCAACTGCTCGACGTGAACTACGCGGCGGGCAGGTTCTTCGAGGCGGCCATGCGGATGGAACCCGACATGCAGGGCAGCACCGCGGGCCAACTCGCCCAGGCCGTCCAGCGTTCGGCCTACCCGGACCGCTACGACCAGGCGGAGGACATCGCCCGCGCCCAGCGCGACGAGGCCTTCCAGCCGTACGGGTCGATCGGCGCCAAGTACGCCGCCATGGGCGGGGCGGGCAGCGTGCTCGGCCTGCCGGTGCGCGCCGAGTCGGACGCCTCCCTCGGCGGCCGGTTCCAGCAGTTCCAGAACGGCATCATCCTCTGGCACCCCGACGACGCCCACCCCGTCTACGGCGACATCCTCACCACCTTCTGGAACACCGACGCCGAACGCCACTGGGGCTTCCCGACCATGGACGAAGCCGACGCCGCCAGTGCGCCGAACGGCACCCGCGGCCGCTACCAGTACTTCGAACACGGCCTCTTCCTCTGGTCCCCCCAGACCGGCACCCACCCCGTCCACGGCGCCATCCACGACGCCTTCGCCGCCAACGGCCGCGAAACCACCCTCGGCTACCCCACCACCGACGAACTCGACGAGAACGGCGGCAAAGCCCAACGCTTCCAGAACGCCGTCATCCACTGGAACCCCACCCAAGGCACCTGGATCACCCACTGACCCGCAAGGCGGACCCATGCCATCGTTCAACCGACCCACCTCGTCCCCGGTCCCGCGTCGCGCCGCGCGCTTCGCAGCCCTGCTGCTGGCCGCCGTGACCGTGGGACTCGGCGCCGCTCCGCAGGCCGGCGCCTCCTCCCCCGACGAGCCGATCGGCCGGGGCGAGGTCCTGGACCGGGCGCAGTCCTGGATCGACGAGAGGGTGCCGTACGACAACAACGGCTGCCACGACAACCGGTTCGGCTGCTACCGCCCGGACTGCTCGGGCTTCGTGTCCATGGCCTGGAACCTGAGCTCCTCCCTGACCACCTGGTCCCTGTGGAACGTCACCTCCGACATCGCCGCCGCGGATCTCCAGCCCGGTGACGCCCTCCTGCGCGACTCCGGCGGCACCGACCACGTGGCCCTGTTCGTGCGGTGGGCGGACGGCGCGCACACCCAGCCGGTGGTCCGGGAGGAGATCGACTACGGCTACGTGGCCCAGGAGGACACCTGGACCAACGGGCTGCGCGGCTTCTCCCCCCGCCGGTACAACCGGCTGGACGACCTCGTCCCGTACGGGTCGATCGGCGCCAAGTACGCCGCGATGGGCGGGGCGGGCAGCGCGCTCGGAGCCCCGATCACCGGGGAGCGCGACTCCTCGCTGGGCGGCCGGTTCCAGCAGTTCCAGAACGGCATCATCCTCTGGCACCCCGACGACGCCCACCCCGTCTACGGCGACATCCTCACCACCTTCTGGAACACCGACGCCGAACGCCACTGGGGCTTCCCCACCACCGACGAAGCCGACGCCGCCAGTGCGCCGAACGGCACCCGCGGCCGCTACCAGTACTTCGAACACGGCCTCTTCCTCTGGTCCCCCCAGACCGGCACCCACTCCGTCCACGGCGCCATCCACGACGCCTTCGCCGCCAACGGCCGCGAAACCACCCTCGGCTACCCCACCACCGACGAACTCGACGAGAACGGCGGCAAAGCCCAACGCTTCCAGAACGCCGTCATCCACTGGAACCCCACCCAAGGCACCTGGATCACCAGGTAGCCAAGGCCACAGCGCGCCGCGCGTTCCCCAGCGTCGGGGAACGCGCGGCTGTGCGACCTCGGGCATCCGGCGAACCCGTCGCCCCACGAACGGCAAGCTCGACCTGCCCAGGACCAATCGGCCCCGGTCCACGCTCACCTCGACCGCATCGAGCGGGAGATCGCCGATCCGGCCGGGCCTCCATCCTGCGGGCGTCATCTCTCCAGCGACAACAGAGCCGGCGCCCGCGGCCCCATGACGCGCTTCACCTCGATGCCGCTGCGCATCCTCGACGCCGACGGTGGCGACGGGGTGCCCAGGCATGACGTGATCTCAGTAGCGGAAGCGAGCCTCGTCACCGTTGATGCGCAGGAGGAACTCCGTGAGCGGCGCCCCGCCGTCAACCGGCGCGAGAACGAGTCCTCGCGCGTAAATCACTTCGTCGGCTTCGACCGCAGCCTCTTCGTCTCCGCTTCGCCAGGCGTCACGGGACGCCTCGAAGAGGGGGCGGAGATCCTCCCAGCCGGGCCCTGGCGCGAAGTGACAGTCTGTCCAGAACATGTCGACTTCTTCCTCGACCAGCGTCCCGACCAGCCGGTCTCCTTGCATCAGCTGCCAACTCGACTCAGCCACGCCATCTCCTCCTTGAGCTCTGGAGCACGTTAGCTCTCTGGTCCGACAAGGGGTCACATCGAGGCCTCGCGTCCACCCTCTCCTCGCCGTCGATCCGGACGAGAGCCTGGCCGCCTTCACCACGCGCGTTGAGCCCACCATCACGTGGCCAGCCCCGAGCCCCCGCCGCCAAACACCCTCTCCCGGCAGGCCAGCCGAACGAGTGAATCCGGCGACGGCTTCGCGCTGCGCGGCCTCCTTCCTGCACGAGGGCGTCCGGCTCCACCTCGACCCGCGCCGGGGCGCGGCACTCGAACGGGCTCTCGCCGCCTGCACACTGGGCTCGGGAGCCTGCCGGACGTCCTGCGCAGCCGGTTGGAGGAGGCATGGGAGCACCCGCGCGGGATGCTCGAAAAGTCCCCGTTCGACCCAGGATCGCCTGGCGGGAATTCGCTTGAGCGCCGCATTCGAACAGCACCATCATCAGTCGCCTCCGCTCGCGCGAAGCCGTCCAACTCGGGCGTCTGAATGTGCACTTGATGTGCCCGGTTCCGGCGGACGGCTCCGCGCGCTCGAACACCGCCCTTGTCTGGAGGACTTCGTTGGAGAACCCCACCGACGCGCTGCCTGCCTCACGCCTCCCGGACGACCGGCCGTACCCGCCCAGCGATTCCGAGGAGCCAGTTCAGTGATCGACTTCGACCAACTCACCGACCTCGCTGCCCGCGAGGGCATCGAACGGATCGGCCTCGGCGTCGTGGTCCGGGACTCCTCGGAACGCATTCTGATGATGCGAAGGTCCCCGCACGACGTCCTGCCGGGCCTGTGGGAGTACCCGGGCGGCGGTCGGGAGGACGGCGAGACGGTGCCCGACGGCGCGGCCCGCGAGCTGGCCGAAGAGACCGGGCTCACGAGCCTGCCGCTGGAGTACGCGCGTCATCTCGACTTCACCGACCAGCGCGGGCGGCGCGTGCGCCAGTTCGTCTTCACCACCGTCGTGCCGGACGGCACCGAGATCGCCCTCTCCCCGGACCACGACGGCCACCAGTGGGCGTACCCGGGCGCCCTGCCGCCGACCAGCGACGGGCAGCGTGCCGTGATCGAGTGGCTCACCCACCGCCTGGGCATCCCGGGCTGGCGGCCGGTCGGCGGCTACCTCACCACCATCGCCCGACCCAGCTCCTACGGCTGCCTCCTGGTCACCGACCCGCAGGGCCGAGTCCTCGGGATGCGCTCGACCATCAACCCGGACGTGTGGAACTTCCCCGGCGGCAACGTCGAGCACGGCGAGACCCCGTTCACCACCGCCCTGCGAGAGGCGGAGGAGGAGCTGGGTCTCGACCTCGCCACCGAGAACCCCGAGGTGATCGCCCGGCGGCGCCTGGTCGCCGTCATCCACGAGCAGGCCGGCACCGAGTACCCCGTGCCGGTCTGCGGCTACGTCTTCGACGGCGGAGTCCTGACGCCCGAGCAGCAGGCCCGGATCCGCCTCGACCCGTCCGAGCACACCGAGTTCCGGTTCGAGACCGCCCACGACTGGCACGCCCACATGGAACCCGCCCGCTACCGGCGGCTCCTGCAGATCCTGCGAGCCCACCGTTCCGGCACGGCGCTGTACTTCGAACGCCCTGATCCGGTCGACGACTTCGAAGGCATCATGGTCCTCGTCACCGACCCGGCCGGGCGGCTGCTGATGCACCAGCGCGACGACAAGCCCGGTATCGCCTGGCCCGGCCACTGGACGCCGATCGGCGGATGGCGGGAGGCGGACGAGACCCCCGAGCAGACCGCGGCCCGAGAGGTCCGCGAGGAGGCCGGGATCACGGTCACCGGAATCCGGCCGGTGCAGGGTCCGCAGCACGACCTCGTGCACCCGCTCACCCGCGTCCTGCACGCCGTCTGGGAGGGAGACGAGAGCGATCTGAGGCTCGGGGACGAGGGCCTGGCCGTGCGCATGGTCCCGCTCGGCGAAGTGCTCGATCTGAAGGTCCCGCCCTACCTGCGGCACTACCTGCCGATGCTCGCCGAGGCGGCCGGCCCGCCCTCCGGGAGGACCTCGTGAAGCCGCTCGACGGCATCCGCCGTCCCGCCGTGCCACGCCCCACCGGGACGGAGCCGCCGACCCTGGCCGTCGGCGTCCACCTCGTCCTGCTCGACGGCGACACCGTGCTGCTCGGCCGGCGCCGCAACACCTCCTACGCCAACGGCCTGTGGCACCTGCCGGCCGGACACATGGAGCCTGGGGAGGCGGTCACCCGCTCGATGACGCGCGAGGCCGAGGAGGACCTCGGCATCCTCATCGCCGAGGACGATCTCACGCTCGTCCACACCCTGCACCACCTCGACGCCGACGACGGCCGCAGCCGCCTCCAGCTGTTCTTCCGGCCCGCCTTCTACGACGGCCGGGTCCGCAACGCCGAACCGCACAAGTGCGACGCGCTGCGCTGGTGGCCGCTCGACCGACTCCCGGCCGACACCGTGCCCTACACCGTCCACGCGCTCGGCGAGATCTCCCGCGGCAGTGCCCTGTCCACCGTCGGCCGGCCGGCATGACCGCGCCCCGCCTGCCCCAGGACGTCGACCGGCCGCTGCGCGACCTGCTGCGCGACCCGAACCCCGTCGCGCGAACTACCCTTCTCCGCCTACCGGTTGGAGCACACATGCAGTCCCTGCGTCAGGCCGTCTGCGTCATCGTCCACGACGAGAAGGCCGGCAAGATCGCCTGCGTCCACTACGCCAACGACTCCTGGTCCACGGTCCCCGCCTGGACCGTCCCCGGCGGCAAGGCCGAAGAGGGCGAGCGACTCGATCAGGCCGCCGCCCGCGAACTGCGCGAGGAGGCGGGCCTGGTGGTCGCCGCCGAGGAGCTGCGGCTCGTCCACACCATCCAGGTCAAGACCGGCTGGGACGGCAAGGGCCCGTTCCTGCTCTCGGTGTTCGTCGCGACGTCCTGGCGGGGCGAGTTGACGAACGCCGAACCGGACAAGCACCTCGCCGTCCTGTGGGTCGACGCCGACGCGCTGCCGACCCCGATGTTCCCCACCTCGCACGCCGCCCTCACCGCCTACCTCTCCGGCGACGGCCGGGGATTCTCCACCTACGGCTGGGGCGCCTCGGAGGACCTGCGCGCCTTCGTCGGGGCCTGAGATGCCCGGCCGCCACCGCCGCCCGCCCACCGGCGAGCAGGCAGCCCTGCCCGCCGACGTCGACCTGCGGCTGCTCGCCATCGCCGAGGGCCGCACCGTCATCGAGGAGGGCGTCGAGACGCTGCCCGGGGGACGGCACCCGTACGCCTACCGCACGCTCTACCGGCCCGACGGCAGGGTGGAGCGGCTGTTGGAGCGCCTGGAAACCGGCCCGCGGCAACCGCCCGGCCCTCCTCCCGCCGACTGACCCGCCCCGCTGAGCGCCCCCTGACCGAGAGGAGCGGCCGTGTCCGCCGCCGACCCCTGGAACGACCACTACCAGCAGGGCAAGGGCTTCCGCCCGGTCGGCGAACCGGAGGTCGCGCTGCTCGCCGAGCGCGTGGGCCCGGGTGCCGGTCGCCGGGCGCTCGACCTGGGCTGCGGCACCGGCGAGTACGCCGCCGCCCTGCACGGCCTGGGCTTCAGCACCACGGGCGTCGACTTCTCGCAGGTCGCCGTCGCCACCGCCCAGGGCCGGTACCAGGGCCGCGACGGCCTCGACTTCCGGCTCCTCGACACGGACCGCGGCGGCCTGAGCCTGCTCCCCGCCGGCCAATTCGACCTCATCACCTGCCGGTTGTTCCTCCCGTTCGTCGACCTCGTGCCGACCGTCGCCCGCGCGCGGCGCCTCCTCGTCCCCGGTGGCCGGCTCCTCGTCACCACCCCGCTCGCCGAACGCCAGCGTGCCGGCTGGGAGTCGATCGGCCTGCGCTCGGCCGCCCTCGACCTGCTGCGCTCGTTCGGCTGGGCCGACGTGTCCGAGTACCCGCTCGACGACCTGCACTGCCTCCTGCTGACCACCCGCCCCACCGTGGAGAGGACCAGCCGTTGACTCCCACCACCGCCGCCCGGCCCGCCGTCCCCCACGACGCCGACGAGCTGCTGCGCCTGCGCGTCGCCGTCCTGGACGGCGGCCCGCTCACCGACGAGTGGCGCACCACCTTCCGCGACGACATGCGCGAACGCCTGGGCAGCGACCCGAACCTGGTCGCGTACGTCGTCCCCTCCGACGGCGGCCTCGCCGCGTGCGCCATCGGCATCATCTACCGCGGCTACCTCGGCCCCGCCTTCCCCACCGGCCTGTGGGGCCGCATCCACACCGTCGCCACCGACCCCGCCCACCAGCGCCGCGGACACGGCCGCGCCGTCACCACCGCCCTCGTCGAAGCCCTCAAGGACCGCGGCTGCGGCGCGGTCGAACTGCGCGCCACCGCCGCCGGAGCACACCTCTACCGCACCCTCGGATTCGAGCCCCTCGACGGCTTCATGACGCTGCGCCCCGGCCCCGGCGGGTGGGTGCGATGACCACCTTCGTCCCGACCACGCAGTTCCCCCCACCCCGCCGCACGGCGTCACCAACGCCGGCGTGTTCTTCACCGACCACGACGACCGGCTACTGTTGCTCGAGTCCACCGCCGGATGGACGACCTCCGCGCCGCACCCCGGTCACGAGCGCCCGCTCCCCGCCTCACGCCCGCTGCCCCGGTCACGGAGACCGGCGAGGCCAACCGACCGCAGCCAGGTAGCGCTGAGTGTAGATGGCATGTACGCTGCGTGTCGCTGGTTGAGCAGGATGCGGGCCCAGGCACTGCTCCGTGGGGGGAGTCGCGCCCAGGCCCGGTGGCCGGCTGGGGCCCGGTTGCGCTTCGTGGGGGAGTCGCGGCCGGGCCCGTCGCCGAGTGTCGGTGATATGCCCGCCCGGTCGCCCCACCAGACGTGACAACCGTCCAGGGCCTGAGCGCTTCCGGGCGCTTCCGTCCAGAAGTGCGTCGCCATCCAGCCGGGGGCGTTTCCCTGGTTCTGCCGACGCCCCTCGCACGGCGGCCCGGCGGCCCGGCGGCGACCGTACGGGTAGCCCCGGGGCCTTCCCCGGCCCGCAGTCCGCGGAACTCGACGATCCGGCCGACAGCGGCCTCCGTCAGCTCGACGGCCGCTGACCCGTGCCGCCCCATCCTGCACATCTCCCGGACCTGGCCGATCACATGGCGCGTCCGGGCTGCCCTCCCCCCCCTCCGCCCTCCTCCCACCGAAACAGTCACCGTCCGTGGCGATCTGATGACGTTTCATACGCCACCCCCGACGGACCCCCTAGACACCAATCCGCTTGTGATGAAGCCGTGTTGAGGATGGTTTGGTTCCGGTTCCCGGTCGGTAGATTCCGGCGGGGCTCCGCCGGGGCCCCGATCCCGCGGACCCATGCGTGCCGCGGGCGGAGAGGTATGAGCATGTGGTTCTCGAGGAAGACCAGGGGCGGGCGCTTACGCAGCCGCTCGGTGCTGGCCGTGGCGATCGCGCTGGGGCTGGGCGCGGGATCCGTGGGAGCGGCCGGGGCGGCGCCGGCCTCCGGGCGGGCGGGCGTCGCGGCCCAGGCCGTGCAGACGCCCCTGATCGACTCCGTGCAGCCGTTCGCCACCGGCACGGTGCACGTGACCGTCACCCCCGGGGACACCGCCCAGGAGGCGGTGGCGCACATCGACGTGTCCGCGTACGCGCTGGACGCCGACGGCAACGCGACCGGCGCACCGGTCGCCACCGGCAAGGTGGACCGCCCGGACCCGGCCAACCCCCCCGTGGTCGAGGTCGGCGGCCTGACCGACGACGTCAACTACGCGTTCCGGGCCACGGAGACCACCGTCGGCGGTGCCCTCTCCGGCGTCTCCCCCGCCTTCGTCGGCGGCCCGCAGACGCCCAAGGCACCGCTCGCCCCCACCCTTGCCACCCTGCTGGGACGGGAAGGCGGGGTCATCGCCGCCTGGAACCCCGCCCACCCCAACGGCTCGCCGGTGACCGGCTACACCGTCACCGCGACCCCGAACGGCCCGGGCGCCAGCGTGACCGTGAACGTGGCGGGCGACGTGACGAGCACCGCCGTCACCGGGCTGGTCAACGACAGGTACTACTTCGTCACGGTCACCGCGACCAACGCCGCCGGGACCAGCCCGGCCGGCCGCACCGACAGCCAGACCACCGGTGCCAACTCCAACGGCACCGTCCTCACCAGGGCCGCCTACACCGCCGGCGCCCCGCAGGACGTGACCGCCGCACCGCCGCCGGTCGGCGCGGACGGCAACCAGCCCGACTCGACCTCGCTGAAGGTGAGCTGGGACGCGCCGCTGGACGACGGCGGCAACACCATCACGGGCTACACGGTCGACGCGACCGCGGCCGGCCACCCGTCCGTCACGGTGACCGCGCCGGCCGCCGCGAAGCAGACGACGCTGACCGCGCTGGCCCCGGGCGTCGAGTACGCGATCACGGTCACCGCGACCCAGCAGAACGGCCAGCACGGCGCCACCAGCGCAGTCGTCAAGGCCGCGCCCGCCCCGGTCCTGGCGGCCGGCACGGTGATGCTGTCCGCCGCCTCGGCCGCGGCCGTCACCAAGGTCACCGGCAGCACCGTGGTGTTCACGAACCCGCCCGCCCAGGTGACCGGTCTGAAGGTCAAGAACGTCATCGTCGTCGGGGAGAGCAGTAACCCGCTGCTCCACGGCGGGCTGCTGCGCACGGTGGAGAAGATCAGCACCGTCGGCGGTACGGTGACCCTGACCACCAGTCAGGCCGCACTGGAACAGGCCTTCCTGAACCTGGACTTCACCGCCACCGGCAGCCGGCTCGCCTCCGGGGCCGAGGGCTACCGGATCAAGATGCTCAACCCCGACGTCCAGGCGTCGGTGGCCGCCCAGGGCTCGGGCACAGTCGCGAACAAGACCTTCACCCTCGACCTGGCCGAGAAGCTCACCAACGATCCCAAGATGAAGGAGCGGCTGGGCAACAACACGACGGTCACCGCGAAGCTCACCGCGGCCCTGAGCCTGAGCACCGACTGGTCGGCCACCGCCGGTCTCGAGCGCGATCCCGCCTACTACGCGGTGGATCCCCGCGGTTACACCATGACCTACGACTTCACCGCGACGGCCACCGCGAAGGCGTCGATCGTCGGCGAACTGGGCGTCGCCTACAAGCACGAGACGAAGCGCGACCCGCTGCTGACCGTCAAACCGGCGACCTGCCTGACGGTGTACGCGATCGTGCTGTGCCCCTCGCTGACGGTGTACACGGAGACCGCGATCGACGGATCGATCAAGTTCTCGTTCTCCGCCTCCTACGAGCGGACGATGGGCGGCAAGATCAGCCGGGACAACACCGGAGCGGTCCACAAGACGGACCTGACCAAGGACCCGGTCACCAGTTTCGACTACTCGCTGGACGCGGCGGCCAAGGTCACCTTCTCCTTCCCCGTCGCGCTCGAGATCCTCGTCTACAACCTGGTCGGCCCGCGGCTGGAGATCACGCCCGCCATCGAGGTGACCGCGGACACCTCCGCCAATCCATGGCTGACGGTGAAAGCACCACTGAAGGTCGCGCTGTTCTTCGTCGTCGACTTCAAGGTCGCCAGCATCTCCGCCGGCGGCGAGATCTACAGCAAGACCTTCGACCTGTACAACGCCCCCGGGCCCTTCCCCGGACCGAGCCTGTCCAGCGCCGCGGCCCTCACCGCGGGCGCGCGGAGTGCGGACTCGGCCGAAAGCCCCACCGCACCGTCGTCCGAGAGCCTCACCGCGGCGGCGGCCTCGCACCAGTACACGGTGACCTGGCCGGCGGCCTGCGACCCCAACCAGGCGGTCACCTGGTCCATGGCACCCGGATCGCTGGGCACCGTCGACCAGACCGGCCTGTACAGCCCGCCGCACCCCCGGCCCAGCCACTACGTCGACCTGGTCACCGCCACCACCGCCGGTACGCCCACCTGCCCGGCCGCCACCGCCCAGGCGGCGGTCCACCACGGGTCGACCCTCCCGGGCGCCCCCAAGCACCCCGCGATCGCCCCGGACGGCTCGACCGTCACCTGGACCGCGCCCGCCGACGGCGGCAGCGCCATCCAGGAGTACGTGGTGACCGTGGTGCACGATCCCGGTGACCCGGCCGGCGCCGAGACGGTCCTGGGTACCGTACCCGGCACCGCGACCTCCCTGACGGTCCCCGCCGACCGCGTCGCGCAGATCGAGGCGGACCACGCCAGGGTGCAGGTCACCGCCGTGAACGAGCGCGGGCAGGGGCCCACCTCCGCCCTGTCGCACCCCGCCCCGTCCACCAACCCCATCCCCTTCGTGGACCGGACGGAGGGAACCGCGAACGGCGGCACCCTCTACGTGACGCCCCACATGGTGAACGTGGGCACCAGCGACGCCACGAACGTCCGCTACCGGCTCAGCTACCCCGAGGGCTTCACCAGCCGCAGCAACCCGGGTGCGTGCACCGTCGACCAGGCGCAGCGGCTCCTCACCTGTGACATGGTGGACATCGCCGCCGGCCACCAGACGATCACTCCGCTGATCTCGTTCACCGTCGGTCGGCTGACCCCGGGCACCGGCTACCCGCTGACCATGACCCGGCTGTCGGCCAGCCCCTACCCGAGCGATCCCAACAACGGCACGATGACCCTGGTCTGCACCGCCGACGACGCGGGCAAGGTCACCTGCGCCTGACGGTCCCCAGCCGCGGCGAACGGCCGGCCGGCCCGAAGGTCGGCCGGCCGTTCGCCGCGGGTTCCTCACCACCGCACCCGTACGGGCCGTTCCGCGGCGGCCGTCCCGCTCACGCCGCGTCCAGCGCCTCCACCAGCGCCGTCAGGAACTCCTTCGGCCGTTCCAACTGCACGCTGTGCCCGGCGCCTTCGACCGCGACCTCGCGCACCCGCCCGCCGGCGGCGGCGTAGCGGTCCAGCACGGCGCGGGTCTGCGCCACCATCGGCTGTGCCGGGCAGGCGTCGGCGCCGGGCCAGCCCGGGACCGCACCGATCGCCCCCAGGTGGGCCAGGTCGAACAGCGAGGTGTCGGAGACGATCACGTCGGCCGTACCGCGGATCCACAGGATCGGCGGCTTCGGCTCGACCAGTTCCAGGTCGTCGATCCGGAAGTGGGTCGGCGCCATCGAGTTGAGCACCCCGCGGTCGCCGGGTCCGAAGCCGGGCCAGGCGTCGCTCGTGCGGCTGTCGCCCGGGTAGTGGTCCTCCCCGGTCCGGGTGGTCAGCATCGCGGTCACGAAGGGGTCCGGTTCCGCCAGCGGCTCGCTGACGTAGGCGCTGTTCAGCACCGAGCGAGGCGCGAACGGTGACTCGGCGCCCAGGTCGCCCTCGCGCAGCAGCCGGACGAACTCGGGGGCCGCACCGCCGGCGCCCGAGCCCGCTCCGTCGGGCGAGTTGAGCCGCCCGTCCACCCCGTGGGTGCCGCCGAAGCCGTACGGGGAGACCGGGTTGACCAGGGTGAGGGAGCGGACCAGTTCCGGGTGGTCGCGCAGCAGTTGCAGCACCACGCCGCCGCCCATGCTCCAGCCGACCAGGTGGACCGGGCCGAGTTCCAGCGCCCGGAGGTAGCAGAGCAGGTCCTCGCTGTGGTCGCGCAGGCCACGGGTGGCGTCGACCGGGAGCGGCTCGGTGCCGCCGAAGCCGCGCAGGTCGGGCGCCAGCGGACGGTAGCGCTCGGGGAGGGCGGTCATGGTCGAGTGCCAGAAGACGCCGGAGGAGACGTTGCCGTGCACCAGGACCACGGGTTCCCCGGTGCGGCCCTCGATCTCGGCGTGGCTCACGGTGAGCCGGTCGGTGGCGATCCGTCGGTCAGTGATCATCCGGGTGGTCCTCAGTTCAGCCAGCCGGCGACCTGCGCGCCGGCCGCGCTGTCCCAGCCGAGTTGCAGGTGGTTGGCGAGGGTGATGAGCGCGGTCCCGCCGACGGTGCCGAAGCCGGTGGTGTCCAGCGCGCTGGCGACGAAGACCACGCCGTCGCTGGGCCCGCGGTTCTCGTTGAAGATCCCGACGATGCTGGGCGTGCCGCCGGCCAGGAGGTACGACGTCACCGAGGAGGGGACCCCGGCCTGCTGTAGCGGGGCGATCAGCGAGCCGGCGTTGATCGCGGCCTGGATGCCGCCGCCGTCGGTGTAGAAGCCCTGCCCGCCGTGGTACGTCGTGTACCAGTCCTGCTGGGTCTGGTCGATGCCGAACACCGAGTCCCAGCGGGCCAGCATCTGCCGCTGCCCGGGGTAGACGTCGTAGCCGCTCGTGGGGGTGAACGAGAACTCCGGGTGCGAGGTGTAGGTGCCGTAGCACGTCATCCGCAGGTGGGGGGAGGGGGCGTTGACGGCACCGCCGCACTGCGGCCAGATCGAGAAGTCGTGCGCCCAGCCGTGCGCGAACGGGTAGTCGTAGCCGCCGTTCGGGCCGCCGAGGGTGATCAGCTTGCGCACGTCGCCCGCGTACGGGCGGCCCCAGGAGGGCTTCACCGATGACACGTAGGCCCGCGAGGACATCTCGCCCTTGCTCCAGCCCACCACGTCCACCTTCGGGACACCGAGCTTGGCACGGATCAGCGCGACGGCGTCGCCGACCTCCTGGGCCTGCATCAGGTTGTCGCCCTGCTTGTGCGCGAACCCGATCGCGAAGACCCGGTAGCCCCGCCCGGCCAGGTTCTGCATCAGCCCGGTGTTCGGGCAGGAGGCGGAGCCGCAGCCGTAGCCGCCGGACTCACCGGGGTTGGCCCAGGCCCGGTCCGGGTTGTCGTTGGCGCCGTGCACCAGCAGCACGGGGACCTGGTGCGCGCCGGTGTTCCAGCCCGGGGCCGAGTAGAGCAGGAAGCGGCCGGAGAAGGGCTGCTTGACGCCGCCGAAGAAGGTGAGCCGCTGGCCGTCCTGGTCGCCGCGGCCGTCCGGCGGGTACTGCTCCTGCCGGAAGCCGGTGGTGGTGTCGAGGTAGCGCTCGACGCGTTCCCAGCCGTTGGCGACGCTGCCGTACGTCGCCTCCAGGGTCAGGTTGGACGGCACCGCGGCCGTGGTGGCAACCGCCGGCACCGCCGGGACGGCCGCACCGACCAGTGCCAGCACGCCCGCGAGCACCCAGCCCAGTCCTCTTCGCATACGCGTTCACTCCTCCATGCCGAGGGTCCGGTCCGAGACACCCTAGGGCTGCCGAAGTGCCGCTCCCTATGTCGGTCGCACACACCTCGGGCCTCCTGATGTGGTCCTCGGCCACCTGGCCAGGAGCCGGCCGCGAACAGCCCGCGCCCCCGGCCGTCGGGCCCTTTGAGCTCGGCGCTTTCCCCGGCGGCGAGGTCTCCGCCGAGCCCGCAGTGCGGCCTAAGGCGTGTCTGACAATTCGCGTCGGATCAGGGCGCGGCGTTGGGGTGCGTGCATCGCAAGGCGGAGGAGGGAGCCACTGCGGAGTATTGGTGACCGACGACAACGCGGCGAGGTGCGTGCCCCGGCGTCGCGCACCCGGCGGGAATTGTCAGACACGCCTTAGCAGGGCCGGGGGCGCAGCCGGCGGCGGAGGGCCAGGCGCAGCGCCAGCCGGAGGCGGCCGGTGGCCGGGCGGCCGGCGAGGACCGCCTCGAAGCGGCGGCGGTCGCGGGCCGCGCGCAGCACCTCGACGTCGTGGGTCCCGGGGACGGGCGGGGCCGGTTCGGCGTGCTGGGCGGCCCGGTGACTGTCGAGGAGGTGCTGCTGCAGTGCGTTCATGCGCCCACCGTGCACTCCGGTGGCCCCACAAGTCCCGTCGATTGACGGCCCCCGTCAAATGGCGGGAGCGCTCCCCCGCCCGAACCCGCACGTCAGGGGCCCGGCACCATAGGGGGGTGAGCGTGACCATCGACATCACCGGACTGCCGCACGAGCGGATCACCTTCTGCCCCTCGCCGCTGGCCGAACTCGCCAACGCGCTGCACGCGCTGGCCGAGCCCGCCCACCACGCGCGCCTGCACGCGTGGACGACGGCGACCTCCGCCGCGCTCGTACCGGAGCTGGCCGACCGGCTGCTGGAGGCCGAGTTCATGTGGCGGTCGACGCGCTCCGACTTCCTGATGCCGGCACGGCCCCGGGAGACCCTCGCCGAGGAGTTGGACGACCTCGACCGCATGGACGACGAGCGGTTCGTCGGCACGGCCCTGGAGATCTCCTGCAGCACCAGCCACTACCCGAGGGGCCTGCCGTCGCCGCTGGTCGACGCGTGGTCGCGGCGCCGCGCGCTCGACCTGGCGGCGGCGCGCGGCCCGCGCCAGGCGGCGTTCGTCGAACGGATGCTCGCCGACCCCACCGCCACCCGCGCGTGGATCCGGCGCCTCCTGGAGGACTGCGACCAGGCGTTCTTCGCCGACACCTGGCGCCGGGTCCGCGTCCAGCTCGCCGCCGACGCCCAGCACAAGTCCGAGCTGCTGCGCCGCAAGGGCCTGGCGGCGGCGCTCGCGGCGGCGTCACCGGCGCTGAGTCTGGAGGAGGACGAGCACGGCAGCCGCATCGTCGTCGACAAACTGCTCCACGGCCGCACCCAGGCCCGGGACACCGCCGTCACCCTGCTGCCGACCGTCTTCGGCTGGCCGCACCTCTTCACCCTGTACGGGCCGGGCTGGCAGCCCGTGATCCAGTACCCGGCCGCCGCCCACGAGATCGGCGGCGCGGAGCCCGTGGAGGCGGTCAAGCTGCGCCTGGACGCGCTGACCCATCCGCTGCGGATGGGCCTGTGCCGCAACCTCGCGCGCGGCAGCTACTCGACGAACGAGCTGGCCGACGCGTACGGCATCACCGCCCCCGAGGTCTCCCGCCACCTCGCCGTGCTGAAGAAGGCCGGGCTGGTCACCACCCGGCGCCGGGGCCGCTACGTCCTCCACCGGCTCGACAACGCGGTCGTGGCCCGGCTCGGCAGCGACTTCCTGGAGTCCGTGCTGCGATAGGAACGGACGGTGGGGCGGCAGATCAGTACGCCCGGCCGCTTCGGCCGGTCGCCGAGGCCGTCGCGAAAAACACGACAGAGGATGTCGGGTTTCACCGGGACAGTGGGGTTGCCGGCCGGCTCCGTGGTGGCGCCGGCCGGGGACGACGAACGGACAAGGGACCCTCATGCGCGAAACACCCGAGGAACTGCACCGGCTCCAGGCCCTCCTCGACGCCTCGCTCGCCCGCTCCACGGCCCACCTGCGGTCGATCATCAGCAGCGAGCGCACGCTCACCGCCGAGCAGCTCACCGGCGTGCTCACCGGCATGCGCACGCTCGCGCTGTCCACCGTGACGGCGAAGGGCGAGCCGCGGATCAGCGGCGTGGACGGGCACTTCCTGCACGGAAAGTGGCACTTCGGCACCGCCGTCGGCGCCGCCAAGGCCCGGCACCTCGCCGCCCGGCCCGCCGTCAGCGCCGCGCACCTGCGCGGGGAGGAGCTGGGCGTGTTCACCCACGGCACCGTGGAGGTCCTCAACCCCCACGGCGGCGAGCCGGCCGCCGACTGGCCGGACCTGCTCGCGTACTTCCGGGACTTCTACGGCGACGACGCCTTCGACTGGGAGAACGACGTGGTCTACTACCGGCTGCACCCGCGGTGGATGGCGGTGTTCGCCGCCGACCCCGCCGAGCTCGGCGCGGCGGCGGGTCAGGCGTAGCCCCGCCCGTACTGAACCCGGGGCGGGGCGGGCCGAACCGCCGCGCCCGGCGAGAATGGTCCCGCGCGGTCGGCGTACCAGCGGGCGCGCGCCGACGACGGGCGACGGGCGACGGAGGGAACGACGTGCGGGCGAGCCGGACCATCGCGCTGCTGCTGCTCCTCCAGAGCCGGCGGGCGATGACCGCCGCCGAACTCGCCGCCGAGCTGGAGGTCTCCGAGCGCACCGTGCAGCGGGACGTCGCGGCCCTGGTCGAGGCCGGGGTGCCGGTGTACGCCGACCGCGGTCGCGGCGGGGGCTACCGGCTCGTCGACGGCTACCGCACCCGCCTCACCGGCCTCGAACGCGCCGAGGCCGAGGTCCTGCACCTGGCCGGACTCCCGGGCCCGCTGCGCGACATGGGCCTGGCCGGGCACGCCCTCGCCGCACGGCTGAAGGTCGCCGCCGCCCTGGGCGACGCCCCCGCGGCCGCCACCCGGCGCTTCCACCTCGACGCACCGGCCTGGTTCCGCGACGCCGAGGCCCCTCCGCTGCTCGCCGAGGTGTCGCGTGCCGTGTGGGAGGACCGCGTGCTCCACGGCCGCTACGCGGCACGCGGCGGCACCCGGGAGCGGCGGCTGGAGCCGTACGGCCTGGTCCTGAAGGCCGGCCGGTGGTACCTCGCGGCGCGCGGCCCGTCCGGCCGGTTCGGCTCGTACCGCGTCGACCGCTTCGAGACCGCCGAGGCCGGTGACGAACGCTTCGAGCGCGACGCGGAGTTCGACCTCGCCGACCACTGGGCCACCGCGGCACGGGAGTTCACCCGCGCGATGCTGCGCGAGCGGGCCGTGGTACGCCTGAGCCCCGTCGCCGTCGAGAACCTCGCCGTCCTGCTGGAGCCCACCGTCGCCGCCGACGCCCTCGCCACCGCGGGCCCCCCGGACGCCGACGGCTGGGTCACCGTGACCCTGCCGGTCGAGACCTGGGACATCGGCTACCTCGAACTCCTCCGCCTCGGCCCGGAGGCCGAGGTCCTCGACCCACCCGAACTGCGCGCCCGCCTGGCCGACGCCACCCGCCGCGCCGCCGCCCTCTACACCCGGCCGTCGGGCCGAGGCGGAACCTGACCGGCCGACCCACCGACCCACCGACCGGCCGACCGAAGCGGACTCCCGAACGGCCCGACCGGCAGCGGCCGGTGGACGTCACGGGACCCGCCGCCGTGGCCGTGGGTGATGACGCTACTCGGCGCAACCGGATCGCCGCGCACCGGCGGGCCCGGAAGACTCGGAGCCCGGGGGGGGAAGCACCCGAAACCCCAGGAGTCCCCGCACATGTCCCCGAAAACGATCGCCGCCGTCGCCGTGGGTCTCGCCGGCACCGTCGCTCTCGCCCCCGTCGCCTTCGCGGGCGCCCCCGTGACCATGAACATGGGCACCGGCAGCGCCGAGTGCACGCTCTCGTGGGCGAAGGACGGCGTCACCTTCGAGGCCCTCACCCCGGGCAGCGGCACCTCGTCCTTCCGGGACGTCAACGCCACCGGGACGGTCACCGTCGACCTCACCGCCGTCGGCAACCCCGTCGGTCTGGCGAACTCCGTCTACATCCGTACCGCGGCCAAGGGCGGGTTCACCCTGACCGACGCCGCCGGCCACTACGTGCGGGTCTCCAACCTCGAGGGCAGCCTCTCCGGCGACAGCACCTTCGTCGTGCAGTCCAGCAGCGACCCGGCGGGCGCCCGCATCCCCGTCTACCACCTCCCCATCCGTCCCCGGATCACCCCCGACGTGCGGTCCGTGGTCCCGCCCCGGGTCGACCTCGCGCTCTCCGACATCCGGATGATCGTCCTGCCCGAGTTCGCCACGGTCATGAACCAGACCTTCGGCGACGGCACCGTCCAGCCCGGCGACCAGCTCGGCACCTGCACGGCCGAGACCACCTCCTGACCCGAACGCCCAACGGTGGGAAGCGGCTTGGTGCGGCTCCCCGGCCGCTCCCGGTGGAAAAATCCCGGCGCCGCCGACGGTCGTCCCGGGATACTGGTCGCCATGCATGAGGTAGAGGTCGTCGTCGCCCACTCCGAGCGCGCGACCCTGCGCGTCGGCGACGTGTTCCTGAAGGTGGACGGCGACCGGGCGCGCACCGCGGTCGAGGCCGAGGCGATGGCCCTGGCGCCGGTGCCCACCCCGGAGGTCCTGTGGCGCAGGCCGCCCGTGCTCGCGATCGCCGCCGTCCCGGGGACGGCGCTCGGCCGCCTCGGCGAGCCGTCGACCGCGTCGCCGGCGGCGTGGGCCGCGGCGGGCGCCGCCGTCCGGGCCCTGCACGAGGCGCCGTTGCCGCGCTGGCCCGGCAGGGGCGTCGACGAGTTGGCGGCGGAGCTCGACGGCGAGTGCGAGTGGCTCCTGACGAACGGCGTCCTGCCCGCCGACCTGGTCATCCGCAACCGCCGGATCGCCGAGGGCGCTCTCCGGCCGTGGACGCCGGTGTTCACGCACGGGGACCTGCAGATCAATCATGTGTTCGTCGAGGGCGACGAGGTCACCGGCATCATCGACTGGTCCGAGGCGGGCCGGGGTGACGCCCTGTTCGACCTCGCCATCCTGACGCTCGGGCACGAGGAGCGCCTCGCCGACCTCCTCGCCGGCTACGGCACCGACGTCGACCTCGACGTGATCCGCGCGTGGTGGTCGTTGCGGAGTCTGGTGGTGGTCCGCTGGCTGGTCGAGCACGGCTTCGACCCGTCCGCGCCGGGCTGCGAGGTCGACGTGCTGCGATCCCGGATGTGAGGCCCTCGACGGGGAGGCCCGGGCCGAGGACGGTAGATTCGCTCCCCGTCCACCGACCGAGGGAGTGCCCGTGCCCGACCGGCCCAGCCTGCTGTACGTGACCGACCTGGCCTACCCGGCCCGCGGGCGCCGGTAGGGCGACGAGGACGTCCTCCTCACCTCCCGGCTGCGGGAGTGGTTCGACCTGGCCCTGTGCCACCCGCTCGACGCCCGGGCGCTGATGGGGCGCTTCGACGCGGTCGTGGTGCGCAACAGCGGGCCGGTGCTGCACTACCGGGAGGAGTACGCCCGGTTCCGCGCCCGGGCGCTGGCCGACGGCGTGCGGGTCTACAACCCGCTGACCGGGCGGGGCGACATGGCCGGGAAGCGGTACCTGCTGGACCTGACAGAGGAGGGGCATCCGGTCATCCCCACCGTCGACCGCCCGCAGGACCTCGGCCGGCTGCCCGCCGCCGACCTCTACGCGGTCAAGCCCCGGGAGGGCGCCGACAGCATCGGCCTGCGCTTCCTCGACCGCGACGGGCTGGACGCCCTCGCGTGGGGCGAGGTGCTGGTCCAGCCGCGGATCGACTTCCGCTACGAGGTGTCCTTCTACTTCGTGGACGACGCCTTCCAGTACGCCCTCCACACGCCCGACCCGACCCGGCGCTGGGTGCTGGAGCCGTACCAGCCGAGCGCCGCCGACCTGGAGTTCGCACGGGGCTTCGTCGAGTGGAACACGCTCGCCCACGGCATCCAGCGGGTGGACGCCTGCCGCGCGCCGGACGGCCGGCTGCTCCTGGTCGAGCTGGAGGACCTCAACCCGTACCTGTCCCTCGACCTGGTCGCCGACGAGGTCCGGGAGGGCTTCGTGCGCGCCCTGGCGGATTCGCTGCGCCGTTTCCTGGGCTGACCCCTCTGGGGCACCGCGCCCGCCACCGCACCCGCCCCCCCGGGGGGCCGTCACGCCCGTCAGGGTCGTTCGGCCCACTCGGCGGTGCCCGGGGCCTCCTGTTTCCGGGCGTCGAGGATCTCCGGGGCGATCCGCGGGTGGTCCTCCAGGACGATCGGCGAGGACAGCACCACCCCGCGTTCGCCGTCCGGCCCGGCCAGCACCGGCCAGGTGCGCTCGTTGCGGCACCGCTCGACGGCCGGGCGGGCCCACGCGGGCGGGTCGGTGACCGACAGGAAGGCGCCGTGCTCCAGCCCGAGCAGCAGGTGGACGGAGACCAGTGAGCGCGGCAGCGCCTGGTCGCGGGTGGCCCGGCGGGGCGGCCTCCAGGCGGAGGCGTTCTCCACCTCCACGATCAACCGTTGCGCCCGGTGCGGGCCGGGCACGGCCTCGGCCCGCAACCGGACCAGGCCGTCGACCTGTTCGCGCCGCCGCACCACCCGGCCGACGACGGCGCCGCCCTCGTGCACCAGCCCGGTCTCGCCGACGCCGGGCAGCCGGAACGCCCGCTGCACCGCTCCATCCTCCAACTCCTCGATGGGAAGGACGAGTTCGAACCGCTCTTCGGCTTCCTCGTCCCACTCGGCGAGGTCCCGGTCCGCCAGTTCCAGCCGCTCCACGGACTCGAAGCCGGCGGCGGTGGCCCGTTCGACGGTGCGCCGCTGGACCCGCAGGAAGCGCAGCTCGACCGCCAGCACGTCCCCGCCGCGCGCCTCCATCAGGCAGTCGGTGCGCTGGTGGGAGTGCTCGCCGCCCTGTGCGGTGTACTCGGGCGGCACCAGGACGCCGGACTGCCGGCGCGGCCGGCTCTCGGCCGCCGAGGTGCGGTCCGGGGAGAGCGCGTGGCCCTCCAGCAGCACCGCGTCGGCGATCCGCCGGGCGGCCGCGAAGCCGCGTTCGACCCGTTCCGGGTAGCCGCTCACGGGGCCGTCCCCCCGATCGCCGCCGCGAGCAGCTCGCGCACCGTCGCCTCCCAGGCGGGCAGGGCCCGCGGGGAGCGGCAGGCCGGCAGCTCGTCGGTGACGTCGTGCGGCAGCCGCAGCCGGCCGCCGCCGGGGACGTGCCGGTCGAACGGGCCGGCGAGGAGAGGAATCCGCATGTCCGCCTCCGACGGGGTGGGCTCCGGGAACCCGGCGATCATCGCCTCCGCCCCCGCGACCCCTCGCCCGGTCCGGCATGTCGTGCCGCGCGTTCACCCGAGCGGCCGGGGCCGGGCAGCAGGGCCGAGCGGGTAACATGTAAGTCATGATGCCGATGAGTGACCCTTACGAAATTCGTCCCGGTGTACCAACCGTCGAGGTCTTCCGCCGCCTGCGCACCGACGCCGGCCTCTCCGACAAGGCCCCCGAGGCGGTGGCGCTCGCCCTCCCCAACACCTGGTACGGCGTGGTCCTCCACCACGAGGGCCGGCCCGTCGGCATGGGGCGGATCATCGGCGACGGCGGCACCGCGTTCCAGGTCACCGACATCTGCGTCCACCCCGCCCACCAGGGCCGCGGCCTCGGTCGGCGCATCATGGCCGCGCTCACCGAGGAACTGGAGCGCCGGGCACCCGCCACCGCGTACGTCTCGCTGATCGCCGACGGCCCGGCGCGCTTCCTCTACGAGAAGTTCGGCTTCGCCGACACCGCCGCCCACGACTCGATCGGCATGTACCGCCTGATGGGCGGGAGCTGACGCCCCACCGGCGGCGGTGTCGGTGGCCCCGTGTGTTCGGGCCGGTGCTCCTCGCCCCGCCGCCGGAGCAGCCGTAGCCGGGCGGCGGGCGGTCGGAGCGGCGGGCGGTCAGAGCGGCAGGGCCTGCCAGCTGTCGAACGTGGTGGGCGTCCTGCCCGTGCGGTAGTGGACGCGGCCGTCCGTACCGATGGCGAACACATGGAGGACGCCGTCGCCGTCGACGACCGCGGCCGGGTGGTCGAGGACGCTGCCGCCGAGGTCCTGCCAGGCGCCGTAGCCGGAGTTCGGCGCTTTCTGGGCGGTGGTGCTCACACCGCCGGCGCGGTTGCGCTCGAACAGGACGAGCCGGCCTCCGAGGGTGGCCGCGGCCGGCTCGCCCGCGCCCCCGTGTCCGCCGAGCGCGGCCGGGACCCGGCTCCACGAACCGCCGGGCCATACCTGACGGCTGACCAGCACCGCCCCGGTACCGGCTTCGCGGTAGGCGAGTGCGATGCGGCCGTCCTGGTCGAGCGCGGCCCTGGGCGGGCTCGCCGGCCGGGCGCCCGGGATGGTGCCCGGGCCGCTGAAGGCGCCGTTCGGGGCGCCCTGCCGCCAGCCCAGGATCCCGGTGCGGGTGCTCGCGAAGACCTCGATCGCCCCGACGCCGTTGCGGATCGCGGTGACCGGGTCCTGGAGGTCGGTGCCGCCCAGGTCCGTCCAGGTGCCCGCCCAGGCGCCGCCCGGGGCGGTCTGCCCGGTGGTGCTGAGGCCGCCCCCGCCGTTCTTGACGAAGACCTCCAGCCGCCCGTCCTGGGAGGCGGCCACCACGGGTACGCCGACCTGTCCCTCGGTGCCGCGCCCGGTGTCGGGGTTGCCGTGGTCGGTCCAGGTGTCCGACCACCGGCCGTCGGGCGCGGCCTGCGGCAGGGAGACGAGGTGGTGGTCGGTCAGACGCCGGGCGAAGACCTCCAGCCGGCCGTCGGCGTGGGTGCCGAGCACGACGCCCGGCGCCAGTCGGCCGCCCGGGTCCGCCAGCCGCAGCGGACCGCCCCAGCTCCCGTCCGTCCGCCGCCAGGAGGTGTGGAGGGCGCCGGCCCGGACGACGAAGACCTGGGGCCGGCCGTCCCCGCTCAGCCCGGCCCAGAAGGTCCCCCGCGACCAGCGGTAGTACATCCGGGAGAACCAGGAGGGCGAGTAGTTCCCCGACGAGTGGTCGTGGCTTGCGTACTCGGCGAAGGCCGTGTCCTTGGAGGCGGCCGTCACCGGGTCGAGGTTCACCGGGCAGTCACCGATGTTGTAGTCCCGGTAGTTCACCTCGATCAGGGAGCCGCCGTACAGCCGGGCCGCCTCGCCGGCGAACCTCGCGGCGGCGACGTGGTCGGCGTGGTCGCCCGAGTAGCGGCTGTCCGGGAGTTCGTCCTGGGCCCGGAGCACGGTCGGCCGGTACGTCACCATCACCTGCCGCAGCACCTCGACGACCTCCGCGGCCGTGTAGGTCGACGGCCCGGACAGCGGGCTGCCGACCGGGACGACCGTGGTGTCGGTGCCGCCGGCCAGGACGCCGGCGAGCTTGGCGTCGTGCAGGTTGAGGAAGATCAGGTGCACCGGCCGCCCGTCGAGGACGTACCGTTCGACCTCCTTGCCCGCCACCGTCCACGCCTCGACCGTCCAGCGCCCGACCTCGTCGGTCGTCGGGTCGCCGTCGCCGGCCCCGGCCATCCGGGAGTAGGCGTTGACCGCGCCCATCTGCCGGTTCCACGTGCGCAGCGGCTCGCCGGCGGTGTCCCAGCAGACCGTGGCGCACGGATCGCCGGTCCCGTTTCCGGCCGTGACGAACACCGTGACGGACGGGGTGCCGTCGGCGATCGCGTGGGACAGGTCCGGGTTCATGAACAGGATGTCGTCGTCCTCGTGTGCGACGACCTGGAGGAACAAGGGCCCGGAGCCGGTGGCCGCGGCCGGACCGGGGGCGGCGGCCGCGCGGGTCGCGGCCACCCGGGTCAGGACGGGTGCGGCGAGGGCGGCGAGCGCGACGGAGGTGAGGAGTTGCCGTCGTCCGACTGCCATGCGGTTCCTCCGGTGAGAGGTCGGCATTCGGCATGTGGCCATGCCAAGGGGAGGTTAGCGCACGGTCGGATGCGCACGGCCACGCTTCGTGCCGCGCACATTCACTTTCCGGCCAAGGGGCTTGACGGCCAGTCAGGTCACCTCAGGGGGCGCCGGCGCGTCGAGGAGGCCGGCCACCAGCCGACGGGCGTAGGCGGCGTCGAGGCCGGAGGGGCGGAAGAGGATGCGGTACATCAGGGGGGCGACGAGGCGGTCCATGGCGGTCTCGACCCCGGGGGTGTCCTCGCCGCGGGCGCGGGCCCGGGCGAGGACGAGGTCGAGCTGCTCGGCCGCGTAGGCCGAGCACTGGCCGGCGTTGCCGCCGTCCGGGTCGCCGAGCAGGGCGTCGCGGACGTAGGCGCGGCCGGAGGCGGAGCCCATCTCGTCCAGGAACTGTTCGGCCCAGGCCGTGAGGTCCGCGCGCAGGTCGCCGTGGTCCTGCGGCTCGGTGTCGGGGCGCAGCCGCTCCACCGCGACGTCCGACAGCAGTTCGGCGAGGTCGCCCCAGCGGCGGTAGACCGTGGACGGGGTGACTCCGGCCCGCTGGGCGACCATCGGCACGGTGAGCTGCTCGCGGCCCACCTCCGCGAGCAGCTCGCGCACCGCGGTGTGCACCGCCTCCTGGACCCGGGCGCTGCGCCCGCCCGGGCGGACCATCTGCCGAGGACTCATACCGTCATCTTAAAGCGCTGCGCATTGCGTTAAGACGAGGGTGCGGGCAGGCCCCGGGGCGGGGCGGGCTCAGACCACCGGGGCGAGCGTCCACGCGGGCCGCGTCCGCTCGTAGGCGTGGCCGACCCGCAGCAGCGTCCGCTCGTCGAACGGCCGCCCGAGCAGTTGCAGGCCGATCGGCAGGCCCGCCGCGTCGCGGCCGGCCGGGACGGACAGGGCGGGCACGCCGGTGACGTTGGCCGGGGCGGAGAGCCGGACGTAGGCCTCCGAAACGCTCTCGGTGGTGCCGTCCGGCCAGCCGACCGCCTCCTGGCCGGCCCGGACCGCCGTCGTCGGCACCGTCGGGGCGGCGATCACGTCGACCTCCGCCAGGACCTCCGCCCACGCCGCCCGGATCATCGTCCGGGCGCGCTGGGCCCGCAGGTAGTCGCCCGCGCCGATCAGTTCGCCGGCCTCCAGCAGGACCCGGACGTCCGCCTGGTACAGCTCGGGCACGGTGCGCAGCGTGCGCGCGTGGTAGGCGGCGGCCTCCGGCGCGGTGAGGCCCCACAGGGTGGGCACGAGGTAGCGGGCCATCGGGATCCGGACCTCGACGGGCCGGGCGCCGAGCGCCTCCAGCTGCGCGACGGCGCGGTGGACGGCGTCCGCCACCTCCGCGTCGACGTGGTCGACGAAGTGGTCGCTCGGCACGCCGACCCGCACGCCCCTCAGGTCCGGTTCCCGCTCCGGCCGGTAGTCGACGGCGGGGGCGGCCACCGAGGCCGGGTCGCGCGGGTCGTGCCCGGCGAGGGCGGCCAGGACCAGGGCGGCGTCCTCGACGGTGCGGGTGATCGGCCCGACGTGGTCGAGCGACCAGGACAGCGAGGTCACGCCGTGCCGGGGCACCAGCCCGTAGGTGGGCTTGAGGCCGACCACCCCGTTCAGCGCGGCGGGCACCCGGATCGAGCCGCCGGTGTCGGTGCCGAGGGCGAAGGTCGCCGTGCCGGCGGCCACCGCGACGGCGGATCCGCCGCTGGAGCCTCCGGCGACCCGGCCGCCGTCCCGGGCGTTGCGGGTCTGCGGGGTGGTCAGGCCGTAGGCGAACTCGTGGGTGTGGGTCTTGCCGGCCAGGACGGCGCCGGCGGCCCGCAGCCGGGCGGCGACCGTGCTGTCGGCGGCCGCGCGGTGGCCGTCCCGGACCCGGGAGCTGGCGGTGGTGGGCGTTCCGGCGACGTCGATCAGGTCCTTGAGCCCGACCGGGACGCCGTGCAGCGGCCCCCGGTACCGGCCCCGGGCGATCTCCCGCTCGGCCTCGCGCGCCGCGTCCCGGGCCTGCTCGGCGGCGACGGCGACGTACGCGCCGAGGTGCGGCTCCACCCGGTCGATGCGGCCGAGGACGGAGTCGACCAGCTCCACGGGGGACAGCCGCCGGTCCCGGATCTCCGTCGCGGCGGCGGCGAGGGTCAGCTCATACGGCCGCATCGGGGTGCTCCTCTCCCACGCGGTAGGCGGCGGCGGGCGGGGTGTCCCCGAAGTCCAGCTCGCGCAGGACGGCGACGACGGAACGGATGTGCTCGGCGGTGGCCGCGACCTCGGCGTGGCGTTCGGCCGGCAGGTCGAGTCCGGCCCGGGCGGCCCAGCGGGCCGCCTCGGGCGGGGTCAGTTCGGGGGAGGACATGGGTGCGCTCCTGATCGAGGGCGGCGGGGCGGGGTCGCGAAGGCGAGGTGCCCCGCACCAAAAGCCAAGGGTTTGCGTTAACGCGACTGTAGGTTCTACCGTCGCACTAACGCAAACAAATGGCTTTTACAGCGGAGGAGCCTCTCCCATGCCCCTTGCCCCTACCCCGTCCTGGAGGGTCGGCGACCTCACCGTCCACCGCGTCGACGAAGTCCCGCTGCCGCCCGCCACCGGACGGTGGCTGCTGCCCGACGCCACCCCCGAGGTGGTGGCCGGCCAGGAGTGGCTGCGCCCCCACTTCGCCGACGCCGACGGTGTGCCGCGCCTGCACAGCCACAGCTTCGCCTTCGTCCTGGACGGCCTGCGGGTGCTCGTCGACACCGGCATCGGCAACGGCAAGCAGCGGGCCGACCCGGCCTGGCACGACCTGCGCACCGACTATCCGCAGCGCCTCACCGCCGCCGGCTTCCCGCCGGACACCGTCGACCTCGTGGTCCTCACCCACCTCCACGCCGACCACGTCGGCTGGAACACCCGGGACGTGGACGGCACGTGGGTGCCCACCTTCCCCCGGGCGCGGTACGTCACCGCCCGGGCCGAACGGGAGTTCTGGGCCGGGTACGCGATGGAGGAGGCGCGCCGGCAGATGTTCCGCGACTCCGTGCTCCCGGTCGAACGGGCCGGCCTGCTGGACCTGGTCGACGTCCCGGCCGAGGGCCTGCGGATCCTCCCGGGCCTGCGCCTGCTCCCCACCCCCGGCCACACCCCGGGCCACGTCGCCGTCGAACTGACCAGCCGGGGCCGGACGGCGCTGATCACCGGCGACTGCGTCCACCACCCCGTCCAGCTCGCCCACCCCGCCATCGGCGCCTGCGTCGACATCGACCCCCGGCGGTCCGAGACCACCCGCCGGGAGCTGCTCGCCTCCCTCGCCGGCACGGACACCCTGCTGCTGGGCACCCACTTCGCCCCGCCCACCGCCGGGCACGTCCTCGCCCACGGGGACGGCTACCGGCTGCGGCCCGTCCCCCCGGCCTGACCGCCGTCGGCACCGGGCGCCTCCATCGGGAGCGTCCGGACGGCGAGCAGCGCGGTGTCGTCCGTCAGCCGGCCGCCGGTGTGCCGGACGACCGCGGCGGCCACCTCGTCGACCAGGCGCCCGGGGTCGGCCGCCCCCGGACCGCCGGCCAGCCGCTCCAGGTGGTCGCGTAGAGAGAAGAAGACTCCCGCCCGGTCGCGGGCCTCGGTCACCCCGTCCGAGACGATCAGGACCGTCTCGTCCGGGCCCAGGCGCAGCCGCCGCACCTCCGGCAACCCGCCGGCCAGCCGAGCCAGCCCGATCGGCGCGCCGTTGCCCGGCGGCAGCTGCCACACCCCCGCGGGGCCGAGCACATGGGGGCTGTCGTGGCCGAAGTTGACCACCTCCACCTCCCCCGGCGCGTCGGCGGGGAACCAGAGGACCACCGCCGTGGCGAACCGCTCCTCCCGCTCCCCCAACCGCTCCGCCAGCAGGTTCTGCCGGAGCAGCCGCTCCTCCAGCCAGGCCGCGACGGTGGCCAGGTCCCCCTCGTGGAAGGCGGCCTCCCGGAAGCAGCCCACCAGGGCCGCCGCCGCGGAGACGGCCGGCAGGCCCTTGCCCTGGACGTCGCCGAGGATCACCCGGGCCCCGAACGGGGTGGCCAGCACGTCGTAGAAGTCGCCGCCCACCCGGGCCTCGACGTCCGCGGCCAGGTAGCGCGCCGCCGAGTCCACCCCGCCCCACCCCGGCGGCACCGGGCGCAGCACCACCTGCCGGGTCGTCTCGGCCGCGCCCTGGAGATGGCGGACGTAGGCGGCGGCCTGAGCGCGGAACACGCTGATCGGCACCGAGAGCACGGCCCCGGCGATCACCAGCAGGAAGTCCTCGGTCCCCTGCGACTTGCCCCAGATGCTGTCGAGGGCCGGGTAGGCGGCGACGGCGAGGAGGGCGAACAGCGTGGTGACCACCGGCCCGCAGAGCCCGGCGGCCACCACGGGGACCATCACCAGCCAGCTGACGGACGCGAAGGAGACCGGCGTGACCGCGTCCACGCCCACCACCAGCGCGAACACCGCCACGGGCACCAGCCAGGACCGGTGGCCGTACCGGATCAGGATCGGCATCCGCTGCCCCGGCTCCTCCACGGAACGCACCCGCAAGCCGTCCCTCCCCTTCTCGCGTCCCTCCCCCGCGTTCCCGGGTGCCCCGCGCGACGCGGCGCCGCCGGGCGGAGGCTGCGCCCACGGTACGGGGGCGGGCCCCGGCGGAGGCGGCGCGGCGGCGTCGCGGCCCCGGCGCTCGCACGTTCGGCCCAGTCGCGCCGCTGCTGCGGCGGGCCGCCCCGGCCCCGCCGCTCCTTCCTCAGAGCGCGGCCGCCACCGCTGCCGCGACGAACAGCACCTGCAGCGCGGTGCGTGCCGGCAGCGGGGTGACGGGCTTGCCGGCGAGGGTGCCGCCGGTGCGGGCGGCGTACACGTTGGCGGGGAACATCGCGAGCATCAGCAGGGCGAGCCCGACGGCGGCGTAGGGGGCGAGCGGCGGGACGAGCAGCCCGGCGGCGCCGGCCAGTTCGAGGACGCCGGTGAGCGTGACCAGCAGCGCGGCGCGAGGCAGGGCCGGCGGGATCATCGCGACGAAGTCGCGCCGGAAGGCGGGCAGGAAGTGCGGCACGCCGGTGGTGACGAACATCAGGGCGAGGGCACCGCGGACGGCCGGCTGCCAGGCGTCGAGGGAGTCGACAGCGAGCAGTCCGAGCAGGCGCAGGACGGCGAAGCCGCCGAGGAGGGCGATGAGCGGGGCCATGGAGGCACTCCATCTTGTCACTGGAAAGATAATTTTGTCACTGGAAAGATTCGCGCGGACAGGCAATCTTGTCAATGCCTAGATATGCTCGTGGGGTCGTCGACGAGAGGGATGAACCATGGGCAGGGCCGAGAGCTACCACCACGGGAACCTGCGGAGGGCGGTGCTGGACGCCGCGCTGGAGGCGATCGCGGAGTCGGGGCCGTCGGGGTGGAGCCTGCGGGAGCTGGCGCGCCGGGCGGAAGTGTCGCACGCCGCTCCGGCGCACCACTTCGGGGACAAGGCCGGGGTGCTGACGGCGGTGGCGGCCGAGGGCTTCGCGCTGTTCGCGGACGCCCTGGAGCGGGCCGCGGGGGACCCGTACGGCTCGGGTGTCGCGTACGTGCGGTTCGCGGTGGACCACCGGGCGTACTTCGAGGTGATGTTCCGGCCGGAGCTCTACCGGGCGGACGACCCGGAGATGGCCGCGGCCCGGGACCGGGCCGGCGCGGTGCTGGCGGCGAGCGGGCGGAAGCTGTCACGCGGGGAGGGGACCGACCGGGCGACGACGATCGCCGCGTGGTCGCTGGCGCACGGCTTCGCGAGCCTGTGGCTGAACGGCGCGCTGCCGGAGAGCCGGGACGGCGGAGACGTGGAGGAACTGGCCCAGGAGGTGCTGCGGGTGATGTTCCGGGGCCCGGAGTAGGAAGCCGGAGGCCCGGCTTCCGGTCGCAGGTCGAACGCGCCTGCCGGATCCGGCGCGGCCTCGGCCGGCCCGTGGTCACGGCGGCGAAGCCGGCCGCGAGGGCGATGCCGGCCTTGTGGACGAATCGCCTGGGAGACCCTCCTGAGGAACCGTGACGTCGTGGTACGGGCGCGTTCGGCGCCCGGTCGTCGGTCTCCGGGGCCGCCGGGCCGCTCCTCGAGCTGATCCGGCCTGGGGCGCAGCTCCTGGTCGCCCCTGCTGCGGACCTCCGGCACCGGCGGCTTCCAGCGCATCCACAGACCATGGGCTCCTCTCCGGTGGCGGCCAGGGTCAGGTGCGCTTGAAGAACTCCACCTCCGAGAGCGCGATGGCGCGGCCCGGGCCGGTTCCGGCGGCCTCCTTGACGGTGAGCTTCACCTGGGTGACGTCGCTGATGCCGGTCGGCAGGGTCTGCGGGCCCGGCTGGTCGTTGAGCGAGACCTGCTGGCTGTGGACCTCGCCGTCCTCCGACGTGACGTCCAGGGTGAGGACGATCGGCCGCCCCTGCTGCTGGAAGTGCTGCGGGTCCACCGAGTCGCCCGTGTGGACGATCAGGTCCACCAGCCGGAACGGGGTGCGGAAGGAGAAGGTGACGGAGTCCCCGATCGCGGGTGCGCCCCAGTAGGTGTTGCTGAGGCCGTCGTCGGCGGCGGCGGCGGGATGGCCCTCGACGGCGGCGCTCGCCGAGGTGGCGGAGGGGGTGATCGGCGCGGTGCCGCGGAGCTTGTCCAGCACGTCCTGGAAGACCGTCTGGCCCACCGGGTACAGCAGGATCCCGGCGACGACCACCGCGATCAGGGCGAGCAGGGCGATGGTGCGGCGCAGCGCGTTGCCCGAGCCGCCGATCCGGACCCGGCGCCGGAACGGCCAACGGGTGCGCCACCAGGGCAGTTCGGGCGGGGCCTGGGTGGGGGTGAGCGGTGCGGCGCAGCGGCGGCAGAACTTCCGCTCGGGCAGGTTGGGCGTGCCGCACCGGGGGCAGGGCGGGCCGTCCTGGGTCTCGACGGCCTCGACCGCCCGGCTGACCGGGCGGGGCGCGACCGGCTTGGCGGGCTGGACGGCCACCGGGTCGGTCTGCGGGGCGGGGGCGGGCGCGGGGACCGGGGTACGCGCGGGGGCCGGCCGTACGGGGGCGGTGCTCGGGCGTACCGGGGCGGTGCTCGGCCGTACGGGCTCGGCGGTGGGCGGGGGCGACGGCTCGGGGGCGGCCGTGGGCTCGGCACGCGGGGCGGGCGGCTGCTCCGCCTTGGCGTCCGCCTCGGCCTCCGCCCTGACATCGGCCCTGGCCTCTCCCCTGGCCTCCGCCGCCCGCGTGCGGGCCGTCCGGCGCGAGGCGCTCCGGCGGGTGGTCTCCGCGGGTGCGGGAGCGGGCTCGGGGACCGGCTCCGGGGCGGGCGCGGGCTCGGGCGTCGGCTCGGGCTCGGCCCGCGCGGGTACGGCCACCGGCCCGGCCGTCGGCGCGGCCGGAGCCGTCGGGGCGGCAGCGGTGCCGTGCGACCAGCCGAGGTAGGCGCCGCAGTTGCCGCAGAAGTCGTCCCCCTCGCCGTTGGCCGTTCCGCATTCGGGGCACACCGGCATCCGTCAGTCCTCCGCTCGCCCGGGTGGGCCGGGCAGGATCTCCACCCGGCAGGTCAGATGGACGGGGCAGCCCGCCCTGACGACGGACCGCACCTGGTCCTCGTCCGGCGCCGGCCCGCGCAGCGGCCAGACCCGCACCAGCACCTCGCCGCTGGGCGCGGGCGGCAGCGGGGCGTCCGGGTCGGTGGACCAGGCGGCGCCGCCGCCGTCCACGATCTCGGCTCCGGCGCCGAGCACCAGCCGCAGCCGTTCGGTGAGGCCGCGCCGGGTGCCGCGCCAGCGGTGCAGCTCCACCGCCCGCTCGACCACCGCCCGGCGCACCTCCACCGGCCAGGCCGGGTCCACCTCGACCGCGACCCAGGAGGCCAGCCAGTCGAGGAAGTCGGGTGGCGCGAGGGCGGGTCGGAAGTACGCGGGCAGGTTGTCCAGGGTCGCGAAGACCGGGGCGAGGACGGTGTCCAGGCCGGCCGTGAACCGCTGGGCGAGGTCGTCGTCGGCGAACAGCGCGGGCAGCAGTTCGCCGATCGGGTGCGGGCTGGGCAGCCCGGGGACGGCCGCCCGGGTCACGACACACCGTCCTCGGCGACCGCGGTCACCACGACCTGGTGCTGGTGGGAGAAGACCAGGGCGTCCGCCGGGACCTCCACCCGCTCGGCGGGCGCGCCCCGGCGTCCGGTGATCGGGTCGGCGGGGAACAGCCGCAGTTCCTCGACGCCCGCGACGGCGGCCACCCGCTGGAGCACCGCGAACACCTCCCCGTACTGCACGGCCCGGCCGAACGGCCAGCCCGAGCCGTCGGCGCCGCCGCGCAGCGGGTTGAGGTACCGGTAGAGCTCGGCGAGCACCTCCTCGCGGACCCGGTCGGGGTCGGCGGCGCGGGTGGTGAGCCGGGCGACCACCGTCACGCCCTGGTAGGCGGGGGGCTGGACGACCAGCCGGGTGCCGATCAGCCGCCGTTCGTCGAGGGCGGTCGCGACGGCGGCCAGCATCTGCTCGTCGGGGATCAGCTGCTCGAAGCGCAGCCGGTCGCCCTCGTCCGCGACGGCGTCGGGGACCACCAGCACCCGCACCGCCCCCGCCTCCCCGCCGGCGGCGGGCAGGCAGCTGATCCGGGCGGCGGACGGCGCGGCCTGCCGGGCGATCAGCTCGAAGTCCCCGGCGGTGACGGCACGTTCCTGCAAGCGCAGCTGGTGCGGGGCGCGGGCCTTGGCGTTCTCGACGGTCTCGCCGTCGACCCCGCCCCGGGCCGCCTCCCGGTTGTCCACCCGGGCGATGTACGGGACGGAGCTGCGCAGCACCGTGACGGTGCCGCGGGCGACGTTGCCGGCCGTCCCGCCGCCGGTGCGGTAGTGCGGGACGCGCAGTCGGGCGCCCTTGGGCGGTACGGCGCCGAAGGCGCGCAGGGTGCCGTCGGGTTCCCGGACGGCGGGCGGCAGGAGGAACTCGCCGGTGGTCGCGTCCAGCACCACGTGCCGGTCCGCGGGCGAGGAGTCGCCGAAGTGCTCGACGACCGTCCACCGTTCCCAGCCGTCGCCGGCCGAGACCTCGACCACCGGCGGCTCGCCGTCGAGCAGCACCGGGGGGCGGGCGAGCCGGAAGCGCTGGCCGGCGACGCCCTCGGAGGCGCCGAGCGGCGCGTCGGTGACGGTCTGGGCGTGGACGGCGGTCGCGGTGCCGCCGACCGTGAACACCTCGGCCCGACGGACGGTCGGGGACTCGGAGTAGAACGGCTGGCCCGGCCGCGGCTCGGTGACCCGGCAGCGCAGCCAGCCGGCCCGCCGGCCCGCGACCACCGAGGCGGTGTGCCCGGCGGGCACGAAGACGACCACTTCGCCGGGCCGGTTGAGGCCGCCGGTGGTGTCCTCGCCGGTCTCGCAGGCGATCCAGCGGGCGCCGTCCCAGACCTCCCAGGCCAGTGGCGGCTGGCGCGGGTCGACGCCGACGCCCTCCACCCGGCTGTCGAGGCGGACGACCAGGATGCAGCGCGGCACCACGGCCGGCAGGGCGAAGAGCATGGCGTCCCCGGCCACCGGGCGGGGCTGGAAGCACGGCACGTCCGCGCCGTCGGCCAGCCGGGCCGTGCCGTCGGACTGCTCGCCGGAGGCGGAGACGGTGACCAGCCGCTCCAACGAGCTGGGGACGATCGGCAGGTCCTCGGCGGTGGAGAAGACCACCGCGTCGTCGGTCTCGGTGCGCAGGGTGGAGACTTCGGTGCCGGCCCGCAGCAGGACCGTCTCGGTCTGCGGGGCGGAGAGCCAGAAGTCGACCTCGGCCCGGGCGGCGGCCGGCGGGAAGAGCCGGATGCCGAGCAGGTCGAGGAAGGCGGAGTAGTTCTTCTCCGGCACCCGGTTCAGCCGGTAGAGCAGCTGGTCCACCAGGTAGGCGAAGGTCTCGATCAGGGTGACGCCCGGATCGGAGACGTTGTGGTCGGTCCACTCCGGGGCGCGCTGCTGGACGTACCGCTTGGCCTCGTCGACGAGCTGCTGGAAGCGGCGGTCGTCCAGGTTCGGGGAGGGCAGGGCCATCAGCGCGCACCCCCGTCGGTCGCGCCGGACTCCACGGCGGGGTGCTCCGGGATGGTGTAGAAGGGGAAGACCAGGTTGCGGCGGTCGTTGGTGGCCCGCACGGTGTAGTGGACGTCGATGTAGAGCGTGCCCTCCTCGACGCTGTCGAAGGCGATCACCACGTCGTCGACCTCGATCCGCGGCTCCCAGCGTTCCAGCGCGATGCGCACCTCGCGGGCGATCCGCCCGGCGGTGGTGCTGTCGCCCGGGGCGAAGACGTACTCGTGGATGCCGCAGCCGAACTCGGGGCGCATCGGCCGCTCGCCGGGGGCGGTGCCGAGGATCAGCCGGATCGCCTCCGCGAGCTCCCGGTCCCGGTCCACCATGCCGATGCCGCCGGTGGCGTTCACCCGCAGCGGGAACGCCCAGCCCCGGCCTATGAAGCTCCCGCTCACGCCGCGCCCCCGATCAGCACGTTGAGCGCGCCACTGGTGATGGTGGCGCCGCAGGCCGTCTTGTCGCCCAGGCGGGCCGCAGGCAGGCCGCCGATCAGCACCACGCCCCCGGTCACCGCGCCCGGGGAGGGAGCCACCACGTTTCCGGGGCCCAGGGCCAGGTGCGGGGGGACGGCGCAGGCGTGGAGACTGCCGACCACCGCGGCGGGGCGGCCGCCGATCAGCACGGTCGCCACCCTGAGGGCGCCTGGCGGCGGGGTGGTGAGGGCGCCTCCGTGGTCGGTGAGGTCGCCGGTCCGGGCTGCGGGGGGCATGGGCGGTCCATACCTTTCTTCGTGGGGCTGGTTGGGCTCGTTCGGGCCACTCGACATACTGCCACTGCTTCTTGACGTTACGTCAGTTGATGTGCACGAACGCCCCCTTGAGCACCGCCTGGGCGCCGCCGTCCACGGTGACGGAGGTCGTGCCCCGGACGGTGACCGATCCGCCGCGCACGTTCACCGCGCCGGTGCCCGCGTCCAGGGTGATGCCGGCGGAGGAGAGCCGCACCGTGCTGCCGGCCGCGCCGCCGAGGCCGTGGACGGTGAGCACGATCTCGCCGCGCTGCTGGTCCAGGCTGACCTCCAGCTTGCCGTCCCCGCTGGCCAGCCGGACGCCGGACCTGCCGCCGGGCACGTCCAGCAGTTCCATCCGGTGGCCCGAACGGGACACCACGGAACGGCGGTTGACCTTGCCGGAGGCCGCGTCGACCAGCGGCACGTCGTGCGGGGAGGGCCGGTCCACGCCGTTGTAGAGCCCGCCCAGTACGTACGGGCTGTCCAGGTCGCCCTGCTCGAAGCCGACCAGCACCTCGTCGTTGACCTCGGGGCTGACCACGCCGCCGCCCCCGGCGCCGCCCCACTGCACGGTGCGCACCCAGTCGGAGACGTAGGTGTCGTCCAGCCAGGGGAACTTCAGCTTCACCCAGCCGCGCTGGCCGCCGCCCGGCTCGCGGACGTCGGTGACCACGCCGACGGCCAGGCCCGGCATCCGGGGTCCGCGCGGCGGCGCGTTGCCGCCGCTGGTCAGGCCGGCCAGCGAGCGGTCGGGGGCGGCGCTGACCACCACGGTGGTCCGGTAGCCGCGGAACGGTTCGAGCAGGTGGCGCACCCCGGTGGCGGTGTAGCGGCCGGAGAAGGCGGCGCCGACGTTGCCCAGGGCGACCGCGGTGCCCGCCCGCAGCCGCGGGTTGCCCTCGGCGACCACCTCCAGCTCGCCGAATCCGGACGCCACCGAGGCGGCCAGCGACCGGGCCACCGAGGCGGTCTCGGCCTGGGTGCGGTACGGGGTGTCGGCGACGGTCAGCTTGGCCTTGCCGGGGAACGCGGAGGCCACCGCCGAGGGGCTCATCCCCGGCTGCACCGTCCGGGAGGTCACCGCGGGCTCGGTGGCGACCAGGGCGCTCTTGGTGGTGACGTTCCAGCCGCGCGCCTCGACCGTGTCCGCCCCTCCGGCGCCGGTCAGCACGCCGCGCAGCTCCAGCAGGTTGCGGCCGTACTCCAGCACCAGCGGGTTCTGCGGCGCGGGCGTGGAGGGGGCCGGTGCGCCGGAGGCGGGATCGGGCCGGACGAACTCCAGCCTCCCGTCGTCGTCCACCCGCACCTGGGCGCCGCTCTCCTGCGCCAGGAACTGGAGGAACTCCCAGTCCGGGACGTTCGCCTGGGAGAGCTGCTGGTGGACGACCGGGAAGGAGTCGACCTTCCCGCAGGTCAGGCCCGCGCCCGCGGCGACCTGACGGACGATGTCGGCGGTCGTCATGTTCCGGAAGGCCTTCACCCGGCGCCCGCGCATCAGCCGGTGGGTGAGCGCCGAGGCCCGCACCACGGTGTACGAGCCCGTGGTGTCCACCTCCAGCTCCAGCGCGGTCACCTCGCCGGTGAACAGCCGCGCCCGGGTGTTCCCCTGGACGGTGACCACGGACACCTTCAGCGGGGTGCCGATGGTGATCCCGGTGGCGGAGAGGAAGGTGTGGTTCGCGTCCCGGAAGGACAGCACCGCGGTGTCGGGCAGGCCGACGCTCTCCTCGATGTCGCAGGAGACCAGCTGGGTCGCCCAGATCGGCGGCAGCGGACCCGGCGCCTCGACGACGGGATCGGCGGCGAAGGAGCGGCCGCCACGGGCCTCGGGAGTGGTCATGACCGTCCGTCCGGGGTGAGTCCGCTCCGGGCCGGTCCGCTCCGGGTGAGCTCCTCGATGCCCGGCACGATCAGGTCCGCGCCGGGGACCAGCACCAGCGGATCGTCGATGTCGTTGGCCTCGGCGATGGTGCGCCAGGCGGTGGCGTCCCCGTACGCGCGCCAGGCGAGCAGCGGCAGGCTGTCGCCCGCGACCACCCGGTGGGTGCTGCGGGCCTCCGGCGAGCCCGAGGTCGGGTTCTGGCCGGCCGGGTCGACGCTGGCCTCGTCGATGGTGAGCGAGCAGACCGCGCGCAGCGGCTTCCCGTCGACGTCGAAGAGCGAGTAGGTGACCGAGAGGCCGGTCAGCACCCCGTTGAACGACGTGGTCTTCAGGGTGCCCCAGTCCAGCCGGATCCACGGGCTGGCCGGCGTCTTGCGCGCCAGGCTGGCCGGGGTGGGCACACAGGCCGTCATCAGCTGCTCCACCGCCCGCTCCACCGAGTTGTCGTGGGTCGCGGTGGAGTCCAGGAACACGTCGAGGGAGAGGGAGCGCGGACCGCTGCCGACGAACTCGGGCAGCGCGGACTCCCCCGCCATCCGGGACGGGGTGCGCCGCCACTCGGTGGTCTTGCGCAGCACCAGGGTCGCCGGGTTGAACTGGAGCCGCAGCTGGGCGAGCGTCCCGCCGGGCTGGGCGCCGACCGTCGACGGTGGCTCCATGATGGTCAGTTGGGCCCGGGTGACGCTCGCGGGGACCGCTGGGGACATCCTGGTGCTCCTTCCGTGGGTCGGGTGGCGGGGGGCTGGTGGGCCGGGTGGCTGGCGGGCGGGGCGGCCGGTGGGCGGGGTGGGTCAGGAGGGGCGGAGGCCCGCGTGGGCGATCTCCAGGGTCTCCGTCGCGGCCTGGGAGTTGGCGGGATCGAAGGACGGGCCGTCCCAGCGCACCGGGACGATCCCCTGGATCTGCCAGCCGATGATCCGGCTCAGGTCCGGCCGCAGCGCCACGATCTCGCCGTCCTTCGGCTCTACCTTCCGGACGATCTCGGCCAGCCAGCGGGCGATCTTGGCGGTGTCCGCGGTGACCGCGCGGCTCAGCGTGATGTTCGACCAGGTGATGCGGCCCGGGAGCTGCCAGGCGAAGCCGTTGTTGCCGCCCTCCGCGTACTGCTCGATCTCGACCTGGGCTCCGAGTCCCGAGCAGGTGGTGAACTCGCCCAGGTCGTTGCCGCCGATGGTCAGACTGAAGAACACACTGGACGCGAAGATGTTGTCGGTCATCGGTTCCGTTCCCTGCTTCCGGTCACGTCGCTGCGGCCTGCTGTCGGCCGTCCGCCCTGGTCCACGTTCTGGTCCGCGCGCTGGTCCGCGTCGCGGTCCGGCTCAGCGGCGCATGTCGTACGGTTTGCCGCTGCGCTCCCGGCCCCTGCGCAGTTCGGTGCGCAGCAGCCGGCCCACCGGTTCGACCAGGCGCCGGGCCAGTTCGTCGAGGTCGGAGGGGTCGGCGTGCGCCTCGGCGGGTGGTCCGCCTGGGGCCTTCGCGGGGGACGTGGCGGGGGCGTGCGCGGCGGCCGCGTTCGCCGCGGGCGCGGCGGCCCTCGGTGAGGGGGCGAGTTGCACGGTGGTGGGCGTGCGCGCGGGCACCGCGGTCAGCGGCACCCCGGTCAGGCCCGCCTGCTCGGCGACCTGCTGCAACAGCCGTGCGGTGGCGGGCGAGGACGGGCCGGCGGCGGCGTGGCCGGTCGGCAGGGCGCGTGACACGACGGGCGCCGGTGCGGTGGCGCGTTGCGGAGTCGCCTGGGCCGCCTGGACCGCCGGAGCCGCCGTGGCCGCGACGGCGGGCGGCTGGACCGGAGCCGGCTGCGGGGGCCGGGAGGTGGCCGGGAGGCGCTGGACCGACGGGGCCGGTACGGGCCTGAGGCGGACGACCGGCGGGCCCGGGGCGGCCGCCGTGGCGGACGGCGAACCGGGGACACCGGTTCTGCGGGGGATGCCGGGGCTCGGGCGCCCTGCGGACGTCGGCGTGGTGGCGTCCTGCTGCGGTCCCCTGACACTCACCGTCCGGGCCGCTGTGCGGAGTTGGCCGGGTGCGGGCGCGACCGGGGCGGCGGCTGATGCCGCCGGGCCTCGGTGCGCTGACGAGGCGTCGGGTGTCGACGAGGCCGCCGTCCGACCGGCCGGTCGTTCCGACGGACGTCGGGAGAAGGCGCGTTGCACGGCGGCCACCACCCCGCGCGGCGCCTGCGCGGCGGAGGAACGGCTCGGCAGGGCGGCCGCCCCCGGGCTGTTGGGCCGTACCGGAGCCGCCGGGGAGCCCGGCTCCCTGGTCGCGGCGCCACCGGCCCCGGCGCCGGGCGAGTGCCGGGGGTGTGAGCGCTGCGGGGTGGTTCCGGTCACGGCCGGCGCGGCCACCGCTTCGCCGTCCGGACGGGACGCGAGTGCGTTGGGCCAGACGGCGGGGACCACGGGCCGGGCGGGCGCCGGGCGGGCGCCGGCGGGTGCGGAGGCACCGGTCGCGGGCGACGACGGCGGGACGGCCAGGGAGACCGTCATCCGTCGCTCGCCGAGCAACCCGCGCCGCCGGCCGGTGAGTTGGACGGCGCGCTGCACGCCGAGGCCGCCGGGGGCCGGGCGCGCGGGGACCGTCACGGGAACCACCGCGCCGCCGCCTCCGGGCGCGGCACCGGCGGGCCGTGTGCGGGCGCCGGGAGCGATCGGGCCCGCGGCGGCGGTGCCCGTCGCCCCCTGCGGGGCGTCGGGGACCGCCAGGCCTCCGGCCACCGGTCCACGGGGGCCTCGGTCCGCGCTCGGGTGCGTGCTCCGGCCACCGGCGGCCGGGGTGATCGGATCCGCCGATCGCCCGTCATCAGCGGTCCGGAACGGGGAGGCCGTCTCCCCCGGGCCGCCGCCGGGAAGCGGGGTGGCACGCTGCACGGGCAGCCCCTCACCGGCCACCGGCGAGGCGACGGCGGAGGATACGGCGGGGGCTGCGCCCGACGCCGGGGCCGTGATCCGCCGCCGCACCGGCCGGCTCCCGCCGAGCAGCGGAGCGGCGCCTCCCGCCACGGCCGCCGTCGGCGGCAGCGCGTCGAGCGGCGCGCCCAGGCCCCCGCGCGTACGGGCGGGAGCCGGGTCGGGCCCCACCGGTGCGGCGCGTTCCGGGGTCGGCGACGAGGAGGGTGCGGGCGTACCGGGCCCGGACGACGCGCGCTGGAGCGCTGCGTCAGCGGCGGGCCCACCACGATGGGCCGGGGCGGGAGTCGGGGTCTGGGCCGGGTCCGGCCGGACCGGCGCGGGGCGCTCGGGGGTCGGCGAGGAGGAGCCCGCGGGCGTACCGGCCCCGGACGGCGCGCGCTGGACGGACGCGGCAGCGGCGGGCCCTCGGTCGGGCCGGGACGGTAGCGGGCTGCCCGGTCCGCCGGCCGTACGGACGCGGCGGGTCTGGGACGACGTCGAAGCCCGGGACGAGGGCAAGGACGGAGACGGGGACGGGGACGGGGACGGCCGGACGTCACCGGGTCCGCCCGGCTCACGGCCGGTGGCCCCCGTCTCAGCGGGGACGACCGGCATGGCGGGCATGGCGGGCCTCGCGGGAGCACCCGAGGAGGCGCCGGAACGCTGGGGGCCGTCGGCGGCCACCGGGGTGGCGCTTGCGGGCAGCGCGGTCAACGGCGCGCCCAGGACCGGGCGGGCGGGTCCGGCGGCACCGGCCGTACCGGTCACGGCGGCGCGCTGGACCACCCCGTCGCCCGGCCCGTTCCGCGTGGGCGCGGAGGTGCCGGCCGGGCCCGACGCCGTCGGTACGGCGGTCTCGGGGCTCGGGGACGGGCGGAGCGCGGTGCGGGCCGGTTCTTCCGTCGCCGTCGCCGTCACCGTGGCCGCCATCGTCTCGGGCTGCGGCGGTCCCGGGGCCCGGCCGGGCCCCGGGACCGCCGCCAACGGGTGCACGGGCAGCGAACGGGGCCGCCGCGCCACGACCCGAGGGGAGCCGACAGAACGCGGAAGCCCCGGAAGGTCG